>JAAEQW010000001.1 GCA_024231025.1 Candidatus Omnitrophota bacterium
AAACACGCGAAAACACGCGAAGAGACACGAAGAGACGCGAACAAACGCGAAAACACGCGAGGAGACGCGAACAAGGCATAAAGGGACGCGGGCGAGGCACTAACAAACACCAATAAGCATGAAGAAACGCAAAGGGACCTAAAAGAGTAAACTTATTCAAAATACCCAGTTACCCACATTGTTTTTTGAATAACTTATGAATCTAAGCCGATCTTCATGTCATTTTACACAGGTAGTCTATACTCATTAGGAAGACAATTCGTTAGCTTTCAGGGTCCTGGCTGCCTTGCCTGTTTAAAGACAGGGGCGGTCTTCGCGTATTTGCACTTTTATTTACATTAGTACAAGAAACTTTAGTACATAAGTTTTTTCAAAAGTTGTCAAAAGTCAATTTTTTACACTTGGATTCCAGGGTGGCCCATAATTAGGGTCCTAGAAGTAAACAGCCATAAATCGGCAACCAGTGAACCAATTTTAAAAATTCAAAAAGCAAACGAAAGCCCAAGAAATAGAACTTTAGTGTTCCAAATAGTTTTCCGCTAGCCCTTACTGTTTTATTGTTTCTTCTGTTTCTATACTTGGTCCAAAATGAGGACCAAAATTGGTCAAAAATTAATGTTTACCAAAAAGTGCTGAAACATACGTCCTGGGGCAACTTCTCGTGCTGAATCCAAAAATGATGTCCGTTTTTCAGTAAAAATTAATTTTACCCTAGAAATCACAAAGGAAAGGAATCATTACATTTTTGGACATCATGAAGAACGGACATCATTTTTGGAATAAGCACGAGAAGTTGACCCAGGACGTATGTTTCAGC
>JAAEQW010000002.1 GCA_024231025.1 Candidatus Omnitrophota bacterium
CCAGTAGCAGGCTCACAGATTCCCTCTTTCCAGCGGCTCAATGAGAGGAAGATAACAGGATTCACTGCGAATAACATCTGGATTGGTGGCTTCCAATATAAAGCGGTTGGAGCGATTGCGCATACTGGCAAGACTCCAAAGTCTGGCCATTACAGTTGTTGGGTCCGCCACCAGGACAAGTGATCCTGATCAGCGATAAGGAACTGAAAAAGGCTCAGACAAGATTTGTCTCGAGTTTGAAAGACATTTACTTGCTGGTATTGGAAAAGAAGTGACTGTCGAACTCTTTATTTGATTTTGCTTGTTGAGGTGTATTTTGCTTCAGTTTTGCTTCCTTACATTGTTCTTGCTTTGATTGACTTTGTCGATTTTGTTTGTGGACTTTGTGCATTTTTTGGACTTTCAGCTTGACATGCTTCTTGTAAAATTTTCATGCTCTTGTTGGCTTTTGGTTCTCCATATGAACTATGCATTATCATAAATCATTTCTTGCTGCAGTCAGGTTGTTCTAATTTACAATATTTATTGTGGCGGAAAAATAAGGGGACCAGATTTAAAAAAGCCATTCGGGCAAAAAAAAAACTAATATGTATCTCCCCCCATATAGTGAAAGATGGAAAAGAAGGGTACTAAAAAAAAAAAAAAGTA
>JAAEQW010000003.1 GCA_024231025.1 Candidatus Omnitrophota bacterium
AAAGAAAAAGAAAATTACTGTTGTAAAGCCCTTAGTCAAAAGTAAACTCTGAAAGACAATGATCAAGACGCCTCCTAAAAGAAGCGAGTGATGGAGCCAAAATCACATCATGCGGTAAAGAGTTCCATTTCTTGACAGCATGACAAGCAAAGCTGAATTTATGGACATCAATCCGCATATCCAGAACAAAAGGTTTTCTGGCATGCCCCCGAGTTTTTGAAGCAGTTCTCTGGGTAAAGAAAACGTTTGGATCTAAGGGAATATGCTCATTTAGAATTTTGTAGTAATAAACCAGATCCGTCTTTAACCTCCTGAGCTGAAGAGACTCCAGCTCAAAATGAGAAAGACGGTTCTGATAAAAAAGAGGTGCTTGACCAGTTCGAATAAGAAGCCTTCTAGTAAAGTAACGCTGCACTCTCTCCAGCCTCAAAATATCGCCAATTAAATAAGGGTTCCATACAGGACTACAATACTCTAAAATAGGACGCATGTACGCTTTATAAGCCCATATATAAGGTTGGACTTTGGTTGTGGAAAAGGCACGGAATAATAAAGAT
>JAAEQW010000004.1 GCA_024231025.1 Candidatus Omnitrophota bacterium
AAAGACTCGTATTGGCATTTTTATGTGCAGCAGCAATCGGAAGACGTGTGTGCTTTCCTCTTTGCTTCTTCTTTCCTTTTCATCTTTGGTTGTAATAGAAAAAACGATAATCTGAAACAAAAGTGTGAATGCATTATGATATCAGTAAATTTAGGTATTACCCTAGTGGCGCGAGCACTCTCAAGTTGTAGTTGTGGGTGGGGATGTAATCAGGATTGTCCTCTACTTTGACTTTCTTTGTGCGACTTTCTTACCGGAGTCTAAGGCGAAAAATACCAATTTACTTTAGACTGGTTCAGGGGGTAGTTTACCCATGTGGCGCAGATCCAGTTGAGCAGGTGCAAGATTCCCCCAGCAGATCGGTGCGATGGCGCCAAGTGCGCCGAACATGACGAAGGCCAGCTGTCTGAAACATTGATAAAAAATAGTTTTTCAATCCAAACCAGTAGCCGAATCGCAAAAACGAAGTAAAAAGTACGCGAACCAATCTGAAATAAGCACAATAAAATTGACAAGTAATCACTTTTTAT
>JAAEQW010000005.1 GCA_024231025.1 Candidatus Omnitrophota bacterium
CTCGCGTGATGATATTGGGTCAAACGCCTTAGGGCCTTTAACCCAAAACGCTTCGGCGCAGATGCCCTCGCACCCAAATATCGGGTTAAACGCTGCTACGCAGCCTCTAACCCGAAGTGAGTTGAGTTATGAGAGAGCGTGAAGAAATAAATAAATCATGTCAAAACACAAAGATATAAATAATAACGCCTCGCGTGATGATATTGGGTCAAACGCCTTAGGGCCTTTAACCCAAAACGCTTCGGCGCAGATGCCCTCGCACCCAAATATCGGGTTAAACGCTGCTACGCAGCCTCTAACCCGAAGTGCTTCGGGGTGGCACCCAAAAGTTTTTATCAAAACTTTTGGGTGCCAAATGAACAGTCGTGATAGCGAGGCTTTGAGCGGGCTTTTTGTTGATCGAGGCTATCGAATTGTTGAGAAGGCTGATGATGCCGATGTTATATTAGTAAATACCTGTTCGGTGCGTGCACATGCTGAGAATAGAGCAATCTCCTTTTTAGGCAGCCTTAAGTCAATTCAAAATTCAAAATTCAAAATTAAAAATTGCCAATCACCAAAGGTGATTGGCCTGATCGGTTGTATGGCGCGTAACCTTGGTGAAGAAATCTATAAAAAGATGCCCCATGTCAATTTAATCTGCGGACCCGGTTGTTTAGACAAGATTCCCGATTACATCAAGAAAGTCAGTGAAAAAGGATCACGAATAATTGATTTGGAGGATCGGGATCGTAATGAAGAACTGTATAGCTTGTCATTCAAGGTTGATTCCGACCGGGCCGGAGTGGTTATCTCAACGGGATGTTCTAATTACTGCAGCTATTGTGTTGTTCCGTATGTCCGGGGTAATCTGCGACCCCGCAATCATCAAAATATAGTTGATGAGGTTAAAAATAACATTAAGGCAGGAGTCGGTAAGATAACCCTTCTAGGCCAAAATGTTAACGACTATCACTATCAATTCAAAATTCAAAATTCAAAACTCAAAATTATCACTTTTGTTGATTTGTTGAAGATGATCAGTGATTTAGAAGGGCTAAAGGAGGTTGATTTTATATCCAGTAATCCGCGCAATAGCAGTGTTGAATTATTTAAACTAATGGCTGAGAGATCTAACATAAAAAAACACCTTCATATTCCATTTCAATCAGGATCAGATCGCGTTCTAAAATCAATGAATAGAGGCTATGCAATAGCGGATTATCTTGATACAATAAAAAAATACAAAGAAATTGTTGGCGGGTCTTTGAGCGCGGATATTATCGTTGGTTTTCCTAATGAAGAGGAAGATGATTTTTTAGCAACTAAAAGCGTTGTTGAGAAAGTTGAGTTTAAGTATGCCTATATTTTCAAATATTCACCTCGTTTGGGAACTGCGGCAGCAAATATGGTAGATAGTGTTAGTACTGAATACAAAGAGAAAAGGCATAAAGAGTTACTAGATTTACAAAAACAAATTTCACGAAAATTACAAAAAAAATGTTAAAAAAATTATTTATTTTTGTATTGATGCCAATGAGTGTTTGCGCGGCAACTTTAGATGATGCTGCTACTGACTATATCTATGGTGACTATCAAGAGGCGATCAGCAAGGCCTATAAGCATCGTGGTAGGGCAGATGGTTTATATTTTCTTGGATTGAATTACATTAAGATTGGCGATTATGCGGCTGCGCGTAAGTATTTTAAGAAGATTTTGCGTCAATTTCCCGGCTCTAAGTTTACTGAACAGGCGCGGATAAAGATGGCAGATATTTACTTTTTGGAGAAAAATTTTACACAGGCTAAAATTATGTATAACGAAATAAAGCGTAAATATAAAATAAGCAATTTTTTACCTTTAGTGTATTTAAGGCTTGCGCAAATATCAGCAAAAGAGGGATTATGGCGCGATAAGAATAAATATTTAAATGTAATTGAAAATAAGTATCCTCAAAGTAGCGAAATGCGTTACGTTAAAGTGTTGCGTAGTCATGGTAATTATTTTACTGTTCAGGTTGGAGCTTTTAGTAGTCAGGAGAATGCCAATACGATTAAAAAAGAACTTCAAAATAGGTATTCCGTATATATTGTTAGCGACATAAAGGATAACTTAACAATTTATAAGGTTCGAGTGGGGAAGTTTCAAAGACGAAAGTCCGCTCAAACAGCTTACGCTAAATTGCTTAACGAAGGGTATCCTGCGATTATTTATCCATAGGAGTAGACCATAGACAATAGACCGAAGACCATAGACCCGAATGAGGCCGCAAGATGAAAACAAAGAAAATTTTTATTAAGTCTACAGTCTACAGTTTACAGTCTACGGTCTTGTCTTATGTCTAGTGTTATATTTATTGTTGGGCCGACTGCAACCGGAAAAACAGATCTTAGTCTTTCTTTAGCTAAGCATATCGGTGGTGAAATTATATCTTGCGATTCAATGCTTATTTATAAGGAGCCAAGAATAATTACTTCAAAGCCAACCGCAACGATGCTACGTGACGTAAGACATCATTTTGTTGATATTGTTTCAGTTACGCAAGCTTATAATGTTTTTGATTATTACTCATCAGCAACTAAAAAAATAGAAGATTTGCACGCCAAAAATGTGCCAGTTATTGTTTGCGGGGGAAGCGGTCTTTATGCTAAAGCTCTTTTAGATGGCATTTTCCAAGGTGCTGGCAAAGATGAAGAATTACGTCAAAACCTTCAAGATCGGGCCAATGAATGCGGTATTGAAAGTTTGTATCAGGAGTTGGTCGAAGTTGATTGTGAGTCTGCAGAAAAAATAGCACATAACGATTTGCGCCGAATTATTCGGGCATTAGAGGTTTATCATACCGACGGAGTGCCGTTTTCTCAGAAGAAAAAAGAAGTAGATGGTTTATTTGGCAAATTACCGATTAAAATATTTGCATTAAAATTGGATCGCAACAAATTGTATGAGCGAATAAATCAGCGAGTTGATGAGATGTTCGAAAGTGGCGCAGTCAACGAGGTGAAAGAACTGCTAAAGGTGCCCTTGAGCATAACCGCTGCGAAGATAATTGGGATAAAGGAAATAACTGCATGCATTGATGAAGAAAGTGATATTAATTGCGCGAAAGCAGAAATTGCAAAAAATACACGGAATTTTGCAAAACGCCAAATCACATGGTTTAAGAAAGATCAACGCATTCAATGGATCGAAGCAGATAATTTGACTATCGAACAAGCTAAGAATGAAATTATTAGACATTGTGCGTCCACTGAACGTGGATAGTGTAAGGCAGGAGTCAATTTCGAATTATGTATAACACTGCAAAAAAAGAAAAAGCAATTCTCATTTTAGTTGAGATCAAGCGAGGCCAATGGTCAAACGAGGTTTTAGCGCAAGAGTTTAGGAGTCTTGTTTTGTCGGCGGGTATTGAAGTTGAAGATCTAGTCATGTTAAAGCGTAAAGAAATTTATCCTCGGTTATACATTGGCAAAGGCAACGTTGAAGAGTTGACTGGGTTTATTAAGGATAGCCAGGCAAATGTTGTTATTTTTAATAACAATCTCAGTTTTAATCAGCAAAGAAATTTAGAAGAAGCTTTTGGTGTTAAAACTATTGATCGCACCCAATTAATTCTTGATATTTTTGCTGCTTGTGCTAACACTCAAGAAGGGCGCCTAGAAGTTGAACTCGCTCAATTGCAATATTTAAAACCACGTCTCAGAGGCAAAGGAACCATGATGTCAAGATTAGGTGGTGGGATTGGCACTCTTGGTCCGGGGGAAACAAAGCTGGAGGTTGATCAACGCAAAATCAGTGAGCGCATAATTCGTCTTAAGCGGGAGATCAAGGATATTAGACAGCACCGCCAGGTTATGCGTAAGAAACGTCAAAAGCAAAAGGTTTGCGTTTGTTCGCTTGTCGGTTACACCAACGCTGGTAAGTCAACACTTTTTAATGCCCTAACAGAAAGCACCGAAAAGGTGTCTTCGCGTTTATTTACTACTCTTGATGCCGTAAGTCATTCTTTTCTTTTGCATGGCACCTTAAACGTTATTTTAAGTGACACTGTTGGTTTTATTTATGATTTGCCGCCTTATTTGGTGGAAGCTTTTAAGGCCACACTAGAGGAATTGCAGTTTGCCGATGTTTTACTGCATGTTGTTGATGCATCAAGCGCTGACATTGAACGAATGCGCGAGTCGGTCGATAGTATTTTAGAAGAACTCTCACTTAATGAAAAACCGATTGTTTTAGTTTTTAATAAAATTGATAATTTAAAAGAAGAGGATTTATCTGCCTTGCGTGATAAATATTTTGGGGCAATTTTTATTTCAGCAAAGGAGCGGATTAACCTAGATCAATTGAGAGAAGAGCTTTATAAGCATTTATTTGAAGATATGCAAGAGGTTATTGTGAGGGTGCCTTTTTCAATGATGGAGGCGGCGAACTATATTCACAAAAATTGCGAAGTTATAAAAGTTGATTATAAGGATGAAGATGCCGTATATTTAATAAAAGTAAGTAATCAAAATTTATCATATCTCACCAAAAAAGGTTTTGAAATTGAGCCTTCTAAAAAGAAAGGTTGAAATTAAAAGAAGATATCCTATAATGAGAAGACAGACGAGAGTTTAAGTATGACAATTGTGGAAAGATTATACCAGGAGGAGCGATGAGAGTTGATGTATCATTTAAATATCTTGAAAGCAGTAAATTTATTGACAATGTTTTAGAGAAGAATATTGGAAAAATTGAGCGTCGTTTAAAAATATTCAGGCAGGATGCTCCAATTCATGTGTCTGTTCACGTTGAGAAGAATCCTCATAAAGAGCAATATTTTTGTCGAACTCAGGCGTATTTACCAACGAAAGTGTTGATCAGCGAAGAAAACGGCAGAAATGCCTCCGGTGCGATAAATAAGGCATTTTCGGCTATTTCCAAGCAACTTTCCAAGCTGAAAGAGCGTATTGAGCATCTTAGGCATAAGCCTCGAAGAAACATCTCAAAAGACGAATTTAAATACCTATAATTTTTTCTTTATACTTTGGCATCGCTCAGCATTAATCCTGAGTGAATGCCCCAGATTTTAAGCGGGGGCATGACTTGAAGGATTTATTACCTTGACGAGAATGTGGGGATCTGTTATACTTAGCACTCTGTTAGTCATAGTGCTAAAAAAAGGTAGGAAATGGTAAGACACGTAGACGCAAAAGAAAGAGAAGAAAGTGTATTAGCGCTGGTTATCGACAGCTATATAAAAGAGTCAAAACCAATTAGCTCGTCATATCTTTGTGCGAAATACAACTTGGCATACTCTTCAGCGACGGTTCGTAATGTTATGGAGGCGTTAGAAAGAAGGGGGTTGCTTTCTCATGTGCACACTTCATCTGGTCGGGTTCCTACCGAAGAGGGTTTTAAATATTACATTGCTGCACTCAATAAGGAGCGCCTTATAAAAGAGCATCCCGCCGAAATCGACAGCTATTCGCCGCCGGTTGAAGCAATGGATGAGGCAATCAACCATGCACTTAGTTTACTAGCTAGAGTCAGCGGTTACACATCGATGGCAGTTGTGTCGAACCGCGACAATAATGAAGAGAGAATGTTTTTACGTGGCACACGCTTTATTTTAGATCAGCCTGAATTTGAAGATGTAGCTTTGTTGCGTGATTTGTTCCATATATTTGAAGTTAATACCAATAGTTTTCAAAGTCTATTACACTCTTGTTTTAATGAGGATTTACGAATTTTTGTTGGTGATGAAATGGGCTTAGATAATATATCCGGGTGTTCTTTGGTTGTTTCCGGGTGCGGACAGAATAATATATCGTTTACACTGGGGTTGTTGGGTCCAATGAGAATGAATTACGAACGGGCAATTTCGTCGGTATGCTCAATGAAGGAATGCCTTTTTAATAACTTAATGGAAGATTTTTAATATGACTAAGAAGAAAGAAGCAAAACACTACATGTCGAAGATTGCTCAACAGCTAGAAGAAGATCTTAAGGAAGTTCAGCGCCAACGTGATGATTTTTCCAACAAACATCTGCGGATTTGTGCTGATTTTGATAATGCCCGTAAGCGGTGGGATCGGGAAAAGACTGAAGTGATTAAATTTGCTAATTTTACTCTTCTAAGAGAGCTCACATCAGTGCTCGATGACATTGACCATGCTCTAAAAGCTGCTAGAGAGCACGCAGGCAGTGAAGAAATCCTAAAAGGATTGGAAATGACGCATAAGAATTTTTTAAGTATTCTTACTAAAAAAGGGGTAGAAATCATTGAAACCGATGGTAAAAAGTTTGATCCTTATGTGCATGAAATTATTACCAGTGCCCCGGCACCCCAGGAGCAGGAACACATGATACTTCAAGAGGTTCAAAGGGGATACTTATATGAAGGTAAGGTGTTAAGAACTGCAAAGGTGATTGTTGGAGTCCTAAGTGAGACAACAGACCAGGGAGAAGAGACCAAAGACTAGGGAGAAGGAAATAATGATCTATAAACAATTTAGTTATTTAGGATGAGTGATAAGTAGTCCGGCTGCCTGAATACTGAGGAAATCTTGTAAACATTTCCTCAGAGCAGCTCGGACATAAATTCGGCTAGGCATTTTTTCTTTGTCGGGTGACACGAAAAAATGCAAGTCTCATTTGAACAATAAGCAGTCCGGCTGCCTGAATACTGAGGAAATCTTGTAAACATTTCCTCAGAGCAGCTCGGACATAAATTCGGCTAGGCATTTTTTCTTTGTCGGGTGACACGAAAAAATGCAAGTCTCATTTAGGAGGTTAATTATGGCAAGAGTAATAGGAATTGATTTGGGTACATCGAATTCGGCAGCGGCAGTAATGGAGGGTGGCAGACCAGTTATTATCCCATCAGCTGAAGGCACAACAGTTGGGGGTGGAAAAGCGTTTCCTTCTTATGTTGCTTTTACCAAGGATGACCAACTTTTAGTTGGAGAGCCCGCACGTCGTCAAGCCGCAATCAATCCGGATGGAACGATTTCCGGGTTTAAGCGTAAAATGGGTACAACTTTTAAATATAAAGTTCACGGTAAGGAGTTTACCCCTCAGCAACTTTCTGCATTTATTTTGCAAAAGATCAAGGCTGATGCACAAAGCTATTTGGGTGACAAAGTCGAAGAAGTTGTAGTGACTTGTCCGGCATATTTTAATGATAATCAGCGTCAAGCTACTAAAGATGCCGGTGAAATTGCCGGTTTTAAGGTTTTAAGAATCATTAATGAGCCCACTGCGGCTTGCCTTGCTTATGGTTTAGGCAAAGAAGACAAAGAACAGAAAATTTTAGTTTTTGACTTTGGTGGAGGAACTCTTGATGTAACAATTATGGAGATGGCCGGCGGTGTGTTTGAAGTAAAATCAACATCAGGCGATACTCAGCTTGGTGGCCGCGATATGGATGAGGCTTTAATGAACTACATCGTAGATGAATTCAAAAAAGATTCTGGAGTTGATTTGAAAAATGATAACATGGCAATGCAGCGTCTTCGTGAAGGTGCTGAAAAGGCTAAAATTGAACTTTCCTCAACAATTACAACTGATATCAATCTCCCATTTATTACCGCTGACCAAACAGGGCCAAAACATTTGGTGATGAATATTACTCGGGCAAAATTGGAAGAGTTGGTTAGGCCGATTGTTGATAAAACTAGGGCCTCAATTGACATCGCTTTAAAAGATTCAAAGTTTTCACCAAGTGACATTGATAAGGTGATTATGGTTGGTGGACCAACTCGAATGCCGATTGTTGGGCAGTTTGTTGAAAGTTTTGTTGGTAAAAAAATCGAACGCGGTGTCGACCCAATGGAATGTGTGTCAAGTGGTGCAGCAATCCAGGTAGGGGTTATTAAAGGAGACGTTAAAGACGTTGTGCTTTTAGATGTTACGCCACTTTCCTTAGGAATTGAAACCATGGGTTCAGTGTGCACGAAGCTTATCGATCGCAATACGACAATTCCTACAAAAAAATCTAACACATTTACTACTGCTGATGATAATCAGCCAGCGGTGACAATTAGAGTTTTACAGGGTGAACGTCAAATGGCAAATGATAATACCGAACTCGGTCGTTTTGACCTTGTGGGTATTCCACCGGCACCTCGTGGAATTCCAAAAATTGAAGTAACATTCGATATTGATGTTAACGGCATAGTCCATGTATCAGCAAAAGATACAGGTACCGGTAAAGAGCAATCAATTAGAATTACTGCTCCGGATAAGCTCAGCGATGATGATATTAACAATCTTGTTAAGGAAGCCGAAAATTATGCCGAAGAAGACAAAAAACGAAAAGAAGCAGCTGAAACAAAGAACAAGGCCGACAATCTAGCTTACACAACCGAAAAATCGCTGAAAGATTATGGCGATAAAATATCCGACGATGATAAAAAAGCCATTGAAGACAAATTGAATGCCTTGAAAGAGGTTGCGAAAAAAGAAGGTGTTTCTGTAGAGGAGCTTCAAAAAAGTATCGATGAACTCACACAGGCTTCGCACAAACTTGCTGAAGAAATTTATAAAGCAAGTGCAGCAGAGCAGCAACAGCAAGCGCAGCAAGCAGGTGCACAAGCGGGCGCACAAGCGGATGCGCAGCAAGCAGCAGGTGCGCAAGCACAGCAATCTGGGCAAGCGCAAGCACCAGGTGGCGACGACGTAATCGATGCCGAATATAAAGAAGATAAATGATATAGACTATAGACAACAGACCATAGACCATAGACATTCGGAAAATTCCGGATTTCGAAAAAAGGTCTTTGGTCTATAGTCTATGGTCTTTAGTCTGTGCAATTATGAGTACTAAACAAGATTACTACGAAATTTTAGGAGTAGCTAAAGGCGCAAGCGGCGATGAGATCAAAAAATCTTATCGTAAGCTTGTGATGAAGTATCATCCTGATCGGGTCGGCGAAAGCGAGAAAAAAAGCGCCGAAGAGAAGTTCAAGGAAATATCCGAAAGCTATGCGGTTTTAAGCGACCCCAAGAAAAAGCAGCTCTACGATCAATATGGTCATGCGGGTGTTGATTCGCGCTATAGTACTGAAGATCTTTTTCGTGGAGCAAATTTTTCCGATATTTTCGGAGGTGGTGGTGCAGGAGGGTTCGAAGATTTGCTTTCTGGGTTTGGTTTTGACCTTTTTGGTGGAAGCAGCCGTAGGCGTGCTCGTTCTGGTGAGGACGTGAATTTTGAAATGACAATTTCCCTTGAAGAAGCCAGTCAAGGGTTAGAAAAGCAGCTCGCATTCAACCGTTATGTAGTGTGCTCACGTTGCAACGGAGGAGGCGCCCAGCCGGGAACAGGCAAAGAAACTTGCCCAACTTGTCGTGGCCGAGGCACAATTAGTAGTGGAATGGGGTTTATTAGCTTTGCGCAAACTTGTAATAATTGCGGCGGAGCCGGACAGGTAATAAAAAATCCCTGCCTTTTATGCAGTGGTTCTGGACGTGAAAAAAAACGCAAAGATATAAAAGTCACAATTCCTGCCGGTGTTGATACCGGATCGGTGTTGCGCTTAAAGGGTGAGGGGCATTTTGCTGTTTCAGGGTACGGTGATTTTTTTATGCATATCAACGTTCAGCCGCACCGACTTTTTAAGCGCAGCGGTAACGATATTGTTTGCAAAACAAAAATTAGCGTAATTCGGGCAATCTTAGGTGGAGAGGTTGAAGTCCCCACAATAAGCGGTAGCGCAAAAATGAAGGTTCCTTCCGGTACACAACCCGGTACGGTATTTCGTTTGAAATCAAAAGGAATTATGGGGTTGCGCACAAAGCGCCCCGGCGATCAATTTGTTGAAGTCGAGGTAGATATCCCACGTAAGCTGTCTTTTAAGGAAAAAAGATTGCTTAACGACTGGGCCAAAATTAAGAAAGAGCTTTAAAAAGTTATAAGTTATAAGTTTTAGGTTTTAAGTCCGGAAAATCCGGGGATCGGAACTTACAACTTACAACTTACGACTTATCACTTATCACTTACGACTAAAAAAGGAGATAGATATGCCAACATATGATTATCAATGTCTTAGTTGCAGCCACCAATTTGAACTTTTCCAAAATATGAGTGATGCTCCGATTAGTGTCTGTCCTGAATGTGCGGGTGAAGTGAAGCGCTTGATTGGATCAGGCAGTGGTATGATTTTTAAAGGAAGTGGATTTTTTGCAACAGACTATAAAAAGAGTTCTGCCCCCGAAGAAAAGCCGCCGTGTAGCAATTGCCCTAAAGAATGCCCTAACGCAGGAAAAAAGGAAGAATAAAGTGACTAATGCGATTAAGCCATTTCGCGCGACGTATTATGATTCATCAAAGGTAGGTGATTTGTCTAATGTGGTTTGTCCGCCCTATGATGTAATTACCAAAGAACAGCTTTTAAGGTTACGCAAAAAATCCCCCTATAATTACAGCAACATTAATTTAGCTAAAAAAGACGATTACAAACGAGTTGCCGCTACCTTTAACCATTGGGTGAAAAAAGGGATATTTGTCGAAGACGATAAAGACAATCTCTATCTTTATGGCCAGCAGTTTAAAATAGATGGCAAGTATTGTTGGCGTTATGGCGTGTTGTCTTTGTTGCGAATAAATCGAAAAGGGGCAATTTTTCCTCATGAACACACTCATTCAAAAGCAAAAATAGATCGCATGAAAATGACTGAAGCAGTAAAGGCTAATTTAAGTCCAATTTTCGTTATTGCACCCAAGGCGATAAGAGCATTGCGTAAAGCATGCGGTATTTATTCGAAAAAGAAACCATTTTTAAAATTCATTGATGATGAAGGCAATAAAAATCATGTTTGGAAGATTGAAGACAAAAAATTAATTGCAGAGATTTCCAGCCAACTCGATCGCAGTAAAATGATAATTGCTGATGGGCACCATCGCTTTGAAGTTTCACAGCAGTATTTTAAAGACAACAAGAAGCGATTCAAGGATATCAATTATTGCCTAGCCTATATCGCCGATGCCCAGCCGGGGCTTGTAATCTTGCCGATACATAGAATCGTTAAACTAAAAACAACCAAAGAGCAAGTGTTAAAAGCGTTATCTGAGCATTTTTCTATTTCAGTCATAAGCCAAAAAATGCTTGAGAAATGCTTAAAAAGTAAGGGGAAATTTGCATTTGGGCTTTGTATGGATAAAAAATATTATTTTTTAAAGTTGAAGAATGAAGCCGTTTTAGATAAAATGTTTAAGAGTTCGCCATATAGAAAGCTTGATACGTATGTTTTAAAAAACTTTGTGTTTCAATTGTTTGATGCCGAAAATAAGCTTGAGTATGCGAACAATTTAAATCAAGTGAAAAGCATGGCAACTAAGGGTAAAGTTGCTTTTATTATGCGTCCGGCTGAATTGGGTGCGGTTTGTAGAATTGCAAACAAAGGGCATAGGCTTCCGCAAAAATCAACTTATTTTTATCCGAAGGTTGGTTCGGGAGTTGTGGTAAGAAGATTTGTTAAGACATAAGTTATAAGTTTTAAGTCATAAGTTATAAGTTTTTTCCGGGTTCTCCGGACTTAATCCTTACGACTTACAACTTACGACTAAATAAGGATATAAAATATGAGAATATTTAACAAGCCATTACAAGGTTTCGGGAAGAAAAAAAGAAAGAAAGATATGCCCGATGGTCTTTGGAGCAAGTGCCCAAAATGTTCAAATGCAATTTTTCATAAGGTCTTGCAAGATAGTTTAAATGTTTGTCCAAAGTGCGAATATCATTTTCCATTGAACTGTTGGGAAAGGGTGGATCTTCTTGCCGATAAAGGTACTTTTGCAGAATTTGCTGCCGATTTAGAGAGCAGAGATCCAATTAATTTTGCGGGTCCTAAAACTTACCCTGAAAAAATTGCAGCAGATAAGAAGAAAACCGGTCTTAAGGATGCTGCGATTGTTGGCGAAGCTGTAATCAGCTCAAGGCCGTGTGTTCTAGGGATTACAGATTATCGTTTTATTATGGGGTCAATGGGTTCGGTCGTTGGCGAGAAAGTGACACGACTTATTGAAAAAGGTTTAGAAAAGCGTGTTCCGGTAATTATGGTTTCCGGATCAGGTGGTGGCGCGCGCATGTATGAAGGGTTACTTTCTTTGATGCAGATGGCTAAAACAAGCGGTGCGCTTAATCGCTTAAAAGAAAATAATGTTGCTTTTGTGTCGGTTCTTACTCATCCAACAATGGCGGGAATCATGGCATCGTTTGCTGGGTTAGGCGATATAACAATCGCTGAGCCAGGAGCACTAATTGGGTTTACTGGCCCACGCGTTATTAAACAAACCATAAAACAGGATTTGCCAAAAGGTTTTCAAACATCTGAATTTAACCTTGAACACGGATTAATTGATATGGTTGTTCACCGTAAGGATTTAAAAGAAAAACTCGCCGGGCTGATGGATTATTTAACTTGACACAAATACCCTGGCATGAGAAAACAAAGAGTATAAAGGCAAGTTATAAGTTTTAAGTCATAGGTTATAAGTTGTTTTACAAAGTGATTAAAGTACTAGTTGTAAGAAACAAGATACAAGAAACAAACTACAAACAAATTACAATATCCAATTATCAAACCGTTTGATTATTAAAAATTGGTTATTGGTTATTATTTGATTATTGCATCTTGTACCTTGGTTATTCATGTAATCGTTTCTTACACCTTAATTCTTAATCCTTACGACTTACCACTTATAACTGAAAAAGGAGATAGAAATGGCTCAAGTAAGCTTGCGAGATGTAAGCAAAAGCTATAGAGGTGATATTTATGCGGTGAAGGATATTGCCTTAGGCGTGGAAAGTAGAGAATTTCTTGTGTTTCTTGGTCCTTCCGGTTGTGGAAAATCAACTACCTTGCGCATGATCGCAGGACTTGAAGTGCCTACAAATGGGAAAATCTACATTGCTGATAAACTTGTAAACAATATGCCCGCTAAAGATAGGGATATTGCCATGGTTTTTCAAAATTATGCGCTTTATCCGCATATGATAGTTTATGATAATATGGCTTTTGCTTTAAAGTTGCGAGGCTACTCACGAAACGATATTGACAAGCGTGTTAAAGAAGCTGCTCAAATTCTTGGCATAAGCACTCTTTTAGATAGAAGACCACGAGAGCTTTCCGGTGGAGAGCGGCAACGCGTTGCGGTTGGGCGGGCAATCGTTAGAAAACCAAAAGTTTTTCTTTTCGATGAACCACTAAGCAATCTTGATGCAAAAATGCGTGCTCAGATGCGTACCGAGATCCACAAGCTTCACTTACGAATTCAAGCAACAATGATTTATGTTACTCATGATCAGACTGAAGCCATGACCTTAGGCGATCGAGTTGCAGTCATGAAGGATGGAAAAATTCACCAATGCGATACACCATTAAATATTTATAATGAACCAGCTAATAAGTTTGTGGCTGGCTTTATTGGCTCGCCGGCGATGAATTTTCTTAAGGGAAGAATTATCAAAAAAGAAGGTGTTTTTTATTTTGATGAAGGGTCTTTCAAGGTTAAGATTATCAAAGAAATGAATGACACCTTAACGCCATATATTAACAAAGAAATATTTTTTGGCGTTCGCCCCGAAGATGTTTACGATAAATTATTTGCTTCTTCTGCTACTCCCGAAAATACTGTTGGGGTTACGTGTGATGTTGTAGAAACGATGGGATCAGCGAATCACCTTTATTTATCAACAGATAACCATACTTTTGTCGCGGTGGTTGATGCCGGTAATGTTCCCGCGATAGGTGGTAGAGTGGAGATCGTCTTCGACATGAAGAAAGTGCATTTCTTTGATCCGACCACAGAAAAAACAATTGTATAATCTTTTTACTTTTACAGTTTCTGCCTGTCTAGTTATTGCGTTATTTATCCTTATCTCTATGGGGGTAGTTACCCCTTTTCTTTCTTCAATAATTATTATAGTTTATGCTGTTTTGGTTCTATTTTTTCGAAAGCAGTACTTTCATTTTCGTTATAAGTCCCGATCAAAATTTGAAAATCTCCAGGAAAAAATCAACGTTTTAAAGAATGATATCGACGGTAAGCGTGTGATTTTAGAAAATCTTCCGGCAAAGTCCGAAAAAATTTCCTTTCTTTTTAATATTTCACAAAAACTAATCGTTCTAGTTAAAGAAGAGGAAATCTTTGATTTTTTTCTTTCTATTGCATCCGATCTGTTTGCGGATTCCGATGGCATTCTTTTTTTTACCCTACAAAATAAAAGTGATTCTTTAAGTCTTACGCGTTTTAAAAAAGATAAAGGGGTAGTTATCCAAGAGAAAAAAGGAGGAATTCTTGATGCATGGATATTGCGCAATAATCAATCGCTGATTGTTGATGATATAACAAAGGATTTTAGATTTGACTACCGAAAGGTTATCGGCTTTAGCGATCGAAAAGTACATTCATTTATTGCTAGTCCGTTTTCGGTTGGAGAAAGAATCCTTGGGGTCGTAAGAATAGAAAGCAAAAAAGTTGGTGCCTACACGCAGCAGGATCTTCGTCTTTTGCGCAGTATTTGTGATTTGACCGCGGTGGTATTGGAGCGAGCCAATCTTTTTAAAGAGATTAAAGAGTTAGCAATTACTGATCCTTTAACTTCGCTTTTTTTGCGGGAATATCTTTTTGCTCGTCTAAAAGAAGAAATTTCTAGCGCTAAATCAAAAAAATCAGGACTAGGCATTATTATGATCGATATTGATAATTTTAAA
>JAAEQW010000006.1 GCA_024231025.1 Candidatus Omnitrophota bacterium
GCATTTCCTCGGACATTTCGTCCTCGGTCAGACTCTTGTATAAGGTTCGAGCCAGTGGACAACACATAAAAAAACCCGCTCCTTTCAGAGCGGGAATTTTTTATGGCTGCCCGGCCTGGACTCGAACCAGGGAAGACAGCTCCAAAAGCTGTTGTGTTGCCAATTACACTACCGGGCAAAAAAAACAAAACTAACTTATATGTCGCCCGTATAAAACCCTCACCTTATGTTGTGCCGAAGCTACGTCTTCGGCCACTACCGGGCAAAAATGAGAACATTAATTTATCATTCAGCGAAATCCCACGAAGCCTCGGCGTAGTGGGAAACAAAACTAACTTATATGTCGCCCGTATGACACCTACACGAGCAAAATTTTTGGGTCAGAAATTTTTAGAACAACATTCTCGAGAAAGGTACATCTAAAGGTAATAAACCATTTATTAGGCAGAAATTTTTATTCTTCTACCGCTTCTTTAACAGCCTCTTGTGGCGTCGATTCTTTCTCAGTATAGTATGCATCCAAAACCTTACTTTGTAAATAGTCACGAAACTGCTGGTTAATTGGATGTGCTAAATCCTGATGAGTAATCTGCTTTCCACTAACTGCTTCTTTAGCGGGAGGGGGTAACGAAGCGCCGCAATGATTGCAATAACGGCTTCCGGTATCGACTTTTTTTCCGCAGCGAGGACAAAACTGTTTTGCCTTTCTTGCCGGCATCGCCACGAATAAACCATTGTTACCCTCTACAACTTTGATGTTTCTTACCACAAAAGAGTTGTCAAAGGTTACAGTCGCATAAGCCTTGAGTCGTTTTCCCTCATTTTCCCGAAGAGAAACTCTGACTTCTGTGATCTCCATAGATCAAAACCTCCTTTTAAAAAGTTTGGACAAAAATAGCTGTCCACTTTTTAGGTAAATTCAGTTTGATACCTTTAAATGATTTTTTATCTAACACAGCATAGAGGGCACTCCCACTACCTGTTACTCTAAAATCTAATGAATACTCGTTAAAATATTCCTTAATCTTTGACAACTCACCCAAAAGAGAAAGAGCGCTACGTTCTAATGCATTAAATATGCTGTTTTTGATAAGGGCTATGTCTCCTTTTCCTACAGCATATACTAATATATTAACATTACTCAAAAATTTTGTCAATTTGCCTTGATAAGTTTTATAAACTTTAGCGGTTGAAAGGCTTACCCCCGGCCAAACGACTAGGTGATAAAGTTTTTTTCCTTTAAACGGCGACACCTGCTCTCCTCTGCCGCTTATAAAGGCAAAAGAGCTTTCGCTAAGGAAAAAGTTAATATCGCTTCCAAGCTTTGAGCCCAAATCATACAATTGCTTTTTGGACAACTTTAATTTTAATAAACTATTAATACCGATAAGGGTGGTTGCAGCATTAGATGACCCTCCACCCAAACCTGCCCCGATGGGAATTTTCTTTTTTAATTTTATATTAAACCCGAAAGGAATTTTATATTTATCCTTTATAAGTTGAGCTGCTCTTATGCATAGGTTATCTTTTGTTTCTAATATTTTATTATTGCAGGAAAATTTTATAGACTCATCTTTCGTTGTTTGAATCGAAATCTCATCAAATAAAGATATCCGTTCAAAAATACTTTCAATCGCATGGAACTCTTTATTGTATTTTCCGGTAATATTGAGGTAAAGATTGATCTTGGCAGGACTTAAGAGTTTAATTTTACTGCCGTATGAATTCTTCTGCTCGTTTTGCGATAGAATCAGCCGAGAGGCCATAAAAATCCATCAACTCCTTAGGCGCACCAGATTGACCAAAGCGATCTTCGACCGCAACACAGTCAACCAAAACCGGACAATTACGCGCCACTACTTCGCACACTGCTGAACACAAACCACCCATTGCCTGGTGTTCATCGCAGACTAGGATCTTCTTATGTTTATTGGCGATTTTGATAATTAACTCTTTGTCGATCGGTTTTATTGTGTGCATATTATAAACTGAAATTGAAATTCCTCGTTTTTTTAAAATATCATGGGCCTTTAGTGTTTCTTGGACCATAATCCCGCAAGCTATAACAGCAAGATCGGCGCCTTCAGTTAAGGCGTACCCCTTGCCAAGGTGGAAATGTTTTCTATTTTCTATTGTTGCTACTTTTGAACGACCAAGACGAATATAAAACGGCCCCTTTGTTTTATGGGCAGTGATTATCGCGTCTCTAGCTTCCCAGGCGTCAGAAGGAACAATTACTTTCATGTTAGGTATTGCCCGCACAGCATTAATATCTTCTAAAGCCTGATGAGAGGCTCCATCCTCACCAACAGTTATACCGCCGTGAGTGGCAACTATTTTCACATTAAGGTTGTTGTAGCAAACTGTATTTCTTATCTGATCCAATACTCTTGCTGTAGCAAACATCGCAAAAGTTGAAGCAAACACAATTTTACCACAACTGGCTAATCCTCCGGATGCTGCAATCATATTTTGCTCAGCAACACCGAAATTAAAAAACCGATCGGGAAACTCTTTTCTAAAAAGAGCCGTCCGAGTAGAACCAGAGAGGTCGGCATCGCAAACCACAACCCTTGGATCTTTTTTTCCTAACTCAATAAGTGTTCTACCATAAACATCGCGAGCGTAGAGCATTTCCATATTACACCCCTGGTATTATTCTGATTTTTCGACCTCTAACTCTCTTAGGGCTATTTCTCTTTCCTGTTCGGTAGGTGCCCTGCCGTGGAAATCAACCACATGCTCCATGAATGACACCCCTTTACCCTTTACCGTATGAGCAACAATCATCGTTGGCTTAAACTGAATTGATTTTGCTTCAGTAAAAGCTTCCAATAAATCTTCTATATTATGACCATCGCATTGAATAACGCGCCAGCCAAAAGATTCCCACTTATTAACTAGAGGTTCAAGATTCATAACCTCTTCTGTTCTTCCATCGATCTGAAAACGATTATAATCAATCACCGCACAAAGATTGTCTAATTTATGATGACTACAGGCCATTGCCGCTTCCCAAACATTACCTTCCTGAAGCTCCCCATCACCCATAAGGCAATATATTCTGGAATCTTTCTTGTCAACTTTACCAGCTAGAGCCATACCTAAAGCAATCGAAAGCCCCTGGCCCAGCGAACCACTAGCAACTTCAATGCCAGGAATTTTACTGTCAGGATGGCCTTGTAACATTGAACCAAGTTTTCTTAAGCTGAGTAATTCATTTTTAGGAAAATATCCGCACAAAGCCAACGCCGCATAAAGAGCCGGACAACAATGCCCTTTAGAAAGATGAAATTTATCTCGATCTGACCACTCTGGATCCTTAGGATCATAACGCATAATCCCAAAAAATAAACAAGCAACAATATCCGCTGAAGACAACGATCCTCCAGGATGCCCGCTTCCAGCCTCAGCCAACATCTCAACGATAAGTTTTCTAATCTGAGTTGCCTTACTTTTTATTAATTTTGCTTTTCTTTCCATGTTTTTTTAACTTTTCCTGTAGTTTTTTATCTTTGGGAAAATATTTTACTCCCTCTTGATAATATTTACCAGCATTTTCTATTTTACCTGCCTCCAAACAAACATCACCAAGATGCTCGTAAAGAATTGGGTCCTTCAAAAATTGTACCGCTTTAAGTAGGTGCGCCTCTGCTAATTCATATTCTTTTTTCTTAAAATATACCCAAGCTAAACTATCAAGGTATGCACCATTTTGAGGGTCTTTTTCTAAGGCTTTCTTTATCATTTCTTCGGCCTCATCAAGCTTAACCTCATCTTCAGCGTAAGTATACCCTAATGAGTTTAAAGTTGGTGCGTGAGCTGGCTCTATGTCTAAACCTTTAATCCATATATCAATCGCTTCTTTGCGCCGACCAACTTCAGCATAAAGATAGCCTAACCAAAAAAGACCTTCTACATACCCTGGGTTAGCCTCAATGATCGCCTCATACACTCTAATCGCATCTTGAGGTTTTCTTTTATAAAAATAAAACTGCGCTAAATATTCAGATATTTTAATATTCTCAGGTTTAACCTTATGAGCACGCTCTAGGAATTCGCCATATTCTTTTTCTAATGCTTCATCGTTTTGAGTATAAGAATGAAGAAAAATCAAGGCAAGCGAGACGTCAATATCTTCTGAATCAATTTTCTTAGCTGATTGAAGTTCTTTTTCTGCCTTTTCCATTTCTCCTGATCGAATCAAAAAAGCAGCAATCTTTAAGCGAATGTGTACAGATTTAGGATCAAGCTTCTTTACCTTGCGTAGTTCTTTTAATGCCTTCTTGTAATTTCCTTCTTCGGCTAAAAAAAGACCCCTTAAGTAATTGCTATAAGCCTTGGCAGAAACTCTTGCATTTATGCGTCGTGGCCGTTTGGTTGGTTTTTCTGTTTTAGATTCGACATCTTCAGGGAAAGTTTTTACCAGCCCAAGAGACGGAATACCCAATTCCGAAATAACATTTTTATCTTTAGCGAAAGAGTTAAAAGCAATAATGACCAGGAAAGTTGCGCAAAGCAAAACCTTGCCACAACGCAATCCCAAAAAGCTATAACTTCTTAAAGTAGTAGGCGATAAAACTCTCATTAACACAAGGGCTATCTCGACTTATGTCTTTGTTGCTTTCTTCGTTTTTTAAACCAGTGTCTTTTGACTTTTTTTAACTTTTTCTTTTTACCACAGGGCATTGATTACTCCAACTTTGTCATTTTGTCATTCGGGCGATTCGCGACTCGCCCCTACACGAATAAATTAGTAAATTACTTTATTCAAAGGGTATTCAATAATTCCTTGTGCGCCATTATCCTTAAGAAGCGGCACAAGTCTACGTACTTCTTTCTCTTCGATCATAACCTCGCAAGCAACCCAATCCTTTAGCGTAAGAAAAGAAATTGTTGGTTTCTTAAGAGCTGGAAGCAAACTTAAAATTTTATTTAGATCTTTCTCTTTAACATTTAGCTTTAAACCAACTTTATCTCTTGCCTCTAGGGCTCCTTGCAGTAAAAGAAGGATCCGTTCCATCTTCTGCTTTTTCCAAATATTTTTTTGAGCAGCTCGATTAGCAATAAATTTAGTAGTTGATACGCAGATTGTGTCAATTATTTTTAATCTATTAGCTTTTAGGCTTTCTCCGGTTTCAGTTAAATCAACGATCGCGTCAACCAGCCCACTGCCTACCTTCACTTCTGTCGCACCCCAACTAAATTCAACATCAACTTTTATTTTTTGATTTCTAAAATACTTTTTAGTATAACCAACAAGTTCAGTGGCAATTCGTTTACCTTCCAAATCCTTTAACTTCTTTATTTTTGAATCTTCCTTAACGGCAACAACCCATCTTACTGGATTCGAGGTTCTTTTGGCATACTTTAATTCGGCAAGCCTAGCTACATTCGAACCATTCTCTAAAATCCAATCTTCTCCGGTAATTCCGCAATCCAACATTCCCTCTTCCACATAACGAGACATCTCTTGGGCTCGGATTAAAACTATTTTGATTTCAGGGTCATCAACTGAAGGAAAATAAGAGCGCCGGCCTACATAAATGTCAAAACCAGCCATCTTAAAGATTTCTAAGGTCTTCTCCTGTAAACTTCCCTTTGGTATGCCTAAAGTCAACGTTTTCACTCTGTTAGATCTCCATCTGCTATTGCCCTTTCAAGTCTAATAGGGCTCCCTCGTTAAGCCTAAAAGCCTAACGGGGTTCATAATTTTTACCTCACAAAACGTCGCCAATTATACAACGATTATCCACTATTGTAAAGAGATTTTTGCTTTTGAGGTTTTTGGCGCTCCAATTTAACATTTAGCGGAATCAGCCTTCGGCTGAATTTCTTTCTCAAGATAATTAATAACATAGTCTTTAATACCTGATCGAAGATCGAACTCAGGAGCAATACCTAATTTTTTTAACAATCCAATATCTGCCTGGGTAAAATCCTGATAGACATCCGCATAAGGATTATCAAAATAATCGGGTTTCAAATTTTTATTTAGGCTTTTATTCAGAGCAGCAATTATCTCGTTAAAGCTGCCGGCGGTACCAGTACCAACATTAAGAATTGCGTTTTTCTTTAAATTTAATGCTTCAACAGTGATACGGGCAACATCCTTTACGTAAATAAAATCCCTTTTTTGCTCGCCATGCTTAAATACTCTTGGTCTTTTACCGTTTTTCATCTGCAAATAAAGCTGATATGTCATACTCGCAGCGCTACCTTTGTGGTATTCATTTGGACCATAAACGTTAAAATATCTCACACCAACAACAAGTGGTGTCTTAACAACCTTACTCACCTTTTCAGAATGCACATCGCAGAGGTATTTAGAGTAAGCATAAGTATTATGAGGAGCGGCCTCTTGGGTTTCACTCATTGGAGAACGACCATTGCCATACACTCCGGCACTTGATGCATACACGAGTTTTATTTTCTTCTTTAAAGAGTAGTTAAAAACGTTTTTAAAACCCTCAAAATTAACCATCATCATTTTCGTATCATCTAATAAAGTTGTATCGGTAATCGCTGCCTCATGGATAATAGCATCTACTTTAGGTAATTTTTTATAAATTGCTGCATCTAAAATATCAGCGCAAATAACATCTCCTTTTGTGCCATCTAAATTTTTATAGCTAGAATGAGAAAAATTATCAAAAATAATTGTTTTCGCGCCTTTAGATTCAAGCAATTTAACTATATTTGAACCAATAAATCCTGCTGCTCCAGTAACCAATACTTTCATCCCGCTAAACCTCCTATTACTCTTATTGTTTAATTTTCCCCTCTAGTTCTTCGATTCTTTTTTCCAAACGGTGCAATACCTCAATTACAGGATCAGGAAGCTTGTTATGATCAAGCTCAATGCCACTAATGTGCTTGATGGCCTTTTCCAAAATAATTCTACCCGGCACACCAACAGCCGTAGAGTTATTAGGGACATCGGTTATTATTACACTTCCTGCACCAATACGCGCCGCTTCACCAACTTTAATCGGCCCAAGCAAAATCGCCCCGGCCCCGATGACAACTTTATTGCCAATAGTAGGGTGCCGCTTTGTTTTCTCATGGGAAACACCACCTAAAACTACCCCCTGATAAATAAGAACATCGTCGCCGATTTCTGAAGTTTGGCCAATCACCACCCCCATACCGTGGTCGATGAAAAATCTTCTACCGATTGTAGCCCCAGGATGAATTTCAATTCCAGTTAAAAAGCGCACAAGATGAGATATTATTCGAGCAAAAAACTTTAATCTAATGCGCCAAAGCAAATGCGCAAAGCGATACGCCCAAATCGCATGCAACCCCGAATAGCAAAAAAGCACCTCAAAGATGCTTCTTGCAGCAGGATCCTCACGAAAAGTTGTTTTAATGTCTTCTTTTATTCTGCTAATGAATCCCATATTTTTAAATATTTTAAACTTTTTTCAACCACTTACAGTTATCCAACACACTACATAAAATAATGGATAATTGAGATATTGTCAATAAGTACTTTCCAACTAGATACCATTGACCCAACACCACCGTGGCCTTATAATGCCTTTAAAATGACTAGACCGAAATTCCCCCCATTAACCAGCCGCCTTTGCATATTGATAATAATTTTATTATCTGTATGCATATACATAAATACCTTAAAGGGTGAATTCATATGGCACGATAAGTTCTTTATTGCAGAAAAAGGAGCAATCCTGCAATCATGGAAAAATTTACCAACGGTGTTTAGTTCGGGTTTCTGTAACTTTAAAAACACAGACATATCGCAAGGAATATATTACCGCCCTTTAGTTACTCTCTCCTATTCTCTTGACTATCTCTTATGGAAGCTACGCCCGGCTGGATATCACCTAACAAACATATTCTGGCACACCTTAAATGGGATAATGATTTTTATTATTTTGCTTCTACTTACCAAAAAACGTGCGCTCGCACTTCTGGCTAGCATGCTATTTATATCTCACCCTATTCAAACCGCATGCGTCAGCTATATAACAAATCGCGTTGATATACTTTGTCTTTTTTTCATGCTGTTTTCTTGGTATGCGTTTATAAAGAGTAACGAGACTGATCGAAATATTTTTACTGCCCTCTCACTGTTCTCTTTTGTGGCTGCGCTTCTAGCAAAAGAGGCGGCAATTGTTTTACCGTTGCTCTTTCTGCTGCATATTGTGTGTTTTAAAAAAATAAAAAAGCAAAAAGTAATTTTTTACACAACTGCAATGATCTTTACATCATGCGCCTATTTGCTTATCAGATACAACGCAACAAGAAGTTTAGGGGTACAATCACCTCTACACGAAAACAAGGTTGCTCTTGCCCTTACAATGCTCAATGTCATTACAGACAACATCCGGCTTCTGCTTTGGCCAAGCAACCTTAGCACCAGCGATGCTTTTTTAATATCGCGTTCGATTATGGAAAATTACACGTTTGTATCTTTTATGATTATTTCTGCGTTGATTGCAATTGCAATATACTACCTGAAAAAAGATAAGTTAATTAGTTTCTGTTTATTTTGGTTTTTCATAACACTATTGCCGGTGTTAAATATAATTCCGATCCTTTACCTTCGTGCAGATCACTTTCTATACATCCCATCACTTGGATTTTGCATCTTAACTGCGGCAATACTCCATAAAAATAGAGCTTTCCTAAGGCACTCTTTAATTATTATTTTAATTTTCTCTATTCTTACAATAAGCCGAAACAAAGATTGGCAAAATGAAATAAGTCTCTTTAGCAAAAGTATAAAATCACACCCACAAGCAAAAGAAGCACACGCTTGTCTGGGCTTTGCTTATCACCAAAAAGGCTTACACGAAAAAGCCTCACATCATTATAAAAAGGCCCTTATAAGTAACCCGAGTTACTACAGCTTTTCACGTCCTGGGCGTATTTTAGAGAATTTAGCAAACATTTATTACGCCGGTCATCTTTATAAATGGGCAGAAAAATATTATCAAATGGCTTTAGAGTTTGAACCCGAAGATGGCAATATACACCTTGGGTTAGGTAATGTTTATTACGAGCAAAATCAATACCAAAAGGCAATAGACTCCTATCAAGCTTCCTTGAGATATTCGCCCAGCAACAGCAGCGCTCACCACAACTTATCTAAAGCATATGAAAAACAGGTGGGTTTGAAAAAATGAGCAACTATCCACGCATCAAACTTCTTAGGTAAGAATTTTCAATCACTGTAATCTTCCCCCAATCTTCGTAATCAGGGACTGTTGTATTTTGTAACAGTTCCAAAATAGGTTTTCAGCTTAAAAAACGCTTTCCCGCGATGGCTGATTGCGTTCTTTTGCGTTGAGGATAGTTGTGCGGTAGTTTTTTTATATTTAGAAAGGTAAAATATTGGATCATATCCAAAACCGCCGCTGCCTTGTGAATGGGTAGCAATCGCACCCGATAAAACACCGCTAAAAGTTTTTATCACTTTTGCGTTTTTCATTAACACAAGCGCACAGCAAAAACGCGCGCCCCTCTTCTTTATGCAATTAAGAGCTTTGAGCAATTTTTTATTATTCGTAATGCTCGTTGCCTTGGAACCAGAATATCTCTTCGAGTGCACCCCTGGTGCTCCATTTAAATAATTAACCTCAAGACCCGAATCTTCTCCAACCACAAAATCATCTTTATAAAATTTAGATACCGGACTTGTCTTTTTTATTGCATTTTCTAAAAACGTTTTACCGTTTTCCTTTAAATTGAATTTTTTATCTAAATCAGCTAAAGATATTATCGACACCCCGCTACCGCGTAAAATTCGTTTTATCTCGCGCAACTTACCCCGATTAGAAGTAGCAACAATCAATCTCATAAAATATTGGCTAATTCTGTTTTTAAAAGTTGCTTTTGGAGCTCAATTATCTCATTAATTCCTTTTCTGGCTAAGTCAATCAATGAATTAAATTCATCTTGCGAAAAAGAACTATTCTCACCAGTTCCTTGCACTTCAATGAATTCTCCCGACCCTTTCATAACAACATTCATATCAACATCGGCTCGAGAATCTTCGTGATAGGATAAATCTAAAAGAACCTCTCCTTTAACCACCCCAACGCTAATTGCTCCTAAAAGATCACATATGCAACCCTCTCCAATTTTACCTTGTTGCTGCAACCCGTAAACGCAATCGGCCAAAGCAATAAACCCGCCAACTACCGAAGCGGTTCTTGTTCCGCCATCTGCCTGAATAACATCGCAATCAATCCATATTGTTCTCTCACCTAATTTATTCAAATTAACTACATTGCGTAACGACCTGCCAATTAAACGCTGTATCTCCATGCGCCTACCGGTTATTTTATCTCTAAGCATTCTTTTATTTGTTGAACGCGGAAGCATGCCATATTCGGCAGTTACCCAGCCTTGACCGCTATTACGCAAAAATAAAGGAACATTTCTGTCAACTGAAGCGGCACATATTACTTTTGTGTCTCCAATTTCAATTAAACATGATCCATCTGAATTTTTCATAAAACCACGTTCAATATTAAGTTTTCTTAACTGGTCCGATAATCTTTGATCTTTACGTTTCATTATTCCTCCCTTTTAATTAAAAACTATTAGCGCAAAACGTAACCCCGCACTCTAATATATTTATTTGGCGGGACCCCACTAAATAAAACAATAACCAAGTTACAAGTTACAATGACCAAACAATAATCAATGACCAAATTCGAATAACCAAATTTCTTGATTATTGGGTATTGAATATTGGAATTTGTTTGTATCTTGTTTCTTGTAGCTTGTTTCTTGTATTGAGAATAACCAACTTGCTACTTACGACTAAATATGGCTTTGCGCTTCTAACGTACTATAAGTCTTCATAAATACTGCGGCCAAAAGAATCAATTGCCACAATTAAAGGAAAATCCTCTACCTCAAGTCTGTACACAGCTTCGGGTCCTAAATCTTTGAAGCAAACTATTTTTTTTGATATAACCTTTTGTGCTAATAATGCTCCACATCCACTAGGGGCAACAAGGTACAGCGCTTTATATTTTTTAATCAATTGACGAACACTCTTGCTGCGACCACCTTTACCAATCATGCCCACAAGACCCTTCTTTAGTAATGGCTCAACAAACTTATCCATTCGTGAAGAAGTAGTCGGCCCACAGGCACCAATCACTTTGCCCTTTGGTGTTGCGCTGGGCCCACAATAATAAATCACCTCACCCTCTAAATCAAAAGGGATTTTTTTTAATTTTACCAACCTTTGATGAGCCTGATCCCTAGCGGTATAAATCACGCCACTAAATAAAATTTCGTCGCCAACCTTTAAATATTTCATAAAATCTGCAGAGTAGCTCTCCTTAAAGCGTGACAGCTAATATTTACCCCTACCGGTAAACCGGCAATATGGGTATCTTGCGTTCTAATTTTTACCGACAAACACGTAGTTGGCCCGCCCAAACCCATTGGCCCAATTTTTAACATATTTATTTTCTTAAGTATTTTCTTCTCTGTGCTATTGAGAATATTGGCTTTTTCGATTAATGCTTTTTTTGCCAGCAATAAAGCTGTATCAGAAGTTCCGCCAATACCTACACCCACCAAAAAAGGTGGACACGCCTGCGCCCCAGCTAATTGCACACTTTCAACTATAAATTGTTCAATTTCAGTAAAATCTGCCGTTGGGTCAAACATCTTCAAACGAGTCTTATTTTCGCTGCCAAACCCTTTTGGAAAAACTGTAATTTTTAATCCGCTAACTTTAGGAGTAAAATCCAAATGAACAATCGCCCCCCGATAAGAAGAGCGCCCTCGCTTTAGGGGATCAACTATTGATCGACGAAGAAAATTCTTGCGATATCCGTCTTCTACGCCTTGTTTTATAGCTTCAACTAAATCATTCGATATTGTTATTTTTTTTCCTGCTTCAATAAAAATAAGAGGTAGTCCAGTATCCTGGCAAATAGCAACTCTTTCCTTCTTGGCAATATCAGCATTATCTATAATTTGCTTTAGCGCGTTCTTGGCTCTTTTGTTTTTTTCTAAACGATACGCCTTAGCAAGAAGACCACTTACGTCACTGCCTAAAGAAAAATTCGCTTTAGCGGTCAGCTCTTGGACTTGTTTTTTAAGTTTTTTTAGGTTCATCTTATCCCCAACTGTTTATGCTTTTGCGGAATAACTTTGATATTCATACCATGCAACTTAGCTAACATTTTAAAGAACGCAACCTTGCCCCCTAGGGCATGCTCAAAAGGATTTTCTGGCTGCAAAACTAATGTCAAATCAGATTTAATGTCTTTAATGATTTTAAGCGCTTCAAGAACATCGCCAATCTGAGTAAGTTTGCCAATAACAACTTTTACGAAAACGTCTTTGCCCTTGGCTATCTTTAAGAATTCCCTGTGATCCTCCCAAAGACTTTGCTGATCAGTTGTTGTAGGCAATTTAAAATCCATAGCAATAATATCAATATATTCTATCACTTTAGTTAAATTTTCATATAGAATGCCATTAGTTTCTAGATAAAGAAGATACCCTTCATTCTTTAACGATTTTGATAATTCAATTAGATCTTCAATCTGCATAAGAGGCTCTCCGCCAGTCAGAGATATCGAATGTACTTTGCCAAATTGGCGAACCTCGCTAACAATTTGGCTTACACTTTTTTCATCATAACGCTCCAAGGGTGTATCGCAAAATGAACACTTTAAATTACAACCAAACAAGCGAACAAAAACCTGCTCAACTCCAGCGTATATTCCTTCGCCCTGAATACTTTTAAAAATTTCTGCAATCTTCACCTTTTTAGGCCTCCATAATTGGGTCCTTACGTCCCAAAGCTTTAAAAGCAGCCGTCCTAAAACAACAACTATCACACCTTAAACAGGGAATTTTACCTCCCTCATAACACGACCAAGTATACTTAAAAGGAACATCTAAAGAAATACCCAAGTTTACTATTTGTTTTTTTGTCTTCTTAATTAGCGGTGTTTTGATCGAAATATCTTTCTTCTTTAGCCCTTTACGCACCGCCGCTTGGAAATCTTTCATAAACTGCAAATGACAATCGGGGTAACCAGAATAATCCTGAACGTGCGCACCGATGAAAATACTCTTTGCCCTAATGCTTTCGGCTAAAGAAAATGCATAACTTAAAAAAATAATATTTCTACCAGAAACATAAGTTACAGGAATCCCCCGACCACCGGCAGAAGGCACCTTAATGCCTTTTTTGGTAAGACTAGATTCAGTCCAACTCAAATCAATCTTTAACAAATGGTAGCGAATATTATTAATCCGAGCAATTTTCTTAGCAAAATTTATCTCTTTTTTGTGACGCTGACCATAATCAAAAATAAGCGCCTCTAGCTTATATCCCTTATTTTTCGCATAATAAAGGGTAACTGCGGAATCTAAACCGCCCGACAATAAAATAACTCCCTTTTTCATAATTGCTACGACTGTTCTCTATATACGGCGCAAGAAGTATCGGTCTCCCAAACGCTTACTTCTTCGATGGAAACGCTTCTAGAGGCAATTTGCACTTTCAATTTATCAAAAATATAACGCGCTATTTCTTCAGAACTTGGATTATGCTTTTTAAAATAATCTATTTCGTTAAGGTGTTTGTGATCTAGTTCATCTAAGATGTATTCTGTTTCCTTCTTCATTTCAGTAAAATCCATAACCATCCCGGCACAATCGAGAACCTGCGAAGATAAAGCAACCTCTACCTTCCAATTATGTCCATGCAAGGATTCACACTTACCTTCGTAATTACGTAAAGAATGTGCCCCACTAAACTTTGAAATTATTTTGACTTTATACATTTACCACCTCTGGGTTAGAAATTTTCCTATTTAAAAATAATCTTGCCGATCGAACAAAACTTTGAGGTTCATCAGTAACAAAAAAGTTTGTTTTCCCCTTTCGTTTTTTATCATTTAAAAGGCCTTCTTCACAAAGAACACCCTTAACATAACGGGCCACCTCTTTTGCGGAGTCAACGATAAATGCTCCTTTAAGATATTTTGCTATTTCATTTTTAAGCAAAGGGTAATGAGTACAGCCCAAAATAACAGTATCAACTCCTGCCGTTTTAAATTTCTTCAAATACATATCAATCACTTGTTCTGCTATTTTGCCCCTTAACAATCCTTCCTCTACTAGAGGCACAAAAAGCGGGCAATCTTGCTGATACACCATCATCTTTTTGTCTTTACTGTGGATCTTGCGCTGATAACTATTACTGGCAATCGTTGCTTTGGTTCCGATAACGCCTATTTTTTTCTTCCTAGAAACCGACAACGCTTTTTCAACACCGGCATTAATTACACCTACTATCGGTATGTTAAAAATACCTTCTAAGTGATCTAGCGCAAAAGATGTAGAAGTGTTACAGGCAACTACAACAGCTTTAACATTCTTCTTCAGTAAGAATAAAGCGCTTTCTGTGCTGAATTTTATAATTGTTGATTTCGATTTATTACCGTAAGGAACTCTTGCGGTATCACCAAAATAAATTATGTTTTCATTTGGTAAAAGCTTTTCAACTTCTTTTAACACCGTGAGTCCGCCAACACCTGAATCAAAAATACCTATCGCCCTTTGATTCATTCTGCCTCCCTAGCATAACCAGCATGCTGCTTGTTCAAAGCAACTACGCCTGAAGCTATCGCCTCAGCAATCTGCTTTTGATAGTATTTCTGTCTTAGAAGTTTTTCCTCATATTGATTGCTTAAGTAACCTGTTTCCACCAGCACCGCCGGAACATATGCTTCACGTAAAACATGGTAATTAGCTTTGCGTGGGGGCTTTATTTTAAACCCCAAATCCTTAAACGTATGATAAAAAATATGCGCCATATCTACTGAGAAAAAATAATTCTTAGTAATAAGTAAATCCCAAAGAATAGCCTTAACTTCGAAAGGCTTATTTTTTGGCCAAATTTTTCTATTCTTTGCTACTTTAACAGATCGCTTACTGCTCGCTAACTTTCCCGGCAAAAGATAGTATATCTCCGTACCTTTAACATAGCGTGACCGATTAGAATTAGTATGAACACTCACAAAGAGATCAGCATTATTATTTTTTGCTACATTCGTTCTTTGCTGGAGAGTTAAAAAAGCATCGCGCGAACGAGTTAGTATTGTTTTAAAGCCTCTTTTCGTAAGTTCTGCAGCAAGATACTTGGCTATTTTCAAATTGACTCGCTTCTCGCGTAAACCACCTGAAGATATCGCTCCTGGATCTTTTCCACCATGGCCAGGGTCAACAACAATGGTTTTTATTGTAAATGGCGTACGAAAAACGATAGCTTCGTTAGAAAATATTACATCCTCTAATTCATTAGAAATAAAAATGTTACCTTCAATGTAATAAGGCACTCTTTCAAAACGAAAGATACTGCCATTGAAGTAACCAACTGGGGAATTAAATAATACACGTATCTCTTTGTCCGTGGAGTATACCCTTACAATATCATCTATCGTATCGTAAGAATATTGCATAGCATTCTTGCGGCAAAAATCATCAATATGCATGTATCCCGAAGCAGATACGCGCCCACTACGCCCTCGCCGATGCGTTGCGCCACATCCTGATAAGCAAATAATCAGAAAGATCAGAAAAAATTTTTTCATGTACTCAATATCGCTTTTGCAATTTGAAAATATAAAAATATTCCAACAACATCAACAATCGTTGTAATTAACGGACCGCTCATAAGCGCAGGGTCCAATTTTAATTTTCTAAAAATCAATGGCAGAGCCGCACCCAAAATAGCCGAGAACATAATCGTCACACCCATTGCTGTACCAACTGAAATGCTCAACAGCCAGTTACTTTGCTGCAATACTACTCTCACCAAACCTACTAAAGCAAGAATCACGCCAATAAACAATCCTAATAGTGATTCTCGAAACACTACCCTAAAAAAATCTTTTACCGTTATATCCCCAGTTGCCAAGCCTCGAATAATCATCATCGCCGATTGCATTCCGGCATTTCCTCCGGTAGCAAGCAAAATTGGTAAAAAAAATGTTAAAGCTATCCACTGCTGAATCACACCGGCAAAATTCTGCATAACCAAACTTGATGCTGACTCAAGCACTGTAAGAACAATTAGCCAAAAACTTCTTTTCCAGACAAGTTCAAAGAATCCTGCATCCATATATGGCTTATCAACAGGAACAACGGCAGCAATTTTTTCAAAGTCTTCAGTAACCTCTTCTTCCAAAACGTCCACCAAATCATCAAACGTAACTATACCTAATAATTTGCCGTCATTATCAACAACCGGCAAAGCTATCAAATCATACTTTTTAAAAATGTCAGCAGCAATTTCCTTATCATCATAAACATTTACTTTTATTATGTCTCTAAAAATAATTTCTGAAATCTTTTTATCGGGCTGGGCCAACACAAGCTTCTTCAAAGACACAATACCTTTAAGGCGTTTTGATTCATCTAAAACATAGCAATGATAAATTGTTTCGCGCTTCATTCCAACGCTTCTAATGTGAGTGAGAGCTTCGGCAACCGTCATTTTTTCAAATAATTGAACAAAATCCGGAGTAATAAGCCTACCCACTGAATCATGAGGGTAATTAAGGATCTCGATTGCGATGCTTCGCTCTTCAGGCGAGAGAAGATTAATGAATTTCTTAACAATCTCTGCCGGCATTTCTTCAAAGAGTCCGGTTCGATCATCAGGAGACATCTCATTAAGAATATCTTTTATTTCGCTGCTAGTTAAAGAGTCAAGAATTTGCTCCTCTTCTTCAATTGGTAAATGCTCAAACACATCAATTGCCTTACCATAAGGAACAAGACGAAACACCAAAAGTTTTGACGAAGGCAAAGCAAGGCCGCTGATTAATTCGGCAATATCCTCAGGGTGACCAGAAAGAGAATTCTTTATTTGAGGATAATTTTTCTCCCGAACAAAAAGCTCAATTTTTTCTAATAAATCAGTGTTTTCCATGTTAAAACCTCGAATATAACGTTAAAATTATACCATCCCTGGAGTAAAACTCAAAATTTTACTTTCAGCGATAACTTAAATAAAGTATGTAGGTTTAATCGGGGGCAGGGAAGTCCCGCCAAGGGCGGGAATCGGTACGTGCCCCCCCCAAAGAAAGGTCTACGTCGAATTTATTAGTTTCTGGGAAGAATTAATAGAATATTTTTCTGGCGCCTCTTTTGACGACAACGATCCCGGATGGATCAAGAAAATACTTTTTAGCATCGCTCTCTTTATTGAAACCAATCCTTGTATTTCGCTTAATCGTATTATAGCGGTCAACGATTGTTCTTTTAATCTTGCAATTTTTACCGATAACAGCAAAATCCATAATTATTGAATCTTCAATTTTGCAGCCTTCTTCTAAAATAACTCCTCTGCCAATAATAGAATTCTTTATTTTCGCACCATACACCCTTACGCCAGCAGTTACTAATGAATTGTCGATATCAGAACCAACTGTATACGCTGGCGGCAAGTCTACGCTAGATCCATAAACCGGCCAAGAGTGATTGGTTAAGTCAAGCTTTGGCCGACGGCCTAGAAGATCCATATTTGCCTTCCAGTAGCTTTCGATTGTACCAACGTCACGCCAGTAGCCACGCTCTTCATGTTTTTTTAAAGAAGGGATCGCATTTTTAGAAAAATCATACCCGAATACTCTTGTCTTTTTTCTGATAAGATAAGGAATTATGTCTCTGCCGAAATCATGAGCGGTCGTTTTTTCAATCATTTCTTCTAAAGTTTCAACTAAAACGTCTGCGTTAAATATATAGTTGCCCATTGATGCAAACACTTGGCTTTTCCCACTCATTTCAGGTTTTTCTTTAAAATCTTTGATTCGCAAACTTCCATCAAGCTGCACAATGCCAAACTCTGAAGCATCTTTGCTTTCAATTGGTGTTGTCGAAACGGTAAGATGAGCCTTATTTTTAATATGAAAATCAATCATCTGTTTTATATTCATTCGATAAATATGGTCTCCACCAAAAATCGCAACAATTTTTGGCTTAAAATCGTAAATTAAATTTATATTTTGATAAACAGAGTCTGCTGTTCCGCGATACCAGGCCTGTATTTCTTCACGGCGCATTTGAGGGGGTACAACTGTAATAAAATGCTTAGAAAGCACACCCGACTTTCGCCAGGTAGTTCTTAGGTGTTCTATTAGCGATTGCGATTTATATTGAACCGGAACATATATTGAATAAACACCCGAATTGATTAAATTACTAAGGGCAAAATCTATAATCCTATATTTTCCGCCAAAGGGAACCGATGGCTTAGTACGCTCTAAAGTTAAAGGATAAAGCCGCTTGCCGACTCCACCGGCAAGAACAAAGGCAAGTATCGAGCTTCTCAAATGTTTCATGCGATCACTCCTTTATATCTCCCACTTTAACAAGGACAAACTTTGTAATCCACGGCCCTACCAATTCAAAAACAACGGTTGAAGCAATTGTAATATTTAATATCCAATCACCCCACGAATTGTTAAGTGTATGCTTTGCGATTAAAGCACACCCCAAGGCAACACCGGCTTGAGGAAGAAGGGCCAAGCCCATGTATTTTTTCACTGAATCAGGAGCTGACACAATTTTGGCCCCACACAATGAGCCTAATATTTTGCCTATCGCCCTAAGTGTAATTAGCGCTATTGTTACAAACAAAGCCTGCGTTAAAATGGCAACATTTAAATGTGCGCCCGCCAAAACAAAGAATATTAAATACAATGGCGCATCTATTTCACGCAAAGAACCAAAAAATTCAAAACTTGTATTATTTGTATTCGACAGGACTGCTCCAAAAAACATACATGACAAAAGCACAGAAAAATTTAGACTCGATGTTATTCCGATCACCAAAAATAAAAATCCAAGAGTATAGATTAATCGATCTTTAACCGTATTTATAAAACCGGTAAATTTATCAAATAGAACTGCAACCAGCATCCCAACCATGAAAGAAAGACCGATTTCTATACATGATTTAACTAAAGAAGCTACCACCCCTGAGGCAACATCGCCGCTTGAAGTAAATGCACTAGCAATTGAAAGCGATAAACCAAAAAGTATTAATGCCCAAGCATCATCTACTGCTACAATACCCAAAAGAGTATCGGTGAATTCTCCCTTACTCTTATATTCCTGAGTCACAACAACGCTGGTTGCCGGATCCGTAGCTGATGCAATCGCCCCCACAACTAGGGCAATATAAAAAGGTTGCTTAAAAACAAGCCAAAAAATTACCGTTATAAGCAAGCATGGGATGATCGCCGCTAAAATTGATATGCCGGTGACTGCTCGGCCCACCTGTTTAAAAACCCTAGAGGATAGATTTTCTCCTAAGCTAAAAGCAATCATTCCTAAAACAATATTTGAGAAAAAATCTGAACCCGCTAAAAGATCGGGTGACACTAGATTAAGCAAATTAGGAGAAAGCAGCACCCCTAAAGCTACATAAGCAGTGATTGCAGGAATTTTTGCTTTTTTTACAAGACGAGAAAGCAAAAATCCCAAAATAAATATTATACCTAAACTTAAAACGGGATTTTGTATCATAGATATGAAAAGCTCAAATCTTGGTTAGACAATGTCTTTCTCCTTAAACATTCTCCAAATAATGTCAAAAACGCCGATTATTCCCAACAATTTTCCGCTAGCATCAACTACTGGTAGGCGATTTTTCTTATACAGACGCATTTGCTTATATGCTTTGTCCAATGGATCATCTTCCCTCACAGAAACAATATTTCTATCCATCACATCGTCAACAATTATTAATTCACCCATTAATGGCGAAGTGTCTAAGTCGAAAACATTTTCGTCAACCTCAACAAATGGAATATTTCTAAAAAGTCTTGATTGCTGTGGCCTCAATATATCCAACAAGCTCTCTGAATTCACAACGCCAATCAGTATATTGTCTTTGTTTACTACCGGAATCAGTGGTAAAGTGTGAAAATCTTTGAACATATCTAGAAGACCACGCAAAGACGTTGCGCGCTTTACCATCAACACATCTTTTTTCATTGCCTCTTTTACTTTCACCTTGTTAAAACCTCCCCGGTTTATTCTAATATAACCTTTTAACTATTCTCGAATTTTTTAATAACTCCAACAACATCTTTTGGAGTTGTTGTAGCTAGCAGCTCTTCGCGAAAAGCATTATTCATTAATAATTTTGAGAGCTCCGCCAATACACGCATATAAAAATTTAACTCTTTTGGGTCGGCGCCCATTAGAAAAATTAATTTTACAGGCTGACCATCTAACGCCTTAAAATCGACCCCTTCCTTTGACTTAGCAAAACCAATAACAAAACCTTTCACTGCATCGGTACGAGCATGAGGAATGCCCACATTATTGCCAATACCGGTAGAGCCCAGGGCTTCTCTTTCTAAAACATCGGCAATGAATTTGTTTTCATCAACAACGTTACCGCCGCACTTTACTTTATCGGCAATCTCTTTAATTATTTCATCTTTGCCCTGTGCTACCAAATCCATACAGCAGCATTCTTCTTTTAAGTAATCTGAAACTCTCATTTTTAGTTACCTCCACTACCTAGTTGCATATGATTTTATATTTTCCAACAATCCATAACAAAGAAGCTTATCTTCTAATTCAATGATATCATCAGCACGAGGAAAAGATATTACTTTATCTTTTCTTTCGATAGACAAAACAAGTATGTTTTTCTCGATGAATCCAGCCTGAGCCAAGGATTCTCCATTTTCACGGCTTTCAGGCACAATGATCAGCTGAGCTATGCCATAGCCCTTCGGAAGACGAAAAAGCTCTTCTAGGGTTCTTTGCTTAATTATTCCTCGAGCAATAACACGCTTCTCGATAAATTTATTTAATGCTCGACCAAATCCGGGCAACTTAGTTAGCCGATAGAGAATAAATATAACACCGAGTAAAATTAGCGCTTTCTCAACATCGGCACTAAAGTTATCTTTACCGAAAGATAAAAATATACTGGCAATCATCGAAAAAATTCCAACCTTACCAAGAATCATCAAAACCGTTATTGTTCTGCGCCTTATGCCGTCTTCCAAAATCGTCTCAGCTTCTTTTGTAGTAAAGCCAGTACCCGTAAACGCAGATATTGCCTGAAAGCGCGCAGTTTTATCGTCAAGACCGGTTAACTTTAAAACAACCGTTGCAACCCTTACAATAAAGAAAAACACAACTGCAATTATTATTGTTGGTATTATCGCTGAAATTATCTCCATCACTTTAACCTCGTTGCTAAATCAAATAATGTCTGAACCAAAAAATACTTTAAAAATATAATCACCAAAAAAGCAATAATCGGTGATATATCAAGACCAATCTTAAAGTTTATCGGCAACATTCTTCTCACCAAACCTAATATCGGCTCAGTAGTTTTATTTAAAAACTGAACAATTGGATTGTAAGGATCAGGATTAACCCAGCTCAATAAAGCACGTATCAAAATGAGCCAATAAAGTATTGTAAGAATAATATTGAAAATATTCGCTAACGCAATCAAAAAATTAGATAGTATAAACATAATTTCTAAAAATACTAAATTCCAAACGACACTTTAAAACATTCGGATTTTAAATTTTTTTATTTTTTGTAAAAATCGTAAACCAACAAAGAAAGTTGAGCAATAAAGCTTTTGCCTTGCTTGTATCCTTTAATTCCTTTAGATAAAACACATATCATATAATCGCCGCTATCAGTAAAAACAATACCGGCATCATGTAAAATACCGCGCTCCAACCCAGTTTTATGCGCAACAATGGTATCTTTCGGCAACAATTTTGGAATACGATCGTTTACCTTTTGCTTTTTCAAAAGTGAAAGCGCCAACTCCGAAAGACGACGACTAACTAAGTGTTTATTATAAATCTTTTCCAAAAAAAAGGCAACATCATTAATATCTGTATAATTTTCAATGCCTTTTCGGCGACTCACAAAATCCATCATTGGTCGGCGTAAAATTGTGTTTTTACCCCCTAATTCTTCAATGCTTTTGTTAATATAATCGAAACTCAGCAAGCTGATTACCTTGTTAGTTGCAGTGTTATCGCTGCCCGCGACCATCGCTTCCAAAAGCTCATTAAAAGTAAACTCAACTGGCAGCTTCATTGCTTTAATCTTTCCTGAGCCACCAGTAATGTCTTTACGCTTGATGGTTATTTTTGTGTTTAGCGATATTTTTTGCTCCTTTACGCCTTTCAGCGCCGCAGACAAAATATGAATTTTTACAATACTTGCCGCAGGAAACTTTTTATCACGGCCATAAACAAACTCTAATTTTGGATAAGTTAAATCTTTAATAAGTACCGCGCAATCTATGCCTGATTGTTTTATATACTCGCTAGCAGAATTTTCTATTTTTTTAAAGCTGTGGGCTCGCTTGAATCTAGTATAAATTGGAACACCGGCCAAAACCAGAACAACACATAACCCAAGTATGGTAAGTTTCTTTTTCATATTAAAAAAATTTTAGTGTTCTTTTGAAAAGTGCGCAAATAAATAACTGAGCAATGCCACAACTATCAGCACCAACCATCCAAAACAGAAAATCGCCCACTGGGGATATCCTTCATAAGGCGTTCTAATATCCTGAATGAATGAATTAATAAGCAACGCTATAAGCAAAACTGGAATAACAAATTTTATTAATATGCTCCACCATTTCCCAATCTTCACGTCAGAAACACTATTAATATATTTACGTAATTTTTCCGCACCATAAAACCAACCAATCGCAATCGCTTCCAATAATCCAGCAATCACAAGTCCGTAATTTGTTATGAAATGATCAGTAATATCAAGATAATACAATCCAGCAAAGCTAGCAAAAATAATCCCACAACTAAAACCAATAACACAAACGTACAAAGAAATATCTTCTTTTCTAAGATCCGGATATTTATCATGGATAACCGTTGCCGCAGCTTCAACCAAAGAGAAAGCACTGTCAATTGCTAAAGTAACAAGCATAATAAAAAACAGCACCGCAAACACCGGCGCAAAAGGAATTAAAGATAGTGCCTTTGGAAAAACTATAAACGCAAGACTCGGCCCCGATGCAGCTAACTCAGAAATTGGCGTAGCACTTTTTGTTGCCATATAGCCTAAAGTTGAAAACACCGCAAACCCAGCCAGAATGGAAATTCCAGAATTCATTAATGATGTTATTATCGCACTTTTTGCAATATCGCTTTTTTCGTGTTGATAGCTTGCATAAGCAATCATTATTCCAAAAGCTAAGCTTAAAGTAAAAAATATCTGACTCATTGCCGCCGACCATACTTCAAGATCCAACAACGCTTTAAAATTAGGTTTTAAATAAAAAATAATCCCATCCATCGCTCCCGGCAGGGTAATGCCACGAATAAGCAGGACAACCAGCAATATAATCGGCAGCGGCATAGTAATTAAAACAACTTTGCCTACGCTTTTTACGCCTTTCCAAACTGAGAAATAAACTAAAACCCAAGCAATAACCAAAGCAAGTATGATTTGTGGCGAAATAAATCCAATATCCGCTGGGCCACTGCTTAAGTGAAGTACCTTGTTAAAGAAAAAATCTTTTGTGTCAACACCCCACTTTAAGCTGAACGAATAAAATGTGTAAAGCAGCGACCACGCCATAACAACGGCATAATAGCTAACCACAACAAAACCACATAAAACCGCACCAAGCCCAATACCAGAAAGTTTCCCGCGTATTTTGCCAAAAGAATTAACCGCACCAACTTGCATTTTCTGCCCAATTGCAAATTCCATAATCAAAAGTGGAACCCCAATGATTGCAAGCATTAAGACATAAGGAATAAGAAAAGCTCCTCCGCCATACTTCCCTGCCAAATAAGGAAACCGCCACACATTACCCAGCCCCACCGCCGAACCCACCGCAGCAAAGATAAATATCATTTTTGACGACCATCTTTGACGATCTTTCATATAAATTCTCCAATAAAATTGCAGCCATCTAGGGTTATTCCCTAAATTTTATTGGCACTGAGGGTTCCGCCCCGAAGTGCCTGAATAATACTTCGCCTTTAATTGCACCCATCTAGGGTTATTCCCTAAATTTTATTGGCACTGAGGGTTCCGCCCCGAAGTGCCTGAATAATACTTCGCCTTTAATTGCACCCATCTAGGGTGATTCCCTAAATTTTATTAGCACTGAGGGTTCCGCCCCGAAGTGCCTTGATAAACCCTTCACCTTAAGCACCGCAATTTCGTTTTATTATACCAGTTTTTTAGTGGTTTTAAATAGAAAAGGAAAAACGATTAAAGGGGGAAAACTCAAAAAAGGGAACGGTTCTATTTAATTGGTACCAGGTACGCATTATAAAAAAAACCGACCCCCTAAAATAGAGAGTCGGCTTAAACAATCTTAACTATTTGACTAATAGCTCAGCGGTTTCAACGATCCTGATAAACTCAGCTCGATAACCATTTTCATCAGCTCCCTTAGCGGTTTTTGCCCTAATTAATACCTGGCCATAACTTGCATTCGCCTTATGCTCCGAGTTTCTAAGCAACATACCGAATTCAGCAACGCTAGAAGCAAAATTATAATTATTAGAAATTTCCCATTCTTGAGAAGCACTGACTTTATTGGTTATTAGCTTACTCACGTCTTCATCGGGTTTCTTGTAACGCAATTTAACGGTCATTAGGTCATCACTTTTGGCTACTGTAGTTTGCTGATAAGTTAGTGCATCGACTTTACCAAACTCTTCCTTAGAGGCAGCTGGTACTATCTCATAAAGTGCGGTTACGCGATGCCCTGCGCCCAATTCTCCAGCATCTTTTTTGTCATCATTGAAATCTTCTTTTTTAAGCATCCTGTTCTCATAACCAATCAAACGATAAGCCTTAACTTTTGATGGATTAAACTCAATCTGAATCTTTACATCTTTTGCAATTGTGAGTAGCGTTCCTGTTAGTTGTTTAACAAAAACTTTTTTGGCTTCTAGCAGGTTGTCAATGTAGGCATAATTACCATTGCCTTTATCAGCGATGCCCTCCATCTTAGAGTCTTTGTAATTACCTGCACCAAATCCTAAAGCAGTTAAGAATATACCTTTGTCGCGATTGGCCTCAATTAGCCTAACCATCTCAGCATTACTACTTGCTCCGACATTGAAATCGCCATCGGTAGCAAGAATTACTCGGTTGTTACCATCTTTAAGAAAGTTTTCTTCTGCAATCTTATATGCAAGTTTAATGCCTGCTCCACCGGCAGTAGAACCACCAGCGGATAGATTATCGATTGCCCGAGAAATGCTTTCTTTTTCGTTACCTGGTGTAGAGTCAAGCACCATCCCTGCTGCTCCGGCATAAACAACAATTGACACTCTATCTTCTTGACGCAGTTGCTTAACCAGTAGCTTGAATGCTTGCTTTAATAAAGGTAGCTTTTGCGCATTGTTCATTGACCCGGATACATCAATAAGAAAAACTAAGTTGTTTGACGGCACATCTTCCATTGGAACCTCTTTACCTTGCAAACCAACTAAAGCTAACTTATGATCACTATTCCAAGGACAGATTCCAACTTCACTTATAATTGAAAATGGATCATCACCTGTAGGTTGTGGATACTGGTAATCAAAGTAATTAATCATCTCCTCAATTCGCACCGCATCCTTAGGTGGAAGCCTTCTCTGGTCCATGATGTAGCGACGAGTATTGGCATAGGATGCAGTATCAACATCAATTGAGAATGTAGAAAGCGGATTCTCAAGAGCCTCTAGAAAATCATTCTCATAAATTCTGTCATAGCCCTCGGTATTTGATTGTTCTTGGTAACCAAGACCATCTTCTGCGACTGAAAGATTCGTAAGGCTCTGAAATCTCATGCCTGCATCAGAGAATGATGCCCCAAAATCTACGATTGATGTCTCGTATGGTACATAATTTTCTGCAGATAAATTTCCTGTTACTTTACCACCGTGTGGTACAATATGGCGGCTATCGCTTCGGTTTGTACTACCTTTAAAAACTATCGAGTCTTTTTTCAAAGCTGTAAAATCTTTCCAATTTTTACCCGACGCAGCCATAGAAACCTTAGGTCTTTTCGCAGAACCAAGTGAAAAAGCACCTGCAACTGGCTCTTTCTCATCGACAACAGCAGAATAACCTTTTAGGTTGGATTTTTTGTTTTCACTGTCAAGGACTCCATTATCAACAATCCTCTGAGTAGAGCCTAACATCTTCCCCTGAAAACCTTTTTTTATGAAAGTTTGAGAACCAACCATCACAAACACCAACATCATAACTAAAGCCACGGATCCGGCACTAATAAAAATTTTCTTTCTCATTGCCATCACCCCCTTATATTTATCACCTAAAAAATCCTGCTTAATTTTCTGCTCTAAATCCAGTGAGATTTCCTCATCTTTGTACGAAGGAAGAATATCTGACATTTTTTTCAGCTGTTGATAATAGTCATTGCAGTTTTTACAGCTTTTTAAATGCCCTCTTAGTGCCTCTCTTTGATTAAAAGAAACTTCTCCGTCAATATAAGCAGAAATTAACTTTTTCATCCCCAAACATGTAAACTTCATCTTGCCTCCTCTATAAGGGGTAATAGATCCTTTCTTAATCTTTCCCTCCCCCGAAAAATAAGGACCTTCACCTTGCTTATAGTACAACTTAAAACAGAACTAATTTCCTGATAGCTTAGCTGCTGATACTCTCGCAGGATTAAAGCTTCTCGTAAATTAAGAGGAAGTTTGTTGATTGCTCTTTTTACGAACAAAGCGTTGTCGGATTTTTCAGCATTTTCATCAGGCAAATTCTTAAAATCGGGAATATCCCATTGTTTATATTCTTTATCGTTTTTATCCTGTTTACTCCAAATAAAAACGATTCTTTTCTTTTTTCGAATTATGTTAATGCAAACATTATGCGCAATCGTATAAAGCCAAGTTGAAAACTTTGCGCCTTTTTTAGGAGTGTATGAATCTTTCTTGTTGGTAAGAATGTAGAACGTTTCGCCAACAGCATCTTCGGCATCGGCCCGATTGTTTAAAATGCGAAAAGCATAATTAAGAATCGGTTTTTTGTATCTTTGGAAAATCTCTTCTAATGCGTCTAGATTGCCTAATTTATAGTCGGTCATGAGTGCCTCGTCTGGTTTTTTCATTTCTTCTCTCATTAGCCCTTCGTCTTCCAGGGGCGCTCAGGATTAATCGGCTAACCCCTTGCTACTCTCGGGAAGTCTCATTAAGTTAAACGCATAGAAATTGAAAAAGTTACAACTATTTTCGATTATCCAGACTTTGGCCCATTTTTAGGTAGTAAATATCTGATTTATTATCTAAAATCACTTCTTCTTCTCGAATATCCACTATTTTATAGGGGCCGATTTGATCGCCAACGGCATACTCACGCCCATTAAAAATAGCGATCGGATCAGGCAATGTGGCTATGCTCTGAAGAACTATCGACTTTGATGACCTCTGCTCTTGGCTAACTAGCGTATCGTTTATGTCGTAAGTTCCTTTATCGAAATAATTATGATACTCCATTTTTGGGGAAGTTTCACTTGGAACTCTTTGCCGATAGCGTTTACCCACTATTTTGCTTAAAGCAACAATCAAGACCAAAACAATAGCAGCAGTTATGCAAGCTGTTGTTATCATTAGTATTTTTTTATCTTTTATGTTCATCCCCTTAGACCTCCTTATGCAATTGCCACCAAACCATCAAGGTTTAATCGGCTTCATTCTGCCTTCTTTTATTTAGAAACTCTTTCATATCTTTTGGTAGATCGAGCTTTAAGTCAACTCTTTCTTTGCTGATTGGGTGAATAAAACTTAAAAAGAAAGCGTGCAGCGCCAACCTTTTGAAATTAATTGTAAAATTACGGCGAAGGGCATATTTGTCTTCACCCAATATTGGGTTACCGCATTCGGAAAGCTGAATTCTTAGCTGGTTTGTTCTTCCGGTTAAAGGACGCAATTCAACAACGCTAAAACCGTCAAAAAACATAATTTGCCGATAAATTGTTTTCGCAAGTTTTTCTTTCTCACCAAAACGCCGGCCTTCTTTATCTAGAATATTACCGACTAAAACTCCTTTTTTCTTCTTCAGCCCTCCTTTAACAAAAGCAATGTATCTCTTTTGCACCTGCTGCTGTTTAAATTGACTGGCAATGTTTTTGTGTGATTTTTTGTCTTTAGCGTAAATCAGTAAACCCGTAGTTTGCCGATCTAAGCGATGACAAGGAAAAACATTCTCTCTTAAATTTTCTTTAAGCAGAGCGGTGAGAGTGTGCTTCTCCTTTTTTGGTGTAGGATGCACTAGAATTTTGGCAGTCTTGTTGACCACAATTAAAAACTCATCGTTAAAAACTATTTCGTATGGATTTTCCATTTAATAAATACCTTGTTTGAACATTTGAACAAATGAATCATCAAATAATATTCGTCAATACATTGCAAAAAGTAACGGAGGTCGCCTATTATCAGGTCTCGACTTGACCATCTGACCCTAGTTAATTATTGTGCTTTTGTGGAAATATTCCATCCATTCCTTTTATGATTTCATCAAAAGGGACAATCTCAACTTTCTTATGCAGAGAGTAGCGTTTTTTGCCTGGGTAAATAACAGCAACTCGTGATAATCCCAAATCGTCTAAAGCTATGCGAATTGACGAAGTCATAACCGGAGCATCAGCACGCTTGATTTCTACACCATACATGCGTCCACCTCTGTTAAATACGAGGTCAATTTCTGCACCCTGATGCGTAGCCCAAAAATAAACATCATCCAGGTCAAGAAAACGAATTAATTGCTCAATAACGAATCCTTCCCATGACCCGCCACAAATCGGATGCCGTAAAACCTCAGCCTCTGTTTTCAAGCCTAGCAGAGAATGCAAAATTCCTGTATCGCGGATATAAACTTTGGGAGACTTGACCTGGCGTTTCTTCATGTTTACATGCCAAGGCTGAAGTTGACGCACCATAAACACGCCAGTAAAAATATCTAAATATTTCCTGACAGTCGGCTCCGAAATACCTAAAGACGATGCGATAGGCGCAGCACTCCATATCTGACTATGACTATTAGCAAGCATAGACCAAAAACGATGCAAAGTAACAGACGGTAAATCAATCCGCTGTTTCCTTAAATCACGCTCAAGAAATGTTTTAATAAAACTTTTAATCCAAGCAAAGCCATCCTTGTCATTTTCAGCTAAAAAGGATAACGGAAACCCTCCCCTTAGCCAAAGTCGAGAAGCTTTACCCCTACCGACTTCTGATAAATCGAAACCTCCCATTTCAATCAACTCCAATCTCCCGGCAAGAGATTCTGAAGATTGTCGTAAAAGATCATGTGAAGCACTACCAAGAATCAGAAACTTTGAAGGCAACGGCTTACGGTCCAAAAGAACACGTAAAACAGGAAAAAGTTCCGGTTTTTGTTGAACCTCATCAATAACAACTAAACCCTTTAAAGACTCAAGAACATTTTTAGGATTAGCCAAGGCTACAAGACTACTTTGATCTTCCAGATCAAAATAATTGGGTGAGTCAATATCAACTAATTCCCTAGCCAATGTTGTTTTACCGCATTGACGCGGACCCAAAAGAGCTGTGGCCCGACTTCGCCTAAGTGCTGTTTTTATATGTTGAATATACTGAGGTCTATTAACCATACCTGGAATATACCATGAAATAAGAAACTGTCAACTTCTTTTTTCATGGGAAATAAGTGGGGACGGAGTTAGTTTAACCGTTTTACTAGAGATGTCAATAAACTATTGGACTAACTCCACCCTCTTTTATTTCGTTGCAAATAATTCTGCAACATGGGATAATGACGCAAATAATATTAAAATCAGACCCAAATACAATTGATCAAAATAGTAATATACTATGTTTAATACCCTAAAAGATCTATTTTTTCCCAGAATTTGCTTTAGCTGTAATACAAAAATACAAAACGGTTACATCTGTCAAAAATGCTTTGATAAAATAGACTTTATTACTCATCCAGCATGCCGATTATGTTCAAAACCGTTAAGCGACAACTCAAACCAATTATGCCAAAAGTGCTTTGGGCAAAACCCTCCCTACCATAGAATCATAAGTATCGCCAGCTACAAACCGCCGATAACCGAACTAATCCATTTGTTCAAGTATAAAAACCACGACTACCTCAAAGAGCTACTGGCCTCAATAATGGTTTCCCGCTTAGAAAAAATCGGCTTTGAAATAAAGGACTACTCTATGGTAACGGCTGTTCCGACTCATCTTGACAAATTGAAAGAAAGAGGGTATAACCAAGCTTCTCTATTAGGAAAAAAGTTAGCAAACCATTTTAAAATACCCTTCACAGATGATATAATCTATGGAAGGAAAAGTCGGCCTGCTCAGGTGAAACTTAAAAAAGCACAACGACAGACTGGCATAAAGGAAGCTTTTCAAGTAAAAAAGCAAATAAAGGGCGAAAACATAATAATCGTTGACGACATAGTAACAACCGGATCAACAATCACTGAATGCGCCCTTACCCTTAAAAAGGCAGGAGCAAAACGTATAACCGCTATAACCTTGGCAAAAACAATACTATGAAAATTATTAGAAATTACATTTTGAAAGATTTTTTCTCGGCGTTTATCTTCTCGCTTTTATCCTTAAGCATGGTAATGCTTTTAGGAAACCTAATGAAGATTTCCGATTTGGTAATACGCAAAGGGGTAAACATTTTTGATGCTCTCAAAATCTTCTCCTTCTTTCTGCCATACCTTCTGGGTTTTACTCTTCCATTATCTTTTTTAATGGGTGTTCTTTTAACGATGGGCCGCCTTGTTACCGACAACGAAATCGTCGCAATCAATGTTGCCGGCATATCACTTTTAAAAATACTTCGTATTTTTCTGATGCTAGGAGTCATTTTCTCGCTGTTCCTTTTTATTCTTAATGACCGCCTGATCCCAGATTTTCACTATCGCTATCGTAAACAAATGAAAAATATATACTCAAAAAACATAACCGCCATTATTGAACCAAGAGTGTTTTTAGAGGGCTTCGGGGACTTCATTATTTACGTATCCGATCGTGAGGGTAATAAACTAAAAAATATATTCATCTGGGAAACCAGCAAAAAGAAGGGTACCAGCAAGGTTACCTTTGCAAAACGGGCAGAATTTGTTAGTGAAGGCGATATTCTAAAAATGAAACTGGAAGAAGGATTTCGCGACGAGACTAGCCCTTCAGGCGGCAAAGAACTTTACCGCTTAAGCTTTAAAATATTCTTTATGGACATACCTATTGAACAAAAGAAAAACATAAAAGTCGAAAAAAAAGCATCTGATATGCGCCTGGGCGAACTGCGATCAAGATCAAAAGAATTAGAAGGAAAAGGAGTTGACGCAATAAAACTATCCGCTGAATTCCACAAACGAATCAGCTTCTCGTTTTCTATCATGGTATTCATCCTTCTGGGATTTGGCGTATCGCTGGTAGTAAAACATCGAGAAAAATCAATAAATTTTGGAATCGCCTTCCTAGCTGCCGGCGTTTACTATCTCTTATTCATTTTTGGAGAAACTATGGTTGAGTATCAAAAAATCACTCCACTCTTAGGCATGTGGCTGCCAAATATAATAATGGGTCTAATCGGAAGTGTTTTGGTTTTAAGAAATGCGCATTTTAAGTAGGTATATCACAAAAAATGTTATCTCGGGATATCTCTTTATTCTGTTTGTTTTTATAGGGTTGTATTTTGTTATTGACATCTTCACAACGCTTTCTGACATATTAAAAACAAAACCACCGCTTATGATAGTAGTAAATTACTATCTGTACATGTTGCCACTGATTTTTTTAAGAGTGGCCCCTTTCTCTCTTTTGATCAGTACTCTATACACTTTTGGTGAGCTAAACAAAAATAATGAAATAATAAGCATGCGGGCATCCGGCATTAGCATCATCAAAATATGTTTTCCTGTGATATTTTTTGCTTTGCTTGCCTCGTTTGTGACTTTATACGTACAAGAAAAAACATTAGCTCCTTCACAAAAAAAAGTAGAAGACATAAAGCTTAGATATATTAAAAACGATAAAAGCTCTATCGGTGAAGAAAAAAACTTTGCTTTTCCTTCAAAAAATACAATATTTTTCGCAAGGAAATTTATTCCAAAAGAAGGAATCCTGGAAGATGTAACAATGTTTGACGAAGATAAAAACGGCAACATCACTAAAAAGTCGATCGCAAAAAAACTGTCTTATAGCGATGGCACCTGGGAAGGTAGCGATATAATTGAATACAGTCTTGACTCTAAGGGTAATATTGTTGGCAAGCCATCTCACTGGTTAAAACGTGAGATGCCGTTAGAGGATTCCCCTCATGAGATTATTGCCAAACAAAATGTTTTTTCTCAATTCGCTTCTTTAAAAAACCTTAAAAAAGAAATTACTAGATTAAAAAGAATAGGCGCAAGCAGCCTTCTAAATAATTTAGTCATCGATTACCATCGTAAAATAGCCGATGCCTTTTCTCATCTCTTTCTTATAATCTGCATCCTACCATTCGCGTTAGAAATTAAAAAGCGAAAAGTTGCCCTATCGTCCCTTGGAACGGGCTTTATTTTTGGATTCATCTACTATCTGTTTACCTCTTTTAGCATTGCCTTAGGTAAAAGTTCGGTAATTTTGCCAATATTCAGCGCATGGCTCGCCCCTTTGTTTTTCTTAACTGTTGGGATTACTGGGTTATTTTTGGTTAAGTAATTTAACCTCTTCTGCGGTGGTTTTTCAGTTGGCGCTGAACCTCTCGGTTGGTTATATCTTCTTTGATTTTTTTACGCTTATCGTAAGTATGCATACCCTTCGCTAATCCAACTTCAATTTTCACTAGACCATTATCATTAAAATACACCTTCATTGGAACAAGCGTAAAACCTTTTTGTGCGGTAAGTCCTAATAATTTTTTAAGCTCTCTTTTATGCAAAAGAAGTCTTCTGACTCTTTTAGGTTCGGTTTTAAGATATGAGCTTTTCTCAAATTCTGGAATATGCATGCTATAAACAAAAGCCTGACTGCGCTCTATCCGTACAAAACTATCGGTAATTGAACAACTTCGGCTACGTAATGACTTTACTTCATTACCTTTTAACTCAACGCCTGCTTCAAAAGTCTCAACTACCTGATAGTTACGGCGTGCCTTTCTGTTTGTTGCTATTATTTTCATGCCTAAATTATAGCACACCCACCTTCCTTCGAATAGGTATTAGATAACCCACCTACATCGGTGGGTTTTAATAAAAATATTGCCTGAAAACTCTTATTTGATATAATTATGACTTGTTACGCCGAAGTGGTGGAACTGGCAGACACGCAGCGTTCAGGGCGCTGTAAGTGCAAACTTGTGAGAGTTCGAATCTCTCCTTCGGCATGTTCTAATATTCCAGGAGTTTTTGAACATTGGAACATTGGAACATTAGACCGTCCCGACATAATGTCGGGACTCTGCGAAAGCTTTGCTTTCGCTCGGAGAGGTGCCTGAGCCCGGTTTAAAGGGTCCGATTCGAAATCGGATGTTCGCCCATAAAGCGAACCCAGGGTTCGAATCCCTGCTTCTCCGCCATATTGGTATATTCCGGTCACATCCTTTACGCAATATTCCGAGCACATAGTTTACACAATATGGCATATTAACTTTCCCAAAGGATTAAAACATATCAAATAACCAAATAGGTCAGAAAATTAAAGGGCTGCGCATTAAAGCAAAATTAACTCAAAAAGATTTTGCTTGTAAAGCCGATGTAAAATATACAGCCCTGACAAAAATCGAAAGCGGAATTATAAAAAGCCCTTTTGTGCAAGTAATAGTCAAGATTGCCAAAGCCTTGAATGCTTCTATAGAAAAATTTACTGTCTTCTTGAAACCGCTTACAAAATAGTACGAATAATCCCCTGATTTGCTTGAATTTTTACCTTCTGAAATGGTATATTTTAGTGAATAGGGTAGTGATTAATTTATGAGTCAAAACCGAAATTTACTATTTAAAAAAGCTTCTATATCTTTCAGGGCAATCGGCACATTTGTTGCAATAGCCTTTGTTGGTAGTATCTTTCTATCTAATTTACCAAAACAACAAAGTATACCTGAAGCTTCTACTGTTTATAATCTACCCTCGCCTACTGAAATATTACCTTTGTCAAAAGAGTATTCTTATCCATTACTGAAAGGGATCCGCTTTGATCCCAAAAACCCTTTAAATCTTGAATTTATTATCGATACCACCAATGAAAGTGATGTTGGCGAAGAAGAAGCTTCTCGTCTTGTAAAGTATTTTTTAGCTGGATTGACCCTTCCTGAAAAGGACTTGTGGGTTAATTTATCACCTTACGAGAAGACAAGAGTTGCTTCAGACAACTTGGCATTAACAGATTTAGGAAAAGATATGTTAAATCAGGATTATGTTCTAAAGCAACTTCTTTCTTCTCTCACTTATCCCGAAAGTAAAGTAGGCAGAGATTATTGGCAAAAAACTTACCAAGAAATAGCTAAAACTATCGGTACAACCAATATCCCAATTAACACTTTCAATAAAGTCTGGATTGTGCCTAATAAATGTGTTCTTTATGAAAGCGGTAATGCAGCGTTTGTGAAAGAGGCAAGCATGAAGGCGTTGATAGAGCAAGATTACACTGCTTTGCAAGGTAACCAGCCATCAGGCAATAGACAACAGGTTGTAGACCAAAACAAAGTGGAAAAGATTATATCGCGGATAATGAAAGAGACAGTTTTGCCAAAAGTGCAAGACGATATTAATCATGGAGAGAATTTTGCAACTTTAAGACAAATATACCACTCTATGGTTTTGGCAATATGGTTTAAGCAGAAGTTTAAACAGTCGTTTTACAAGTATTACATTAATCAAGAGAAGGTTGGTGGAATCGATTTAGAAGATAAAGATGTTAAAGAAAAAATTTATAATCTTTATGTTGAAGCCTATAAAAAAGGCGTGTATGACTACATTAAAAAAGATTATGACGTCTCTGGAAGGAAATATTTAAATCGAAGATATTATTCCGGCGGCATTAATGTGCCGACACAGGAAACGGTTGATGTGATAAGAATTGGTGAACTAGAAAAGAAGGTCTTAGAGCTCGAGCAACAAGGCGAGTATAAAAAGGTAAAGACTTTATGCGCGGTTTATAGTGAAACTCAACATCAAAAAGATGATACGTTAATAGATAAAGCCTATAAGGCTGGGAATTTCCGGAGAGTCGATGATGACGTAATTGATGAAGTAAGCGTATTATTTCGAGAATTAGGCGAAAATGGCGAACTTATAGCCCAGAAGCTAGATGATCTTAGAAAGCAAGGGGGAATAAATCTTGTATTGGGTATTCCTCATTCCCATGCAGGCGGTAAAGGTATTCATATACAAGTTGGTGATTTACACAAAGTTAACAAAAATTACGTACGAGATAAGTTAATCCATGAAGCAATAGCCGGCACAATTTTTGGCCATTCAGGTAAAGTGCATAATTTGGCGATAGGTGTGGTAGAAGCACTAAATAGGGATACAGCAGAAGCAAGAAGGGTTTTAAATGAACTCGAAGGATTTTCTTTTGCTGAAGATGGTAAAGTCTTATGGGAAATGACGCAAGCCGAACGTGATGGGTTAGTTAGAGATTATGCAAACGCGGCACATAAATTAGAGAATCTAACTTTGTCTTTAGAAGAAGTAGAGAAAGTAGACGCTCTTTTTGATGAAAAAATCAAAAAGGGGCTGGAGAAGATATATTCAAACATCAAAAGAGGTGTGTCTTTTCGGCAAGTACTGGAACATTTCGCCTCCGAAGATACTCCTATTGGAGAGGAAAGGCTAGTTCATAGCACAGATGAGATTGTTCTGGATATGTTGCGGGATGATTCATTGTATCCTGAAGGAATTGAAGTTCGGTTTTTACGGATACGTGAGACTAACGATTGGATATTAATAAAATGCAGAGAAACTGAACTATATCGACGTGGGATCTCTGATGTCCCGGGGTCGATGCAACCTCTCTTTATGCCGTATAAGGAGAATCAAGCTGCAATGCATTATTACTTCGATATCGATATTCATAGCCATAACGACGACCAACCACTCCCAAATATCCGTGATCTTTGGGAGTGCTATTCGAGAAGTTCGGGGCAGCAATCACTGTTTTTGATCAAAGGAAGAAAGGGAGTAACCGCAATAAATTTAACCAAGGCGGTTGGCCGAGTAACTGACGATGATTTCAAAGTGATTTTATGTAATGTAGTGCGAGATTTACAAAACATGCTGACGAAGAGGGAAGATGAAACGATATCTCCTCACGAAAAAACACCAAGAATTTTTATCGAAGCTGCGCTGGATCAGTTAGAAAAGCACGAGGACTTATTAACCCGAAAATTTATTCCATGGTCTGATTTTACTTTAGATCATTTAAAAAGTCGGTCGTTTCAACTAAGTGATGTTTTGCAATCGCAGGATAGGGGGGAACAGAGACTGGCGGCAATTGCAGTTCTTCGGGTTTTATCAACGCAGGTTAATTATGATTTTAAAGTGGCGATGTTTCGAAAAATAATTGATGTTTCCGACTGGAAGTTTCAATTACAAATTCTCGACGTTCTTTACCGTTACTTTGAACCCGGACAAGAAATGAACAATGCTTATGATTTATTTTTGCAGTTGCCATCGCCGATTGTCCAAGCTGTGGCCAGCTTGCAAGGTTCATCAAATGCACTTTTTGATCGCCATGGAACAAGAAAGTCTCGAAAAGTTATTGATGACGAAGCAACCGTTATGGCTGATGAGTTTTTGACATATAAGATTAAAATCATGTTGTCGAATAGCCTAAGTAATAGCTTGACTATTGCGGCCAGTTTGGACGAAGAAGATCTGGCGCAAATCGACAGGGAGCTCTTGCTGCAGTACCTTGATCGACTAACTAAAGCCGGAATAAGCCGAGAAGGAAAGCAAGATGTGTTGGTTCTTTGCGCAAGGCACCTTAGAGAAGAGTGGGGTTTAGGCGATACAGAAGATAAGGAATTAAGTGACCCGAAAGTATCACAGCGAGAGAACCACGATAATAAACTTGAGCACATATATAAACAGAATCCCAATAATGTAACCGCGGTGCTTCCGTGGACTACAAAGGAAGTGGTTGAGCTATTTCGCAAAATAGATGATGACGGGCAGTGCCCGTTGGCGAGCAAGCTTGCTGATAAAATAGAGTTGTTACTGGGAAGTCGAGATCCATTGAGATCTCAAGGCAGGTATTTTAGTAGAGACGGAAAAAAGATCATTAGAAGCCGGATCAACATTGTCCGCGGCATTGACCGCTCTCATGCTGGGGGAATGGGGATAAATATTATGGCTCGAGAAATTAGGCCGATAGACGAGGATGAAAAATATATTAAGGGAACTATTATTCACGAAGCAGTCGCGGGTACAATTTTTGGCGATTCTGAAAAAGTGCATAATTTAGGACTGGAGTTAGAACGAGCATTAATTAATGGAAGATTTGGTATAGCAGCTGATTTATTAAATAGCCTCTCTGGTGTTGCCCCGCATCCATCTGGCCGTGCGCTTTGGGAAATGACTCAGGAACAAAGGAATGAATTGGGCAGAGACTATGCAAGCCCAAATGATATCGATGATGCTGGATTTGGTGGGTTAGATTTGACTGCTGATTCTTTTGCTATACAAATCGAAGGCGAGAACGAAAATATTGAATCTGGTGAATCTTTTTACCAGGATTTTGATCGGCTCAGTTTAAAAGATGTATTTATTGAAGATATCTCTTCTTCTGAACTCGCCCAGAGCTTCTTCCCAAATAATAATTAATTTTCTATTTAAGAAACGAGTAACCCACCACGCTACGACCTTACTGCGATGAGACTGCCCTTTTGCCGCTAACTACCAAATTACCAAAAACTTACCAAGATGGAAATCACTTGTCTTATGAATAATAAAAATATATAATTAAACCACGTTATTCAACAAGGCAACAAAGGAACAGACTCGACCGAGCAAAAATCCTATTACAAAAAATAAAGGTTCGAACTGCGTCTCCTATACACCGTCGATTTAAAAATAACAAATGAAAAAACACAAATACATTCTCCTAACTGCGTTATGCGTTCTGATCATCATTGCCATTAAAACGATGGCTCCTTCGTCTATCCGCGATGACACAAATCTAAAAGATACTTTCAACAAAGAAGTAGTAATACAAAAAATGATTGAAGCAGAAAAATCCAAAGATCCATCTTTTTACGTATTTACCGTTTTGTCGTTATCCTACCTTCTTTTGATAATCGCAGGAATTATAAATTTGTTTGTTTTTTTTGTGAGAAGTTTGCAGAAAAAAAGTTTGATTGCGGCAAAAGAAAAACAAAAAATACTTCCTCTCTCTTACCAGCAGATAAGTAGAATATTTTTTGATATTTCTTTATTATTTTTAGTTGTTTATACGATAAATTTTGCCTCACGAACTTTAAATTGGGGTACATACATCCATAACGCTATAAATTTTAACCTTGCTATAGAAATTGGCATAATCGTAATCATTTTATGGGCAATAAGCCCTTCTTTGCGCTTAAATTTGAAAAAGCCCTATCTTCTTAGCACGCTACAACTATATACAGCAACACTACCGCTAATAATACTTACTGCGATACTTCTAAAAGCTATCGGCATAGAATCCCAACCAAACCCTGCTATAAAATTATTATTCTCATTAGAAAACAAAACTATCATTTATATCCTGCTGGCTCAAATTACACTGGTTGGACCAATCGCAGAAGAAATATTCTTTAGAGGTTTTATCTTTAAATTATCAAGAAAAAAATATTCCTTTCTTCTTTCTGCTGCGCTAACATCACTTATATTCGCTTCAATGCACATGATTACCGAACTCATCCTGCCGCTTTTTATAATCAGTATGGCCATGTGTTATTTATATGAAAAAACGCAAAACATAGTAGCGCCGATTATATTTCATTCAATATTCAACTCTGCGAATATAATTTTACTTTTATCAATTAAGAATGTTTTGGGCTAGAAATTAAGATAATCGTTCACATCCCATGGAATATTTTGGGCCTCTTTGACTTGTGCTATTCTTTGGGCGGTGTAAGGATGACTTTTAAAATAGGAGCCGGTTCTTATCTTCTTTTTATCAAGTTCATAAAGCTTCTCTAATGCCTCCAACCCGGCATTTGGATCAAATCCAGCAAGCTTCATATATTTAACCGCCAGCTCATCAGCCTTAAGCTCATCTTCGCGCGAATGAGCAGCCATCAACTGAGAAAGGGCAAAAGAAACACCACCAGGAAAGTTTGAATCTGAATTACTCATGGCTGAAGCAGCCAACAGCACATTGTACCCTAAGGCTGCCTGCATACGTTTTATGCCGTGGCGACACACAACATGGCTAACTTCATGCGCAAGAACAAAAGCTAATGCATCATCACTTAAAAAATCCATGAGCTCTTTAAAAATGTATACATGCCCACCAGGAATGCAAAACGCATTTTTTTCATCTTCTTCATTAATAACATAGAAATAATAACTAACCTCTTTACGATCACACACGTCAGCGATTTTACCGCCAATGTCATTAACCCTTTCAATATCAAATGGGCTTTTTGATATTTCAACCTGTTTAGCAATTGACCGTGACACATTCCCACCAAGAGAAATCTCACTTGCTGTAGAAAACATCATGACATCTTGTTTATGGGTGGCAATACTGTATTCTGTAGACAAGCATCCAGAAAAGATTAGACCAAAGACCAAAGACAAAAGACCAAAGACTACACTATAAGCCATATTTCGTAAACCGAGCATCATATCTCCATAATTACTTTTTTATTTGTAGAAGTCGCTCTTGGTAAAAAGAGAAACAAGAGGGCATTTTAATTTTTCAAGATTCTGGGTTGCACCTTCTTCTCGATCGATAACGGTTACCGCCTTAACGATTTTTATCTTTTGCGCTTGTAGTATTTCTATCGATTTTATCAAAGAGGATCCACTAGTTGCTACATCATCTATCACAACAACCCTGCTTCCTTTGCGCAATTCTCTTCCTTCGATTAGCTTCTGGCTGCCATGCTTTTTAGGAGTTTTCCTGATCAGAAAACCCTTCAAATCCTTGCGCGTACGCCGCGCAACCATGCAAACACCACCTATGATAGGATCAGCCCCTAATGTAGGCCCACCTACGGCGTCGATTTTGTCATTTTTAATTGCTCGCCAAATAAGACTTGAAATCAAATACACCCCTTCTGGAGTAAGGCTAACTCTTCTTACGTCAACATAGTAATTACTCATCTTCCCTGAAGAAAGTTTTATTCTCTTCTTGAAAAATGCATCCTTTTTAAGTATTTTCAATAACTCTTTCTTCACCCTACTCGACCTCCTTTTTACCTTTACCTGTTAAATTCATAAATCTAACAAGAGCACCATTAAATTAATCGTGGTCAAGATAATCCTAAGCCTTCTCATCAATTAATTTAAAAACAATACCGTAGCGATCCTGATACATAACCTTAAAATGCGCATTATCCCTTAGCGCTTCTTGATACAACCATGTACTCCCTGCCGCATAACCAAAACGCGCACCAAATACATCTTTCAACACTTTATGAGGATCTTTAACTGCTCCATCCTTAAACCCCCTATACAAAGCATACGCCCCCGGACAACAATAGATAGTATAAATTGGATCAAGCACAGAAACATAATTGTTTTTAGGGTTTAAGCATATAAAAAATGGTGAATCACTCCATAAAGCATGATACACAGTTTCGCCACTTGGAATATTATTTTTCATCCAAAGAGCTACGTTTTCATAGTGATGACCGGCCTCAATATAACCTGACATATCTTTTTTTAGCATCTGACAATTTGGATACATAGCAAAAAGGGCAGCAATAAAATAAACTATAACTCCCCGATTAATTTTAGGAGTAAATTCTTTCCACTCTACTTGGCCACGAACATCGTTTATGTAAGAAGCAAAAAAAACAAAGAATAAAGGATTTACAACATACCAATAACGATTACTCAGCATTGCCAGAACAAAATAACAGCCAAAGCACACAAACCAAACCAAACTGGAAAAACTCACTTTAACTTTTTTCCAGAATGAAAACCATATTATCATTCCGAGACTAAAAAATACCATAAAATTACTAATAAGGGCTTGCTTTGTGGGAACCGCTATAAACTCTCGACCAAAATCAATATCGGTACCAACAAACGTGTGCCAAGGAACTAAAATGGCATTTAAATAAACTGATATTGAATTGTGCGGAAAATTAGGATGGATTATACATCCTATTCCAAGGCCAATAATAGTTACATAAATATTTCTTTCAAAAATCTCTTTGCTATGCATATAACGTATGGCTTCACAAAAAAAGGCAAAAACTAAAACTGTAAGAAAAGATATGTGCGTAAGCGGATATATTATCGAGACGATCAAGACCCCTAGCCACTTTTTGTTAATTAAAAAATAAATAAGAAAGATCGTCAATATAATAGCTAAGATAGTTGGACGTAAATATAAAAAAAACATCGAAAATGTAGGTGAAAGTGCAGGCAACAATAAGAATAAGCCGGTTAAAAACCCCGGAATATATTTTCGCAAAATAAAAGCAAAACTTAACAAAAATAAGAAGTTAAAAAATACAACCGCATATTTGCCGGCCGTAACTATGTTATCGGTAAAATATAAAAAGGGTATTGTTGAAACATGCAGTAAAAAATCCTTGTCCGAGAAAAAATTTTTAAAAGTAGAAAATTGTGCCCAACGAAAATTCTGCAAGGGACCCGAATCCTCTATCAAGCGCGATACTGCTACATGGTAATACGCATCAAAACCGTAAAGGGTAGGCGTTAAAAACTGAAGCCAGCCAAAAAACAGCATAACGGCAAGGAAAAGTACAACTAGTATGAGGTTGGATGTAATTTTTTCTTTTAAACTAAACATTACCGTTTATTATACTCGTAAGTAGCTCTTTTTCAAACAAATTATCTAGCCCCAAAAGGCAATTTGGATCAAAATATTTTTTCAATTTTATCATTTGTTTTATCTCATCATCACTGTACATTATTTTTAAATAATCTCTCTTTATTTTACCTATTCCATGCTCGGCAGAAACAGTTCCGCCAAGTGCCACTGCCTTCTGGCAAAATAGCTTTAACAATTCTTTAGCTTTTGCACTCTGCTGATCAGTTTTTGGCAAAAAATTAAAATGAAGGTGTGACTCTCCAATATGGCCAAAGTTTAAATAATGAATACCGCAATCTTGCGCCTTGTTTTTATAAAAATCGTACATTTCCATAAAATTTTCGTTCGCAACAGCAATATCGGCTGCAACCTTTACCTGGTTACTGTGGCGCAAAAACTCATTAATTTCCTGTGGCAGCCTATGCCTAAATTGAAATATCTTATCACGCAAGCGAGGGCTATCAGCAATTATGCTTTCGTCAATAGACGCGTTGCTTTCTTCAATCCAGCTAGCCAGCTTCTCCATTGCGCTATCATTTCCTTCCTGCTCAAAATATATTGCACCACTTGCCTTATTTGGAATGAAAGAATAATGCGGTTTTAAAAAATCTAAAGAATTGCCATCAAAAAACTCTAACGAAACAGGGCTGATTTCACCTTTTTCCTTTAGTAATTTAATTTTATCCGCAAATGCTATCGCGTCTTTTTCGGACCTGAAAAAAATCAAACTATCAAATATATCTTCTGGTTCATCCTGAAGAGACAACTCCACACTAGTGATTACACCGAGTGTGCCTTCACTTCCAATAAATAAATCGATCAAATCCATATTGTCGCAAACAAAATAACCCGCTTGCGACTTAACCGTTGGCATACTATAGGATGGTAATGTAAAATTAAAATGCTTTCCTTGATGTATAAAATCAAACACTCTGCCTCTAGCTATAAATTGACCACGTTTTATGGTGAGTTGCTCTTTTGTAGATAATACAACATCCAAGCTCATCACATACTTTCTGATCGAACCATAACCAAAACCACGCACCCCTGAAGCCGACGTCGAAACTGCACCCGAAACGAATGCAAGCTCTTCTGTCGAAGCGGCCCTTAAAGACAGCCCGTACCTAGCAGCTTCTTGGCTAGCTTCTTGCAATGACACTCCCCCTTGAAAACAGCCGCGCCGATTGCTTTTGTCAATTTTAATTCCTTTTAGTTTCTCCAGAGATATGATTGCCCCTTCAAGCGGAACGCACCCTGCGGTAGTTCCAGTACGACCAGCAGATATGGTAAACGCCATGTTCTCTTTGACGCATTCACCTATTGCCATTGCTACTTCTTGGGTGTTTTCGGGTATGTATAGGAGCTCGGCACTCCCCTTTAGATTAGAGGTGTCCTCTAAATAACTTTGTAAATCGTCTCTTTTTATTATCATGAAAATTAAAAAGCAAAGTTTATGCTTGCGCAAGCAGCCTGACCGTCAAAAAATTGCCCCTCTAGATTAATCCATACTCGATCAGACAACAAAAGATCACAACCAATAAAACCTCCAATGCTCTCAGTTAAGTCTGACATCCTGCGTTTACGCTGTTCGTCTACCCAATGGATATAATCCACCCTTGAAGCTTTTACGCCCAAGTAGGGAACAATTTTATTGAAACTGTAAGATACAAGCAGTGAGACCTGCCAATCATCAAGTATCGCCTGGTTTTTTACACCTTCAACGCGAATAGATGATGGATGAACACTTATGTGTTGAAAACCAAAAACAATTCCTAAATCATCTTGGTCGTACAGTTTCAAACGCAAACCATAACCACCATCAAACGATGACGGATAATCCAACTCATCACTATCTACGGGGTGCTGCTTTATGTTGCCCCCACCACCTTTTAGGTCGATCGAAAGCCAGTCAAAAACACCATAAGAAAGAAGAAGAAAATGTTGAGTGCTTCGCAGGCTTCCCCAATTGCTCTCTAAGTCGCGATCAAAAATAATATGAGTTTGACCTCCAATAAACCATTGCCCCGACTGCGGCATTTTAGGGCCATAACAAGGCGCGCCATAACCAGCTAGCGCTACAAAGCAAATCATAAAAAAGAATAACAACGTTTTACGCATTTTAACTCCTCATGAAATTGTTATCGTCAAAAACTACAATACACAAACCAAAAGCAAATCACAATTCCAAATAACCAAATACCAAACAAAATAAAATGCTATTGTTTTGTTCATTGGATTTTTGGTAATTAGCTATTGTTTGTGATTTGGGATTTGTTATTTGGTATTTCATCTCTTTACCTCATATATATCACGTATGTTAAAAACCGGACCGTCCTTACAAACTTTTTTATAGCCTGATTTAGTGTCAATCGTACACCCGCAACAAGTGCCTAAACCACACCCCATAAATTGTTCAAATGATACTTGGCACTTTATATTTGGATATCCCTTTAGTGCCTTACTTACCCCTCGAAACATCACCTCCGGACCACAAACATATATATTGCTATTAAATTGTTCGTAGGGGCAGGTTTTAACCTGCCCTTTAATGCGATCATTCAATAGATTGACAACAGTTCCTTTTACACCTTGGCTGCCGTCATCGGTTGCAACTAAAACAGAGCAACCAATTTGTTTTAATTCCCAACTACATAAAAGCTCTTTTTTTGTTTTCGCTCCCAAAATCACTTCTACATGGGCCTTATGATTTTGCCTTAATCGTTTAGCCAAAAACACCAGCGGAGCAACACCAATGCCACCAGCAATTAAAATATTTTTTTTAGCGTTGCCAACTGCAAAGCCATTGCCCAATGGGCCGATAACATCTAGCGGTGACCCTTTCTTATATTCGGAAAGGATTTTTGTTCCCTTTCCCCTTACACGAAATAAAACATAAATTGTATTTTTATCTATTTTATGGATACTAAAAGGCCGACGTAAAATAGTAGGTGGTATTTTTATATTTATAAAATTTCCCGGAAGAGATTTTTTCGCAAGATACAAAGAAGTAAAAGAAAGAAGAAATACATCACTCTTTACTTTTTTAATTTCTTTAACTTTTAACTGTTCGTATTTCATTGGTGAAATCAAGGACAATTTCCATTCTGCACCGGTGCATTACCATTAAAAAAATAATCATATCTGCAACCAGCATAAGGAGCTGTTGTTTTGCGCACTCTGCAATATGTGGTAGTGCATAAATATTGCCAGCCGTTAGGAGGATTTGCATCAACACCTAAAACATCACTACAGCTAGGACGTGGGCCGTAGCCGCATCTTACACCAGTACTGGTGTTTTCTTCTGCCTGCATTACCTTATTAGCGTTATATATAACTTCTAATTTTCCACGCGCTTCATTCAATATGACTCTTTGGCGAGTTTTTTGAAAATTTATTAAGCCAACAGTAGCAATCACCCCAACAATAATAGTTACAATGGAGATTTCTAACAAAGAAAAAGATTTTTTCATTCGCCGCCTCCTGTTATTCTTACTATAAAATCATCAACTTTTTGCAACTGCTCAGCATTATCATCGTTGCCGTACAACTCTTTTGCTTTTTCAAGCGCCGGTAAGGCTTTATTGAAATCGGCCACAACGCTATTTTCCCTGGCTTTTGTAGTCTCCCAAGAGGCAATTGTAGTTCCAAGAAAAAAATAAGCATCAGCGTAATAAGGATTTATTGAGATTGCAGCTTTAAAGGATTCTATTGCTTTTTGCCAATCCCCAATACGTCCATAAGTCATGCCGAGGAAGTGATAAACTTTATCATTATTAGGATTAATGTTCACCACTTTTTCATACCACTTTGCCGCTAAATCATATTCCTCCATCATTTGGTAACACAAACCCATTTCGGTAAGTGCCAATACGTTATTAGGTTCAATATCAATTGCTTTTTGCAGGAAATTAATTGAATCAGGATACTTAACAACAAAGCGATAAGCCAACCCAAGACCTATGTAGGCATTTACGTATTTATCATCAATAGTCAAAGCCTTTTTATACCATTCGATTGCGTCATCGTAACTCCCTAGCATAAAATAAGTGCTTGCAACATTATACATAGCTTTTGAATCGATAGGATTAATATCAACTGCTTTTTTTAATATCTCTATCGCTTCCCAATAACGCTGCTGACTTATAAATTTTAACCCTTCACTAAATTCTTTATCATTGCTAGCGGTTTTCTCTTCGATTAATAAATCAGAAGCAGGAGCATCTTCATTAATAGCGGCAATATCTTCCAGATAATACTTAAGGGGAACACCATTGAAATTAACTCTTATATACTCGCTAGTTCGCTCAATTATGGCCCCGTTTAAAACTTTACCATTTTTAAGATGAATCGTCTGTGAAAAGACCGCTTGCGCAAAAACACTAAAAAATATCACTAAAAAATACTTCACTTTATTGTTTACCATAAAAAATTAGAGTTTTACTATGAGTTAAAAAAATGCAAAAAAGTAAATTTATTAATCTCTTCCAAATTTTCGTTAGAAATGTCGACTATTTTAACACCAACATCGTAGCGGCTACGATCCGCATCACCCATCGATATTTTTTCTACCCAAATAATTTCACATTTTAAATCAACCGTTTTTCTGGAAGGTATTTTGATCTGCAAACGTATTTTATCGTTAATATTAAGCTCTATATAAGAAGAAAAGCATGCTCCGGCGGTGGAAATATTCTTAATAATTGCCGGATAGCCAGGAGTACCCTCAGGATTAGCCGTAAATTTCTTCCATTGCGCTACAGCACTTAGTTTTATTCTTTTAGTTTTTCTACGTTCTGTGATATTTTACCTCCGATTTATTCAACCATATAATTCTATACGCTCTTTGCTTAATATGCAAGAAAAACCAATAACATTACAACTAATGCGAATTGAAAACGCTCATCAGATCCTTCAATCCGCCAGAACAAGAATCAACATCAGTGATTACTTTTTCAAAATCCAATGAATTATCATAATCGCATATCATTTTTTTACCTTCTAACTCAGGCTTCATTGCCTTTACAGCCTTTACGCTCACTTTGCAGCCATTATCAGTTGGACCGATTATCGCACAATCAAAAACCATCGCACCATTCATGAAATCCATTTGATAATTTGCCGGTATACATCGCTTAAATTTCCTTTTAAATGCTAGGAATTTTGGAGATTGAGTATCAATAGGGGTATTACTTTTCTTATTCCCCGCCACTGGCATCGCAACTGATTTTCGTTTTTTGAATCGTTTTTTGATATCCTCTCGAATTTTGCTCTTCTTTTCAACTTTACTCACACCAAAAATACTAGCTAACACCTCTTGGAACTGATCGCCTGATAGTGGCCCATCGCTGCCCTCTTGATACATTTGGCCTTGCTCATCGGAATTAACTTCTTCTTGGAGGTATTCAATCTCATCAAGGTAGTATGTTAATACCACACCTTCTAAATCTACTTGGATGGACTCATTAGTTCTTGAAATTATTTCACCTTCAACAACCCCTCCAGATTTCAAATATATTTTTTCTGCCAATACATTGCCAGTCAAACAAAAAATAAAAAGCATAAAACCAATACTTCTCAATGTAGATAATTTATTGTTTAGTCTAAGCATATTTCTTGGAATTTGCAGTTTTTACAACGCCAGCTATCTTCTGCTTTTGGGCACAGCTTGGCGTCGATTTTATTATTTTTTACATCTAGAAGAACTGCTCTCATCTCTGCTAAGCTACCTCTAATATGCGTCTTTACGATATCAATATTTACTGGCATTACTGCATCAGTCGAAAAACCTTTTTGGGTTAAGTATATCGGAATAATATTAACGTCCTCTGGATCTAGCCCCCATTTACTAACTGCATACAGCACATAGCAAGACAGCTGCAGCACATCCTTCTCGGATGGTTTTCCTGTTTTCCAATCATACAGGCAATACTTATTTGTTTTTATCGCAAGATCCGGAATAGCAAAAGTTTTTACTCCTTCAAAATTAAAACTATCTAATTCGTCAATTGTTAAAAAATTTTCTTTTTCAAGCTTAGAAAAATTATCGATCAATCCGGAATTATAAAAATTATAAATACTTTCCACAGCTTTGCGAATTCTACGAGATAGTTCTTCCCGTGTGGGTTCGCGCTTATAATAATGTTCAAGCAAATTAAGATTATTCTTAATATTTTTTTCCCAAGCAGAACTACGTGATTGCTCCCATGTCTTTACTAGCTGGTGCTTTATTGTATTGCGCGCCTGATCAAGAGTAACCCCTTCACCATTAAGCATGGTTCTCAAAATCCATTTAATGGCTTGATGCACGATGTCGCCTATCCAGGCATCCATATTGCGAACGTTTTTTAAGATATATGCTTTACGAGCCAATTCGTCTGAGTTTCTTTCCCAACCCCCCCATGAAGCATAATATTGATAATAATATGCTCGACGGCACTCATTAAAAAGGCGTCCACGAGAAAATGACCAAGTTAATACGTTTTTTAATTTACCCATATGGTTTTAAATTATTCTAGCAAATTTTCAGAAAGTTGCAATTTATACATTTACAACTGAATTCTTCAATTAAATCAATCATATTTTGCCGAGACTTAGTTTTGGCCACTTTCGCTCGCAATGGTTTTGCTCCAGCGAACCCTCGCGTATACCAAATAAAAAACTTTGAAAATTTTATTATTCCGCTTCTTTCGCCGTAAAAATCAATAGACAAATCGAGATGCACTATCATAATTTTTACGATATCGTCTATGCTGGGGCGATTTATGATTTCTCCGCTTTTTAAAAACTCTTTTATCTGACCAGTCAACCAGGGGTTTCCCAAAACCCCTCGTGCAAGCAACAAGCCGTCACAACCTGTTTCATCAAACATTTTTTTAGCTAATTTAACACTTAAAATATCACCACTTGCAATTACAGGTATTGACAACGCATCTTTAATTTTTTTTATTGCCAAATAATCCACACCTCCTCGGTACCCTTGCTCTTTTGTTCGACCGTGCACAAAAAGAGCAGATATTCCGGCATCTTGAGCACGCAAAGCTATATCAACCGCCGACCGGCTATCATCCCAGCCGATTCGTATTTTTGCGGTAACCGCAACCTCTGACTTTTTTACCATTAGCTCAAGCAAGCTCTGTAACTTTTTAGGATCTTTCAATAAAGCGGCCCCTTTACCTCTGGCAGCTACTTTTTTTTGCGGGCAAGCAGCATTGAAATCTAGAATATCAAACTCATATCCACCAAGTAAATCAATTGCCTTAGCAAGATCATCTAAATCATTAGAAAGTAATTGTATTCCCCACGGGCGGTCACCGGGTGCAGTTCGTAACATTTTTTTAGTTCGCTTGCTAGCATACACCATTGAGCGTGCACAAATCATTTCTGAAAATGCGAGAGTACAACCAAATTGACGATTTAAAATCCGAAACGGAAGTGAACTGATTCCTGCCAATGGCGCAAGGACTAAAGGATCGGGTAAGGAAAGGGTACCTATTTTTAACATAGCACAGGTGCGAAAGCATCATTCATAATCACAAATAACAGCTACTTTACTTTTATAGCCATAACTTTAATAGAATCTGCGGCGTCTTCTATCTTATCGGTAATTCCTTCAAGATATTCAGCTAAATGGTAGACAACCATAAGTTTACCAGCCGGAAGATCAGAATTTACTATAATCCCGATAAGGGTATTTTTCTGATCATCAGCCTTGCTCTCCAGTTCATCCACTTCATGACAATCTTTAATTGCTTGCTTAGCTTCATTGTTAAGCAAAGCACCAATAGCATCTTTTAGTTTGGATATTGAATCAAAGATAATTTGTGTCGCAATCGTAATATTATCCATTAACTTTTCAGGTAACGGTTTATCTAAAAAACCAAGCAAACGCGCTGAACCATTGGTCCAATCAGCAATTCGATCAAGCGTCTTAATAAAGTGCATAAGATCTTCTCGGTCGTGAGGAAGAAGCGGACTTTCTGAAAGCATATCTATCATTTTAGAGCGTATACCATCGGCTTCTTTTTCATTTTTACGCACTTCTGCAATAAATTTTACTTTCGCCGCGCTATCACCTTCAATATAGGCAGAAATCGCATTCTTGAAATTTACTACTGTTTGATAAGTCACATCAACATGCGTTTTAGCATCTTTAAGTAGCGCCTCTTCTTGTTTCATTCCTAGCCAACCAAATATATTTCTTGATTCTGTAGACATATTCGCCTCCTTTTAAACAATTTTCATAAACATCAAACACTTTATGATTAAGAAAGATAAAAACCCCGCCGCAAATGGCGTAAGAGTCCATGCCAATATTATATCGCGTACTACTTGTTTTTGTATAGCTTTTACACCTCGCACCAAACCCACTCCAAAAATAGCCCCCACCACTGAATGAGAGGTTGAAACAGGTATTCCCATCATGGTGTAAATATGAATATTTAGAGCTGAAGCCAAATTAACTACTACTGCAGCTAGTGGCACCAAATTTGTTATATTAAATCCCACAGTTTCAATAACTCGCTTACCCCAGGTAGTTATACCAATGATGATTGCTATTGCTCCAATTATCATTGCAGTCGTAAGGTTTATTGTTCCAGAACCGACAATCACTCCAGTTACATTAGCAACATCATTTGCCCCCCATGTAAAAGCAAGATATATGCTACCTCCAAAAATAAGAACTGTTAATAACGGTTCAGATAACCGTCGCGGTACCAAAACATAAAATAAGCGCCGAATTGGATGATAAAGTAAAAATGCAAGCAAAGCCGCCCCAATCGGAGTTAATAGCCAGCAAATAAAAATATCAAAAAGCTTCCTCCAGACAATAACAGTTCCTAGGGCCAAGCCCGCTCCGGCAACTGCTCCAACAGTGGAATGAGAAGTCGAAACCGGAAGCTTAAAATAGGTAGCCGATAAAACCCAAAGCCCAGCACCAAAGCAAGCAGCCAAGGCAATTGCCATGGCAAAATTGGGATCGATCTTGTCTAAAGGAACAATTCCTTTACCAACAGTTTTTATTACTCGGTGCCCTAACATGATTGCACCTAAAAAAGAAAACACACAGATTAAAACTGTGGCTTGCTTTAAAGTCATCTTTCTAGAGCCGATTCCCACGCCAACGCAATTGGCCGCGTCATTGGCTCCGATAGACCAACCGATAAATCCACCCGCGAGTAGTGTTAAAAGAATTAAAATCATATAGTAATAAAAGATAAATAATAAGGAAAGGAATTCTAACTTAAAATAGTAATTATGACAAGAACTTTATGAAGGGATTGTTATTGAAAACTAAATGGCTTCATTGCCCTAGCGCGATTCTATAACGGAATACTTTTTAGAAAGATTCTGAATAGTGTTGGGGGATACTTTCAATCTCTTCTGTGTGGTGGACAGTAAAGTTAATGCCTTTTAATTCGCTGGGGGGGAATAAAAGAAGAGGCTGATTCGCATAAATATTATAATCAAAGCTGCCTTTACGCTTAATTTTGGTTTCCAAATCAATGCCGCCATGAGAACCATCTTTTAGGGCCGAACCCATATCTTTGCCCTGAACATCTTCCGCTCTTTTTGCAGGATCGGTTATTCCTGCTGGAAGATTATCTAACTGTGTGGCATTAAATGAATGTGAGCTAGAAGCAAAATACATACTCTCCATCATGTATTTTAACCGAGTTGGACCAGTCGGATCAGGTAAAAAGGTACCTCTTTCTCGATCGTAATTTAAATATAAACATCCCCAGCTACCATCATTATTATCAATAGCAATCTGCAAAAAAGTATCATTATATCCTTTCGGAAAAGATGGCGTTGGTTCATTTTTATCTGAACCAATACCGAGTCCCCACATACGTCCGAAATGCGTCGGAGATAAATTAGCGACTTCACCTTCTAAAAATAATGTGTGTGTTTTTTGTTGACCAGTTGCAGGGTCAACTGTATCATACATAACCTTAGTATACTTTTTACCGTCATACTCATAACCATAAGCAGCAAAATAACGCAAGGCAATCGCCTCTAACGTCTTGTCACCCATCGAATAATCTATTTCGGCCTCAAACTCCAAATCAAGTCCATAAACAGTTTCGGTTGGACTTATCTTTTCTGCTCTGTGTTGCAGATACTGCTCATATGCACGAACTGTGCCCTCAGGAATTCTCTGCGCTTTGGCCTGAGTTTCAGTAATCAGACCCTCTTTTAACGATTCGTCTACAGCCATGTTGTGAGAAAACATCCAATTATACCCTCGCTTTCGCCAATGCAATTCTACGGTATCGTGGAAAATTTCTTTATATAAATCATCTTCACTCAATTCTTCCAAGTCAACCTCAAAGCAAATAATTATTACTCGTCCATCGTCGGTGATAATATTAATTGTCTGCAACCCATCTTCACGGATTACTGTTTCTTTTAATCTTTGAATTAACGGACTATTTCCAACTAGTGATAATGGGATCACCTCAACATCTGCTGAATCCAAAACCTTAACTTTTTGCCATTTGCCATCAGCCGTTTCCATAAAGACTTCGTTCTTATGCCCCCATGCATTATCCACTGATGCAAAGGCTCCCTTTAAAGCATTGATCCGGTTAAGGTTTCTTCTTATTCCTAAATTGGGGTCGTGGGTATCGCTATTTTCATCAGTTGCTGCAAGCAATTTTAATATTAAATCGCGCTCATCTTGTTCATCGGAATCCGGAATTAATTCGCGTACCGCATTCACAAAACCATGCCTTACAGATATGTCTCCTCTGATGTTTCCTCCTACATCCGGCGTACCATCTCCGGTAATTTTTAATGGGTCACCCTTAACATTTTCCCCTATCGCTTTTGCCGCTCCTTGGGAACGTGTGCTCTTTTTTTCGATTCTTTCACTGCATGCAAGAGTAGCTCCGCCAGAATAATACTTTCTGCGAATAGGCTTATGAGATCCGACGTTTCTTTCTCGTTTGATAAAATTATAAACCCCCTTCTCATAGGCGAGATTATACTGTTCGTACACCTTTTCTTTAATCTGAGAATCAGAACACTCTACGCCAGCAATCTTTTTCTGATCGGTATAAATTTGATTTAAAAGTGCGGTCTTTAAATGATTCTTATACCATAAAGCTAAAATAACCGAGTTTACTGCCTGCCTTATCGGAGTAAAAGATCGATTACGATTAACTTCTTGTTCTACTTCAGGTAAAATAATTTCTTTGGTTATTTGTGCAGAAATGCTCTGAGCATCTTCACTTTTTTTATCGACCCCTTTTCTAAGATAATCTTTGCTTCTCCTCATCGCCAAATAATCTGCCTCTAATAATACTTTCAACTTCGGTTTAGTAAGAAATGCTTTATTTCCATCTTCGTATACCACGATTTCCTCAGGCTTAATCCACACTTTGTTAAAAGTACTAATTGGAATGTTTGTAGTACCAAATTTTTTATAAACTTCTTGGTGTACGTTTTGCCAAAAAGTTTTACCCGGCTCTTCCTCTGGATAAGTTAAGGATGCCATTAGTTGTTTTAAAAGATAATCTTGAGTTAATAATTCTTTACCCAGGGTAGTTTTACCTAGTTCATCCGGAATAATCCGGTTACTCTCGTAAGGTGATAAGTTTACCCAAAGATCCTCCTCAGGAATAGTTAAAGCAGCAAAAAAATACTCAATAAGCTCATCGGCTTTCTGTTTGACTTGATCCTTAGTTAGATCTCGATTATCACCGGTATCAAGTATAAAACTAAACCGCCAAGGATTATTTTTGTCAATTTCAATGCCTACTAATATTGGCGGATTGCAAAGGCTAGTGGTTCTAACCATTCCCTCTGGTAGTGGCAGACTTTTTGAGGAATCACTAGAAGACACAGGGCTACTACACCCCAACAAAATCACCAAAAAACCACCGATCAAGGATTTAAAACAATTGCCTGAAAACACATTCTCTGTCATATACAATTAATACCATTTTAATGGAACAAAAGCTATAAAATGGAGTGGTTTTTTAGGGTTTTTTGTAAGCGGTTACAAAAAATAAAAAATTGGCAGCATCGTCAGAGACGCTTTGAAATTAATCGGAGAATTTGTAAGGGGTTAAAGAATTTATTTACTTCCAGGAATTTACGGCAAGGTCATCGATAAATTCATAAGGGGATATATCACCCATGAAGGTAATTTCAAAAGTAAGCGTATCAAAATCCCCATCAATTATACGTAGGGGCGGGCCTTGTGTCCGCCCGTAATCTTCATCAAGACCTTCACCAACGGTTTCTAAATTAAAAGAATCTTGGGTTACATCAATACCGCCAACGCTATTAGCAGAAGGAGTATCCACCTCTTTAACCTTATCGCCCTTATCTTGAAAATCAACAATCATATCTGCTGTAACTACATATAAGGCTTTAACTAGCTCTTGTAATGGCAGAGGACCATTTACCGGACCTAAATCAGGATTAACATCATCAAAGTAATATCCTCTTTTTCCGTCTTTTTCCATAGTCTTAAAGCCTCTTGATCCTTCGTAACTTTCAGAATAATCTGGGTTAACTTCATATAGTTCACTACGAATAGAATTCTTTATTAAATCATCTGCATATTCATCACCCTCTGCCATAAAATAAGCCATCTGTTTAGCTAGACGCTCCCAATTGATTAAATCAATTGTTCTGCCTGAAGCTTGCCTGCCACTAAAGCTAGTGTAGGCTTGCTCAAACATCTCTTTCATTATGCTTTGTAACTGATTGATACTTTCTATACTATCTATATCAAGCTGGTTGGTCTCTCTAAGATAACTACCAATCATAAGAGTTGAGGCAAAAAGATAATCTCCCAGATAGCTTGCAAGGTAAAAGTTAGAAGCACTAGGACCAAATCTTTGTAGCGAATGTAGAATATCAGGTACATCTTTATTGCTAGGATTGGCTATATCCTCAAGATTAAAAACATTTGCAAAATCAGCTACTCCAGAAATTCTAGAATTAGGGTACTTAACTGAACTAGGCCAAGCATGAAGTCTTCCTGTGCCAGAACGACTCATTACTTGTTGAATAATTGCAATCATCCATTGAAATCTTCTATTTTGGCCAAGGTTATGGAAGAGTTCAATTAAATCAGTATGGAGCAATCCGTGTCTACCTAAGACAAAGAGATCATGGATTGAAGTCAAAAGAGCACCCTTGAACTGCTCAATATCTAATTCGCTATCGTTAAGATAAGTTAAGTAATCTTCATTATCCAGTTCATAGGCCATAAGGGTGTAATGCTTATACCTATGGTCTGGGGTTAGAGCTTCTCCTTCCTTGCTGGCTTGACCATTAAGCGCCGCTAAGGCACCCTCCGACAAAGAAGCAACTCTGTTTACTCTTTGACCATTTACTAATAAAGCTTTTGGGTATTGGCCTTTAAGCCCTAAATTGCCTTTATGCTGATAGATATATTCGATAAGCTGATGTTCATAAAACAAATCGTTAGGGTTTTCTTTATCCTTAAGGACTTTGACGCATAAAATCTTACCTTCCCTAGTTTTGTAAACCAAAGTTCTACCTTGAGCACGTAACAAAACAGCACCTTCTAGAAAACCGTCAAGACTATCTAATTTAGAAAACTCTTTTAACTGCCTAGCTTGTTTTTGAGGCAATTCAGAAGGTAAAACCTCTAGTTTAGGCGGCTGATTATCGCTTAATGCTGCTTCGCTATAAGTATTGTAGTTAGCCGGAGAATCTCCACCATCGCTAAAATCAATTGCATACAATCTAAAGGCCTGACGCATTAATTCAATGCTAATATCTCTCTCCTTTTTTCGCAAGTATTGAGCAAATTTAAAGAAATAACGGCTATCGTTCATAGCGCTATCAGCATCAGACATCCTTACACGCGATAACAAAACTAACTGCATCTCATCTTCCAAGGCTTCTAAAGCTTGATCAGGTGACACACCATCTGTTATCATTTTGGCTAACTGAGAGTAAAATCTATCCTGATCTCCAGCTTCTCGAGCAAATCGATATATCCACTCAAATTCAGGAGTAAAGTATTCGCTAGCTCTTTTTAAGGCTTGCGGGTCATCCTTTAATTCCTTTAAGAGCCTTATAAACGAATTAACAAAAATATTATCTAACTTTTTGCCACATATAGCTAAATAAGCATCTTTTAATTCCTTATAGCTAAATCCTTTTATATCTTCTTCACTAATTAAACCTGATTCTTTTAACGCATTTACTGCACGAGCAGCTGAATTTTGCTTTTGCCGATTTGAATTAGCTAAATCACCTATAAAAGTATTTATTGGGAGTCTACTCCTCACCTCATCCCTACTAATCAAACCAGTTTCGATCAATGCCTTCATTAACCCGGCAGACATCTCTGGAACATGTTGATCTAGGCTAGTTAGATTAGTAATCAAATTACTTAATAACGGTTCATTCTTTATATCATCCTCAGCAATCAATCCTGCTTCTGCCAATGTTTTTATTTTTGCAATGGCCGCATCTCTAACTTGCCAGCTTGAATCGATTATGTCACTAACCAAAGTATCCATTGGAAACCTACTCTTTACTTCATTACTTTTAATAGATCCGATCTCTGCAACTGTTTCAGTAATTACTTGTTGCTCGTACCAATACGAATCAGTTACCTTGCTAGCCAAAAGATCTATTGGAAGATCTGCTGGAAGTTCATCTTTCACTTCATCTCTACTAATCGAACCAGCCCTAATTAACGCTTCTATTACCCGAACAGCTGCATCTTCAACGTCCGTGTATTGACTTTTTGAGGCAATGATTAGCTTGCTCAACAATGAATTATTTTTCATATCATCCTCGGTGATTAATCCAGCTTCTATCAAGGCTTCTAATGCCAAAAGGACTTGTTTTTTTGTTGATGGTATTAATCCATTAAGCTTATTTATTAAGATATCCAGCATTGGTATATCCTCAATATCATCTTTGCTAATAAGACCTGCACGTGCTAGCGCACTTATTGTCGAAACCCCACCAATTATCTCTAGCTGATTAAAACTACTCAAACGAATCACTAAATTATCTAAGGTCTCTAACCAAGCTACGGACCTTTCAATCTTAACCGCTTCTTCTTCAGACAAAGACTCACTACCCACAACACCATAATCAGTAATTTTACGACCTGATACCTGCTCTATGTGCTGAGTTGTTTGTTCTTTTTTGCGAGATTTTTCTCCGGGTAGATTCTTAGCACCTTTATGAATATCAGAACCTAGCCCCACCAAATCACCTATATCTCTAGCAATAGAAACTCCTTTGGGCAATTCAGTAACTACTTGCTGAAAATCTTCAACTTTCTTGTCAAAAAGAACACCACCAGAATAATACCTTCTATTTAGTTTTTTATTAGTTGCAGGATCGTAATCTCTTCTTACGTAGTTATAAACACCCTTCTTATAGGCTTCGACATAGAGATTGTAGATTTTCTCCTTTGCGCCCTTGTCCTCTAAGCCAATGCCCGAAATTTTGCCTTGGTCAATGTAATCTTTGTAAAAACTATCCTTAAATTTCTTTCTAAACCAGACTGCCAATACAAGTGCGTGGTATATTTGACGCAAAGTAGCAAAGTTTTCGCCATGGTTTACTTCCTGATTTATTTTAGGAAGAATTGTTTCATTGAATATTTGGGATGTTATTTGGTCTATTTGATCTGGGGACTGTCCCATTTTTTTCGCAGAAAAAATAGGGACTGTCCCCTCTCTTAGGGAATTTTGCTGCACTGCAACATAGTCACGCTGATGCATAACCTTTAGGCTCGCTTCCAAAATAAATGCCGTGTTTGCCTTTTCATAGACAACACTTTTCTCCGGCATAATCCAAACCTTATTATAAGTATTGATTGGCATATCCGATGTGCCAAATTGATCAGCTAATTGTTGATAAACCTGTTGCCAATATTCTTTGCCAGTTTCACTTTCGGGATAGGTTAAAGAAGAGACGAGTTGCTTCAAACAATAATCTTGCCCTAACATGTCTTTACCAAGATCAGTCAAAGCAAGATTGCCTGAAGCAACTCGGTCTTCTTCGTGTGGAGATAAGTTAACCCATAACTCCCCTTGCGGGAGGGTTAATCCAGCTAAAAAATATCTAATAAGCCGCGAGGCTTCTTCGCGGCTTACATTGTCCTTACTAGAGGTATCAACAATAAATTCGATATTTAAAGGATTCTTGGGACTAAATCGTAGCCCCTTAAGCAATGGATATGAGTAATCTTTCGATAATGGAAGCAACTTAGTCGGCAGCGGTAAACCATAAACCGCAGCTTGCGCAGTCCTGAGCTTGCCGAAGGAGAGTTGGCGATTACGCAATATTGTAGGCAGTATAATACCTACAAAAATAGCTATAGCTAAAAATATAGCAATAAATTTAAACGGAATTGTACCTTTTCGTAATATCTTTACATGAGCCATGACTTATCTCCACATAAGTATGCCTACCATATATAAGTAACATTTCTGCATGTTATAAATCAAGAGAAAATGCTGATTTTATTGGGTTTTTTGTAAGCGGTTACAAAAGATGGTTTTCTAATCGGGGGACAGCTACCCTATTTAAACGAGAGTTACTCATCGCCTCCCCTGCCGCAGACATAAAAAATCCGCCCTAAAAAAGGACGGATATCTTTAAGCGTTATTTCAAACAATTAAAGTAAATCAGATTTAATTTGAAGAAGATTTTTTTCTAATTCTGACTTTGCAACTTCGCAATTACTGATTCGGTTGTTTTGTATTCTTTGTATAGCAAAAAAGAAACCAAAGCCAAAATCAACGCCGGAGTAATACCTTTGGACATTGCAACGCCATTTAGCGCTCTTCTATATTTTTCACTTTGAGATAACGTGAGTAGAAGGATTTTCTGCATGTCACTATCTTCTGACCTTTCTGGCACATAACCCTTTGCAAATTGAGCATGCTGATGGGTTAAATTAGATATTGTTGCATCCATACCCCGTAACATATTGTACGTAAGAAATGGCCAACCAAACATTATCGCTAAGTTAATTACCCCAAGAAAAAGAAAAATCTTCTGTTTCTTTTTAAGCGAAGATATAAAATTGGTATCTTTTTGATTTAACATATCATTACCTCCTATTTAATTTCTATGCTCGCAAGCATCATCTCTAAATCGTCTTTATAACCTGCGTATTCGACGGATTTACAGGTAAATTCTAGCCAGTAACTATCATCACCATCCAAAACTATAGCCACAAATGTTGTTAATAAAGCTCCACCCTCATTACATTCATACACCGCACGAACCACCTCGCGACCGTTAATAACCGTCTCTAAAAGCGCTTCTGTTTCCGTAGCCCCGATCATTCTTAAGGTCATGTTTATGGTCATTTTCGCCATATCCACCGAACCGCCACTCTTTTTTGAAAAAGTTACCTCTGGATTATTTATGTCACTAGCTATACCAGGCTGATGGGAATATGCCGTAAGTATGGGGGCAGCGGTTAAAGCTAGCTCTACCATCTCCGCAGGAACTCTTGATAAAAAATACTCATCTTTTCTAAGCTGCGCTTGTTTTTCTTCTTTAGATACAGTAAACCAACCCTGGGGGATGTTTATTCTTGCTTCGGCAGCATCAAAAACAATTACATCAGGCTGCTCTGCATTTTCTAACACTAAATCATTGCCTGATTGCATGACATCAAAAGAGCTTTCGCGATCAAATGAACTAGCATCTTCCTTGTAATATGTTAGCGGAACTCCATCAATTTCAACTTTTATATATTCATTGGTTTCTTCGGTAACCGTGCCCTCTACGGTCTGCCCATTTGGCAATTTTATAATCTCGCCATAACAAAAACTGACAATGTTGCAAAAAGCAAAAAGCACAACACAAATATTTAACATATGCATATTATCCTCCTCATTAAAATATTCCTACCCATTTTTATCTTCTATGGGTAATTAGATAGAATACGCTGCTCAAAAGAATTAATACTTTATTACGCATGTTATTCACAACCAACACTAGCATTATATCCTTTATGCCTCTATTTCGGAAAAAAATATGCTGGGTCTGTAAATTGGGAGATTGTGGTGGATTAAAGAGGGGGGGGGTTTTTGTTGGGTAGCAGCCTATCAAGAAATTAATTCCGTGTTTTTTCCTTTTCTAACAAAGCTTTCACGCCTTTTCCGTCTCTGATTGTCGACACCCTGATCCCTTTTAAATTTTTAAATCGATTAATTAATTTTGGTGACCAGTTATATTTAATGGTTCCATCGGCTTTAACTAAATCATCTAACACAATGCCACCTAACCCATTATTGGGCTGTTTTTTTTCCTCCGTTCCTGCTGAAAGAAGGCTTTTCCAATCACGTTGTGGTAAATACTCCTCACTTTCAGCGAAATATTTTTCTCCTTTATTTGTATGTTCTCCCCCGGGATTATGCGATTTGAATGGTGTTTTATCACGGCCCCAACTATTCAATAGGACTACACCCATCGGAGAAAGTCCAGATATATGAGATTTTCTCCCTCTAGCTTGAGACAAATGAACCACAAAATCAAAATCACCGAGAAAAGTTACCCCTTGTTTATGATCTTCTCGCAAATCAATCATAAATGTATTTGTTTCTATTCCGGCTCTCCTAGCAGAATCAACCAATGCAAAAGGTACACTAGCATCACCCCCTGCAAAATCAACAGTCGCAATGCTATAACCCACCTCTTCAATTCTTGCTCTAACAGATGGTACTTTTTCGATCGTATTTATTTCAGAATTAACATGGAATGCTCCGATTAATACTACTACTCGGAAATCTTTATTTTCTTCTAGCACTTCTTCAAGCTCCTGGCACAGGTACTCTTCTCTTTCTCCTTCAGTAGGATTATGTTTTTGCTGGTCTATATCTATCTGAACTATTTTAATTCCAACAGCGACAAAAGCTCTAACTAGCTCCTCTTCTCTCACATTAGGACCCACTTCAGCATGCGTTAAAGTTACTGCTTGCCCCTCATTTAAGTCATCAATATTTTTAGTTTTATGAGTTTCAACTGCTAAATGAGTAATTCCCATTTCTTTAAATTCTTTAGCATGCCTAGCTAGATGTTCACTTATATCCCCATTGTCGTGCATATCACCCATAAATAAAATCTGACGATTACCCAATATTTTTCTATAGTTAACTGGTTCTTGGTTTCTGATCAATCTGGCAGCTGCATCATCATAATTATTCCATAAATCATCCACATCTCTGCGCTCAGCAACCTTTGTTGGCATATCTGGTGGGTCTATTACTTTTTCAATATTTCTATCTAGCATAGACTTGCCATTGCTCGAAGTATTGCTTACAGACTGTTCTTGCTGTTGACCCGATATCTTTTTTAAACTACTCCACCAACTTATCCTAAGTGCCCCTTCTTTATTCGTTATTTCGCCTTCAATATGGTAATCATCAATACGTCTTATTGTTATAGTTAAGGCATCGCCAGCATCTGCTTTTCGTAAGGTATGCTCGTTTACTTTTCTATATTTTTCTTCGTACCCTTCTTCTCGCAATGAATTAAGAACTTGTTCATATAAAGCATCTGGTATAAGTTCATAATCACCACCTTTTGAAATCCTATCGGACTCAATAGTATATGTAAAACTTGTAAAAGGGGCTTCTTTGCGCCATCGTTTTAATTCTTCATTATATCTTTCGACTGCCTTAGAGAGATTAATTGGAATAGCTCTATTATCATTAGCATTCTTTTTTAGCATCCCTGTCGGACTCAAGACAAAAAGCATTGAATCACCTTGCTGAGAATAACCTGGAAAAATACTTACAATATCTCCTGTTTCGATATCAAAATCCAGTTGTATTACCCCTCTATTGGTTATAGCACTGCCTCCATCTCCTATAATCGTAAAATTATCTGCCTCTATGCTTTCTCGTAGTAACGCTAAATTCTTTTTTATAACTGAATTGCCTTCTTCCATTCCTGGTAATCTTTGTTGGGGGAAAGAGGGCATCTCTTCTGAAGCATTTATTTTGGGATCAGCATATTCCAATGTAGCTAAAACATATTGTGCCCATGCTGCCCGCCAGTCAGAATAATAATTTTCTACTATTTCGGTATGCATATCCCAGTCCACATATAAAGTATTATTTTCAACGTCTATAAAAGCCATTAAATCTTCTATTGCGCCTACCCTACTAACTGTAGCGAGTGCCTGTGTATTATTAATAAAATCTCGGAGTAGATATATCTTAATGCCCTTTTTCATCAGAATACCTTGCGGATCATGAATACCATAGGCTCCGCCGCCATCTGGATATAATTCTGATATAGATAAAGCCCTTTCAAGCAGTTCTTTATCTAGCTCTTCTCTGTAGGCGGCAGCTATTTTTTTAACAACTTCGTTTTGTTCTGGGGTTAATGTTCTACCATCTCGACAAATAGCCATATAGCCTTGACCTGATTCAGTAAAGTTATCTATATTAGCAATTTCAACAAGTTTTGTTGGCATACCGGCTGCGGCTTTAATTTCACCAGCATCCGGTCTGGTTTCCGTTACATCTTTTAGGACATGACCTCCGGAATAATATCGACGATTTACTTTTTTACGACTAGCTTGATCATAGTCTTTTTTGATGTAATCATATACACCTTTTTTGTAGGCGTCCACGTAAAGATTGAAGATTTTCTCCTTGGCGTCTTTATCTGCAATATCAATACCTTCGATTTTACCCTGGTCAATGTAATATTGAAAAACAGAGTCTTTGAGCTTTTTCTTAAACCAGCAAGCTAAAACAAAAGAATCATACATCTGCCGTAAAGTAGCAAAGTTTTCACCCTCGTTCACATCTCGTTCGATTTCCGGTAAAATTATTTCCTTTAAAACTTGAGAGGAGATCTTATTAATTTCTTCTTGGTTTCCATCAACAATAGATTGTTTGTGGTTTAGTGGTTTTGATAAAGCTAGATAGTCTTCTTCAGACATTGCTTTTAATTTAGTTTCATCGATGAGTACAATGTTTCCTTTTTCTACGAGTTCGGCGGTTTCAGGGACAATCCAAACTTTATTGAATGTATCTATGGGAATATTTGTTGTGCCAATGGCTTTATGTATCTTCTTATATATTTTATTCCAATACCTCTTGCCTAACTCATTTTCAGGGTAGGTCAAAGTAGATACCAGTTGCTTTAAAATGTAATCTTCTTTTAATAAGTCTTTGCCTAAATCAGTTATTGCCAGGTTATCGGAGGTTACCCTGTCTTGTTCGTGGGGCGATAAGTTTACCCATAAATCTTCTTCGGGTATCGTAAGCGCAGCTAAAAAATAATTAACCAGTCTGATCATCTCTTTGTCGCTTATATCCTCTTGGTCAGCTGGATCAATTATAAACTCAAACTTGAAAGGATCATTTGGATCGATCTTTAATCCTTTTAGTGATGGTTGCGAATGCACTTTAGAAAGAGGCACTAATGTTGTAGGTGCAGGTAAATTATATACCGATTCTTTAGCTGTTTGGATAGACTTTAACCGCAACAGATTAGGCCTACTAGCAGTCATAAAAACCAAGCTAATCATTATGCAAGCTGCCACTCCTAAACATGCAAATTCAAATAATGTAGTGCCTTTTTTCATAATATTTACCCTAGAGTATCGTATCATTAAGAAATACCATTTTAATGGGGCAAAAGCTATAAAATAGAGTGATTTTTTAGGGTTTTTTGTAAGCGGTTACAAAAAATAGCTTTTTTAATCGGGGGTTACTCATCACCTCCCCTACCGCAGACATAAAAAATCCGTCCTAAAAAAGGACGGATGTTTTTTATATGGCGGAGAGGGAGGGAATCCGTTCCCGAACTTTGTTCGGGATCCGGGAACCATAAAATGTAATAGCCTATATAACTGGGGTTACAAACCCCTTTTTCGCTTTGCTCAAAAACGGGGGTTACTCATCACCTCCCCTACCGCAGACATAAAAAATCCGTCCTAAAAAAGGACGGATTTTTTTTATATGGCGGAGAGGGAGGGATTCGAACCCCCGGTGAGTTTAACCCCACAACGGTTTTCAAGACCGCCGCGTTCAACCAGGCTCTGCCACCTCTCCGAGAATTTACTTCGTAAATTCGAGGATTTCGACCCCGAAACTTCGGGGGAGAAATCTTAACCACCTTGCTTATTATCAATTAGTGCAAGCTTCTCTTTTCCTAACAGTGTAAGGCTCGAGAACTTCGTCCACCGCGTTCAATCCCGTGCGCTTCGCTACGGGACTATCGCCAGGCTCCAAGCCCCGTTATCGCCGAAGGCGATTCACGGGGTGCCACCTCTCCGAGAATTTATTTCGTAAATTCGAGGATTTCGGCCCCGAAACTTCGGGGGAGAAATCTTAACCACCTTGCTTATTGTCAATTAGTGCAAGCTTCTTTTGTCGGCTCCACCTAATTATAAACTAAAATACTGACGGATAAGGTTTCTAGCTGTTTCCATTACAGCAAGACAGCTTTGACCTTCTTCTTTTGTGGCTTCTACTCCAGGATATCTTATCTCCACCGCAAAGCTTGAAAGCTCTACCAACCCTAATTTATATTCTTGCAACTGAGCTACAAACTGTTTGCACTTCTCTAAAAGCAAATCAAGATCATGGGTCTTGCTGCATTCGATATCATTTTCTTGCAATATCGCTTTCATATATTTTTCAACGCACTGCTGAGCATGAAAACATACGGCATCGTAAATCGGCGGATCTGAAATAAACTCTCGTCTGGCTACCGTATAATCGTCTTCGGCTTTACCAATCCATTCTCTAGCTAGCTCATTCATAAATGTATACCCTCTTTGACAATCTTTTTTATAAAAAAATCTCCCGTTTTCAAACGTTTCTCGATCTGTTCAGGAGTTCTCACGATTAAATCCATAGGATACTTTACGCCAAGTTTACCATCAATAAACATACGAATTAAAGCAGCCTGCTTATACGGCTTCAACTTGGTGTCCATAATTATCAAGATATCTAAATCACTGCTTATGGATGGATCACCATAAGCTTGCGATCCAAAAAGAATAACTTTCTGAGCACGAAATTCATTCTTTACTAACCGCGCAAAATCACTAACAAATCTATTGCTTTTCTTTCTTTCCATATTTAAACCTCAAGTAATATTTTAATTATACCATGCAACAGCATCAAGCAAAAATAAAATGAAATATTGAAAAATATACTAAGAGATCTTAACCGCTCTTCTTTTCAATACCTGCTAAAATATCTGAACAAAGGTGCTGCGCAATATAAAAAGTCCATCGCGCAAACCATTAATAACCACTTTTAAAACCTCGAAGCGATAAATAATCTTAAAATAAATCCCGAGCAAAATAAGATTGCATATATAGAAAATATCTAAATTAAGTAAATACGATATAAACGCCGCAAAATTATCCCCTTTTGTTTCGGCGGCAATATAAATCATATGCGAAGTAAAAACAAAAGTACCGATAAACAAAAACAAATCTTTGCTGAGTGTTACGTTAAATAATTTCGGAAACACAAAATAAACTACTCCGGCAATCACCAAAAGAAAAGGAACAAAATAAGAAAGCGATGCCGAATGAAAGAAGAACATCTGTACTTTTTTATATAAGTCATTTAAGTCAGCAATAAATACATAGAAAA
>JAAEQW010000007.1 GCA_024231025.1 Candidatus Omnitrophota bacterium
TAGGTAGCTTTAACGACCCGTCTAGTAAACCCCCCTTTCATAGTGGCTTTAGTCAGTGTAACGTGTTTCAGGAGAACGGAGAACTTGTTTCAGGGTTTCAGGACGAGGTTAGTCTACCCAGAAATTGTGAAGGACTTGTGTAGATCCGAAGAAATAAGTCCTTTAAGTGTTGAAAGTCCAGTAAAGTTGCGTCGATCGCTCGATGCCTTTCGATGCACCACCCTAGCAGGCGGCCAAGGAAATTGTCACATACACATACCACAAATAGCTCACATGGATTCTGCCACTGTCCTGTGGGTCCAGAAGCAAGGGGCAAAGCCTTCCCAAATTCATTTTTACAGATGTAGCAGACAGTAGAAATATATCCGTGTTTGGGTGGGGAGGAATCACAATTTCAATAAATATTTTTCTAAGAAAAAGCGTTCACATACCTATTCCAAATTGTGACAGGTACAATGTATTTTGCTAGGATATTAGACGTTTTATCCCTAAAAGCATCAGAGATTTTTAAGCTCTTGAAATTTTCTCTAATGTAACCAGATTGAAAAATGCCCTTCGGGCAAAAAAAAACTAATATGTTTCTCCCCCCATTTAGTAAAAGATGGAAAAGAAGGGTACTAGATTCTGCAAAAA
>JAAEQW010000008.1 GCA_024231025.1 Candidatus Omnitrophota bacterium
AAAGGGCCACAGAACAAAGAGGCAAGGGAATGAAGAGCAAGGAGACAAAGGCCTAATAGAAAGCATGGCTGAGGAATTCGGCTAAAGGACGAAAACAAGATAAGGACCAGACACTGGCCCTAGTAGAAAATAGGGCGAAGGAATTTGTCCAGAAGATGAAAACAAGAGATAAAGATCAGAACCGGCGCCAGAATCTGTCAGTAGACAGTAAACAAGTCGTTCACTACAGTAAACTAACAAAACTTTCCTAATAAAGTTGAAAGTTTGTGTGGAGATTTCCGTGAAAGTTTCTGTGCAAGTAACCATGGATAAACGACTATTACTAGAAAGAAAAGGAATCTGCACAGAAATGACAAGTTTCCAAGCAGAACCGTTAAGTTTCTAAAAAACAGGGAAGAATAGATCGGCAACACAGAAATAGGCTAGAAATAAATAACTGGAATAGCACAGAAAAGGTAAGTTTACTAAAGAACGGTGTGCAGAACTGAAACTTTACAGGCTGATGAATGTTTCTGTGAAAACCAGCGCAAAAAATGAACAAACAAGTAATGCTTGAAAATTAAGAAACAGCGCAACAAATAAAAAACTACACTAAGTTTCCAGGAAATGGTGTAGAATTAGATAAAGCAAATTTAAGGTAAAATAAGTCGGTGTAAATGTGTACAAAGTAGAAAATAAGCAGAAAGGACAAATAACCGAAGTACGAACTACAAAACCAAACTAAAATAGGCGTTATTCACCAACCAAAGCCAGAAATGAGCAACCTACGAAGGTAAGGAAAATTTTAACCAAGTTACCAACAGACAGAAAATAAAGCACCCTACCAAAGTAGGAAATGGGCAACCTACCAAAGTAGGCATACCTACTAGGTAAAATTGGCCAAGATTCCTACCTAAGCAGAAAACTTGGAAAATTACCAAAGTAGGATTTGGCAAAGAGAAATAGGCGAAAGTAACCTACCGAAGTAGGAAATTAGCAACCCACCCAGGTAGGAAACAATTTTATAGGCAGAAAACTAAAAGCAGCAAATAAAGTAACCTACAAGGGTAGGAACTTGGCAACCTACCGAAGTAGGATTACCTACCAGGGTAAAAATACCAAAAAATTCCGTCCAAAGAAAAAACTCTTTGGTAAAAATACCGAGGTAGGATTTAGGAACAGCAAGTTTCCACTTAATGCTAACTAGCAATTGGCTGGGTAGTTAAATTCTTAGCCGTGGGTGGGTCATGGGTGGGTACCCACGCTATTCAAAGCAGTTGGGTAATAATGGGTACCCATGCCCGATTAGACCATGGGTACCCATCACAGTATGAAAATGCATTTTATTTATTTCTTCGCAAAAAAATCACCATCATCTCTCAAGCAGAAATTAGTCTTTCTTTTGTGGAACATACATTCTAGATGTATTTTTCTGCTTTTGACCTTTTTTAAAACTTCGAGATTCAGCAACCTCACCAGTTTGAGAACTATCAAGATGTTGCTTGACAGAACAAATTAAAAACCACTCTCTGTCGCTTGATGCATTACTCGTCGAAACCGCGCCAATGGTTAACAACCAAGTACTTTTCAGATAGTACAGGGCGGCGC
>JAAEQW010000009.1 GCA_024231025.1 Candidatus Omnitrophota bacterium
AATTGAACTTGCGTTATAATCGCAAGTGGGAATGATAAATTGATTTAGTCGCCAAAACTGGGAAAAAAATGTGGTTCAATGGATTTTTCGGGGAAAAGTAATTGTTTGTTCGATAATATTTCTGATTTAAACCATATTTTTTATTAAAATTTACCTTAATAGCAATTGTCAGTCAACCATCATAACCTTATTACTTTATTTGAAAATCTTGCTACTAAGGTTAATGCTTTTTTAATTAGATGCAGCTCGAAAAGGTATTTTAGCCCTGAAAGGGCGACATTATAATAGCCCCACGTTTTAACGTGGGGGCTGGAGTTTGGACATTTTTTTATTAATTTTTAGTTTTTTTCTTGCGACAATCGCTTGATTTTCAAGCTGCCGCACTATTTATAAATTTATTTGCGCTTGTTTCTATTCCAACTCTGTAGGTTGTGTCAGAATCACCAACTACCTCCATTCTCAATTGAGTTATTAAGTCTAAACATGATGGGCGTTCTTCTTTTTTTCTCCAGCGTGGATGTTGTCCATAATTTTTGGTTCGTTTAGCTCCATAAGCTTTTAAACTTGCGAGGAGCAACATGCTATATGCAGCAACCATAAACGCCGGTTGTTTTTCGACTGATTCATCAGACCAAACTTGTGCCTGTCCTATTCCAAGTGTTTCTTTTTCATCGCGAAAATTTACTTCTATTTGCCAACGATCAAAATACATTTGTATCAACGTTTCAACTGGCGCTTCGATATTATCACAAAGTAAATATGAAGGTTGACGATAATAAAGTCTGCCGTTTTGGCTAATGCGATATGGAACTGGTTTCATCACAATTAAACGCAAAAGTTTTCGTTTTGCCCCGCGTTGCCATAACACATTTTTTATTTCTTTATATTTCACTTCCCGCCATTTTTTTCCATGAAATATTTTTTTTGTTTTCCATTTAATAGAGTTGTCTTTCCGCTTGGATTCGGGTGTAAATTTCTCCTTATCATAAACTTGTCGTGGACTATCAGTTGCCGGAAAACATAATGATAAATCTTTTCGACAACGTGTTAAAATTATTGTTCGTTCAATATTAGAATTAAAGACAGTTCTATTACAAAAAGCTCCATCACAGGTTGCCACAAGTGTTTTGTTTTTGCCGTCAGTTTTGTCATACATCAAACGCATTTCGTTTAGCCTTTCTACAAAATGTGTAGATAAATTATGTTTTTTTCGTTCGATTTCGTAGGCAGCCCATTCTTCTTTAAGGGCTTTTTTCTTTGGCTTTTCTATTCTTGGAATAGCACTAAAAGCTACTGGAATTCCCCGACATGACACATTATGTTTCTGATGAAGTGGCAGCAATGCAGATGCTTGAAGATATCTGTGTCCAAGAATAAAATTCGTATGAAAAGGCGGGGACATTGGATCGCGCTGATAAGAAACTCCAGGTATTTTTCGACCCGTTTTTTTAATTTTTGTTTCATCCCAAGCAACTGCTACATAATTTTTATAACTGTTATTAACCGTCTTGTTTATAATGTTTTGAAACAAATCTTTTATTTCCCATTGACAGCGTGAATACAAATAGTAGTCGCCGCTCCAATCAACAAAATTGCGCCCGGCAGTCATAATAGCACGAGTAATTGTTCCTCGCCCTAAACTGCAAAGCCCCATTAAAGAATGACGAATCGCTCGCTTAATTGTGCGCTGTTGAGAAAAAACATTGCCCCAACCATCACATAATTTTAAGAAGTTTAAAAGTAACATATTAAACCTCCAATAATCCGAAAGTATTACGATCAGTACGGCAAAAACGGTCATGTCTTTTTATTTTTTTCGTCAAAGCCGAAGCCAAAGACTCTCTGTCTAATTTTTTGTTAAACTCCGTTTCTGCACGCAAAATAATTTCCGAAATGTGTAACGGTTGTCCTTCTTTTTTAAGTATGTTATATACCATTTCCGGCTGCGACATACTCGCTTTTGGTTTAATTTCATCAGCTATAGCATTTGATTTCAATTTCCTGATAGCTCTTAATTGAGATTCCAAAGTAGCTTCAATAGCATCAAACACAGCCAAACGTACATTTTCATTAATATTGTTCATAACATTTTCTCCATAGTGGTTACGAACATTATACCAAATACAAGCCTGTATGTCAAGTCTTTTGTTATTTCCTACCTACATTTTATCAAAGAACTATTACGCAACAATTGCGAAAAATATTTTAAATAAAAAAATGTCCAAACTCCAGATTGCTCTTTTGCTAAAGAGCAATATGATGTTCCTGTTCCGAAACCTGTCAAAACAAAAATTAAGGTTGGTACTTATATATTTCCCGGTTGGTATCGCGGTAAAGGTTCGAACGCTTATCCGCGTGTCAATATCAATAATGACAGTGAATGGCGGTTGATCGCGAAGTTTTCGAAACCACGGGCTATGCTTGGCTTTTATGACGATTCTTTGCCGGAAGTTAATG
>JAAEQW010000010.1 GCA_024231025.1 Candidatus Omnitrophota bacterium
ACTTCCGTCTCCCTAAACGAAACCTGTTCCATAACGGATTATCGCAAAGAAGCACCAGCACATCAGCCTCTGTTACGAAGCACTCCTGTATTTTTCAATCTATGGCCTTTATATTACATGATTAACTGCTTTTAGTCCCGAACTATTATCATTCTCGATAATTTAATTTGTTTGCTACGATTTTGTATTGCACCCCCAACGTATGAACTTAGTATAATGGACCCATCTTTTAGGACAGCTATTTAAGGTAGATTTTTTTCTAAAAATGGTGAATGTATTTTGATCGCTCGGCAACGAGTTTAAAATCCATACAGCCACTACCGGAGAGCATAAGCATGTCACAAAAAAGAAGAGTCCACTCAGCTGCCTTCAAAGGAAAAGTTGCACTCGAAGCATTGAAAGAGTTGAAGCCAATTAATGAGCCTGTTGATTAAGTCGGATTTTAGATTTTCAACCACAATATATTGAGCACGGAGGCTTCGAACTATACCATATCAATGGTTCGGTAAATTTTGCTTCAGATTATGCAAGTGCAGCCGCTGTATTCAACAGTTCTTCATAATCGCAGTTGAATTTATCTGAAACTAGCTCAATATCCAGTTTGGATAAA
>JAAEQW010000011.1 GCA_024231025.1 Candidatus Omnitrophota bacterium
CTAAGAATTTTGTGATGCTTTCCCTATGGGTCAGAAAAGCGTCGGGAGACCCTAAGAATTTTGCGACGTTTTTTCTATGGGTCGAAAAAACGCCAGGAAACTCAAGGAAAGGAAGAAAAAAGAGAAAGAAAAAACTCAGAAAAAGAGGAACCAACCAAAAGAGAACTAGCAAGAGAACATGCTGCAAAGAAAAGATTTTAAATAAATTATGGAATTGAAAAATACACGTAAATTATAACACAAAGCAACATGCAAAATTATGTCCCTGTCCCCGCAGCTAGCTCTGCGTCCCGCGGGTAAGGACAAACCTGAAATGTAGACCCCCCATTAGAGTATACATAGGAGGGTATAATAAGGAAACACCCCGACCACCCATGAATGGAAACGGAACCAAACGGATATACCGTACAGTCATACTGTACTGGAGCAAACTTCGAGCCTAATTTTTCCACACAACTCCAAATCCCTACAAAAAGATTTTATAAGATATTCTATAAGGGACAAAAGAAAAAAGGCTAAAATATAAAAAAGAAAGGAGGGACCGCCCATGTTAGTCAAATTTTCTAATTCCAAACTGACACATGATTCACTTACGTAATTTCTTGGCCAACTTCTTGAAATTCTTACCCGACCATGAGAAGTCCTTCATCTTCATCTCCTTCATCCGGCGCACCACATCCGGGACCTCGAACCTGAAACAAGAACTCAAAAGTTCCCCGACAACGACATGATATGACAGCAAGAATACTAAAGATAATGATTGTATTCAGGGATGCCTAATTAGGGAATGCCAGTCCATTTGTTAAGTTGTATGCTGCAAAATTGCACCATATTGAGAAGATAGACTGTACGAATGAGACATCCATACACTATACTAACAGATAAGAGGTAGCGCATGATATAAAATTTCCGAATTTAGTCAAAATTACGGTTAAAGAAATTCAATGCCCGTGCTAACTATAGCCGGAGACATTTTTACTACCCCTCAGTATGGAATTTCCTTATAAGCCGCGAAGAAAAAGTAAAGCAAAGAATGACCCCTATAATTTCTAAAGAC
>JAAEQW010000012.1 GCA_024231025.1 Candidatus Omnitrophota bacterium
GGACCAGGTTTTGCCTTTGGTACATATAACCTAAGAATGGCACAAAAATTCGTGAATGCCATACATGAGAGTGTGTATGGTACTACTCCTCAATCTCTACAGAGTCAAAATATTGCCCAAAAGGTTATTTCAAATTCGTTGTTTAAACTTTCAGTTACTTAAGATCGATCGATCGATTAAAATCGATTCCTACTAACCATCATTTTAGCTCCATATAGCTAAGCAAATTTGGTTTGCACACATCGTCCAATATAGTACAATAAATTTGGAATTTCTTGCTAAACGACATCCAAAATTTACCAGAAGCTTGATTTACCGGAACGAATCGATCGACGTATACCTAACTTTCTCATATATTTGACAACACTATCCCTAAGTTTTAGCACAAATCGGTCAAAACAGTCCAACTCCAAAATTTAGGTGAAATATCGCTCTAAGTTAAATTTCGCGCCGAATGCGAAATACCAACTATATTTAGTTAGCAAATTTTCAGTTTTAATCAAAATCGATCAATTTATCAATTTTCCATCCCAAATCCACGCTCCAGTTTACTCATCTCAAATTACCCTTTATCATTTTTCACCGACTATTCTCAAATTTGTCTACATTTTCCATACCTGGACTTGATCCGTTAGGTGCTCTGCCACCTGTTAAGCATCCAGCGTCATCCAAAATCCGATCCGATCCCATTTATACAGCACAAAATATGGCACAAACAATAATACAAGTTTTACTGCATACAAACACAATAATACATGGCCTAACAATGGGTACACTAAATTTGAAAGTAGTCTAGGACAGAAATGATAAAATCCCAATTGGTACTACACCAAATAAAAAACTTTTACTTCCAACAACAAAACTGAACACCGAATCCCTCTTCCCCCATCCAAAAATTTACTCCTACTTGATCCACCCATACGCATCTGGTCCAAATTAGATCGAAAATTTCCTCTTATTCCTCTAGCAAAATGACTCACGAAAAGATGGAAACTACGAATTTACTTAGCATTCGAATTTGCTAGATACCAAATTACCAAATTTTCTAGATGAACCAATCGATATTGATATAGACATTATAAACTGCAAACCGGTTCTCTGCAGATTCGGTAAACTGTAAACCGAATTTCAAATGATGATTTCCGAATTCCAATTTCTCTTGTCTATACAGGCTCATTTTGAAACCAAAAGACCCGAATCTCAAACTAAAACCAGTTTTTTTCCAGAATTTTGAAATTTGGAAATAAGTTGTAGTCCATGAATTCCAACACTACCGTTTGGAAAGATCACCAAATTAAAATCTTTCGGCTTCTCAACTAGTTCTATTAAATGCAACCCCGAATCAATAAAAATTACTAGTCTGCCTCGTACTAGTTCATACATGAAAATATGGCAAGGACAGACTAAGTATCATAAAAGCCCGATCAAACTACTATTGAGAGTCAAACCCTTAGTACCACCACGGCGCCTAATTCCATTAAAACAAAGCAATCTTAGGACGTGCATCGCACCGAAATTTTCTGTCACGTCATCGTCGCCATCCTGACATCAAATCTAGCTTACGACGCTAAAAACAATCCCCGAATACCGGTACCCTCAGTACCTCGGTACCTCAGTACCCAAAATCCTCAGTACCCTCTCAATGTTCTAAATAATGCTGAAATTTGCCATCACGTCATCTCAATCCCATCCAGTCATCGAAACTAGCCAACGACGCTGAAAAATAATACCTGACAAACCCTTAGTACCCTCTCAATATTTACACCACTAAAACACAGTAATGGACGTGCACCGCACGCACATTGTCTACGTCATCTTTCCATCGTATCTAAATTGACAACCCTGAAACATATGAAATCACAATAGAATCAAAAATAGGAAATAGCACGTGCCAAATTTATGTGTCAAAAACGTATACCGTAATACAGGAGAGAAAATCTTCGCACAATTTTAACTACACACATTCTAGACGTTTTGCATAGTCTAATATGACTTTTAATTTTGCCGATTTGGAAATAAATAGACAGTACCGCATATAAATTGACAGAAAATCACTTTACAAATTGCTTGATCTGATAGATATGCATGAAAAAAAAAACCAGTGTGCAAAAATTTCCTCATAAATACTTCACTACAAAACATAAAATAATTGCTTATATCAGTTTCTAGGTACTGA
>JAAEQW010000013.1 GCA_024231025.1 Candidatus Omnitrophota bacterium
CAAAAATTTAATTTTTAGTTTGACCCCCTGCCTTCAAATAGGCAGAGCAGCCAGGGCCCTGAAAGCTAAGGTGTTGTCTTCGGAAAGAGTCTAGATTACATGTGCAAAACGGCATCAAAATCGGTTTAACGATTCAGAAGTTATTCAAAAAACAAAATGGCTCATTTAAAAAAAACACCCTGTAGATTGTCAGAACTATCGACCCGTCGATCCATATCGATCGACAGATTATCGATTTTATCCGTTTGCATTCGATCGTGGCGAAAGTTAGCATACAGAGCTTTTCGATTAAGCTGATCACGAATATGGCGTCCATGACATGGAAGCTCGTTTCATTTTACTTTTGGGTGCTTACCAAGCGATACCAAGAACTTGGTAGATTAGCATGATCATGAGAACCTACCTGAGAAAAGCACTTCGTTTGAAAGAATACTTAAAGCCAGACATAGCATAAGACTAAGCATGATAAAGCTGAATACTTGCACTAGGCGTGAACCTCAGACATATGTGCGATATGCAAATTAGCAAGCTGAGTCAACGTTATTGTTTACAAACGAGGCAGGCGTGAAAGCAGAAAAGCGTGTGACTACTATGTGACTTGGTGCTACGTAGGAGCTGAATAGGAACTGCTTTATTTTAATAAAAAAAAGGAAAAATAAAATAAAATAAAAAATATTAAAATAATAATAAAGTAATAAATAATAAATAAAATATTAAAATAAAGGAACAAACAGTGAAAGAAGCAG
>JAAEQW010000014.1 GCA_024231025.1 Candidatus Omnitrophota bacterium
GAGGCACGAACGGCAAAGCATTTAGGATATAACAATTTGCCTGAACGACCTTATACATCTAAAAGAATTTGAAATCTCATTGCAAGCATCGAATACCGGCTTGGTTTCTAATGAGAAAGAGAGGATCGACACAGCGTTTACGAGGTCAGATCCACACACTGTAAGATGCTAAGCTAGCAATGCGCATTCAGTACACTTACCCAGTATAAAGGTCATGCATTTTGCTGCTAGCAGCTGGCGGCTGGATTTTACCTAAACATCTGGAATTTGGGGAGTGAGGATCGCCCCCTCTTACAGGGATAATACTGATTCAAGTTGTATTTGTATCACCCCAAGCTAGCGAAAAGTTTGCAAATGGAGGTTTTCGATGACGCTAATCACAATTATGATGGAATAATAATTGAAGCATTGAAAAGTCTCAGAATATTACCATTTTTGAAAATTGTCACATATCCATTTCTTGTCAAATTGAGGACTAAATTGCTATATTTCAAATCAAAAAATTTTAGTCCTCTTAAAATGTCCATTCCAAGATTTTCATATCACTGCCTACCTACCACGCAGTTCTTATTATTTATAGCCACTTCCTAAAAAGAGCTCTGCAAAAATTACAAACATCTGGAATTTGCAGAGCTAGGATCGCCCCCTCTTACTGGGATAATACCGATTCGAGTTGTATTTGTATCACCCCAAGCTAGTGAAAAGTTAGCAAATGGAGGTTTTTGATGACACTAATCACGATTATGATGGAATAGTAATTGAAGCATCAAAAAGTCTCAGAACATTACCATTTTGAAAATTGTCACATAGCCGTTTCTTGCCAAATGAGAACTAAATTGCTATATTTCAAATCGATAATTTTAGTCCTCTTAAAATGCTCATTCCAAAATTTTTGTATCACCGCCTACCTACTGCGCAGTTCTTATTATTTATAGCCACTTCCTAAAA
>JAAEQW010000015.1 GCA_024231025.1 Candidatus Omnitrophota bacterium
GCCTGATCACACTTAATAATGCCACGTCTATCACTCCGTTTTCTCCTGCCAGAAGATCCGCAGGAGTCATTAAAGGAGTGGATCACTTTTCGATGCAAATTATGGGGTAAAGTGGATCAGTTTTGGGTGCAATTCAACAATCTTCTTTCAAGGCAAACTGGGACGGTGATATCGCGACAGTAGAATATAGTGGTGGTGAAAAATATGTTGGCCAGGTGAAAAACTGTGAAATAAACGGAAAAGGGTCTCTTTTTTTTAAAGATGGAAATTATTACGAGGGAATATTTAAAGATAGTAGATACAACGGAAAAGGCAGGTTAACGTTTGCCGGAGGAGAATATTGTGAGGGGCAATGGAAGTCAGGTAAAATTTTTGATGGGACTGGGAAAAAGGATGGAAAACTTTATAGCTGCAGGCATAAAAATAGTCAAACTGATATAATTGATTTCACGAGAATTTAGGTAAACCGTTTGGTATCTAAAGGAAACTGAAACTAATTATGTGTATCTTGACCTTTCACATAGTAAAGCTCGATAGTAGTCTTGAGCATTTTTTGCCTTAATCGTCAAAAATATTAATGCAATTTGATAGGTCAGGATAAATCAGAAGTCCTTCTATCAAACTCACGTTTCCATATTGAGCCGGAATTGCTCTTAGGAATCCAATAGAACAGACAACAAACTTATAGAACGTCCGCAAATCGCTCAAAGCAGTCATCGGACTAAGATACTTGATAGTGTTGACGTGGTCAACCAAAATTGACCAACCCAGTTAAGCTACTTTTTTCAATTTCTTCATGTCCGCCTCATATTGATTTGGACTTCTGTAATCTAGATACGAATGCAACCGTTCAGGATTATAAAATGTTGTGATGTATCGC
>JAAEQW010000016.1 GCA_024231025.1 Candidatus Omnitrophota bacterium
AGTGCCATCTTTGTAGCGAAAATTTTCCCAAATATGCAATGGTTCGGCTAATGTGTTTATGCTCGTCGACGATTTCAAAAATAATGCTTTTAATCATTTCAGAAATTCACTTTTTCCCACTCCAATCGAACCCTCGATGCATATGGAGGATGACATCTTCAGTAAGTTGCTGATCGCTTCACTACCGTTGTTTTACAAAGGGTGAAATTTTTTTTGCTAATGCGCAGTGACAGACTTTTCAAAAAATTTTGACTGCGGTCTACTATATTTGAGGTAAACAGCCTAAACTGCACAGTTTTTTCCAAAATTTCGTAATGTCTCCACACACAACGATTTCCCAGCGTGTCTAAATGATATAAACTGCACAGTTTTTGGTCTGTTCCCCCCTCCATTTATACATCGCGAACGTCAAAGTCAAAAATGCACAACTCTTCTCCTGGAAATATACCAGAATAGTATGGAAAGTTTGCATCTGATTGAAAACTAATTATTAGGTAACTATAGGGTCTATCTTTCATTGCTAGTTGGTAGCTTTCCAGGAAATCGCATGGTTTATAGGTACTGATTTGTTGACCTAATTGCATCAGCAATCCTGTGATATGTTTATCTTGGAGTATAACAAAATGAGTAAGATTTCGAATTACTGTAGTTTGCCATTTTCCCTTA
>JAAEQW010000017.1 GCA_024231025.1 Candidatus Omnitrophota bacterium
TAAGAAAAAGGAGGGTTAGTCCTATTTCCACGACTTTTCCAATCAAAAACACCAGAGCTGTAAATCCCTTTAAGAACATATTTGTTTTTTATATCATAAAAGTCGAAGTTTTTCAACAAACCAGTTTTTTTCTTTGAAAGATTTTCTTTTTTTGTTATATCTTTTTGCTCGTCTAAAAGAAGAAATTTCTCGCGCTAAATCAAAAAAATCAGGACTAGGCATTATTATGATCGATATTGATAATTTTAAAAATATAAATGATACTCATGGCCATAGAGTGGGTGACATTGTTTTAAAACGGCTCGCAAAGATTCTTTTGCAGCTTATTGGTGATTCTGGGAATATGGTTTCACGTTTTGGCGGTGAAGAATTTGTTGGGTTTTTAGTTGAATGCGACAAAAAACATCTTATTGAAGTAGCTGAAAGCATTAGAGAAACCGTGGAAAATACAATTGTATCTTTTCGCAGGAAAAAAATTGTATTTACAGTTTCCGCTGGTGCGGTGATGTATCCCGATGATGGGGAAGACATTCTTGAATTAATAGATAATGTTGATCACCTTCTATATAAAGCAAAACGAGAAGGCAAAAATAGAGTGTGTTTCATTAAAAGGAAAAAGAAGTAATTATGCTAACGTGGGCTATAGTAACTTTTATTTTTAGCGTGCTTGTTGTTGGGCATATTCTTTTTTTGCGTCGTTTTAAAGAGAGGCGAAGCATTAAAGATGAGCAACTTACTGGCCGGCATCACTTAATGAAGAAAAAGAATGAGTCATTGACCAAAGAGATCGATACGTTTGATAGTAAAATTAATGAGCAGTTCTTCTTTTATGAGTTAATTCGTAAAATCGATCCAATTTTAGATGAGAGGGAGCTATTTAATGTTTTTATTGAAGAAATAAAGCGCCATGGACGTGTTGATAAAATAGAAATATCTGATTCAACTAATGAAGATGGATCCCTAGAATTTAAGCTTCATCAAAAGAGTAAAGGGGTTTTGCGGGTTAAAGCCGATTCTCGGGAAATTATCGAATGTCTTCCAAGTTTTGCCGGTATTCTTGATTTGTGTCTAGATCGCATAAAACTTTATGAGCGCCTTTCGCGACTTTCAATATATGACTCTTTAACTCAAGCTTATAACCGTAGATATTTCAATATTCGCTATGATGAGGAATTTAAACGTGCTAAAAGATACAAGCTTAATTTATCATTTTTAATGATTGATATTGATCATTTTAAGAAAATTAACGATACCTATGGTCATTTAGCCGGCGATGTTGTGCTTAAGGCAGTGGCTAGCTTTGTTAAGGATAGTATTCGTGAAATTGATTTCATTGGCCGCCTTGGAGGAGAAGAATTTGGTGTTGTTTTATCTGATACCGATAGGGCAGGGGCAATTTTAGCTGCCGAAAGAATATCCTCAAAGATTTCCAGCAAAAGAATCCGAGCGTTTGACGAAATTGTAGCAACTACAGTGAGTGTTGGTGTTGGGTCATACCCGGCGAATACGCTCTATCCGGATGTTTTAATCGAAGTCGCCGATAAGGCGTTGTATAAAGCAAAAGTTTCCGGCCGCAATCAAGCCAGCTGGTTCTAATGTAACCGCTTTCAAAAAACCCAATAAAATCAGGCATTTCAGTAACATTTCTTACCTAAATATGTTATATATTAATGATATAGTGTAGGGGCGCCGCTTGTGACCGAAGGGAACCCTGATGGCTCTCAAAGGGTCTGCGCCCGCTGTAAATATTATGAAAAAAGGTACAATATCATTCAAATTGGTCGCGATAACGGTAGCAATCGCTATATTTGGCACTGCTATTCTGCCGGGATTGCTGCGCCTAAATGCTTCTCAGGCAGTAGCTTACAACCTGCCATCTCCAACGAAACTACTCGCATTATCCGAAAACTACTCTTATCCAATATTAAAAGGTCTACGATTTAATCCCGAAAAACCATTAAATATTGAATTCATCGTTGATTCAGCTAATAAAGAAGATGTCACTAACCAAGA
>JAAEQW010000018.1 GCA_024231025.1 Candidatus Omnitrophota bacterium
AGACTGTATGACCCTTTCTTACCTGGTGTCAACACGCTGGGCTTTCCCTCACGGATCCTCCCTTAGGGCGAGTTGATCTGCTTAAGAGTTGAAGCTGGTATCGGGGAACGCCCGGGGTCAGTTAAAGGGCAACATACAACCGAAGGTAGGGTATAATAAACCAAAATGTCATATTCAATCTCCATTACCACTCCAATACCACTCCATATGGAATAACAACAAAAATACTTCAATACTCACCAAAACTAAAACAACTAAGGACCCCAACCCCCAAACACAAAACTATGATAAGATATAGACGTTCAGGAATGTCAAACTCGATAAAACAGTAAAAACCCCAATATAGGATATAAATATTCACAACTGTCAACTATCCTATATTTTCCATTGAGTGTAAAAGTAACCTATATACTACATTACACGGTAGCATACAAATGCTCAAGGATGTCGAACTTACTAAAAACTAAACACCTAGGAACCCACAACACCCAAGCACACAAGATTACGATAGAATACAGATATTCACGACTATCAACTATCCTATGTTTTCCATTGGGTGTAAAGATAGCCTATTACTAAAAACTAGACAAACAAAAAAATCGATGCTGCAACATTGACGCTGGAGCTATACTAATATTGTGTTATAGACCTATATACTAAGTTGCCATTCCAAATGGAGTGGCACCAAAAAAATATAAAAAATCAGAGGACAATTACTAAAAGACATGAGAAGGGCTAGAAAATACATGGACCAAAAAAATTAATTGTTTTCAGTAATAAAGAAAATAAATATTTAAATTATTAAAACATAAACATCTAATTTCAGTAGTAAAGAAAAAAATCTGACCCTCTTCATGTATTTCTAACCCTGCTCATGTATTTTCTCATTATCCATACTAATTTTTCTAAAAGTCCATGCTCATTTTACGTTGCCACTCCATATGGAGTGGCAACGTAATAATTCTTCAGTACTGTGGCATCAAAAAAATTAATAGCCATTTTTCAGTAGTGAAGGTCGTTTTAAGGTCATTAAGTACTGAAAAAACTAGATGTCCATGCTCCGTCGACCCCTATGTTTTGCGGTAACGTGCCCGGGACCTATATATACTACTGAGCTCAACTGCTTAAAACTGAGAACACGTTGGCAGTCAACGGCCGGCGGTTGGTCGACCAAGTTGGCGCCAACCAATGAGTGAAAGGCTGCGTGGGCGGA
>JAAEQW010000019.1 GCA_024231025.1 Candidatus Omnitrophota bacterium
TTGGCACGTAAGCACCCCACAGATCTAGAACGAGAGGGGGGTTGGTCGGTTCAATTTATAGATTTGTGGTGAGCTAGACTAAAGGACTGCAATTAGAACTTAAAAATCCACCCTTCGAGCACTATTTCGTATGATTTTTTTGCAAAAAGAAACCTTATCGAAGGAGTGCCTAAGGATGGATATTCATAGCATAGTTTGCGATTTACTCGGTCTTCAAGAACTAAAAATAAAAAATCTAAAACTTTATAAAGAAAAGACACTTCGAGCTGTTATCTATGCCGAAATTCCTTTGATAAAAGCTCGCTGTAGCACTTGTGAGAACCAATTCTACGAAGTCCATCAATGGCACGAAAAAATCATTAAAGTCCCTCCTCTGGGGATCTTTCAGCAAGTCACATTAGCTCTAAAGTATCCTCGAGGAATTTGTAGTTTTTGTCTTAAAGTGAGGTCAGCTCAATTAAAAGGTATTCATTCGAAATTTAAAGGACTCAGTTGTAGCTTCGTTGAACTCTCTGGGAGAATGATGGAAGAAGCCACTTGTGCTACCGCTTCTCGATGGTTTCACTGTAGTCCAAGCCTTATGTGGAAAGTCGATCAATGGAGAATGGAATATCTTAAATCAAAGATTTATCATCTTCCAAAAACCTTAGACTGTAGTTACATGAGTGCCGATGAAGTTCACTTTTTAAGTCGTCGGAATAAAAAAAGAAAAACTCCATTCTCTCCCCGTTGGGTACCAGAGTTCATTACTAATCTTGTAAATACAAAACACTCAAAAATTATCGCCAATGCTTCTGGTAGAGATAAATCAGCTCTCGAAAGGTGTTTAAAAGAACTGACAAAAGATCAGAGATTAGGTGTTGAATATTTCGCAATCGATATGAATCAAGGATATTTTTCTGCCATAAAAAAGCTTTGTCCTAAAGCAAATATCTGTGTTGATCGATTCCACTTGGTTCAAATGATGAACAAATATGTCGACAAAGTAAGATCTCAAGAATATCGAAAAGCGAAGCAATCAAAAGATCAATTCCAAATGACAATGCTTGGCCCCTCAAGGCGTTATCTAATAATGGAAAATAGAAACAATAAAGAAGCATCCTTAGAAGAAATGGATATGTTGAATAAACTAAAAATTATTAACGACAATATCCATAACGCCATTTTAATTACAGATTATTTTAATAAAATATTAGATCACAAAAGTATTAAAAAATTTAGAGTGTCTTTAGTAAAATGGTATCAAGTCGTGCGCCAATCAAAGAGCAAAATCTTCAGAGAATTTTCATTTAAAGTGAAGAAGTATCGTCGCAATATCGAAGCCTATATCCAGTCTAATCTAACGACAGCAGTTTCTGAAGGGCTTAATAACAAGATCAAGGTTCTCAGACGAGCTGGTTACAATTACACCAATAAAAAATCCTATCAAAACAAGATCTTACAGCGATGTGGATTCTTGAACTCAAGCTTTTTAGAAACAAATCATCTGTTTTGGCACGTAAACACCCCACAGATCTAGAACGAGAGGGGCCTTGCGAGGTTCTGAGGTCAGATCTGTGGGCCACTAGACCAAAGAATTGAGCCAAAACTAAAAATATCCATCCTTGCGATATCTTCGTAAAATTTTTTTTGCACAAAAAACAACACGAGGAGCACACCAAGGATGGATTTAAACAGTTTAGTTTGCCTGAGTTTAGGCTTGCAAGAGATAATTATTGAACGTCACCAGTTTTCTGAGCAGCATCAAAAGCTAGTGATTCACGCCAAGCTTCCTCTGTCAGAAGCCCGCTGTAAAAAGTGTTTTTTTGATTTTCTAGATTTACATCAATGGCATGAAAAGACGATTCGGATTCCGACGATCGGAATTTCCAACAAAGTATTTCTTCACCTCAAATACCCAAGAGGGCATTGCTTTTTTTGTCAAAAAGTAATGGCTGCTGATCTCTATTTTATTCACCCCGAGTTTAAAGGTTTAAGCTGTAGTTTTGTGGAAGTCGCCGGGAGAATGATGGAGGAAACAACCTGTGCCGCCGCGGCGAGACTCACCTGCTGCAATCGAAAGCTATTATGGAAAGTCGATCAGTGGCGTATGAAGTACATGAAAAAATACTATTCACTACCTACAAATTTAGATTGTTCAAGAATGAGTGCCGATGAAGTTCATTTCATCACTCAAAAGAATAAAAAAAGAGAAAACCCATTTTCACCCAGACGCCACATTAAGTACATCACTAACCTCGTGTGTTCAACAAAGTCTAAAGTCGTCGCAAATGCCTCTGGGAGGGAATACGGGTCTTTGAAGAATTGTTTGAATCTCTTGAGTGATGAGCAAAAAGATAGCATTAAGTTTTTCTCTCTCGACATGCACGCTGATTTTTTTAAAGCCGTTCGAGAATTGTGTCCAAATGCTGAGATTGCTGTTGACCGCTACCACCTCGTTGAATCGATGAATAAAGTTTTTAACGAACTGAGAAAAGATGAATTTCGAGCAGCAAAGAAAAGAAATGATGAGTTTCAAGTGGGAATGCTTGAGCCAGGTCGGAGATTTATTCTTATGCAACGAAATCCCGACCTGTCGATTGAAGAACATAATTTGTTAGGTAAATTGAAGATGCTCAATGTAAATATTAATGCGGGGATGTTGATTGTCGATTATTTTCACCGAGTTTTAGATCAAACAGGGCTGTCAAAATTTAGAGAACGATTGGTAAAGTGGTATGGATTAGTACGAGATTCCAAGTTAAAATCTTTTAGAAAATTTGCTCTGCAAGTTCGTAAATATAGGAAAAATATTGAGGCCTACATCAAGTCAAATTTGACCACTGCGATCTCCGAAGGGCTCAATAACAAGATCAAAGTTCTCAAGCGTATGGGCTATAATTACACCAACGAAAAAAGCTTTAAAAACAAGATCTTACAGCGATGTGGATTCCTCAATTCTAGATTTATTGACACTAATTTCATGTTTTGGCACGTGCCATACCCACAGATCTAACCTCAGAGGCTACTGATTTTAGAGCCTATTTAGGTGACGGAATTTGAGACTTAGTCACTTGAGTTTAGCATAAGATCAGCTCTTGTCTAAAACTGGAGCAGTGCTTTTAAGTCACTGAAA
>JAAEQW010000020.1 GCA_024231025.1 Candidatus Omnitrophota bacterium
ACCCGATCCCCTTCAACTGCGCTTTCTCTTCTTCAATTTACAACAAAGCGTCGCAGTAAAGCGTCAAACATCTCAACCTTTGTCAAATATGATAGTGTTTTGTAGATTATAAGTGCAATGTTATGGTGTCTGGCGCTTCGTTTGTGCGCAAAGTTGAACACTGCCCATCTTGAGTGTTGTGGTAACGCGACGCGACAGTCTTGCAGGCGGCTGCATTATGAATGTAGAAGCGACATGAAGCGAAGCCGGCCCCCAAAAGTGTCATTGTGAACTGGGCCTTAGTAAGAGGAGGCGATTTTCGTTTCGCAACCTCCAGATGTTAAAAAATTTTTTTGCACAGCTGTTTCTTAGGAAGTGGTTATAAATGAAAGAGAGAGAAAAAATACTTGTCTAGATTTTTCGGTTTTTTATTGATGGGTACCCTATCATAGGTAGGTCGATTTTTTCCAATTTATAGAAAAAAGAAACTCATTGTTGGTGCATACGTGTCATTCAAGGATCCGCCTAGAGGCCCCCCTTTCGTCATTACGTTTTTGCGAGGCTTTTATAAGCCCTAAAGAATTTACTAAGAGTTTCATTCGCTTAATAATATACCATAGTTTTGGAAATAGTCGCTCATACCGAACAGGATCAGGTTTTTTTCTTTAGGGGCGGCTATTTTCGAAATAATGGTTATTTTTTGCAGATGCCTGGCCTGTCAGAAGCACCAATCCTCGAGGATGCAACCAATGCTGAGCACGTGCAAAAACTAAGTGTAGTTTTGGAACTAGCTGCCCATGCTGAACAGGATTAGGTTTTCTTTAGGGGCGGCTATTTCCAAAACTATGGTAAACCGCGTGGTAGGCATTTGATACTATGAAAATTGAGTGGGTAAAAAGAGTCAATTAGCGAAGAAGCGGTTGCCAA
>JAAEQW010000021.1 GCA_024231025.1 Candidatus Omnitrophota bacterium
TGCTGTGGCCATGTCTGGGATTTCGATGAGAATTGGTTCAAGTATAGTACTCATACTGATAAGAAAAAATCTCAAACGGTTTTTCAAAAGTCCGCCTTTGAGTCAAGTTATGGGCTTCGAAATCGTTCGCGCCCATTTAAATCCGCAAAATGGGGTATCTTGCGGAAATTGCTGTCAGATGAACAGGAAGCAATCTTTTTGGGCCAACTTTGGGACACATGCAAGGGACGCCCTGGGGAGCCTAACCACCAAGCCATCATTTTTATAGGCTCGTCTAGGTCCCGAGATATTGTACTTCAAAGTTGGTGATGGCATAAAAATATATCCTTTTAAAAGAATAAAACATGGTGCACTTTATTCGAATCGCACAGATATGGCTTCCAATCAACAGATCTCGCCAAACTGAATCGATTCGTGTATAAAAAGTCGTTTTACAAGGCACATTTGCTGAACTAGCCATGATAGAAAGTTATGCCACCTCATGTTGGACGAAAAATGTCAAAAAATTAAAAATCAAATGAAACTCGTTGTTTAGTGCCAGTTTTTATTGCAGATTCCAGGAATCAGCTCCATTTGTTCGGAAAAAATATTCTTTATAATATTTCAGGGTCCTATCAAAAAGGTCAACCAATCAAAATGGTACATCAATCGATTCAGTTTGGCGAGATCTGTTCATTGGAAGCCACATCTGTGCGATTCGAGAAAAGTGCACCATGTTTCGTTCTTGAAAGGGCATATTTTGATACCATCACCAACTTTAAAGTACAATATCTCGGCAACTAGACGAGTCTACAAAAATTTGCTTACAGTTTCTGAACGAGGAGTTTATGGAGAATAAATGATTAAATTTAAAAAACTCACGATTGCTTTTTTGAAAAAGCTTGTTCAAAGCCAGTACCTTCAAACGGCGGCTTTTCATTGTGTAACCTTGCAACAATGGAGTGTTAGGCGGAATGGCTTGGTGGTTAGGCACCCCAAGGGGTCCCTTGCACGTGTCCCAAAGGTGGCCCAAAAAGGTTGCTTCCTGTTCATCTGACAGCAATTTCCGCTGGATACCTCATTTTGTGGATTAAAATGGGTGCGAAAAATTTCGAAGCCCATATCTTGGCTCAGAGGCGGTCTTTTGAAAAACCGTTTGAGGTTTTTCCTTTTCTATATGAGTAGTATAA
>JAAEQW010000022.1 GCA_024231025.1 Candidatus Omnitrophota bacterium
AATGAAGCAAAGGTGTCTCTAAAAATTTTTAACTCTTTAGGAAAAGAAATCAAGGAACTGGTTAACAAAGAGAAGGTCAAAGGACAGTACGTTACAATCTGGGACGGCAGGGATAATGCAGGTGGCCTGGTGAAATCAGGGACCTATTTTGCAAAGCTTGTAGTTGGTGGGAGAGCAATGACCAGTAAAATGGTTCTGGTAAGGTGAAAGCTGTTACAATAACCTCACCCCCGGCCCCTCTCCTACCCGGGTTGTCGATAAATTGAGATTGTGAGCAAGGGTTGAGAGGTATTAAACTTAGATAATGAAATTACAATTTTAGTTAACTAAAATAAAAGCTCTTTGACATTTCAGGTTTATTCTTCATTTAAGCACCTTTTTTGCATGTTTTTGCTTTGCATGGGAGGGTATAGTTATGGTTACTAACTGCACCACACTACTTTACCTTCCTTCGCAGACAATATGCGCCTTAAATTCCATACAATATCATGGATTATTGAATCACATTTAACTTTAGACACACCCCTTCTCAGAAGTTGTGTGAAGGAGCCATTCTTTTTCAAGTCGCCTTGAAAGGTTTCAGCTACATGTGAGCGTTTTTTGTATAATCGCTGCCCTTCCGGATTTTTATAACGTTCTAACGTCCGCGTTTGTGCTGGGCTATTTATGTTGATCTTTACTCGTCGATATCCATTTTTACTCTTGGTACAGTCGCGCAATCGTTGACAACCAACACATGCTTCCTTGTTAACAAAAGTCATTATTGTTGCTTGTTTGTGCTTATCATAATATCGTTCACTTTCATATAATACAGCTCCTTCTGAGCAGTGGACACAATGCCCTGATTCATCGTATTTCATAGTAATTGTATCAGTGTATTTCTCAGGATGTCTTACCTGGTTTTCGTGCGATCGTGTTGGTCCGGTAAGAAAAACTTTTTTTTCTTCAAAATCAGCACATGCAGAGGCTGAAGTAAAGTTTGAATCTGCAACCACCTGGGGATATTTTTTACCAATAGTTGAACAATTTTCATTAGCTTGTTCAAATAACGGAAGCGCTTTATGCGACTCATCATTGTACCCATCAATATCTGATGCTATTACAATATCTGCTTTGGAGTCAGTACCTGTAACCTTCAAGTAACTGGCTGCAAATGAACCATCCTTTTGGCGCATTAAATCCGAATCTGAATCAGTACCATTAATAACAGTACCTTCTTCTTTTTTCGCCACTTTGGAAGCATCTTTATCTATAGTACGAGCATTTATTTTGGCCTGCAACTCTTCTTGAAACATTCCTAATTGAGCTAATTTATTCTCAATGCTTTTCTTTTCCGATTGCAATTCTTCTGAAGTGTCCTGCTCCTTAAGCTGTGACAGCACTTCTGTGAGACGTTTTGATAATCGTTCTTTCTTTGCTTTCAGTTTCTTTTTCGTATAATTCTTCTTCTTTGAAGCATTGGCCTTGAGAAAGAAACCATCCTGATATAACGCACTAAAATCTAAAAGATTATTCTTATGAGCTAAATAAATTGTTTCAAGGAAAACCGCATGAATATCATCTTCATGTTTGTTGATAAAATCGCTAATTTTATCATGGCTGATACGCTTACCATAGGTAAATAGCCAGAAATCAGCATAATGCTCTGTTGCATAGTCAATGCGGTGTGCTGAATACATCCGACTGAAAATGGCGTATAAAATAACTTTCAACATCAGCTTAGTGTCTTTGGGTGCTCGTCCTTTTTGACCGGGGCCAACTTTATACCGTGCTTCAAATGAAGAAACATCTAAACCTGAAACAAACCTGTCTATATAACGAGCTGGGTGTTCTTCGGGCAACAAACTACGATAGTGAATTGTTCGAAATTCGCCATCGGCACAAAGATCTGGTGAATCAAAATAATTTGCCATAGAAACTCAATTGAAAATGAGAATGAAACATAAGTTTACTTTATATAAAAATAATTTATTACCTTACCCTCTTATCCCTAATTTAGCGACAACCCGGATAGGAGAGGGGCTGGGGGTGAGGTCAGCTTGCTCTGAGGGACAGGCCCTACCCTATTATTTTAAGAAAATTACTTTTAAAATCCATTTTTACTTGCCCCAAATAAAGGCATCATATATACATTACCTGCATAAAAATCTACCTGTTGAAAAACATCCTGAAAAGGTTCATTAATATGACTCGTGCAGAGGAACTATATAACTTTCTACAGGAATATGAAGCCTACGTAGAAAAAAACCTGGAGCCGGCCCACGAAAGAATTAAGAAGTTTGTCAATCACTGGCGGGAGGCCGAATACTGGACTGGATACGCAAGCAGTAAAGACGTTGCTATCCCATCACCGGTGAGGTCGATTTTTACTCGAATCAAACGGCCCGAAAAGGTCATCGATAAAATTTTTCTAAAGCAGGACATATACCATGATGGTTTGTC
>JAAEQW010000023.1 GCA_024231025.1 Candidatus Omnitrophota bacterium
ATGGCATCCTATCAATGAGCAAAGTTTTGTGTTGAACTTCGAGAGAGAGCAGACCTTCGAACCGACCTATTCGGATGGATGCGTGAGAAGGCATTGATTTATCCCCCGCTGAGGGTCGCTAATTAGATGCTCTTCCCAAAATGAGAAGAGAAGATTCTTCTCTTTTTGGGAAGAGCTGAAGCCGATTACGTGATAAGTGCGTGACACATTTTTAGCGTCATGCTTCTTTTTGGACATTTTCCAAAAATTGACACGGTCAAAAGTTTCCTAGCGCGGGGCTATCGGGATGGAGCGTTTCATATGCATTATGCACTTTCCATGATTTTCAGGCATTTTTTTAATTCAAAATCATTAAATTTAATTTTAAAAAACTTTCTGGTGGCTAAGGGGCAGTTATGTGTGTGAGAGAGAGTAGCTGACCTTCGAACCGACAGCATTGGGACGGGGCATGCAAAGGAGGCACTTCATATGCATTTAGTTTATGCCATACTTATTTCATATATATTTTCATCCCCCTTTTACTTCTCCTTATTTTATTTATATTTATTTAAAATTGATTTATAAAAAATTTGTCTACATTTCTTTATTTTACGTATGTTTATTCAGCCATTGGTACCATGAGTACCTAATGATTATAAAAAATTTCATGCTATAAATTGGGGTTTCCACCCTATCGCTTGGTTTTAAAGGCTTGGTGCTTGCACCTTGCCTGTTCATCTAAGGTGTGGGGATTTTAATTAATCCCTGCAACCTTGATGCCTATAAGGTGCAGGGATTTTAATTAACCCCTGTAACCTTGATGCTTATAAGGTAGGGTGTTTTATCACCCTAACCTTGTTGCCTATAGGCCAGCATGGTTCATCAGAACTGCTGTGCCTGGTTTTATTGTGTGTTATATGTATAGTAACCTGAATGCCTTTGAATTTGTCCTTGTAGAATGCGAAAAAGGGGAAGCTTGATGGTAAAGATGGGGACCTAGTCGAGGACGTGAAGAATCTGAAACGAGATGTGCGTTTTCTGAAACGTGACAAGTGCCTTGGCGAAGTTCGCGTTTACAATATTGGAAAAGCGGAAGCCAATTTGTTGGAGATTTTCGAAGAGCTTTGCGTCAAAGGTCTGCAAATGACCATCGAGGATGCTAAATGAGCAGCAGGCATGATGACGCGCAAGCCACGCAGACTGCCAAAAACTGACAAGATGAAAGAAGACATGATCATTTACACGTTCGGATCACAGACCATCCGTGACACCATGCTGAATCTGGGTGGCAATTTGCGGGACTTCGAAAATCCCTGGGGAAAGGAAAAGATCAGTCTGCAGGCGAATCTGTGCCCGGAAGACGCGCAGATTAAAAAGGAATGCCGTGAAATCGTGTTGGCTCTACACGATTTGGGGCACAAGGATGCGAAAGTTGACAAGTTCACGCATGACTTTATTCGGATGAAAGTGCCTGGCAAGGACGGTGACAATTTGCATAAAGTGCATTTGAAGGAAGCTAAGAAGATCCTGGCCGAGCTCAAGAAAATGAAGTGATTTTTTTTGGCTATAAGTCATTGCATTGAATAAATATTATTGCACTGCCCTATTTTTGCTTAAACATTTGAATCTTCCACAAATAAATTGTTGGCATGCTAATAAATGAATGCATTTGAAATTTGAAATGTCTAATTTAGTTTA
>JAAEQW010000024.1 GCA_024231025.1 Candidatus Omnitrophota bacterium
AAAGAAAAATGAAACTAAATGGTGGAACGAAACAAGGAATGGCAGGCGAAAACAAGAAATTTGCATACAAGACAGATTTTTGTTGGCCTATCGAACCGGTATGCGGAAAAAGACTGCGCAGATTAGATCGATTCATTTTGGCTACTCTCCATATTTTTCTGTTTTTAAATAGTCGCACTTTCGGCCATCCCCATTCTTCTCGACTTTAAAAAAACGGGTAAAAAATGAGCAAAATTTATCCAAACTTACCTTATATATTACTAATGCAAAGGGGAAAAACTTCGCCATAAAAATAAGCCTATGTACGATCGCTGTCTCTGTCTTCAATTTTAAAGACGTTCTTTCTTCAGGTACTCTATGAATCGTGCAATGCTGGATACCACAAGAGCTTTCGTCATCACTGCCATCAGCATACTCCTGTGCCTGCTGCAGTTCATCGTTTTTGCCACATACCTTATTCAGTATGGTTCATTTTTATCCAATCATACTAAGCCTACTCGTGATAAACTTAATAACTTACCCCTAGCATAAGCCTATGGGTTCCGTGACTACTATCATCTCGAAAATTCTTCACTATACTTACAGTGTCTTTTTTATTCATGGGCACATTCGAAAAGCTTGTAACTTTGCAGCCGTTGAACGGATTGAGATCTTCTTTGTCGCTGAAAGGGTGCTGGGTCAGAGTACCAAATTCCAACCCAGCCATTCAGATGTTATCGACATGTAAACTTGAGATTCAAAATGCAGGTATCTCACAATGATCCTCAAAACAAACGCATGTTTCTCT
>JAAEQW010000025.1 GCA_024231025.1 Candidatus Omnitrophota bacterium
ACTGCTAAGACTAGCTCAAAAAGTCCACGTTCATTTCAAATCAGCAAGTTTATTCAGCTTATCAAGGGTTTCGGCATATTTTCTCAAAATTGAAGCAACTTTTCGGGCATCCTCCACAGTTATACAGATTCTCTTCTGGGTTGGACGTAGACAAATAAGTCCCTCCTTATTCAATTCGTATGGGGCGTCATCGTTGTCCTCTGTTGCAACTTTGAAATAATGGCAAATGTCGATTCTTCCAAGGTCTTGGGTAAAAAAAGCCTCACGAAGACCATTGATTTATTAATTTGAATGGCTCCCTTAGGGATTTCCAGAGCCATTTAGGTGTAGTGAGGCGTGGCGATGTGTTGAGAAAGGTACCACTCGTGGTGGGTTAGTCGAAAGTCGAAGGAAGTTGTCAAAGCAAAACAAATATTCTAGTAGGAAGTTTAAGCAATTCTCGAAGGAAGCTTTCATTTTCATAAAAGTGTATAGGATACAGATTAGTGTTAAGCCTATTGCCATTTCTCGTGGTTCCCTGCTTTATGATAGTTGCCAATGTCATGAAATGCTAAATTTTTGATGGAGTTGTCAGTTTTGCATTGTATTTTCTCTAAAAATATCAATCCATATATCACTCGAGCTCTTTGGTTATCCATGGACTAAAACCCCCAACGCGCATATACTAATAAGCATCCAATGCTTTAATGAATATGAAAGCAACCTTCGATGAACAAAAAAGATCATCTCAGACAACCGTTTTACTTTTATCGATCATTAAAGGTGTAGCTAATGACAAAATGAATGATTACCTAAAACGTTCAACAACAGCAGTGTTCTTTGTATAAACTCAATGAGAGCGGGTAGCGTTCGCAATCTAGTTTTTTCTGAAACTAGGTAAAGTATAGTTAAATTATCTGGTTATTTCTGAAACTAGGTAAAGTATGGTAAAATTACCTGGTTATTTCTGAAACTAGGTAAAATA
>JAAEQW010000026.1 GCA_024231025.1 Candidatus Omnitrophota bacterium
ATTCTCCCATTTTGCCCATATATCAACTTGCACAAATAAAATGATCAATCGTGGCATTTTGAGCAATTGTTAAAGGGGGAGGCAGGGGTGTGACAGTTTTCGAAATGAAGAAGTACCACGTGCAATTCATTTGATCGTAAACTTTAAGCTGCGCTTATTTCTTGCAAACCGAACATCTAATCCAAATCATTGTGGGTTTGGTTTAGAGGGCAGATGAAACAAATTTTACCTTTGTTCGGCAATCCCTACTTTGAATTTATTTTTTCTGCACAAAAAATATTGTTAATCTGCTTTTTGTGTAGCTTTTTTATTTATCGGATAGCAGCCAGATATTACATGGCACAAGTGAATTACATTGTTAATTTCCAATCGGTTCCTTTTAGGGTCATTCCATGTCAAATCAACCAGTCGATTTACCTCACCATCTCCGATTTTACTCATATTTCACACACATGTTCTACATGCTGAGAAATGGTGACACCCAAAATTTCAGTCCCATACCCCTTTGGTCCTGAGTTATGACCCCCCAAAGTTTGGGGTTTCGGG
>JAAEQW010000027.1 GCA_024231025.1 Candidatus Omnitrophota bacterium
TAGAGCTTGACGAGATGAATCGACTGGTATATTAAATGTCACCCTCAGACTTAATTCGGAATTTATTTAGTATAAAATTGTCAAAAATAACAAATTCAACTTTGTTGGCACAATACTTGCCATAGAATAAAAAAACCTGCAAGATGGTTGTCATTTGCTCTTCTCAACGCGTTTGGTATGACCACACAAAATTTCATAAAAATTGATTTTGTGGTTGCAAAGTTATTCAAAAGAAAAAACAAGTGTGAAGGAAGAAAAAACACCCTGTATTTTCATGTATTCTGTGTTCAACGTCTGTTGGAAGGAACCGATTTTGGCTATGTTCCTCACACTCTTCTGGTTACCGTACCATATACCAGTGGATAGCCCTTGAGATTAGTGTCCAAAAAAGTAAAAGTAAAAGTTACTTTTACCCAGTTTACCCAGTTTTTTGAGACTGGGTAAATTTACTTTTACTTACCCAGTTTTAGGTGAAACTGTGTACTTTCCTAGCTACTAGCTTCCCTAACTGTTTGGACGGAGACCGAGTCTGTTTCAGGTTTACTTGCATGAAAAAAAGATGTCTAACAACCGAACGCAACGGAACGAAAGTCTAGTCGGCGGAGGCGAAACAGAGGGGCCTGGGAATGCCGCTGTGGGTCCAGCGAGGAGCACCACTCGCTCTGGAGTGAGCTATGCTGCA
>JAAEQW010000028.1 GCA_024231025.1 Candidatus Omnitrophota bacterium
AAAAGGCTTCAGTAAAGGTTCGCTCTATCATGTTGGCTCCTTTTGGCTTTAATGTATCGAAATTTCATCTGTAAAAAAATGAATATTAAACCAAGAAAAGCCTTCTCTCAAGCGCGTTTATGAGAAAATCAGTGGATACTTAGTACCTCAGTGTGTCGATGCAATGTAATTGTACCAACATCAACAGGAGAAGATGATTGCGCTGATATATACCCGGAAAAAAAGAGTTCCGTAACTCCTATTAAAGAAAAATTTTGACTGTTACGTTTTTAGGGGAGCAGGCCGGTCAGGTCGTCAGGGCTGACGTTTCAAAAACGAGAAATCAGCAGGTTATGTTCATGCCCCCTTTTCGACTGATCTGTTGAAGCTCTTCGGTGAACAGGCTAACAGCTTGATATTTCGTTACTTGATTTACCCTCCCCTAATTCCGTAACAGTCAGGAAAAATTCAACCCACTATGGACTGAAAGTCCATAGAATGGATTGCGACTGAAAGTCGCTGTTTCGGCTAAAGCCGATTGAAGTCCGTACTGACAAACAAAATTCAGTGATAAACAGCATTCGTTGCGAGTAGCGACCCTTTTGTGGCTTTCATTAACCAAAACCATCTTAACCACATAGCTTTGGAAAACTTTACTGCCAAGACAAGCGTTTATTCGTGGAGATAGAACTTTATATCGTTTTCTCGAAAACCAAACGTCGCAACCTTTTAAGTCACGTCGCATATCCGACTACTTGCCGGAAGACCTCGGGTGCAATACAAAATCGTAGCAAACAGTCTCTTCTGGCACAAGGGTATAAGAGGTTGTTTTAGCAGGGAACTCTATTTCATTCAGCAGCTTATAAATTTGTTTTATCTGAAGCGGAGCATGCGGAATGCGTTCTAAATATATTTTGCGGAGTTCCGTAGCGGGAAAAGGAATTGCCCGGACTTCTAAGTGAAATGTATTGTTTTGTGATTTTAGCTACTTGCTCGCCGTGCCATCTGCAATCTGATTTGCTACTTTTTTATATTGTACCCGAAGACCTCATGGCTGAGTGTTTACTAAAAGTCTTGGATAAAGTCCATAGTTTTGACTAACGATTGGGACAATAAAAGCTGTCCTGATCCATTTTGGTTTATTCATTGTCTCCTCCTGATTAAAATTAACCCGTAATGAGCTTAACTGCCCTCAGCAATAACCGGAAAAAAAGAGTGAAGTCAAGAAAAAAACGCTGTGCCTCACATTGAGCGGGTGACAAAAGGCTAAAAATGAATTAAAATAACAGGTAGGCTTTCCTGCTACCATTGTTCAGTAACACACTGAAAATAATAAAGATTAAAATGTGTTTATTGCCTACCCTTTGTCATTTTTTCTACCATTTTACATTTGATTAGTCTCAATTTTAGCTCTGCTAGAGCAGGTTAAAATTTTCCTGATTATAACGGATTAAGGGGATCAAGATAAGAGGGCGCAAGTTTAACATGTTAGGACTGACCATTGACGCTTTGAATAAAGTCTTGGCAAATAACACCTAAAGTAACTCATTGATTTTACGTATCCGTTTTTTTTAT
>JAAEQW010000029.1 GCA_024231025.1 Candidatus Omnitrophota bacterium
TGAATAAGTGTGGGAATAAATGGTGAAAATGATTGAGGATAACCTGCAATGAGCAAACTTGATCATGTCTTAGGGATGAAAAGTTGGTAAATTAAACGATTTTGATTGAAACTACTAAAATTGATAACTGAATTTTGTACTTTGCATTTTTGTATTCAACGCGGAATTTAATATAGAGCGGTACTAGACGTTTCACCCAGATTTAGGAGTTCTTTCTTTTCGGCCCATTTTTGCTGTGACTTGTGCATATTGCTGTCAAACATCTGAATAAATTAGGTATATATCTATCGATTCATTTCGGTAAGCTAAATTTCTTGTGAGCTTTATCTGTGGTGGTTCGGCAAGAAATTCAGGAAAATGATGCATTTGTCTGCAGATAAGCATAGATTTTCCATAGTGAGCATAAAAATTATTTTTGGGGTTGCCGTTTTAATACTGTAGCATTCCCGATGAAAGGAAGCACTTGAAATGGTTTGTGGAAGCTAGTGGTTGGAAACAGGCACCTACGGCCCTGTGAAAAATTGTCGATTCGTATGGCGAGAAATGGAAAATAAAAGATTGTGAACTAGTGAGGACATTTGCACAAAAACCCCCACCGCTACCCGATAGCTATACTACCATGGCATATAACGCGGTACGTGATGTCTTATTTGGCGATTGGGTAAATGCGCAAATGCTTTTTTCTATCTACAGTAGTTTCAGTGATGACATGCAGGTTGTGGTCAAAATTGATTGACAGATTCTGATTAAATTTTTCGGAGCAACTCGAGTCGATAAGCATTCGAATGAGCCATTGATTACTTTTGTCTGTTACTTTTTCACAGAGATATGCTTTCTGCAAATACAACGGAAAACGAATTTCGAATTCATGTCCGAACTTCGGACAGAAATGTCTGATGCTCA
>JAAEQW010000030.1 GCA_024231025.1 Candidatus Omnitrophota bacterium
AAGAAAATCAACACTTACTTTACAGCGGCATATACAGGGTGTTTTTTTAACCATTCACATTTGTATTTTGAATAACTTGGCTCAAGGTAGATCAAACGTTTCAAAATTTGGCACACCTCCCCTGCAGGTTCTGGGAAGCCCGAGTACCAAATTTTAACCGAATTGCTTCAATGCGGCCAATGTTATGGGTGTTTTTAAAAAACTTTTAGCAAATTTTTGCCAGTAAAAGTCAGCCTGTAAGTTCTGGAATTGTGCCCGAAAGTGTGCCACGTTCTGGAATTTTAATGATACTGTACAGAAATGTTCTACTCATAAGTGACAACTAATTTACGAAAAAAGCAGAGTTACCTAAAGAGAGGTTGTGGAAAAAGGCAAATTTTACAACTTCCTTTGTGCAAAATGTGCCAAAAATTGAAAGTTGACCAAAATCGCTGAAACCTGGTGCCTGAGGGTAACTCTTAGTGCTGAATCCGAAAATGATCTCGAGTCTTTGATTAATGTTAATTTTATTGCTGATTCAGGGCTGCAAACACTCTATTATTTCACAATGAGGTGAACATTAGGAGTTATAAAAAAATCGAGATCATTTTCGGATTCAGGACTAAAAGTTATCCCTAGGGTGTTGCAAA
>JAAEQW010000031.1 GCA_024231025.1 Candidatus Omnitrophota bacterium
CATAAATGATTTGCCCGAATATCGGCAATATTGGCTTAATCATCAGAAGAAGACTATTAAAGCTAATCGACAAAAAAAGGTCATTTAGTTCAAAGACAGAAAAAGCAGGAGTCAGATAACAAGATTTCTAAAACTCCGGTTTTAGCTATTAATGAATCTGGGTCTAATTTAGATCCAGGTACCTTAAAACCTATTTTAAAAAGAGTTAGCCTACCAAACAGTATGGTACCATTAAAAGGACCACGCTGTGCTAGATGCGACAAAAATCGATATTGTTCTAATGTGGAAGCAGCAGTTTCAAGCATACATTTTCGAAGTGATTGCTCATCACAAGGAAATTTGCATAATATTCCTCATGCTGCAACTGTCAGCAAGAATCGATACTTTAATGAGAACGTCGCTAGCATTGGCATGCCTGAATCACTTAACGTGAAATCTTTTGAGCTGAGTGGTTGGTCTGCTCACGTTCTCTCTCTCTCTCAATCTAATGAACAAACAGTTATCCAACGAAGAATGCCGCAACAAACAAATAAGTATCAAAGAACAAGAAAAGTTGCCGGAGAAGAAAGAAAAGAGAACTTCGGAACGAACGGAGGTTCAAATAAACAGTTCTGTAG
>JAAEQW010000032.1 GCA_024231025.1 Candidatus Omnitrophota bacterium
TAGGTCGCTCAAATTTTAGATGGTATAATGGTCTTATGGTCTACATGTCTCCACCAAATTTTATCAAAATCGGTTGAGTGGTTAAAAAATGAGGCTCGAAATACGGAGCAGAAGGTTTCGCTTTGTGGGTCCCAAAACTGTAAGCCATTTACTGCTGAAAGAGCTGGGCCAGGACAGGGAGTTAAGTAGTCAAAATGACTAAAAGGCTTCGGGGATTGTAACCACGCCATGGCCTATTGGATACTTTTCTCTCTGAATGCAAGGTCAAAAAAATGTGAAATTCATGACTCAGTGATTTTCGCTTTCTTAAAAAATATGCATGTTGCAGTAAAGGTACATTTCTTGAATGTATCCATGCAAGTTAATTAGAAGCCTTATTATGATCATGTTATTGTGTGTGTTCCTGCCAGCATTAAAGTACTCTCTAAACAATGTACTGGCAAACCATTACTGTGCAAATATGTGGAAATCGGTGAGATCAGCATATAGATAGTAAATGATTATTACATAATATTATTGCCAATGCTTAGTTCAACCTTTGCTTCATTTTTCCTACTGTACATCTGAATTTATCCAGCCCCGATTGGTAGGAAAATTTCCTTTACCCCATTTATAATTAAGGAATCCATGTCTACAGGTAAAAAAATACACTTGGCCCTTGGGATCGGAATGGTACTGATCAATGAACGGCGACAGCGGCTTCTACTAATTTGCGCAAAACATTTCACTATATAATTTCTTGCCTATGAGAGTAGCAAAAATAGTTTTGACTGCTAGTATTCGAGGAGCTCTATAATGGTGATACACTATTAATTTCAAACGTCAGAATTTGTTACAATTGGCTGATCACTGCCTGGTGTTCTATTTCATGCCATGTACTACATTATTCAACAATCTAGTAACCGATTGGATGCTAACTTTGAATGCTAACTTCGCGCAAATTAGTAAAAGCCATTTTCGTTCTTTAGTGCTACACTTTTTGATCACCGATCGCTGATCGCCAAGTGGATATTACCTATATATTACTGTACTACTAGAATAGAAGCAGGGAGTACTTGAGACCAGGAGGTGACAGTGTGAAAAAGTTTGAGTCCACTTTTTTCAATTATAAGGATAACTTGCATTTTTTTCAAAGCGCCATATTTTTGACACGGTGCCTGTCACGTGTGCACATGAGAGGGATGGTTGGAAAGAGCAGGTAATTCCGCGTCGAGTGAATACAACACTATTATGCTAAGCGACTAAATGCAAGCAAAAACCAATAAAATGCAAAATCAAAAAAACGCAAGTTATCCTTATAATTGAAAAAAGTGGACTCAAACTTTTTCACACTGTCACCTCCTGGTCTCAAGTACTCCCTGCTTCTATTCTAGTAGTACAGTAATATATAGGTAATA
>JAAEQW010000033.1 GCA_024231025.1 Candidatus Omnitrophota bacterium
CAAATTCAGACAGGTCATCAGCATGAGTGTCAAATCATTACTTTCACCTCGGCGCTCTGACCCGCCCTTTCAGCGACAAAAGAAGATCTCAATCCGTTTGGCGGTTGTGAAGTTACAAGCTTTTCAAATGTACCATGAATAAAAAACACTGTAAGTATAGTGAAGAATTTTCGAGATGCTAGTAGTCACGGAACCCGTAGGCTTATGCTAGGGTAAGTTATTAAGTTTATCACAAGTAGGCTTAGTATGATTGGATAAAAATGAACCATACCAAATAAGGTATGCGGCTAAAGATGACGAACTGCAGCAGGCACAGGAGTATGCTGATGGCAGTGATGATGAAAGCTCTTGTGGTATCCAGCATTGCGCGATTCGTAGAGTACCTGAAGAAAGAATGTCTTTAAAATTGAAGACAGAGACGGCGATCGTACATAGGCTTATTATTATGGCGAAATTTTTTCCCCTTCGCATTAGTAATTTATAAGGTAGGTTTGGATAAATTTTGTTCGTTTTTACTGGTTTTAAAGTCGAGAAGAATGGGGATGGCCGAAAGTGCGACTAATTAAAAACGGAAGAATATGGAGAGCAGCCAAAACGAATCGATCTAATCTGCACAGACTTTTCCGCATACCGGTTCAATAGGCTGACGAAAATCTGTCTTGTATGCAAATTTCTTGTTTTCGCCTGCCATTCCTTGTTTCGTTCTGCCAGTTCGTTTTATTTTTCTTTCAGCTGGGTCGGGAGCTAATGGCGCTGGCTCAATTATTGAAAGCGCTCATTGCACTGCAGTTTTTCAAGATGGGATTCTAAAAAGAATCTCTCCGCAAAAGTAGCCAAAAAATCATCGCTGACGCGAGATAAGAGCATTTTGTC
>JAAEQW010000034.1 GCA_024231025.1 Candidatus Omnitrophota bacterium
ATATTATTAATTCGGGGATTCTTGACATTGTTAATAATTGCAAGCTACCAAGTTCATCTGTTATTGGCACTATACTCGTAGCGAATGATTTTTTGGTTTTTTGCTACTGATTATAATTGCAAAAATATTGTAACTGCTCAGGCACTACCAATACATTATTGAATGTATTATAATAAAAAAAGTTACCTTTGCCAAACAAACAAATGAGCAAGCGAAAAGTAAGAGCTGAAATTGAAAGGGCCGTAGAAAAAGCTGTAAGCAGCTTTCGGTTGGAATTACAGCTAAAAGATCAGGAAATACACAGGTTAAAATTACGCATTAAGGAATTAGAAGATCAACTTGCAAAAAACAGCATCAATAGTAACAAACCACCATCAAGCGATGGACTAAGAAAACCCAATCCCAAAAGCAGAAGAGAAAGTAGCGGGCTAAAAACTGGCGGACAAGAGGGGCATCCTGGAAGCACATTGGAGCAAGTAGCAGATCCTGATTTTATCGAGACGCATGAAGTTTGTTCATGCGAAGGATGCGGTCATTCTCTGAAAGATGCAGAGCTTATCGGCCATGAAAAACGCCAAGAATTTGAACTTCCACCCGTTAAGGTACAAGTCACAGAACACCGTTCTGAAATTAAAACATGTCCAGCTTGTGGTTTTGTAAATAAAGCGAAGTTTCCAGAAACTATCACGCAGCCAGTACAATATGGAGCACAAGTAAAATCTATGGTGACCTATTTTAGCCATGGTCAATTGCTACCATACGCTCGTACCCAAGAGATCTTCCATGATTTGTACTCTCTGCCATTAAGTGAAGGTACACTAGTAAATACTAATCTAGCTTGTTATACGAAGCTAGAGGATTATGAGGCCAAAGTAAAGCAGTTGCTAAGGCTGAGTGGTGCTGCAAATTTTGATGAGTCAGGGATGCGGGTTAAAAAACAATTACAATGGCTGCACGTTGCTGCGACAGATAAGCTGACCCACTATGATATACATGAGAAGCGTGGCAGTGAGGCGATGAATGCTATAGGCATATTGCCAGAATTTAAAGGGGTAGCAATACATGATAATTGGAAACCATATTTTAATTATAAATGTGAGCATGGTTTATGTAATGCGCATCACCTAAGAGAGTTCACCTATCATAAAGAGCAATATGACCAAAAATGGTGCGGTAAAATGGAAATACTTTTGCTAGGGATAAAAGATGAAGTAGATAATAGCAAAGCATCTGGTAATGATAAATTAACACTCAAACGTCGATATTATTTTGAAGATCGATTTGATGATATTTTAAATAAGGGTTTGAAAGAAATTCCCATTGTAAATAATGATAAGGCTGGCAAGCGAGGCAGAAAAAAGCATCATCCGTCGATGAATCTCTGGAATCGATTATCTAAGCATAAAGGAGAAACGTTGGCATTTATGCATAACTTTGCTGTGCCATTCACCAACAATCAAGGTGAACGAGATATTCGCATGGTTAAATTGAAGCAAAAAATATCAGGATGCTTTCGAAGTGATCAGGGAGCAAAGACCTTCTGTCGAATAAGAGGATATATTTCGACGGCACGTAAGCAAGGCAAAAATGTACTGAAATCCCTATCTTTAGCTTTTGATGACAACCCATTTATGCCCAGAAGGGACACGTCATGAAAAAAGATATTGATACTGACGGACTTACGGATTGCGCACAACAACATATTGAAAGGATCAATTCATTCACGGGCAATGTCTTAAAGAGGAAGTACAAATTGCCCTGTAGTTGTGAATCTGCTGCATTAAAAGATTTGATTTATGGTTATGAGTGCTCGGAGTGCGGGGAATTGTACTTCTACTCATTTTGTTGGCAAGAGGTTGTGCAAGACAGTGAAACTTGGCATTGTAATATATGCGGGACGTGTCAAGATTCTGGTGTGTGGCATTGCAAATCTTGCAACAATTGTACTTACGGGCTTACACTGAAATGCGAACATTGTGGTAAAAAGACCCCATTTATGCCTGAGTAGTCACGATTATTATAACAAAGATAAAAGATCGATATTATTACGCCTATTGAAAACATTAGATTTACACTCAAGTACTCAACAAGATGCTTTGATAAAGGCCATGAAATATATTTTAGAAAGCTCATCTCTCAAAGCTGAATACTTATCAAAAAAAATTGATCTGTCATTTACTACCAAATTATGGCGTAAATTAATTATCAAAAAAGAAAAAGGGAAGAAGGTTTTAAACCACAAATATTTAGAGTTATGTGTTTTATCTCATGTTGCCAACGATTTGCGTTCTGGTGATTTATTTGTTGTTGGTGCTGATTTTTACGCTGATTATAGAAAAGAACTATTACCCTGGTCTGTTTGTGAAAAAATGATAGAAGAATATTGTGCAAAAGTTAATATA
>JAAEQW010000035.1 GCA_024231025.1 Candidatus Omnitrophota bacterium
GAAATGCATTGGTAGTCATTAGCTTACATCTTTGTGCCAAAGGACAGCTCAATTGCGCCTATGGTTGCTCCAGCAGCTGTCACCAAACATATGCGGTTTTTTGCAATTTTTCAATAGACGCTCAACACGCAAAACCATTTTGCCAATATATCGTCAACCAGCGATCCGATTGAGATGCCGTTTGGGCCTTTTTTGGTAATCACCACGCCACATAAATTTGGTGAGCCACAACTTTCTCGGCTTAAAATTGATGGATTTGCTTTGTTGCAAAGTTGTAAATGTCTTGGGGTGCATATAGGAACAGTCTTTAGAGGGATTATGTTTTAGTTCCGGATATATGCGTAATGTGACGACTACCAAAGAAGACCCGAACGGCATCTCAATCGGATCGCTGGTTGACGATATATTGGCAAAATGGTTTCTATTGAAAAATTGCAAAAAACGCCATAAGTTTGGAGACAGCTGCTGGAGCAACTATAGGTGCAAGTGAGCTGCTATTTGGCAAAAGATGTAAGCTAATGACTACCAATGGTTTTTCGAAGGGCATCCCATTCCATTTGGTGGTTGCTGAGAAAATGGTGAAAAACTGACTTTTGAGTCATTTATGAAAAATGCAAAAATATACAAAAATTGGCATTACATTTTGCTAAATTACTCATCAAAAAGTAACTTATACCCATCATATTATAAACCAGTGAAAAATGATCCTTGCAGGATCATGAAAAAGTGAAATATGCTTCCTTCCTCGAAGCATAACAAAGCCAGAAACAAGGCATAAAAAAGGGAAATATGTTTTGTTCCTCAAAGCATAACTGTGCGAACGCGCGGGTTCATCAAGAATTCATAGGACATCATCAATACTTCATTGATACTTCTACCATCAAATGAAATGCTCATTGTGATAATAATGTCCTTTA
>JAAEQW010000036.1 GCA_024231025.1 Candidatus Omnitrophota bacterium
AAAATGATGATTTTTGTGCTAAATGCTGGCTGACATCACCAGCTATTGAGAACAAATAAGCAGCCAAAACAGAAACGATTAGCGCCCATTCATTAGCAGGCTAAAAGACAGGAGAAACAAACCAAAATTCTATTTTCTAGGCGAACTACAGTAAAATAATGATTTCATCCTAAATGCTAGCTGACATCTAGAGGTGATGCTTTCGAGCACTGGCGGAATGAAGCAAAGAATGGCAGGCGAAAACAAGAAATTTGCATACAAGTCAGATTTTTTGTCGCCTATCGAACCGGGTATGCAGAAAAGACTACGTGGATTAGATCGATTTGTTTCAGCTGCCTTTCCGTATTCTTCCGTTTTTAATTAATCACACTTTTTGGCCATCCCCTTTCTTCTCGACTTTAAAACTGGTAGAAACAAATGAAATTTATCCGAACTTACCTTATATATTACTCGTGATAGCAAAACTTAATAACTTACCCTACATAAGTCTATGAGTTCTGTGATCCGTGACTACTAGTGTCTCAAAAATTCTTCACTATACTTACAGTGTGTTTTTTTATTCACGGCACATTTGAAAAAGCTTGTAAACTTCACAAATCCACTGAACATATTGAGATGTCCTTTG
>JAAEQW010000037.1 GCA_024231025.1 Candidatus Omnitrophota bacterium
AGCAAATCAGTACACACGTCATGAATTTGGCGACGGTATCGCATGCCTGTATAACACAGGAACACACAGCTACTAGGGTCACTTCAGTTACGATTTTCTCAAGAACCAGGAAAGGTACAATCATGATTCTTTTTGCATACTGTCGAGGAAAGTCTAAGGTTCGTTTCTTATGCTGACATGTTGTTCAAAGGTTCCTGCTTAGTGTAACAAGCTTGCGCATGTGCAGCTTCAATTGGCTTGCGCTCTTACAAAACTTGCTGCTTTTTGATAAGATTTAGTTTATTAGATACCTAAACACCTCTACTTTATAGAAAACTTAGTTTTAGCTTGTCATTTTGAATAATTTACTAACACAGAGCAAGAATATGCCACCGAAGCCACCCCCACGTAGAAAATGTATGGAATTTATATTTGCTTTGCGCTCTGAGAGAACGCATTTTCTAGGAAAAGTCCAGTGATAAAGTTGTAGCCCATCACTAGTATTTTACAGTACTTGTAGTTTTGTTGCAAAATACTTCCTACTTTTAAAGTTAGACACAAAAATATTTTTGCAAGTTTCAT
>JAAEQW010000038.1 GCA_024231025.1 Candidatus Omnitrophota bacterium
GTGCATAAAAAAGTTGCAAAAAATATCGATTTTGGCAAATTTTTTAATGATCCAGAGGTCGAATCTTAAAAACAAAAAACACCTTCTGGCTTTTTGGATGCTCTTTACACTCGAAGAAACGCGAGCTCAATCGGTTCAGTCATTAAAGACTTACAGGCGCGAAGAACAATATCATCAACAATAATCAACGAGAACGACAATTCTGTAAAATAACGTTTTCCCTTCTAACTAAGCAACCGTTCAGCCAATTTTGCTGAAACTTGGGGGGTGGAAGGGCCTTGCCTAGGCACATCTTCTGTAGCAATCCCAGTTCTACTATTGTTTACCTAGGGTCATGGAACGAATCGATCAAGGTTTGAAAAATGCGGACCGCGGAGGCCCGACCTGCGGAGGTTCGACGTTGCTAACCCGTAACGCGAATGTTTCGAGGGTAGCAGTATGCTTCTGCTTTGAAAAAGTTCACATTCAAAAATGCTGAGATATGTAATTTGCTGAGATGAAAATTATTTTTTTGAGGTAAGCTGATTTTGTCAGCGCCGACTCGATAAAATTCCGTCCGTAA
>JAAEQW010000039.1 GCA_024231025.1 Candidatus Omnitrophota bacterium
CAACAACAACGTCGTCAACAAACCTAGCGGCGAGCCAATTGACATGTTTATTACTCTTGACATATTCAAATTCGAGCATAGTCAAAGTAAGGTCAGCAATTAAAGGGCTAGCATTACCTCCCATCGGTACCCCACTAACTTGTCTAAAAGCATTACTGGCAAACAAGACATAGGTATTCTCTAAGACAAAATCAAGTAATTCATTTAGTTGACCACGTACAAAGGCATAACCTCCAACTAAATTAGAGGCACACAAATCCTTGCAATAAACTACCTTATCAGAGGTAACATTAATGTAATTTTTACCGCAGTTTTTAAAGCATAGCTCAATCAGTTTATAAAGTTGAGCTTTAACGACCGCATGTGGCAATTTAGTAAACAACGTGGAAAAATCACCAGTAAAAATCATTCTAGGGGATTTGACACGCTGAAGTAATTGAATTACCGCCCCAGAATTTTCAACAGACCAGTAAAACCGTTTCCCCGTCCTTCGAGAGGCAATAGCAGTGTAGTTCCGAAAATGCACCTTAAGGAATTGTAAAATACGATGCAACAAGACTGAAACATCCTTAAGAGTAGAAAAATGAGCACCTGCAATAAAACGGAATTTGTAGGGATTTTTATGCAACTTAGGGACAGCAAAAATTTTCGCTAGAACCTTATTTTCTGCTTTAGTTAAACACCCAAGGTAAAAGGAAAACGATGCATGCTTATTTAGAATAAGTTGA
>JAAEQW010000040.1 GCA_024231025.1 Candidatus Omnitrophota bacterium
CATGGTAAATACCAACTCTATGAAAACTCATGGTGGTGTATGACTTATGCACCCTACGAGTTTTTTCTTATCGTAAATCAATGGTGTCAAACTTGACTGATTTTTGGTTCCCACGCTGTTAATACCTACCTCGACGCTCCAGCGTCACAAATCCCTCCAGAATTAAAGCAATCAAAGCCTAAAAATATAGACTATCTACATAACTTAATGTAACATGATACCATAGTATCTGCAATAAAAAGGGGCAGTACCCGTTTTTCAGAATAAAAACTTAATAAATAAAAGAGGTTAGGACCATTTTTTAGCTACGATGCAAATAATGACAGTATGTTGACTGCAAGCTTTTTTAGCTAAAAAAGGGTACTGCCCCCTTTAGTTGGCACTAGAAACACACTATATAACTAAGGAGCTAAAAAAATGGGACAAATCACTGAAAAGGTCCTATTAAAAAATTATGTCGATATTGTTAACTCAAAAGAAGGTTTAATTCAAGAAGATGCGGTAAGAACGGTAGAAATAGAAGCCATCGTAGATACGGGTGCGGCATTTTTGTGTTTGCCACCCTCGGTTATTGCACAATTAGGATTGATTTCCATTGACTCACGAAATGTCATGACAGCTAATGGTACCGTCAAGAGGAGAATGTTTGGTGGTGCGACTATTGCCATTAACGAACGAAAGATAGAAATGAATGTGATGGAAAACGATGAAACAACCCCGCCGTTAATTGGTTTTTTAGTGTTAGAAGACATGGATTTCGTGGTTGATCCGAGTGCCCAGAAATTGATCCCCAATCCGGCACATGACGGAAAATGGATTTCATATTTGTTATGAAAAAGAACACTGACAGACGCTCAATACAAGGAAGGCATTCCCAAACAGAGAATTTGTCAATTGTAGTCGGTTTTGGGTTCTAATTCGTTTATTTCCTAATTCGCTGGACTCAGACAACTAACAAACAAGTACAATAACAAACAAGTACAGCGAATTGAGAATTTAACGAATTAGGAGAGGATAGCTCACAATTGTATTTTTGGTTTTTAATTCGGGCTACCAGTTTAAGCCGCGACACTTTTCAAACCACGTAGAGACAAGGCATGCCTTGTCTCTACCAGCTATAAACGTAAATTGTCGCGGGTTAAGTTGA
>JAAEQW010000041.1 GCA_024231025.1 Candidatus Omnitrophota bacterium
AACCTGAAAACCCCATTGCAGAATATGTTGATAAACGACCGCCTCAACTTACTTCGAATAGAACAATTCTGAAATGTTTCATTACCCTTTCACAACTACTTTACAAGGGGGTATTACATCTCCTTGACGATAAAGAACCATTAGAGAACGATGTTTTCTGTTTTATTAACTATTTTTTGGCCATACAAACAGGGAAAGCTCTCCTTCAAAACTAACTTTGAATTTTTTGTTTCTAACGTTATTTCTATTGAATAGATTTTACTTCCAAAAACAGATTTATGCCGTCATTACCAACATTATCTGCCTCGCCTGGTTTCAGAGAAATGCTTATATTTAAGTTGTATTTCTGCCTACCCCATCTCAAAGGAGGCTATGATGAACGAAAAAAAACGAGAAGAGATCGCTTTATTCCGCTACAGCTTAATCGTACCTTTTCTTTCCCAGGAAGAATTGGAATGGGGCGTCAAAGGTGAACTTTTAAAGAGAATGATTTCAGAAATTCACACGATTCCATTTTCAAAAAAAAGATCGCTTGCCGAATCAACGCTCAGGCGCTATTTACGAATGTATCGCCTGAAAGGATTTGATGGATTAAAACCCAAAAGTCGTTCGGATGTAAAAAAGTCACATAAAATTTCTTCTGACATCTTGGAAAAAGCATTTTTGCTCAAAAAAGAAGAACCCAAACGCAGCGCCAGAAAAATCATTCAGATCATGGAAGCGCATCAAATGGCGCCATTAGGGCTATTGAAACCCAGCACACTGTCCCGTATCTTTAAACAACATGGTTTGACCCGAAAACAACTGGCGCAATCGCAAAAAAGTTTCCGATCATTTCAGGCTGATCATGCCAACCAAATCTGGCAATCTGATATTATGTATGGCCCTTACCTCCCTGATCCTGATCGCCCGCAAGCGAAAAAACGAACCTATCTCATGGCGATTTTGGATGATTATTCGCGGTTAATTCCTCATGCCGAATTCTATTGGCACGAAAGATTGCCCCACTTAGAAAATACTCTCCATAAAGCGTTGTTAAAACGGGGCATTCCTGATGTATTTTATGTTGACAATGGTCAGGTTTTCTCAGCGCATCAGATCAACGCGATTTGCGCTGAACTGGGCATTCGGAAAATAAGCTGCAAACCTTACAGTCCTGAAGGCAAAGGGAAAATTGAACGTTTCTTTCACACAGTGCGCAGCAGCTTCATCACAGAGTTAACCCATGAAAAGGTCGACCATCTCCACCAACTCAATAATAAATTTTGGGCCTGGCTGGAACAGGAATATCATCTTCAAGTCCACTCGACAACTCAGCAGCAACCAAACAACAGATGGCGGCAAAACGTAACTTCGTTTATGAGAAAAATTGAGGAACAACAACTGCAAACTATTTTCTTATGGCGTGAAAAAAGAAAAGTAAATAAGCTGGGATTGGTTTCCCTGGCAGGTCAGCAGTTTGAAGTTGCTTCAATGCTCGTTGGCAAAGCAGTGGAAGTGCGTTATAATCATTTCGATCTTACTGAGGTGTTTATTTATCTGGACGGACGATTTATTCAAAAAGCAAAACCAACAAAAATTTCACGATGGAATACTGCGAAAAAACAAAATGCGCCAACAGCGCCTCCTGAAAAACGCCCACAATCGAATGTGTGTCATCTGCAATATTTGGAGAAACAGCATCAACAAAATAAAATCCAACAGGCAAAACAGCTTACTGGGAAGACATATCAGAAACCGCCACAGAAAATTCTGTTCACCAAAGCGCGATTCTTTAAAGAAATCGCCACATCATTGAAACGAAATCTGGAAAATTTTCATGCCAAAGAACTGGACCAAATGCAAACAACATGGGACAAGTTTAGGCCGTTAGACCCTGCTCTCGTACATATTGCACTGGCAAAGGCAATTATGGACAAGAAAACAGAACAGCATATTTCGTTTTATCTTGAGTATATTATTAAAATTCATATCAATCATCAAAGCGAACAAACGAATGATAAATAAGGAGATATGTTATGGATAGCCAGCAAATTAATATGAGACAGGCATTAGGCTTCACACGGGAGCCTTTTGATAAAAACGTTCCTGCAAAAAAACTTTACATCTCTCAACAAATGAAACAGCTATTTTTGAAACTCAGTCAACTTTTACATAGACGGGGAATTGCTTTGATTACCGGCGAAGTCGGCGCAGGAAAATCGACCGCCATTAGAGCATTTACAGAGCAATTAGAAAAAAATCTTTTTGACATTGCTTATATTGCCGATCCTACGATTGGTATGCGGGGCATTCTTAATTCCATGGCGATTCAACTTAACCTTGAAGGCGGCTACTTTAAGTGGCAACTCCTTGACAAACTGAAATATGCCATTGAGAAAAATAGTTATGATTTTAAAAAAACAACCATTCTTATTATTGATGAGGCCCAGCATATGACAACCAGAACTCTGGAAGAACTGCGGTTATTCACTAATTTTAAAATTGATTCGCAATCTCCGCTTAACCTTATCCTCATCGGACAACCTGATGTGCATAAGACAATCAGGCTTCATTCTATGCTGGCGCTATCACAAAGAACTAATTTTCGTTATCACCTCTCAGGACTTGATAAATCTGAAGTAAAATCCTATGTAGCACATCATTTGGAGCTGGCAGGAAGAACTGATCAATTATTTACTGATGATGTAATTTTGGAAATCTTTCAGCATGCTAAAGGAATTCCAAGAATTATTAATAATCTTTGTTATGATTGTCTCCTGGAAATTTGTTTGCTAAATAAAAATATTGTCGATATACCTACCTTGGAAAAAATTCTAATTCAGTGCGATAATATTCAAAATATTTGATCAAATTATCTGAGATGGTGTTGTGCAAATAAAGTTGGAGGTAACAATACTACTTACCATTTCACATTCTTTCAATCTGTGTCTACCTGCGTTCATCTGTGGCTCCTTTTTTTATTAACCACAGATAAACACGGAGGAACACGGATACTACTTGCCATTTCACATTCTTTCAATCTGTGTCTATCTGTGTTCATCTGTGGTTCCTTTTTCTTTAAAGGTCAGCAGCTGATTGCGATAGTATTCATACTGTTTTTTGCGGGCGGCGATTTCTGCGGGCAGCCCCGCTGAAA
>JAAEQW010000042.1 GCA_024231025.1 Candidatus Omnitrophota bacterium
ATAATAAACGAGATTTTCCATTTACGAGTTTTGTTTGTTGGTTGCATTCGATCTTTCTCTCGAAGGAAGTAAAAAAACTTGTTTTTTTGATTCAGTCATTATGAAGGTACTATTCATGGATATTCGTGTATTCGATTCGAATAATAAAAATTTTCTACTGTAGCTTTTGCTCAGCCTTATCCTACTGTAACGTGATACCAAATAAGAGCACGCTTTTAGCCGCGCAAACGCGTCGAGTGATCACGTGACGTTGCGTCTGAAGGATGCTGAGCATCTTCTACTATGCTACGACGTTTTTTTTTTGATCATCGATCTAATAAACTCGGGCTAAACTCTAAACTTTAAACTTTAGACCTACAGTAGTCTCTTTTTCTTTTTAAATGTTTCTTTTGTGAGATTTTGGTGGTTCTCTTGGTAAAGGCGCTTCGGGATTAAAATGAGTAACGCATACCATTTCAGGGCTGTACCCTTTTCTAAGGCAATTTTTGGAGTTATAGCAGTTTTTAATCTATACGTATGAGGATTTGTACTATATCAATCGGTCACTTGGTATACTTCTGCCGAAAAACTAGGCTTAAAGCCTCGATA
>JAAEQW010000043.1 GCA_024231025.1 Candidatus Omnitrophota bacterium
AAGGCAATGATATTTGAGTACATAGAGGTTTTTTACAACAAACAAAGAATTCACTCGACTTTAGGTTATCTAAGTCCTCATGAGTATGAGGCGAAAAATATTAATGGATCAGGTGTCTATTAATTCGGGGGAACTCCAGTCTGACCCCGTTACTATGTTGTCAGAATACAAACAACGAAAAACTGAAATAGATTCAACAGGTGAAAGCTTAATCCAAGATAAAACTTTCAAATGGATAAAACACAGAATACCGAGTAAGGGTTTACATGCTATGGACTATATGATTTTCTACAACAATAAGGTGTGTTTTATTAATATAGCATATTCGAACAAGCTAGATAGTTATGATGGGTTTGATCTTATTTTACATAAGATTGATTTATTATGGTGATAAAGGATTGAGTGTCCAGAAGTAGGGGGAAATTTCAAATGAAGAAAAAAGTAGTATATATTATGTTGTTGGTATTAATATTGCCATTGGTGTGCTTTGCTCAAAGTGATTATGGCACTTTATCTTCGGATAAGAAAATGCAACACTTAAAACGGTTTTTAACTGGATATCAAGAAGATCTTAAAGAAATAGAAGAAAGAGAAGAAAAGATCTTTGCAATTAAAGATATGTCGCAAATAATTTCATATTTTCTTGAAGAGCCAGATATGCCAGCCATGTTGCAAGCGTTAAATTTTCTATTATTAAGCATATCTCCAGAATTTTGGGAATTTTGGGGAAATGAAGACACCAAAATAGCTGATGATATAGCTCAGGTTTATCTTAAAGTTATCAAACATAAAAATCCGATAATACATCTTTATGGAATAGTTTCTTTAGAAGAAATCAAAGATGATATCCAACGCTCTGAAGGGTGGCAATATGATAACGATATTCCATTCTTGAAAAAGATAGTTGAAGCCATTCAGGAGAAGCATGTTTTGTCGGTGCAGGATAAAGAATTTATCAAACAGTACAAAGAATGCTATGCTTATTTTTTGCCAATTTTTCAGGAGAAGAAAGGCGAAGTTATAGATGCAGCTGGTTTAACTGCAGTTTTTGAGAAGGCTGATCCATCAGTGCAGTTTTTTTTGGTTTTTAGAATAGCTACAACTATTGGGTGGCTACCTAATGAAAAGCTTAGAAAGGAAGCCATTAAGGCTGTGACGCAGCTAGAAGATAAGGGCGATGTTTACGTTAAAGGTTATATATTGGTACACATAACCGGTAATGAAGAAAGGGTTAATGCCTTTCTAAGAAATTCAATAGATCCCGATATATTTATTACCGTAGCAGAATTTTTGAATTCACGTAATATGTTCTTAACTTTAGAATCGTGGCCCGACGGAAATAATTTAGATACATTTTTTAGCAAAGCGTCTTCTATCCAACGAGGACTATTACTTAAATTTATACAGGATACCATGAATGATAATTAGATATGTCGTGGGTCTTGAATGAATAGAGGTGTTGGAAAAGGGGAGAAAGGCATGAAAAAACAAATTATAGGTTTATGGAAAGAGATTGCGATTATTGCTTTTGCAACATTTTTTTTAGACATTATCTTTTCTAAATTCTCTTTTAATGGTGTTCTGTTTATGCTGTTAGCTTCTTTTTCTACTTCATTGATGGGAGGCTATCTGATCATGAAGAAGGGTGCCTCTAGGAGGTGTTCATTGATTATCCCTCCAGTTGTATTTGTGGTTACCTTTTTACTTTTTCGTGCAAACTCATTTCTTGTTTTGTTTACAACAGATGGCCTAAATTTTGCAGCAGAATTAGCGAATTCTGATAATCCACATCTAGCGTATCTACCACCAATCATTTTGAAGCTAATGGCAGCAGGCGGAGCTATTTTTGCTACAACAATTTTTTCTTTACCTACTGCTTTTTTGGGTTCATGGCGAGGCATAGAGTTGTGCAAATATCTTATAAAATCTAAATCTCAATTACCTGAGGTGGATAGCTTGCCTAAGCAAGCCTCGCAACCAGGGAATATGTCAAAATATAGTGGCTTAATTGATTTGTTAAAAGAGAGGTTACGTCCACATAAATATACAGAGTATGATATGGTGCCTTTTAGCGATTCTCAAGAAATTGCCGTTATAAAAACTCTCAGAAAAGGAACTATAAGTCATGTTTGTGCTGTGGTTGAATTATCTACCGATGATTTTTCACAGACGAAACGTGTTGTTGAACAAATAAGAGATAAATTAACATGCACATACGCTAGATTTCCTTGGTGGAAAGATTTAGGCAGTTTCCTTGTATTAATTTGTCCAAATGATTTATTTCATAAAATTAAGAATAAAACGAGAGAGTTTGCAGATTCACATGGTCTACATATGAATGTTATTCTTGGAGCGTGTTTGATAAATAAAGATACATTTGATAATACCGCAAAATCTACATGGGGTCTTGTTTTTTCTGGCAAGTATTATGAAGTTATAAGAAAGGCCGTTGTGGAATGGTGTGAGAAAAAAACATAAAATAAAATGGGAACGATAAGAAAACGCAATAACCAGTGGCATGAGCCTATGGGCAACGGTATAGAGAATGTGTAGTATGGCTAAATTAGATAGATTTTATTCACGCAAAAGTACCAGGTTGGAAGGTAGAGATTATTCGGAGGGTGGATATTATTACGTTACCATAATGTAATATGCATTGAATTTATTCGTTTTAATGGTATAATTTACGGGACTTGGCAGAGGCATAGCCGAAGCTGTAGTCTGTTTTTGAACATTAGATCATTTGAACATTAGACCGCCCCGAAGTTTCGGGGCTCTAAAAATTTACAAAGTAAATTTTTGGGCCGCTGGCTGCCGAGAGTACTCGGCACTAATTCAGCTAGAGGCTTTTAGGCGTTACACTTTAAAAGCCTAAGTTTCATTGAGCAACCAGCAGAGCAACGGATTCTTAATCCAAACCAACCGTTTTCAATAACTCCAACAAAATCAACACATTTCAAAAATCCACCGAAAAATAAAGCCATTTTTCAATTCCACTGTTTCCAATACGTCCATTGATTCCGAGCATTGTAGCAGATTATCGTCACAAATCGGTCACAGGCTATTTTTAAGCCAGGAAATTTACCCCCAAAATCTTACCAAAACTATTTACAAAAAACCCAATAACATCGAATATTTTTTTTGAAACTACCTTGAAGGGTTTTAGTCTTGACATTTTTAATTTGGCATGTTACACTTTTATTGGAAGTGGGAATCATTCCCAATAAGGAGAACTAATGGCTAGAGGATGTAGGCGAGAACAAAATTTGTGTCATGGAAGGTTTAAGGAGTATGGTTATAGATTGACCATGTCGCGGCAGGCAATATTAGATGTTTTAAGTAAAACCAAGGATCACCTAAGCGCTGAAGAAATATATCACGAAGTGCATAAAGTGTATCCTTCAAGTGGAATGTCTACTGTGTACCGAACTTTAGAATTACTGGTTGATTTAGGCATAGTGCATAAATTTCATTTTGGTGATGGCAGATCACGGTATGAGATAGATAGGGGGGAAGAACATAATGATCATCACCATCATCATTTAGTGTGTACCAAGTGTCAGAGAGTAATAAATTATACCGATTTCATTGATGATGAGATAGAGCTGTTACGAAGAACAGAAAAGGGGTTATCAAAAAAATATAATTTTAAAATAGTGAAGCATATTTTGCAGTTTTACGGATTGTGTGAGAGGTGTAAGGAAAAACAGTAAAAATTTTTTAACTGTTAATGGGAATGGTTCCCATTAACAGCAGAAAGGGAGGTGAGTGATATGCCAAGATTTGATGGAACAGGACCAAGAGGGCAGGGGTCATTTACTGGTGGAGGTCGCGGGTATTGTGTTATGTCGATGAGTGGGGTAAGGCGTTCAACAAGGGGTGGCTCCGGCAGAGGACGAGGATTTGGCCGTGGCCAAAGTTTTCGCGGGGCGCTTTCTCCGTATAGCGATTCCTATTGGGGAAACAGTGTTACTCCGCAGAATGAGGCGGAAATTCTTCGTGATCAAGTTTCATTTTTGCAGGAAGAGCTTAACGTGATAAACGCACGATTAAAAAAGTTGGATTCTAGTTTAGGGTCTCAAGAGGATAAATAATGCTAAGAAATAGACGGGAATAACATAAAGTTTTTATTCCCGTCTATTTCAAATTAATAAGGAGGTTAATTTTGAAAATAGCAATTTCAACGGATGGCGATTCGGTATCAGCCCATTTTGGACGGTGTCCTTTATTTACTATTGCGAAGATTGAGGATAAGAAAATAATTACCGTAAATACAATAGAAAATCCAGGTCATCATCCGGGGTATTTGCCTAAATTTTTACAAGAAAAAGGCGTAGAAATTATTATAGCCGGAGGCATGGGGATGCGAGCTCAAGATCTGTTTGCTCAGGCAGGCATTAAGACAGTCATGGGAATTAGCGGTAAAGTTGACAGTGTGATTGGAAAAGTTGTTTCCGACACCTTAGCGGGGGGAGAAAGTCTTTGCAAACCAGGAGCGGGGAAAGGCTATGGATTGGATAAAACCGAATGTAGCCATCCGGAAAAAGATGAATGTGATCATTAGGAAGTATTGAACAGTGGTAAAAGAAAGATTATTCAAGGAGGTATTAGATATGAGAGTATGTATAACTTCTCAAGGAGATAATGTAGATTCAGATGTAGATCCTCGTTTTGGGCGCTGTCAGTATTTTATCTTTATGGATACTGAATCAGATGATTTTCAAGCGGTTAAAAATCCTAATATGGACAGTATGGGCGGGGCTGGTATCCAGTCTGGACAGGTTATCGCGGAAGAAAATGTAAAGGTGGTTCTTACTGGTAATGTTGGACCCAACGCGTTTAAAACTTTAAGTGTCGCTGGTGTTGAAGTTATTATCGGTGTGTCTGGCAAGGTGAGCGAAGCAATTGAGAAATACAAAAAGGGAGAGTTAAAATCGACCGATGGCCCTAGTGTAGATTCACATTTTGGCACAGGAAAGTGATTTTTAGGGAGGTGTAATATGCCTAGAAAAGACGGAACAGGTCCAAATAGTCAAGGTTTTGGTTTAAGGGGAGGGTTTGGGCGAGGTCAAGAGAGAAGATTTAGTGGACTTGGAGGTGGCGTTGTTGGCAAAGGGTCTGGTGGGTATTGTGTTTGTTCGTCATGTGGTGAAAAAGCACCGCACCAGCGAAGAAATCCTTGTAGCTCAATTAAATGTTCTAAGTGCGGAGCCGTGATGGTAAGGGCATAGGCATGGATAAGAGTATTATTAATAACCATCAAAAGTATCTTGAAAGGATGAGCCTCTATAAGAAGTTTGGCTATGATATTGAAGAAGAAAGAAAATTTATCATAGAAAAAGCACAATCTATTTACGGAGATGTTATGGAGGTTGGCACAGGCAAAGGATATTTTACCCTTGCTTTGGCCAGAGAAGGTTGTAATTTTACGAGCATAGATATTTCTCAAGAAGAGCAAGCATTTGCTAAGTTAAACATTAAATATTGCGGTTTTGAAAGCCAAGTTAATTTCAAAATAGCTGATGCTCAAAAATTGCCTTTTAAAGATAATGAATTTGACATAGTTTTTTGCGTAAATACGTTTCATCATTTTGAAAATCCGTTGAAAATAACAGATGAGCTGATGCGAGTTATTTCTTTTGAGGGTAAAATTATTTTAAGTGATTTCAACAAAGAAGGTTTGATGTTGGTGGATAAAATCCATCACCGTGAAGGAAGAAGTCACAATACTGGTTTATTTGATTTAGATTACACAGCCAGATATTTACTGGATAGTGGTTTTAGATTGGAGAAGAGCAGAACGGACTTTCAGGAAGTGGTAGTGGCTTATCATCCTATCATTTAAATTGGGGAGGTTGGATGCATGATTATTTCGGTAGCTAGTGGTAAGGGCGGGACAGGTAAGACGACTATAGCGACAAGTTTCGCTTTGTCTATTAAAAACGCGCAGATATTAGATTGTGATGTTGAAGAACCCAACGCCCATATTTTTATAAAGCCTGAGATCCAAGAAAAATCACCGGTTTTTATTCCAGTGCCGCAAATAGATAAAACTAAATGTGATGGTTGCGGAAAGTGTCGTCAGGTGTGTGTTTATAACGCTTTGGCGGTATTAAAGAATGATGTTTTGGTTTTTTCTGATCTTTGTCATGGATGTGGAGCTTGTGCGTACTTTTGTCCGCAAAAAGCGATAAAAGAAGTTGATAAAGAAATAGGAATCGTTGAAATAGGGATCAAGCATGATAAATATGGAGGTAATTTAGAATTCATACATGGGAAACTTAATATCGGTCAAGCAATGAGTCCGCCGCTAATTCGCGAGGTTAAAAAGCATATAAATCCTACTCGAATAAACATTATTGACGCACCGCCAGGCACGTCTTGTCCGGTAATAGAATCTATAAAAGGAAGTGATTTTTGTATTCTTGTTACTGAACCTACACCTTTTGGTCTTAATGATTTGATTTTAGCGGTTGAAGTGTTAAGAAAGTTGAAAATACCATATGGTGTGGTTATAAACCGTTCTGATTTGGGAGATAAAAAAACTGACGCTTATTGCGAAAAAGAAAAGATTCTGGTATTAATGACAATACCGTTTAAAAAAGAAATAGCTTCAATCTATTCTCAAGGTATCCCAATTGTTGAGGTGATACCTAAATATATAGAAGATTTTCAAAAAATGTTTAGGAGGATAACAGATGGAAAATTTAGTTAAGGACTTTTTAAATCAGAAGAGTTTTGCTGTTGCTGGTTCATTTCGTAACGAAACAAAAGTGGCTTATCGTATTTTTAAGATCTTAAGAGAAAAAGGATATGAAGTTTTTCCTGTGAATCCTGGGGTAAATGAAGTAGAAGGAGTAAAGTGTTACCCGAGTATTAGTGATATTCACAGTAAGGTTGATGCAATGAATATTGTTACATCGCCTAAAGTTACTGAGAGTATAGTAAAAGATTGTAAAAAACTTGATATTAATCGGGTATGGCTTCAGCCAGGTGCTGAAAGTAAAGAAATAATAGAATTTTGTAAAGATAATAGTATAGATGTTATTTATGGTCTTTGTGTGATGTTAGAGGGTAAATAATTTTAGGGAGGTTTTATGGGAAGTAAATCAGATATTTTAGTAGTCGGCGGTGGTCCGGCAGGGATAATAAGCGCGGTAACCGCAAGGCGTTATTATCCTGACAAAAAAATAACCTTAATAAAAAGTGTGGGCAACGGATGTATCCCTTGCGGTATACCGTATATGTTTTCTAGCCTAAAAGATCCCGATGAAAATAAATTAGGCAATGGAGCTTTGGAAAAGAATAGTATTGATGTATTCGTAGATGAAGTTATTGAAATAGATCGCAAGAAAAAACAGATTATTACTAAAAATGGCAAAAATTATGGTTATGAAAAGTTAATTTTAGCGATGGGGTCTTTGCCAGCTATTTTACCTATTCAAGGTATAGATAAGAAGGGGGTTTATCCTATATATAAAGATATGGATTATTTAAAAGGTGCTATTGCAGATATAAAGAAAACAAAAAACGTTTTAGTTTTGGGGGGAGGTTTTATTGGCGTTGAATTTGCTGATGAAATTTCTAAGATTAATGGGTTTAATGTTTATTTAGTAGAAATATTTCCACAGCTTTTGGCGAATTCTTTTGATTCAGAGTTTTCACGAATTGTTGAAGAGAAGCTTAAAGAGAATGGCGTTAATGTTTTAACTGATACTAAGGTGGAAGAAATTATTGGTCAAGATTGCGTTAAGAAGGTGAGATTTTCCAATGGTCAAGAATTAGATATTGATAGTGTTATTTTAGGTGTTGGAGTTGCTCCTAATACTAAATTAGCAGTTGATGCTGGATTGGATTTAGGTCATGGAAAGGGGATATGGGTAGATGAGTATATGCGTACTATTGATCCGAATATTTTTGCTGTTGGCGATTGTGTATGTAAAAGAGATTTTTTCACTCGTCGTAGTACTCCGGTCATGCTTGCTTCAACCGCAACAGCAGAGGCAAGGGTTGCCGGTGCGAATCTTTATAAATTAAAAATAATTCGTGAGAATAAAGGGACAATTGCTGTTTATTCTACCTATATTGATGGGTTGATGTTAGGTTCTGCCGGATTAACTGAGAATAGTGCCAAGAAAGAGGGGTTTGAAATAGTTGCAGGAGTTGCTTGTGGTGTTGATAAGCATCCGGCAACTTTACCGGGAGCAAGCGAAGTTAAGGTTAAATTGATTTTTTCACGAAAGTCAGGAATTATTTTAGGAGGTCAGGTATCAGGCGGTATGCCTTGCGCGGAATTGATTAATTTGATTGGCGTGGCTATTCAAAAAAGAATGTCTTCTATGGAATTGGAAATGTTGCAGATGGCTACACATCCTTTTTTAACGAGCGCGCCGACTACTTATCCGGTAGTTTTAGCCGCACAAGATGCTACGGGAAAGATGTGATCGTAATTACTTAAAGACATTAAAAAAGAAATAATTAAGGAGAGGGAATGATTATTGTTTTTAAAAAAACTGCTTCAGAAGAGAATATACAGCATGTAATAGATCGAGTTGAAAAGCTTGGTCTTAAGGTGATGGTTTCTAAGGGCGAAGAGCGAACTATCGCGGGAGTGATTGGCCTTGAAGATGAGGTGAGGATTCAACCGCTTGAGGTTTTTGCCGGAGTTGAAAAAGTTTTAAGTGTTTTATCACCGTATAAATTAGTATCTCGAGAATTTAAAAAAGAGGATAGCGTTATTCAGGTTAAAGATGGTATTTCATTTGGGGGAAAGAGATTAGCAATTATTGCCGGACCATGTTCGATTGAGTCATTAGAACAAATGGATATTATTGCGGGTGCGGTTGCTTCTGTTGGAGCAAAGGTATTGCGTGGTGGCGCGTTTAAGCCTCGAACTTCTCCATATGCTTTTCAAGGTTTAGGTGAAGATGGTTTAAAGATTTTAAGTGATATTGGTGAAAAATATAATTTAGCGACTACTACCGAAGTTATGGATACTCGTGATGTTGCACTTGTTGCAAAGTATGCTGATATTTTGCAGATAGGGGCAAGAAATATGCATAATTTTAATCTTTTAAAGGAAGTAGGGCAAACAAAAAAGCCGGTAATTCTTAAACGAGGATTAAGCGCGACAATTAAGGAATGGTTGATGAGTGCTGAATATATTTTATCTGAGGGCAATTTTAATGTTATTCTTTGCGAACGGGGAATTCGCACTTATGAAACTGCTACAAGAAACACACTTGATTTATCCGCGGTACCCGTAGTAAAACTAAAGTCTCATTTGCCAATAATTGTTGATCCATCTCATGCTGTTGGCATTTGGGGGTTAGTTGATCCATTGAGTCGAGCTGCAATTGCGTGTGGATCCGATGGATTAATGATTGAGGTTCATAATAATCCAGAAGAAGCGTTGAGTGATGGACCACAACAATTATACCCGAATAATTTTATAAAAGTTATGGAGAAGGTAAAACGTATAGCCGATGTTGTTGGGCGCCAAGTATAAAAATGAGAGAGTTAGATGAAACAGATTGTAGTTATTAGCGGAAAGGGCGGTACAGGCAAGACAGTTATAACAGCAAGTTTTGCCGCTTTAGCAAAAAATAAAGTTATGGCTGATTGTGATGTTGATGCTGCGGATTTACATTTATTGTTAACCCCGAAGATAAAAGAGAAATATGATTTTAGAAGCGGCGTTACTGCTGTTGTTGATAAAAATAAGTGCATCCAGTGCGGGCTATGTAGAAAATTATGCCGATTTTCCGCTGTAAATAGTGATTTTACTATTGATTCGGTCTCTTGTGAAGGGTGTTCATTTTGCGGGTTTGCTTGTCCGCAAAACGCTATTGAAATGAGAGAGAATTTAGCCGGGGAATGGTTTATTTCAGCTACCAGATTTGGACCTATGGTTCATGCTAAATTAGGGGTAGCCGAAGAGAACTCGGGTAAATTAGTATCACTAGTTAGAAAAAATGCTAAAGAGATAGCTGAGAAGATAGGCGCAGATTGGATTGTTATTGATGGATCTCCCGGCATTGGTTGTCCGGTGATTGCCTCTATTAGTGGCGTGGACTGTGCTTTAGTCGTTACTGAACCGACTTTATCAGGATTACACGATGCAGCACGAGTTATTGACGTTACCCGTCATTTTAAAGTTCCGGTTAAGTTAGTGATAAATAAATATGACTTAAATTTAGATATGACTGAACAAATAGAGCTGTATTGCCAGGAAAAAGAAGTGCCGGTTATCGGTAAGTTGGGTTTTGACAAAGCGATCATTAAAGCCATGGTTGAGAATAAGACGATAGTTGAATATTCGCAAGGAAAAAGCAGCAAGACGATTAAAAATATATGGCTTAGATTACAGAAGGAGGTTAATAATGGATAGGGTTAATTACAGGATGTCTGATAAGTTTAGTTCGCATTGGATTAAAGTAAAGTTTTATGAGAAAGAGCCTCAAGATAAAAATGTTAAAAAAGTCAAAGATATAAAATTTTGCCAGGCAACCAAACTCGCTATCTTACACCCTGTTATTTTAGATAGAGAAAGTATTAATTGTTCCGGGGCAGAATGCGCTTTTGGATGGAATGATAAATACGATGATTTTCTAAGTAACTGTCATGAAAAAAACAAAGTTTCTCCGGATATTTTAAAATCCATTATGCGCCAAGCCAGTTACTTTAAAAGACCGGTAAAATATATCGGTTTAAATACAGAGGGAAATCCTGATCTAATTTTATCATATGTTTCTCCAGCAAAGGCAATGGGTATAGTTAAAATGTATCAGGCAAATACAGGTGAAAATATGGATGTTTCATTAAGCAGCATGATGTCAGTCTGCGGCAGTGTCGTGGCTAAAACGCATTTAACAAAAAATATAACATTTTCTTTTGGCTGTGAAGAGTCGCGTAAATCAGCTGAATTGGGAAGAGATGTTTTGGCGGTAGGGATACCGCAAAGACTATTTAAGATATTTGATGATAACGAATGATGGAATAGAAAACGAGGTAAAATATTATGAAGACTTACTTGGATTGCATACCATGTTTTTTTAAGCAAGCTCTTTATTCAGCTAGGATGAGTAAAGCGAGCAAAAAAACTCAGAAAGCTATACTTGAGCAATTAGCAAGAACAATTCAAAAGATATCTTTAAAATTTTCGCCTCCGGAAATGGCAAGAATTATTCATAAACAAATGTATAAGCTAACTAAAGAGTATGATCCTTATAAAAAGGTTAAATTGCAAAGTAATAAGATGGCATTGAAGATTTTTAATAAATTAAAACGTAAAGTGAGTCATTCTCAGGATAGATTGTTGATGGCTACAGAACTTGCCATTGCCGGAAACATTATTGATTATGGCGCGAAACATTCATTGAGCGTGGATAATGAATTAAAAAAGATTTTGAATTATGAGAATAAATTTATAAAAAAGGAAGGTGAACGGCTTTTTAATTATCAAAGTTTTAAACGTGTTTTGAAACGTGCAAAAACAATTCTTTATTTAGCTGATAATGCTGGTGAGACAGTTTTTGACCGGGTTTTGATTGAAGAAATAAAAAAGATGGATACTAAAAAAGAAATAGTTTATGCGGTGAAAGAAAAACCGGCAATCAATGATGCTCTTATTGAAGACGCATTATTTTGCGGGATTGATAAATCAGCGAAAGTTATTTCTAGCGGTGTGGATGCTCCGGGAACAGTACTTTCGTTGTGCTCTAAAGAGTTTTTAAAATTATATCGCAAGGCAGATATGGTTATAAGTAAGGGGCAGGGTAATTTTGAGGCCTTATCAGCGGTTAAGCGCCCGATATTTTTTATGTTTATGGCTAAATGTCCGGTTATCGCCCGGGAAGTTAATTGTGAAATTGGTAATATTATATTGCTTTTTAAAGGTAAAAAATGATTTTATGGGTATTTTTATATTAATGGTTGTCGGAAATTTATTGGTTTTATTCGGTATTTCTTTTTTTGTAGGTAATGTTCCTGTTTGGCTTGGCGGGATTATAGGTATTTTTGTGTTTTTTGGTGTAGGAAATATAGTTGCAACAATTTTTGAATAAAAATGAATTTAGGGTATAAAAAATTATTAAACGACCTGCGTTTAAAAAAGCCATATTTTAATGACTTGCATATAGTTAGATTTTATTCTTCTTATGTGGCTATTTCTAACGGTAAAGTTATTGCGATAACCGATAATAACATGACTTATTGTCCTTTGGCTAAATCATTATATAAAAATTTAAATTTTACGGATGATAACTGTGATATTAAGAAATTGATAACCGAAGCAATAGAAGAAAAAATTAAAAAATTTGGTCATTTTAGCAAAAACCGTGAATTAATTAGAAGTGACATTGCTGTTCCTTATGGCGCATCGGAAATGCTTATGTATGCTATGCGGAAAAAAGCAATTGATGCCTCAGTCGTAGTGTGTGATGGAGCAGGAACAGTAATCGTAGACAAACCAGAGCTTGTGCAGGGAATTGGGGCTAGGATGAACGGTCTTTTTTTTACTACTCCTATTTACGAAATTATTGAGGAGTTAAAAAAACATGGATGTCATATAGTTTCTTTTAGGGCAGCGATTAATCAGTTAGAAGGAGTGAAAAAAGCAATTTCTTTAGGTCATAAGAATGTAGCGGTTACTATGAATGTGGCCATGGAAGAATCCTTTAGTATGTTTAGAGATATTGAGAAACAGCATAATATTAATTTAACTTTATTAGCAGTTTGCGCAACAGGAGCTAGTGAGTCTAGGGTCAATGAAATAGGCAAATACGCTGATTTAGTATGGAGCTGTGCGTCATCTAAGCTTAGGGAAGTGATTGCGCAATGTGCAGTTGTGCAGGTTTCAAAAAAAATACCTGTTTTTGTGTTAACAAAAAAAGGGCTGGATTTTTTAAGCCGGTATAGTTCCGATGAAGCATTGATACAAGATCTAGATTTATCTCAGCAGTATATTATTAGTAATGATTGTGGTGGTCAGTGTATAAAAATTGGTATGTTCAAGGCTTTCATATCACAAATTAATTTGCCGGTTCGTGACAAAAAAGAACCTAAGTTTTATGAGATTAATAAATAAACATATTTATTATGCGTTCAGGTCTCTTTGCTATATGGCGGATAACCCGAAACGGATTATTTGTATCACTGAATTAACAAAAGTGCTGAATATGCGCCGGGCTTTTTTACGGAGAATCATGACAGTTTTAGCTAAGGGTAAGATATTAAAATCTTTAAAAGGTAAAGGCGGCGGGTTTGTTTTAAATATTAATCCTTCCCAGATACGTGTTATAGATGTAATTAAAGTATTTAAAGGTAAAATTGATATTATGAATTGTTTATTTGAAAAAGATGTTTGTCCTTATCCCGACAGTTGTGTATTAATGGTAAAGATGAAAGGTGTGGGGATTTCGTTATATAAAATTTTGGAGAAAACTACAATAGCTATTTTGCTGAAAAGCCAAAAAAAGAGAATCCGCACGAAGGTGGGTGGAAATGGAAATTAAAATAGTTTTTAATAATGATGTTATAAATGATAGTTTTTCCAATGGTTGGGGATTTTCCTGCTTGGTGGATAAACGTATTTTATTTGATACCGGCGAAAAAGGAGAATACTTATTGAATAATATGTCCCGTTTGGGCATTGATGTCGCTAATATCGAAGCAGTGGTTATTTCGCATGACCATTGGGATCATACTGGAGGATTAAGCCGGATATTGGAACTCAACAAAGGTATTAAAGTTTATGGCTGTTTTGGTTTCAGCCAGGGGTTTAAAGAAAAGGTCAAAAAAGACGGTGGGATGCTTTGTGAGCCTGAAGGGTTTATCAAAATAGCCGAAGGTATTTATGTTACTGAAGAAATCACAGGACGATATAAAGGAGATTATATTGCTGAACAGGCACTGGTAGTTAAAACAGAACGAGGAGTTGCAATTGTTGTGGGGTGTTCTCACCCCGGTGTTCTTCGGATTATTGATAAAGTTAAAGAAAAATTACCGGATGAGAAAATCCATATGATTTTAGGTGGCTTTCATATGATGGATATGAATAAACGGGAAATAGGAATTATTGCAGAAAAGCTTAAGTCTGCTGGTGTTGAAAATGTCGGGCCAGCTCATTGCACAGGATATGACGCTCAAGTTATCTTTCAAAAAGTTTACGGTGACAAATGTTTATCAATAAAGGCTGGTCAAATATTTGAGGTATAAAAATTTTTAATCAGGAGTAATTATGCTAAACACAAATTTGAAACATGTAGAGAGTCGCGAGGAGATCGAAGAATTACTTAAAGACAACGCTAATGTTATGATTTGCTGCGGAAGAATGGGATCGATGTGTGTTCCGGTTTACGCTATCATGGAAAAGATAGGTCCAAAATATCCCCATGTCGAGATGCGCGACGTGGATTTTGATATTTCGGTCGCCTCTTTTATCAAAAACTTACCGGAGTGTTCTTTGTTTAGGGGGCTACCTTTTACGATTTATTTTAAAAATAGTAAAGTTGTTAAAGCTACAACTAGTATCCAAAACGAAGAACAAATAGTGAGTATATTAAACGATATCTTTGTCGATTGATCGTAGATTTTGAGCATAAGTTGAGGGTTAAAAATGACGAAGTTTAAAGAGATTGAAAAAGCGAGAAAACTATTTGGGCTTTCTGAACACGCCACCTTAAAGGAGATTACTACGGTGTATCGTGAGCTTGCCGTCAAATATCACCCTGATAAGTGCAAGGATGCCGATAAGAAAAAGTGCGAAGAGAAATTTAAAAGAATCGCTCACGCCAAAGATGTATTGTTGGCGTATTGTGCTAACTATCGATTTTCTTTTAAGGAGAAAGACGTTAAAAGAACCCTTTACGGCGATGCTTTTTATAAGCATCTTGAAAAGTTCTATGATGGGTGGTGGGGTGAAATATAGAAAATTATGATTGATGTTTTCAGTAAATATAGTGTGCGGTACGATAGGTGGTACGATGTGAGTCGGCAGGCTTATTTTTCTGAATTAGAAGCCTTGCGAAAAGTTATGCCAAAATTTGGCAAGGGGTTAGAAATTGGCGTTGGCACTGGTCGTTTTGCTCAGGCTTTAGGTATTACTTTAGGGATTGATCCGTCAGCAGAAATGTTGCGAATCGCTGATAGGCGAGGCGTAAATACTCGTAGGGGGTTTGGTGAAGATCTTCCCTTTTGGCATGGAAGTTTTGATTATGTTGCCATTATCATTGCATTGTGTTTTGTTGATGACCCCCTAAAAGTATTAGAAGAAGCAAAACGAGTTTTACAGAATAATGGCAGGATTATCCTAGCTGTTGTAGATAAAAATAGTTTTTTGGGAAAATATTATCTCAAAAAGAAAAGTATATTTTATAAAAATGCTAGATTTTTTAGTATAAGGGAAATATCAAAGATGCTGAATAAACTTGGGTTTAAAAAGCTAAGTTATTTTCAGACAATATTTGATTTACCCGAAAAGATTAATTCGGTTCAGAAACCAATTAAAGGGTGTGGTAAGGGTGGCTTCGTAGTAATTTCAGGACAAAAGTGTGATTAATAAGATTTTAATATTATGAATTTACAAAATTTAATTTTTGATACTGTAAAAAATTTTTCACCACTAGCTTTTATCCTTGTATTTTTAGGGGCAGCGTTATTGAGTTTAGGTTCTTGCACGATTATAAGAATTCCTATAGTTTTAGGTTATGTTACAGGTTTGTCGGTTTCTCGTCGGGATTCAGTTATTACCCTTTTAGGATTTTCTCTTGGATTGACCTTAAGCTATACATTGCTGGGTGTACTTTTTGGTATTGGAGCAAAGTTTATTACTGTGGCAGTTAATGTTAGTACGGTTTTTTATTTAGTTGCCGGTATATTGCTTTTATTAATTGGTTTATATCTTTTAGGGTTTATACCGAAATTTTCACCAGGACATTTGAAGTGTAATGCGCCTAAAACCAAATTTAAGAAAATGAATTTTTTTACCGCGTTTGCTTTTGGTATTGCCTTTGCTTTTTTTGAAGCTCCCTTGTGTCCATGTTGCGGACCACTACTTCTGATGCTTGCTTCAATTGTTTTTATAAAAGGTAAAATTATTTATGCCTTACTGATTTTTCTCGCTTATGCTATTGGGCAAAGCTTACCAATATTTATAATTGGTTTATCAGCAGGAACATTAAAATTTGCCAATCAGAAATTGCATCTGATTGAGCCATATATTCAGGCAATTTCCGGTGCGTTGCTTTTTTGCGCGGGAATTTATTTATTGTGGATGGCATAATGGAATATAATCACAGCTATATTAAAGACGGACGGCTAAATATTAGAGTGAGAATACTAATATTCTTCATAGGGGTTGCGGTGCTTTGCATTATTCGTCCTTGGATTGCTCAACATAATTATAATCGGGCGGTAGCTTTTTACTCCAGTAAATATCATGGAAAAGCGATAAAGCATTTAGAGAAGACCATTTTTCTTTCTCCTAAATCTATTGATGCTTATAATAAGCTGGGATCAATTTATGAACAAATGGATGATTATGAAAAAGCCATAGCTATTTATAAAAGGTCTTTTAAAGATAATCCCGAAAATTCTACAGGGTATTTAAGAATAGGCGCCTATTACGCTACCAAAAATAATGATTGTACTACTGCAATGAAGTGGTTTAAAAAAGCTGTAAATGCTGATAGTAAGGATTGGTACGCTTATACTTGGCTAGGTAGTTGTTATAAGAGTATTGGACGAAATGATTTAGTATTAAAAAATTATTATGAAATGAAAGAAGCTTTTCCAGAAAATAAAAAAATAGATTTTTTAATTAAAAGCTTTGAGGATGATATCACAGGGGAATAAGGATTTTATGTCAAAGCAGATTTTGTTAGTTGATATGAATAAAAATGAAACTGGTATATTTGGTTGTTGGAAGTTTGCTTAATATGATTTTGTGATTTTAATCAACGTGATTTAGATGTATAATTATTGTTGGGTAGAATAAAAATGAAGAATTTTATCGATAAATTATTTAAAGTTGTATTTTTTAGTGGAGTCATAGCTTACCTTTTTCTTTTCACTTTTTATCCAATACTTCATAATCATTCTGATTTTTTATTGAGCCAAGATTATTGTGAATTTCATGATGAACACGAACATAATTCATCCGAGAATAATAATCCGGATGATCCCGATTGTCCAGCATGTGAATTTCTTAATAAAGCATCTCTAGGTATTGTTGCTGATGTGCAAATATTATTAGGCGCTAATAGCAGCTTAGTTGCGCCTGCAGCGGTTATTTATCATCAACCTTATCGCGATGTTTTCTACCATTCTTTTTTAGGCCGATCCCCGCCATTACAGTTTATAACTGTATAATCTTTCACCTAGTGTAAAAATCAAATTTATCACAAATTTTAAAGTATTTGTTGTTTTGTTAATTTATTTAAGAGGGGTAAATTATGAGGAGAATTGGATATCTATTAATATTTTTTATTGTAGCCTTTTCAGTATACACGCCGTATTCTTTTGGGCACGATTCAGGTAGTCAAGAAGAAATTAGGCAGTTAAAAAAAATGGTACTAGAATTGCAAGGTCAGATGAACCAAATGCAAGAAAACCATGATACAGAGATGCGCAGCTTAAAAAATGAGCTGAAAAAGCTCCGTAAATCAGGAATTCCTCTGTCGGATAGTTATGCCGAAGAGAAGTCTTTGCGTGAAATGGCAGAGCTAGAAGCCGCTAAAGTTGGGCAGGAAGAAAAGGCTGAAGAAGCCGTATTTAAACAAGGAGGACTTGCCTTACAAGCATTAAATCCGGAGATTAGCCTTACCGGAGATATTATTAATACCTATGCTGTTGATGAGAAGGCTGATCGTTTTGATTCTAACTTTAGGACATTGGGTATTCATTTTGAAGGTTATTTGGATCCCTATACTCGTTTTAAGGCCGCGGTGCCGGTTAGTACGAGTTCCGCTGCTATTGGGGAGGCTTATTTTACTCGTTATGGTATTATAGATGATATCAATCTTACTCTGGGTAAATTTCGCCAGCAATTTGGTGTTGTTAACCGTTGGCATAAGCATGGTCTTGATCAAGTTGATTTTCCTCTGTCGCTTCGGCAAATTTTTGGTAACGGAGGATTGAATCAGACTGGTATGTCATTAGATTGGGCAATGCCGCCTATAGGTGATTCATCGCAAGAGCTTACGGTTCAAATAACCGAAGCAGATAATAGCCGATTATTTTCCGGCAACACCCCAAATTTACCCTGCATTTTAGCGCACTACAAGAACTATCGAGATCTTTCTAAAGACACTTATATGGAGTTGGGGTTTTCTGGTTTGTTTGGTTGGAATAAAGATTGGGATATTAGCTCAGGAGGAACAACTATTGTCCAGGAAGATTATCGCCATACTTCTGTATTTGGTTTAGATTTTAGCCTTCTTTGGGAGCCTACAGATAATATGCGGTATCGCAACATAGAATGGCGAAATGAGGTTTATTGGCTGAATAAAAGCGTTTTAGCTCCTGATAATTCTGGAGGAGATACTCTCAACGCTTGGGGAGCTTATAGCTATATTCAAAGCAAAATTAGTCGCACCCTGGATATAGGAGTAAGAGCAGACTATTATAAACCTGATGAAAAAAGTTATGCTGATGTTACGGGTTTATCATTAGCTCCTCATGCCTATACGGATAATTCCGAGCAATGGCAAGTTGCTCCATACATAACTTGGCATCAAAGTCCTTTTGTAAAATTTAGACTAGAATATAACCATTTAGATGGAGACCATTTGTCAGAAGCAGAAGATAGAATAATGTTCCAGACGATTTTTGCTATTGGTCCGCATAAACATGAGAGATATTAAAAAGGGAGCGAAAAATGAAAAAAATAGCCTTAAGTCTATTATTTGTTATTACCGCAAGTTCTTTTTGTTTGTGTAATGCTTTTTGTGAAGGTGCTTCTCAGCTTAAAGTTGTAACGACATTGCCGGATTACGCGTTTATTACTAAAGAAATCGGTAAAGATAGAGTTACGGTTGCAGCCATTGTGCGGGGCGATCAAGACGCGCATTTCATTCGTCCGAAACCGTCATTTGTTACTCTTTTGCGTGATGCGGACTTATTAGTTGCTACTGGGTTGGATTTAGAATTGTGGCTGCCTACTATTGTAAATAAATGCGGTAATAGTCATATTCGCAGTGGACAGAAAGGCTATGTATCAGCAGCTCATGAAATGAACCTTTTAGAAAAACCAGTGACGGTATCGCGGATAGAGGGAGGTGTGCATCTTTATGGTAATCCCCATGTTACTTGCAGCCCTATAAACATGAAGGTTGCTGCCCGGAATATCACGACGGGGTTAATTAAAAATGATTCCCAAGGTAAAGAAATATATCAAAAGAATCTGGAAAATTTCCTCACGAAAATGGATATACGCCTTTTTGGTGAAAAGCTTGTTAGCATTTTAGGCGGCGGTACTTTATGTGATTTAGCCCAAAAAGGAAGGTTGATACCCTTTCTGAAAGAGCAGGAGTATCAGGGAAAACCACTTATTGATTATGTGGGCGGATGGATGAAAAAAATGCTGCCTCTTCGCGGTAAACCAATTGTTACCTATCATAAAAATTGGATTTACTTTGTAAATATCTTTGGTATTGAAGAAGCGGGAACTATTGAGCCAAAGCCGGGAATTCCGCCGTCACCGCGGCATGTAACCAATATTGTAGAGTTAATGCGTGATCGCGATATTCGTGTCATTTTGGCAGCGAATTATTTTGATGAGCAAAAAATTCGTACAGTTGCTAGAAAAGTCAATGCTAGCCCGGTGATTGTTCCGCTTTATGTCGGTGGTAGAGAAGGCGTTGACGATTATTTTCAACTCATTGATTATTGGGTTGATGAACTATGTAATGTGTATAACAGGTGAATTATGAGTGAAGCTTTAAGTTTTTTTTGTATTCAGATTAGCTTTTTGGCTATAGTGCTTATTCTGCACACCTATATTGGTCTGCATGTTATAAGACGGTCAATTATTTTTTCTGATCTTGTTCTCGACCAGTTAGCGGCGTTTGGCGCGTTAGCCGGTATAGGGTTAGGCATTAGTTACGGCACCGGTTTATCTTATTTAGTCTCTTTGGTGGCGGTGCTGTTTGGTTCGTTGCTTTTGGCAATACTTAATCCTCGCAACCGATTAATTCCGCGGGAAGCGATTATTGGCATTATCTACGCTTTAACCTTGGTTGTTTCTTTGCTTGTAGCAGATAAACTTCCTGGAGGCGCGGCTTATGTTAGCAAAACACTGGCTGGCTGCATGTTGTGGGTAAGATGGCCTATTGTTGTTATTACCGCGGTTACCTATATCGCTTTGTTGATGATTCATTATAAATTTCGCCATAAGTTTATCGGTATAACCGAAGGACGACAAATAGTAAAAAATGAAAAACTATGGGATTTTTTGTTTTTTACTACACAAGGAATTATTACCGTACTTGTCGTTCCCATTGCCGGGGTTCTTTTAGCTTACGCTTTTTTAATGATTCCGGCAGCAATAGTTGCTATGTTTACGCGAAAATGGGTAAATGCTGTAATAGTCGGCTGGGGAATAGGGCTTTTTGCCTGTGTTATTGGTCTTTGTGCTTCTTACTTCTGTGATTTTCCCTATGGACCCAGTTTAGTCTTGTCATTAGGGTTATTTTTTATTTGCGCGGTAGTGATCCGTAGTTTAGTGCCGCAAAAAACGTAAGCTAAAGAAAGAGGAAAAAGTAAATGGAACATTACATTCAGCTTTTTGGCCAACCATTTTTGGTTTGTTCAACAATGATTTTTATTTTAGGTTATCTAGGTATACATGTGCTTAAACGTGAAATAATATTTATTGATATCGCCTTGGCACAAATCGCTGCTGTAGGCGCAATTGCCGCTCATATAATTTTTGGGGTTCACGGTGATTCTTTTGCCAGTTATTTATGGGCGTTTGGGTTTACAATAGCTGCGTCTATTTTTTATTCCTTTACCCGGCGCAAAATTAGTCAAATTCCCTTAGAAGCGATTATCGGCGTTTCTTATGCAATTGCCGCGGGTGCCGCGCTTTTTTTAGTTGGTATTGCCCCGGGCGGGCATATACATATACATCAAATGCTTGCTGGCAGCATTCTTTGGGTAACCAGTAAAGATCTTTTAGCCTGCGTGATAGTTTTTTCTATTGTCGGTTTATGTTTCTATATTTTCCGAAAACCGTTTAGAGAAATATCCGATGATTACGGTCATGCTGTCAAGAAAGGTATAAAAGTTATCTGGTGGGATTTTCTCTTTTATGCCTTATTCGGTATTGTAATTACATTGGTAGTGAGGATAGGCGGTGTGGTAGTAGTTTTTGCTTTTTTGATTATACCAGCGACGATATCGGCTCTTTTTTCATCAAAACCAATGATAAGGCTGATTAGCTGTTGGGGAATTGGCGTTGTAACAACCCTTATTGGTTTTCTATTTTCTGATTGGCTTGACTTTTCAGTTGGACCAACCATCTCTTTCTTTTTAGGAGTGGTGTTAATTTTAGCTGGAATTTTTTCTTATGTTAAAAAAATAGAGGAAAAATCAAAAAGCGAGGTAGCATGACAGTGAGATTGAATAAAATTCTTATGAAGCGCTGGAAACATTTCTTTAGCCGGGGAATGATTCTGGTTATGGCGGTTTTTATGAGCTCGTGCGCTCGCTTGCCGATTGAATCGATTGGTTGTCCACCGAGAGAAATGGTTGTTCCTACGCTGACTCGGGTTCCAATTTTACGCAAAGACGTTTATCATGTAGCAGCGCCAGGGGAAACAGTTTGGCGTATAGCCAAGATGTATGATGTCGACATTAAAGATATAAAACGGGCAAATCGTTTAAGAAATACCAAAGAGATAGAGATGGGGCAGCGATTAATCGTTCCTAGTGCCGCATCACTTAAACCGGTAGTAACTTTATACCCTTCTAAAAAATGGAAATATATAATAATCCATCATAGCGCCACCGATGTTGGTAATGCCTTAGCTTTTCACGGTTATCATCATAGGCGTGGCTTTGAGAACGGTTTAGGGTATCACTTTGTTGTTAGTAACGGCACAAAAGGTAAAGAGGATGGGCAGATTGAAGTTTCGCCTCGCTGGACAAAACAACAAAATGGCGCGCATTGTAAAGCTGCCAATATGAACAATAAGGCTATCGGAGTTTGCTTGGTTGGTAATTTCAGTGATGGCCGAGTTTCGCAAGATCAGATGGAATCATTAGTTTATTTAGTTGATAGATTGAGACGATACTATAAGGTTCCTTTAAAAAATATTATGGGACACGGTAGGGTACACGGTGCTCAAACTGAGTGTCCAGGTAAGAAATTTCCTTGGACTAAATTTATTACGGGATTAAAGAATGCACGTAGATACTATGGAGATAGATTGATTAAAGAGGAGCATGGGGATGCAAGAAAATATTAATAACTTAGATGTTTATCCCGAACATCTAATCACTTTAGCAAAAAATCCGAAATACATGGGGAGGATGAACGCTCCTGACGCTAGTGCTTTTATTAAAGGGCCTTGCGGTGACGAGATGGAATTTTATCTTGTTATTAATAATGGGGTGATCGAAGATATAAAATTTCATACTAGCGGCTGTATTGCAACAATTGTTTGTGGCTCAGTTACTGCAGAATTAGCCATAGGAAAATCGATTTATGATGCCTTAGCAGTTTCGCCAAAAAACGTAATGGATTCTTTAAACGGCTTGCCCCAGGATCATTGTCATTGTTCTATCTTGGCAGTAAGCACACTTTATCGAGCCCTTGCCGATTACCTACTTAAGAAGTAGAATGTATGCGGAGGAAAATAATATAGAAATACTAGCTGTATCGAATGAAGAATGGTATTTATTAATCAAGATTTCTAAATGAAAAAAGAATTAAACAAAAAATTAGGTCTTTTGGATATTTTTTGTATCGCGACCGGATCAATGATGAGTTCAGGCTTGTTTATTTTGCCTGGATTAGCTTATGCTAAAGCAGGTCCCGCGGTTATTTTATCTTATTTGCTGGCGGGTTTGTTTTGCGTTCCTACGCTTTTAAGCATGGCGGAATTAACTACAGCTATGCCTAAAGCCGGAGGAGATTATTTCTATATTATGAGAGGATTTGGTCCACTACTAGGAACGCTTGCTGGTTTCAGCACTTGGCTTTCTTTGAGCTTGAAAGGATCTTTTGCTTTGTTGGGTATGGGTGCGTATCTAACTATAATGACTAATTTTCCAATACATATTATCGCGCTTATCTGTTGTTTATTTTTTATAATTCTGAATCTAATGGGAGTAAAAGAAGCTGGAAGATTTCAGGTATGGTTAGTTATGGGCTTGGTAGGTATTCTTATCAGCTATGTTGTCTGGGGTATAAGAGCTGTTGATTTTGGACATTTTTTGCCGTTCTTTTCTAAGGGGTTGAATCCTTTATTTGCTACAGCAAGTTTTGTTTTCATTTCTTATGGAGGGTTAACTAAGGTTGTGGCTTTAGCTGAGGAAGTAAAAAATCCGGGCAGAAATTTACCTTTGGGCATGATTCTTTCGTTAGCTATAACTTCTATTTTATATGCCTTGGTTATTTTTGTAACTATTGGAGTTTTGAATCTTGAGTCTTTAAAGTGTGATCTTACGCCCATATCTGATGGAGCAGGGGTTTTTGGAGGAGATATTTTTAAGATAATAATAAGCATAGGCGCGTTTTTAGCCTTTACTTCTACTGCTAATGCGGGCATTATGACTGCTTCGCGATATCCTTTAAGCATGAGCAGGGATAATCTCTTGCCCGGTGTTTTCCAAAAAATAAGCTCTAAATTTAAAACCCCTTATATTGCCATTTTTTTTACCGGTGCTTTTATGATTTCGGCTATTTATTTTTTAAAGTTGGAGCTGTTAGTTAAAGTTGCTTCAACGGTATTAATTTTACTTTATATTCTTGCCAATCTGACCCTTATTTTATTTAGAGAAAGCAAGCTTTTAAGCTATCGACCAAAATTCCGGTCACCCTTTTATCCTTACATGCAGATTTTAGGCGTAATGGGGGGGATTTTTCTTTTAATAGAGATGGGTTCATTTATTGTTTTTTTGACTACGATGTTTCTTTTATTGGGATTTATTTGGTATAAATTCTATGCCCAGAAAAGAGCAGTACAGGATTCTGCTTTGATTTATGTTCTGGAAAGACTGACAGTTAAAGATAAAGAGTTAGTTTCAGATAATCTTCTTACAGAACTCAAAGATATTGTTATTCAAAGAGAGGGTATCATTGAGGGTAATTTTTATAAACTCGTTGAGGAGAGTATGGTTTTGGATATAGAAGTTCCTTTAAAGATGGAAGATTTTTTTAAACAGGTTTCGGATGACTTAGGCAAAAGCCTGAATTTAGAATCTAAAGAGTTATCTGGCAAACTTATTGAGAGAGAAAAGAAGGCAAGCACAGTAATAGCAAGGGGATTAGCCATCCCCCATATTTTTGTTAAAAACAGAGACGTTGACAAGTTAGTTTTGGTTCGAGCGCGAGCGGGAATTATTTTTCCCGAGGATCAGTTGATTCACATTGCTTTTGTTCTTGTTGGGTCTTCCGGCGAACGTGTTTTACATCTGAAAATTTTGGCGACGATTGCGAAAATTATTCAAAGTCATAATTTTGAAAAGAAGTGGTTCGAAGCCAAAGGCAAAGAGGAATTAAAGTACGTTATTCTTTTAGCTGAGAGAAAGTGAGTTTTAAAATAGTTAGAAGTGACGAGTATGGCAGATGAAAAAATGAAAGATTCTGTTATAGGAACTATTAGAATTGATTTAGATATAACAAAAAAAATGAGGGAATTAAGGTGAGGGGGATATGAAAAAAACACTTATCTTTTGTGGAGCGTTAATTTTGGTTACGGTTGGTTTGTCGGTGTATATGAAATGGGAAGAGAATGGATATAAGTCGGATATGCAATTTTCGCAGGAGTTGTCCTTAAAAGATTTAGCTGTTAAAAATAATGTTCCTGTAAAAGAAATCCTTCATGGATTAAGTCATAAAGACCATAAGCTGTGGGATTTGCCGCGCAATATCCCGATCAAATCATTAGGTGTAAATATCGATGAAGTCCGGCATGCCTTAGAACATATAAAAGAAGAAAGTAACCCTTTAAGAGATGTATTGAAGTATATTTTGTGGTCAATTTGGCTTTCATTTATTCTTATTGTAGTGTTGCAGCAAAAGAGAATAAAAAAGATACGGATAATTACCTTATTGTTTTCTGTGTTTCTATTCGGAGTTATTTTGGGGGCAACACCGAATCCTATGGAATCAATAGTGAAACTATTTAAGTTATTTAATGGCATGGAAGGCGATCCTAAAGTTCTAGCGATGAGTTTTCTTTTATTTACTTTGTTTTCGTTGATAGGTTCTAAATTTATATGTAGTTGGGGATGTCAGTTGGGGGCGCTGCAAGAAAGTATTTTTAATATACCGATTTTTAAGAAAAAATATGCGTTTAAAATGCCGTTTTTTATTTCACTTAGCGTAAGGCTGGTTCTTTTTACTGCGTTTATCTTTTTACTTTTTGGAATTGGGTATAGAGTAGTTCATGGGATCAAGAATTTTGTTATATATCACCATGTAAATTATTTTAAGATATTTAACTTGCATGATTTGGCGACAATAGCCCTATACACTTTACCGATACTTTTTGTGGTTAGTTTATTTATTTATCGTCCATTCTGTCAATTCATATGCCCTTTTGGGTTATACTCATGGTTATTAGAAAATATTGCATTCAAAAAAATAAAAATTATTGAAGATAAGTGCATTAAATGTACAAAATGCGTTGAAGCTTGTCCTACGCAGGCGATGAAAGAGATATACGAAAAAAAACGCAAACACTTTCTTCCGGATTGCTGGTCATGCGGCGCATGCATGGAAGCATGTCCGACAGATGCTATAGAATACCGCTGAATATAAAGAAATAAAAGTAAATAAATTCCTTAGCAGTAATTAAGATTTATTAAAGAGGAGTAAACAAAATGAAAATAGGAATTATTGTTTCTAGTAATGATGCCGAAACTTGCTGGAATACTTTACGCTATGCTAATTTTTGCTTAAACCAGAAAGACGAAGCAAAAATATTCTTTATGGGTAAGGGCGTTGAATATCAGCAAATTAGCACGGAGAAATTTAATACTGTAGAACAGGCAGAAAAATTTATGCAATCAGGTGGTAAGATTTATGCTTGTGGGAGTTGCATTAAATCTCGTGAACAGGGAGGCTCGGATATGTGTCCAATTTCAACCATGAAAGATATGTATGATATTGTTAAAGAAAGTGATAAGGTAGTAACGTTTTAATAAATAACGGTAAATAACGGGGTCAGACCCTGAAAACTGAAAATAATTGACGTTTGAATTGTTTATTGGTAAAATATCGCATGGCTCGACCGTATAGACTGCAAGCAGAAAATTGTTTTTATCATATAACCAGCCGGGGAGATGATCGGAAGAAAATATTCATCAGTAATTATGATTATGAGAAATTCCTAGAGTATTTACTGATTGCTAAGTCTAAATACAAGTTTAATCTCTATGCTTACTGCTTAATGACCAATCATTACCATCTTTTTCTTGAGATCTTAGAGCCCAACCTATCTAAAATAATGCAGTATATAAATACTGCTTACACAGCCTACTACAATACAAAGCGTAACAAAACTGGCCATCTTTTTCAAGGTAGATTTAAATCAATAATGGTCGATGAAGATGATTATTTTCTTAGGCTTACACGCTATATCCATCTAAATCCAGTAAGAGCTAAAATGGTAGATTTACCTCAAAACTATCGCTGGTCAAGTTATAAAGGATATATGAAACCTAAAACAGATAGGCATATTGACTACCCAGAGCTTAATCGCTATTTAGGGATGAGACCAATCGAGTATAAAAATTTCATTTTAAGATCAATTGACCAGAAAGATAAGCTGTTTGATAAAGTATATGCAGGATTCTTCTTAGGAAATAAGTCGTTTGTTAAAGAAAAGCTTAAAGATTTTAAGCCCATGATCGAAGCCGGCGACTTTGCCCATAAAAGAAAATTACAGTCGGAAATTTCAATCGATAATGTAATAAAGGAAGTAGAACGTGTCTTTGAAAAAGAAAAGGGGATTACTAAAAAGAAAAATCATTCGTTAACACGGAAGATAGTCATTTTTATTACTAAACAAATAACACCCCTAACGAATAAGCAGATCGGTGCATATTTCAATGTAAGTGACACAGCAGTAATTAAAGCAAGCAATGTAGTTGCAGAAGAATTAAAAGAGAATAAACAGTTAAAAAAGAAGGTGGATAGGATATTTTCAGTTTTCAGGGTCTGACCCCGTTACTATGGTTGCTTTGTTATACAATAGGAGGTAGATAGATGGGTAAAGATAAGATGGTTGCCTTAAGGTTAAGTGAAGTAGATAAGAAACAGTTGGAGAAAGACGTTAAGGGCGAAGAGCGTACAGTAAGTAATTTACTTTTATATTGCTGGAAGCAATGGAAAAAGGGGAAGAAGTGATGAGGAAGATAGCGTGCATTCTAACAACTTTCTTATTATTATCTGGTTGCGTTGCTCCTTTTATGGGGTATCGTTCTGATAAGTCAGTAGCTCGGATAAACAGGAAAAGACTTTCCTTAATTGTCAAGGGGATGACAAAAAAAGAAGCACTAAAAGTGATGGGTGAAGAAACGTTTTATTATTGCTTTGACGGCTTTGACATTATTGATAATCCTGCGTTTGAAGAAACCATTATATATGGGAATGAAGAAGAAATTGAGGTGATTTACTACTTTACTCAAGTAGGTAATTTTTACTATTCTGCGCAGTTGGAGGAATGTACCCCGCTTGTTTTTAAGGACGATATCTTATTGGGGTGGGGAAGAGGTTTCCTGGAAAAGTTAATAGGTAAAAATGGGTACACTAAGAAAAAGAGGCAATAACTGGCATATTGACTATCGTGCTTATGGGCAACGGTATAGAGAATGTATTGGTACGAGTAGGAAACTAGCTCAAGATGTATTGCGTAAACGGATGGTGGAGATTGCAGAGGGTAAGTTTCTTGATAAGAAAAAGAAGTTTACCATTAAGTTTGAAGAGTTTGCCAGTAACTATGTTGAAGTTTATTCTAAGCATAATAAGAAGTCTTGGAAAGATGATGTTAGTAGGATAAGTGTTTTAGGCAGAACATTTAATGGAATGCCTTTACACAAGATTACACCTTTGATGGTTGAAGAATACAAGGCTAAACGAGTTAAGGAAGTAAAGCCTGCTACAGTTAATAGAGAATTAGCTTGTCTTAAGCATATGTTTACTAAGGCAGTAGCTTGGAATAAGGCAGAGGATAATCCTGTTAAGAAGGTTAAGCTGTTCAAAGAGAATAATAAACGATTAAGATACTTAGAGCAACACGAGGTAGATGCTTTACTTGCTGTTTGTAATGGCTACTTAAAGAATATAGTTGTTGTCGCATTAAACACCGGAATGCGTAGAGGAGAGATACTAGGCCTTAAATGGGCTGATATAGATTTTAGAAGAGGCATTATATATCTTCTAGAGACAAAGAATGGCCATAAACGTGAAGTGCCGATGAATAAGAGCGTAAAACAGGCTTTAGTAAGGCAGAGAAAGCATAAAGACAGTGAATATGTCTTTTATAAAAAAGATGGTTCAAGCATAGGAAGCGTGAAGAAATCTTTCCTTTACGCCATTAAGAAAACTGGTATAATTAATTTTAAGTTTCATGACCTTCGTCATACATTCGCATCACATTTGGTCATGAGCGGTATTGATTTGAATACTGTAAGGGAGTTGTTAGGGCATAAGAGTATGCAGATGACATTGCGTTATGCTCACCTTTCACCGGGCTTTAGACAGGGTGCTGTTGAGGTTTTAGACCGAAAATGGTCACCAGATGGTCACCGAGAGGTAAAAGCCGATTCCCAAGATTTAAGCAGTATTGAAAAGTCATTGAAAACATTGACGTAATTACATTCGGGCCGCTGGCTCAACTGGCAGAGCAACGGACTCTTAATCCGTCGGTTGCAGGTTCAAATCCTGCGCGGCCCATTGTTTTCATTGGTTAACAAGCGTAATGGGCGTATCAGCGTTTGTTTTTAGGGCAAGCGATATTTTGGGTGCAATAAACCTTCGGTTGCTGCTCTTTGAGCAGATTGCACACAAATCCCCCCGCAGTAGCGGGATTAATTCAGCTAAGCATTTTCTTTCACTTGCAGCTTAGAAAATGCAGTTTCATTGAATGCGCGGCCCATTTACGCAAATCTCCCCGAAATGCTCGCGTTGCTTGCTTTCGGGATTTCCCGCTTGGCGGGACCCCGCTAGATATGAAAATTCAAAGTGCGGGGAATTCAGCTAAGCATTTTCTTTCACTTGCAGCTTAGAAAATGCAGTTTCATTGAATGCGCGGCCCATGCTCCTTCCTAGGTATCAAATGGATATTTTCGATAAAAATAAATTTATATTAAAAGGGTTTAGAATCGGAATTGTAAATTCCCTTAAGATTGTTTCAGGCGGCCTTAGGGATGCTCTTTATCCAACCTATGACTATTTTCGTTGGTCTTCTAATATAAAAATTTTTAGCAAAGTTCCCGGAAAAAAGAAAAAAGCGATAATATATATTGAAGAAAATCGCGATCTTCTTAATGTTTATGATGTTGTTGATATCGAAAGCCAGGAACGTATTGGCGTTATTCGTTATCATTTTGGCAGTTGGGAAATCCTAGACGATGACGATAATTATTTTAAAATAGCTCCAACTGAAAATATAATCAAAGAAATGTTTTTTCTAAAACATATTCTTTATGACATTATCGTTGATAAAACAAACAAACCGATGGGGGCAATAAAAAAGATATCACCGTTTTTTGCTCCGGTTTTCTATAAATACCAGGTAGATTTTTCTTTGGATGAAGAAAACATACTGGACAAGCGTCTTGCCTTGGCCACTTTGACCCTTTTTGTGTATGCTCACGAACGATTTGTTTCTACTGAAAGAACAAAATACTTCCTACGATCGAAAGTGCTTAAGCTTGTGGATAAGCATAGTTTAAGGTGAGGGTGGATTTTTTTGCAAATTTAAGTATAATAAAGGTGCGTTCGCCGGGGGCGGATCTTATTAAATAGTTAATATTTAGAGGGGTGCGATGTTAGATCCTAAATTTATTAGGCAAAATCAGGATGTTATTAAAAAGGCTCTCAGTGACCGTAATTGTCAATTTGATCTAGGTAATTTTTTAAAAATTGATCAAAAACGACTTGATTTATTACGTCAAAATGAGGAATTGTTAGCTGCTGCGAATAAAAGCGATAGCGCGGTAAAAGTCTGCATAAAAGAGAAAAAGGATCCCAAGCCTAAAATTGCCGAAAGCAAAGAGATAAAAGTTAAAATTGATGCTATAAAATCTGACCTTGCCGTTTTAACTGATGAGTGGAGGAAATTATGTTTACAAGTGCCTAATTTGCCGCATTCATCCTTGCCGGTGGGGGGCGCATCTTCAAATGAGATAATAAAAGAAGTAGGCGAACTTAAGAAGTTCAATTTTAAGCCTTGTGATCATATTGCTTTGGCTGAAAAATTAGATATCATTGACTTTAAGCGGGGAACAAAACTTTCTGGGTCGAATTTTGTTCTTTATAAGGGGGCGGGCGCTCAGCTGGAAAGAGCTTTAATAAATTTTATGCTTGATCTGCATACTGCTGAACACGGCTATACAGAAGTCCTTCCGCCGAAGTTGGTTAATCGCTTGTCAATGCAGGCAACCGGGCAATTGCCTAATTTGGAAGATGACATGTACGCAACCGGTGTTGACGATTTGTTTTTGATTCCAACTGGTGAGGTTCCCATAACAAATATTTTTCGCGACGAAATTTTGGAAGAAGATAAGTTTCCGATTTGTTATGTGGCTCATACTCCATGTTTTAGAAGAGAAGCCGGATCATACGGCAAGGATACACGCGGTCTTATGCGCTTGCATGAATTTGATAAAGTCGAGATGGTAAAATTTGTTAAGCCTCAAGACTCTTACTCTGAGCTTGAAAAGTTGCTTGCGAATGCTTGCAAAGTGCTTGATTTGTTGAATTTGCCGTATCGCATTTTACTTCTTGCAACCGCTGACATAAGTTTTGCGGCTGCAAAATGTTACGATATAGAATTGTATGCTCCGGGAGTTGAGAAATGGCTTGAAGTGTCGAGCTGTTCTAATTTTGAGGATTTTCAGGCACGGCGTGGTAACATACGCTATAGGGACAAGGAGCTTGGCAAGCCTCAATTTGTGCATACACTAAACGGTTCGGGTGTTGCCCTGGCGCGCTTGGTGGTTGCTATTTTAGAAAATTACCAAACTCAAGATGGCAGCATTACTATTCCTGAAGTTTTGAGGAAGTATCTTAGCGGGAGAGAGAAAATTGAAAAATAGTTCAGTTGTTGCAATTTTTAAATTTTTTATTTTTTTTATTCTTTTCTGTCTTGCGTTGGGTATAAGTCGGGAGTTTCTTTTAGAAACACAATCGAATAATGTTTTTAGTTTGACGGTTTTTTTATCG
>JAAEQW010000044.1 GCA_024231025.1 Candidatus Omnitrophota bacterium
CACAACAGTGATATAAGTTGACTTGATTAAGGGCTGACAAGAGAGCATGAGGGATTGCAAGTCAACTGGATTACGGTAATGAAACGGTGGGAAGACAAACAAAATAGAGATATGTACAGGTTATCTTGACACAATAGCAAGCCAAGATTAAATAGAGTTAGTAGGAGCAATTTTCTCTCCCAACAAATGACATTCATTTTAAAAGAGTCCCTGGTTAAAATTTTATTTCTGCATGAAAAATATCGATTTTTGCTAGGAATTAGTGATAGAAAGCTGTTTACAGTACAAATCAAGGCGATCATAAAAATGTATGACACTTATGCGCTTCATTTCACTGCAGTCAACAGTGATCTACCAAATTTGCATAGAACTTCAAATCTGTAAAAAGTTAGCATTTTAGGAAATTGCACAAATTTAGTGGATTGCTGTTGACTACAGTGAAATAAAGCGCATAAGTGTCATATATTTTTATGATCGTCTTGATTGGTACTGTAAACTGGCCATAAAAAGTTTTCTATAACTACTTCCTAGCAAAAATCGGTATTTTTCATGGGGATATAAAATTTTAACTAGGGGCTCTTTTCTAAAATTTATGTTATTTCCAAATAGAGCTCGTTGAGATGAACAGATTCATACCTAAAACTCCACTGTAGTCACAGTTCTGGGGCCATTCTGCCCAAAGGAACGTTTTCTGATATTTTGCATGTAAATTTGGTACTGTGGAATTGAGGTGCTTGTGGAAAAACGCCTGTAACCTGGCAACTACTGAACGGAGTTGAGCCATTTTTCGCATGCGCGAGTTTAGCACCACTGCGCATGTTCTTGCTTATTTGGCCATTTTCCTAGTTACTTGCGACTTGAGATACAGACCCGTTGGCACCAATTTTATTTTTTCCATAGTTAAGAAAAATTCCATTTGCCTTATCTCGGCAATAGTGGAAAAATATTTTAGGTATGCACAACCTACCTGAATACCTTCCCTGCAATCATTTTACCTCCAATAAGCTTTTAATCTAACCCCC
>JAAEQW010000045.1 GCA_024231025.1 Candidatus Omnitrophota bacterium
AACGACTAAACAAAGGAGGATAAAATAATGGGTATTTTAACATTTGTGTTGGGAAGTGCTTTAGTGGCGATAGTTTTTTGTGTAGTTTTAACAATCTGGATTTTTAAAAGTTCCCAAGGAACCGATAAAATGAAAGAGATATCCGGCTATATAAAGCAAGGTGCTCAAGGGTATCTTAATCAGCAATATAAAGTTGTTGGAATATTCTTTATTTTAGTTGCTATACTTCTTTATTTTCTTGGGCTTAAAGTTATTTCGGTTGCTTTTATAGTTGGTGGATTGTGTTCGGCTTTGTGCGGTTGGGTGGGCATGTTTATTGCCACCAATTCTAGTGCTCGTACTGCTTTTGCTACAAAGAATAATCTTAATTCTGGTTTGAAAATAGCATTTTCGGCTGGAACTGTAATGGGCCTGGCAGTTGTAGGCATTGCGCTTTTATATTTGACTATTGGATTTTTTGTTTTAAAAGGAATTTACGGCGATGGTGCTCTTACTAATGAAACGTTAATAATGGTTACTTCAACGATGCTTTCTTTTGGTATGGGTGCGTCATGTTATGCGCTTTTTGCCCGTGTTGGTGGAGGAATTTACACTAAAGCCGCTGACGTTGGGGCTGATTTGGTAGGAAAGGTTGAGGCAGGCATTCCTGAGGATGATCCAAGAAATCCGGCGGTAATTGCCGATCAAGTTGGTGATAACGTTGGTGATGTTGCTGGCATGGGGGCTGATCTTTTTGAGTCTTATGTTGATTCGATTGTTGCGGCAATGGCTTTGGCAGTGAGTGCTAGTCTTGGGCTAAAGGGAGTTATCTTGCCACTTGTACTGGGTGCTTGTGGAGTTATCGCTTCAATTGTAGCTTACTTTTTTGTGAAAACGAAAAAGGATACGCAAAAAGACTTACTTTCTGCTTTAAGACGAGGAGTTTTTGTGGCTGCAATTTTGATTTGTATGTTTTCATTTTATTTTATCTCTTCGATGCTTGGGGCAGGTTCAATCGGCATATGGTGGGCAATAATCTGTGGTTTAGGCGCGGGAATACTTCTGGGGATTATTACCGAATATTTTACATCAGCAGAGTTTTCGCCAACTAAGAAGCTGGCAGGGCAAAGTCTTACCGGGCCGGCGACGATTATAATTGGTGGAATGTCGCTAGGGATGCTATCTACTGCTTTGCCGGTTATTGTAATTTGTGCAGCAATATTTTTAAGTTTTTATTTAGCCGGAGGAGGAAATAATTATAGTTTAGGTTTATACGGTATTGGTATTGCAAGTGTTGGTTTGCTTTCAACATTAGGAACAACTCTTGCTTCAGATGCCTATGGTCCGGTTGCTGACAATGCAGGGGGAATTGCTGAAATGAGTGATTTGCCTAAAGAAGTTCGCAATAAAACCGATCAACTCGATGCTTTAGGCAATACTACCGCGGCAACCGGAAAAGGCTTTGCGATTGGAAGTGCCGCGCTTACTACTCTTGTCTTGATTGTAGCTTTTAAAGAAAGGTGCGGATTTTTGGGTGCGCCGATTACTTTATCGTTGCTAGATATTAGGCTTTTAATTGGTCTTTTAATTGGAGGAATGCTTCCTTTCGTTTTTTGTGCCTTAACGATGGATGCCGTAGGTACCGCTGCCGGCTTTATCGTGGAAGAAGTAAGAAGGCAATTTCGCCAAATTTCAGGCATCATGGAAGGAACCACCAAACCGGATTATGCTAGCTGTGTTAAGATTACAACCCAAGCTGCTCAAAAGAAAATGATTGCACCAGCAGTGCTGGCTTTATCTGCTCCGATTGTTATTGGTTTACTTTTAGGTGTTGAAGCTGTAGCAGGGTTGTTGGTTGGTTCTTTGGTGTCGGGATTTGTTTTGGCGGTTATGCTTGCTAATTCTGGTGGAGCATGGGATAACGCTAAAAAGTACATTGAAGAAGGCAACCATGGTGGTAAAGGTTCAGATGCACATAAGGCGGCTGTGGTTGGCGATACGGTGGGTGATCCTTGTAAAGACACATCGGGTCCGTCACTTAACATTCTTTTAAAGCTCATGTCGATGGTGGCAATTACTTTTACTCAATTTATTATTACCTACTCGTTGATGAAATGATGGTAAGTTTTAAGTTATAAGTTTTAAGTTGTAAGTTTTTTCGGATTTTTCCGAACTTAATTCTTAGCACTTAATTCGTATGTGGTTTTAATACCCCGTTACCAAACCCCGTAGAGTAAGTTCTAAGTTTTAAGTTATAAGTTGTAAGTTCTTCCGGATTTTCCGAACTTAATACTTATAACTTACAACTTATGACTGTTCCAATTTCCCCTTGAAAACGCTTACGTTTTTCCTCATAATAGCATTGATTTTCAGTTTAAAATATGTTACTCTTTCGTGATACAGGTAAAACGTGTATCACGTTCTTTGTTTTAGTTTTTAATTCATGGTGAATTAAAAACACCCCTTATAAACGTAGAGTATATGTAAAAAGCCTTATTTTTAGGCTTTTTGACCTGGGGAGGTGTGTTTTACGTTTGTAGGAATGTGTAACTAGCTGTTAGCTGTCAGGTTAATGCGAGCTACAAAGAAGGAAAAACAATTTTCCAGGCAGGCTCTGAGACCTTAAAAGCACGGTATCCTGAACGAAGTGAAGGATTTTTAAGGTCGAAGCGCCAAAGAAAATCATCGCTGGATGATTTGAATGGTGCCAAGAAAATTGGTTTTTGCTTCTTGTTTCTGTTTGTAACCGACCAGCTGACCAAAGGAGAATACCATGTTACTATTTTTACAAGCTAAAAAAGCCAGCACGTCCCTAAAAAGCATAGTGATCTTTGTTCTCTGTGCTTTTGTCCTTTCAACCTTTACCGTATATATAACCCGAAACAGCAATGCTTACGCAAGTGCTCTGCCCTATATGTCGGCACCGACTAAGCTAATTAGTACAACTGCGAACTTCTACCCTTTAACGGTTAAAGGAATAAAGTTCTATCCAGATAACCCTTTTAAGTTTGATTTTGTTCTTGATCAG
>JAAEQW010000046.1 GCA_024231025.1 Candidatus Omnitrophota bacterium
CTAGCGGGCTGGCAACTGATTTTTTTATTCAGTTTTCTAATCATCACTCAATCGATAATTTTGATAAACCTCTAACATATTCGTGATCAGCTTCATCGAAAATCCCGTATGCTAACTTCGCGGCAATCGCAGAAAAAATGACAAAGATGATAATTTATTGATCAAAGATCAAATCCAGACAAAAACGCAGCGTTTTCTTATATATGTGAGAAATCTAGCTGTTTTTCATCTTTTTTTTGATGTAGAGCTACTCTTCCGAACACCAATTATTTCTTCCCACATACGTAGCTACTATCTACAATTCAGCATAACGATGGATCGCATCACCACCGGACAAAAAAGGCCGCTTGCGAGTGTGTTAGGGTAAATAAATCTATCTGCCAGTCTGCTGGCCACAAAATGCATACCCTTTACACTCAGTAAATATACCGATCGCGCATCGTTAGCCTAGTATCTTACAGTATGTAGATCTGACTTAGTAAATATTATGTCGATTCGCGGACTTCTTCAGACATTTTCAACAACGTATCTGATTGGAAATCCAG
>JAAEQW010000047.1 GCA_024231025.1 Candidatus Omnitrophota bacterium
CCGATCTTGCTAAAATTTTGCACACTTATAGGGACCCCCTATGGCCTTCCTCACACAAAATTTCAGACCGCTCAATTGGTTTAAGGGGTAGCCAGGGCTCACAAGGGGTTCCAGGGGCGCGCACTCGCAGTATGTGAAAAATATTTGGTACGGCGCTGGCGCGCCGTACCAGATTCTTCCATTCCTACAACTCAAAATGTAATTGTATACCATAAACCGCCCATATGCAATCAAATTCAGAAAATTCTATAAATATGCTACGTTGAACATCCAAACATTTGGGTATAGTATCTATTCACCTATAAAGACTTTCAACAATTTTTTTTGATTTCAGTAGCAACAAGATCTCGTCGCCTCGTTTTGATAACCTCCCTAATGATTTAACAAAAAAAGTTTTATCCTACTTAAAACACCCAGATGTCTGAGTATCCTACTTTGATTGTTTAGCTAGCCATCAAAATCTCTCTTCGTCTGACAACGAAATGGAAGACTATATAAAACGCTCTAGATGTTTAAAATATTACTATGTCAATAAACAAAACCTAAAAATGTGTATATTCTATGCATTAGCAATTTTTCGCGGTGTTGACAA
>JAAEQW010000048.1 GCA_024231025.1 Candidatus Omnitrophota bacterium
CTTTTGAAGAGGTTCTGCTAGCCTACCGTCTGCCGAAATCCACGGAAGAGGAAAAAGCGATTCGTCTGCAAACGATTGAAGAAACGATAACCCAAGCGACTGCCGCACCGCTGGATAATGCGCGAAATTGCGCCAACGTGCTGGATTTATGCCGTAAGCTGGAACCTAACTACAATAAAAATACGGCTTCCGATCTTAATTCAGCGATTTATCTTGCTCAAGCTGGTCTTTTTGGATGTGTGGAAAATGTGAAAATCAATTTAATCCATCTTAAAAACCAAAAGGTTGTTAATGATATAACTGGGGTGGATTCCCGAAAATATCAAAAAGCGGCAATCTTGCCCTGGTTGAAGTATCATCCCCAAAAAGGCCTTCCAAGGGCGCTTCCCGAGTTATTGCCCAGGGGACTATCCAATTACGTGTTGCCGCTTCTAAAAAAACTGAAAAGATTGAAAATATCAAACCGGAAGTTGGCGCCAAAGCAAAGGTTGGGCAAGAAGTCATTGAGGTTATCAAGGTTCAGCAAGAAAATGAAGACCTGATTTTTATTTTAAAGATCCGGCGGCCACCCAGATCTACACTCTTACCCAACACGAGGCTCTTCCAATTTAAGGAGTAGTACACTAAAGCAGCTATTTCTTAAACAATGGAGTCACTAATGCACCCGCCTAATTTCGTTACCGGGGTGTCACTGTAAATAGTTAATAGCCACCCACATTCAGTTTTAGAAACTTGAAGGACCCACTGTAAATAGTTAATAGCCACC
>JAAEQW010000049.1 GCA_024231025.1 Candidatus Omnitrophota bacterium
ATACCGTAAGACTGCCGCGCACAGCCTAGGTATTTTGTCAATTTACAAGCATGAACGAAAATTACATTGTAGCTATGAATAGGTCTTACAATCGCGAGCTGTATTTTTACTTTTGGTGTTTTATGTTCTTTAGTTTGTAAAGACTAACTAACTGTGATATTTGTGTTGATTATGGCTGACAAAAACGGTCACTGTATAAAAATTCGTTTGAAAGGTCTAATTGATTGCTTTGGTTTCGTTTTGGCGAGATTAGGACTTTATTTGTTTTACGAAGTTTTCAAATTTCGTTTCTATTCTGCCCGAAAAGGCGAGAGAATTACCCTATTGCCAAGTGTGAGGAGTTAATTTTCTGTTCTGTCAAGGCTATTTTTGCCTACATTTGTGCCGAATTGGTACATTAAAAATTGCAGTTCAGAATTACTGTCCCATAAGGTTATCTAACAGGAAACTCATCTGTGTGTATCTCCACGCTAACAAATCTGTTCTTTTCATTCCAAGATGCCG
>JAAEQW010000050.1 GCA_024231025.1 Candidatus Omnitrophota bacterium
GCCGCATGGGAACCAGTCGGGCGGCACGGAAACTTCCGCTCCCGTGTGCCGGCCTTTCTGGTTCCCATGCGCCGCATGGGAACCAGTTTTCCTGATAACCCGGGGTTCGCAAATATTTATCCCCGGTATCACACCATCATGAACCGTCCCGAATTATGCCAAATCGTACTCGATCAGCGAATTTGCTGCTTATGGTGATGGCTGAAGTCTCAAAAAATGCGGGGCTGACTCGGTACTAATTTGTCCAAAGTCCAACAGGAGGATTAGCCATCGCAACATTCACTCATGCAAGGAAAAATAAATTTCTTGTGCGGCCTGATTTTGACGATGAATAGCGGCATCTATAGACTGTATTTCGAAACCGGCAGCCCGAACATCTAATGGCTTGGCTGTTCTTTTATCGTAATCAAATACATAGACCCCTACTTGTTTTGGCAATAGCACCTCGTCTTTTCCATAATTATATTTTTTCATCAATTCTTTAGCCTTTTGAGTCCCCGCGGAAAGCATGATAAGATTATTAAATTCTCGAATAATATAATCACTGTGGGTGCTGATCATAACCTTAAAACCTTTATTTATTATTTTTGACAAGAGTTTTGCTATTATGACTTGATGGTCCGGATGCAAGTTGAGTTCAGGTTCGTCAATAATGATAAAATCCTTTTTTTTGGCGAGATGCCTGAAATAGAACACGAGATGAGACAAAGATTTCACTACTGATGCAGTGAGATGAATAGCCATTTGAGGGCTTTTTCTTCTATTAGGCTTAAATAAGACGCTGCCGTCTTTAGAAATAGATATTTTGCCTCTTAAAAGGGTTTTCTCGATTTCATCCGCGATATACGCAAACTCACTTTTATTCGCTTTTAAGCTTTCTAAATCTTCAGCAATTTTCAAACTGTCCCTTATAGGCAGAGGATAGCGTGAAGCCCTTCTTGCAACGAAATCAAAAGGGTCTTCCGGCTTAAGTTGATGCTTGAACTCTAAAAGCTGATCTACTAAAAAATCCCTTTTTAAGGAAAGTTCTTTGCTGAAAATATTAATGGCATTCCGTTCAGAAGGAGCAATATACACACCAGGAAAAAGAAACCTAAAGAAGATATTGCTTATGTTTTGAATTAAAACATGTATCAAAACTTCCTTAGGAATAGATAAGTTTCTTTCTTTTGGTTTCGTAACTTGCCTGTCTGAAATCAGAACGCCTGTTAAGACATGAGAATTTCGCGGTTTTGTAAATATGAAACCGCTTTGCTCTTGCGTAAAGACCTTGTGTTCAAATGCGCTTTCAAGAATATTCTCTTTAAGAGTCTCTACATCATCTAAGATTAGTTCGAATTTAGTGTTAACAAAAGGTTCTTTCTCATCTGCGGCAAATATTGCCGGAAGGCTTTTTTGATAATTTGAAGCCACAGAAGTTAATATCTTTTCTTTATATTCCTCTATAAGCTTAAACAAATCAATTTCTATAGCGCCATTATCAAATATCATTGAGATTGATTGCGAAAGATTTATTGCTTCAACAGGAAGCATTAACTCTGATTTCAGAAAACCATATATGCTATACGCAACATATGTCTTCCCGGTATTATTAGGCCCGCATAACATAATAATATCTTTATCTAAATCAATTTCCGCGCTTTTGATGATTCCTAAATCCTGTATTTGAACTTTCACTGTCTCTTCCTTATTTTTTCTGCGATTCCGTCGCAAAATTTTCTGCACGAATTTTCATTAATCATCTGTCCTTAAAGATGTCTGTAATTGCTCAATAATAACTGTAGCAGTCATTTTTTTCAACCCTTGTCTAATAAATTCCTTGGTTTTGCGTGGCTTTCTGGATGCCCGTGTTCGCGGGCATGGCGGATTCTTTGATTATGAAGAGCTAAAAAGGCCGGCAAAGCCCATGAAGGCCATGGAGAGGATTCCGGCGATGATTAAACTCATGGCCGTGCCTTTCATCAGCGGCAGGATTTCCGTAAGTTA
>JAAEQW010000051.1 GCA_024231025.1 Candidatus Omnitrophota bacterium
ACCGTAGATTATTTGAAGAACAGGTTTCCTTCATGTTTAATCAAGAAGTATGGCTGCCGTCGGGGTGTCGGAGGACAGAGTGAAACAAATCTTCGTGGAAAATGGCGGAAAGATTCCGAACAAAAACCTCATTTCATTTTTTGGGGAAGCTCTGAAGGACGCCGAGTGTAAAGGTACATCAGAAGCTATTTTCCTTTATCTGCCACAAACTCCAGAGTCAGATTTGTTTATTTTTAGCAGGCCAAGTAAAAAGTAGGTAGGGTAGCATGAGGTAATTCCGACCCATTAAGAAGACTTTCCTTAATTTCTTCCGATCCAGAGCAGTCAGCCACTGCAATGTAATATCATTAGACAGGTAATTCTCTGCGCCTGTTATGTTTAGTGAGTTGGCACTTGGTTAGCCTAAGCCTACCTATATATTAGCTTAGCTTTGTTGAGAAATGGGAAATTATTTTTTTTGGTTGGCATAGGTCGGATTCCCCAATGTGGGGGAATTCCGACCTATCAGTGCTTTTATATGCTCCAAACCGATTTACCCCTGATTGAGGTAAATGCGACCTATGTCAGTGTTTTTAGAAAAAGTGAGAAAAGCTTTGCGTTGCAGGATTGCAAAATGATGCCTGAAGAAAAAGAGCCAAAAATCACATTATTCCACGTAACCTACGTTTTTTTTGGGTCCAAATCGCGGTCCATGGACCACTCGAATTCCAATGGACCACTAAAATTTTAGCCGGTGGTCCAAATTTGGACCACATAACTTTCCAGAAGAAAAAGGCAAAAAAGGAGACAAAATGGGAAACTGACAGTTTTGTGACTGGAAACAATGGAAGGCAAAAAAGAGAAACGCATTTCTAACAGAAGCAAATAATAAAAGTTTAGCGAAAGTAAATGAAAAGAAAACATTCAATATGTACAATATTGCATTGTATTGGCAGACGAGAAATTGAAAGAAAAATGGACAAACAAAATTGAAGAAAAATGTACCTATAATTTTGGACCACTGAAATTCCAATTGGACCACTGATTTTTGGGCAGTGGTCCAATTTGGACCATAGACTCCGGCCGAAAA
>JAAEQW010000052.1 GCA_024231025.1 Candidatus Omnitrophota bacterium
AGTTTTTATTGCAGATTCCAGGAATCAGCTCCATTTGTTCGGAAAAAATATTCTTTATAATATTTCAGGGTCCTATCAAAAAGGTCAACCAATCAAAACGGTACATCAATCGATTCAGTTTGGCGAGATCTGTTCATTGGAAGCCATATCTGTGCGATTCGAGTTTTAAGTACACCATGTTTCGTTCTTGAAAGGGCATATTTTGATACCATCACCAACTCTAAAGTACAATATCTCGGCAACTAGACGAGTCTACAAAAATTTGCTTACAGTTTCTGAACGAGGAGTTTATGGAGAATAAACGAATAAATTTAAAAAACTCACGATTGCATTTTTGAAAAAGCTTGTTCAAAGCCAGTACCCTCAAACGGCGGCTTTTCATTGTGTAACCTTGCAACAATGGAGTGTTAGACGGAATGGCTTGGTGGTTGCGGTTTTTTTAAGCGAAAGCAGAGCAAACCCGCTTTAGAATAACTTACGTCCGGTGGAATTCCAATGATTATTATTAAAACAGTAACCCGTTAAAGTCAGCACTTTGTTCGAAATCTTTGAGCTAGCTAACCAATCTCAAAAACTGCATCTTTGATTTTCGACTTTTGGATATGCATAGATTAGCATTCCAGTCAGCATTCCATATCTGTAATC
>JAAEQW010000053.1 GCA_024231025.1 Candidatus Omnitrophota bacterium
TATCAGTCTTTTAGTAAGTACGGCAAAGGATGCTGAAACAGTAACTCCACGAGTTTTAGACATAACCTTTAATCTACAACGATCGTACTTGATTTTTCAATTTTTCGACTATCAATCTATAGCTTTTATAGCTCATCTAATATATGATGTCGGTAGAACTTTCCATTCAATTTGGTTCCACCTTTGTTCGAAATCGATTCTAACTCGGTTTGCTTTCTATTTCATTTCTAATTACTACTTAAAGGGGTGGACATAGCTCGACATAACGTAACTTAACGCGTAACTTTAGCTGAGAAATTTGAAAATTTTCTGGTACATTTTATCTATAAGCAAAAACCTCCCATTTAACAACAATTAATTTGTTTCTTTCTCTTTCTAAAATGAGGTCACTCCTTTAATCCGAGGCGACGCACACAGAACTTTTCTTTCTTCCCACATAATACCTACTATCAACAACCCAATGCACGCATCATTGCTGGGCAAAATAGTTACTTGCCGAGTATATTAGGGTAGGTAATCCAACCGCCA
>JAAEQW010000054.1 GCA_024231025.1 Candidatus Omnitrophota bacterium
AGATAAAATTACTAACTTGCAAATAGAAGAGTATAAGGCAAAAATTGTTAAAGTAGGTAAAATAAAGAACAAAACCATTAATAACCACTTAACTGCTTTATCAAAATGCTTACACTGTGCCAAAGACTGGGAAGTAATAGATAAGGTGCCGAAAATTATTAAGCTAAAACCCGAACCTTTTAAATTTGATTTTCTGACCGTAGCAGAAAGTGAACAATTGCTTAATAATGCTTCTGGGATATGGCATGATGTATTTCTGGTATTGTTAAAAACTGGAATGCGAAAAGGTGAACTACTTGCTCTGACTTGGGAGAATATAAATTGGGAAAGACATCAGATCGTAATTAGTCAGTCAATGTACGCCAGAGTAATCAGTAGTACTAAAAGTAACCGCATCAGATACGTAGATATGACTAGAGAAGTATACAAGTGTTTACATGACAGAAAAAAGAATAGAGGCTTTGTATTTTCAGATGACGAAAAAAAACATTTTAGCATGCGGAGGATAAATGATGAACTAACTCGACTTTGTAAAAAAGCCGGATTAAGAAAAGTAAACGTACATACTCTGAGACACACCTTTGCTTCACACCTAGCAATGGCAGGAGCACCTATACAGGCTATACAGGGATTACTTGGACACGCTGACATTCAAACTACTATGAGATATGCTCACCTGTCTCCATCAGTATTTAGAGATACTATAAACTTACTAGAGCCGGAAACTAAAAAATATAATTTTGGGCAACATATGGGCAACAAAGCTCATTTGGCTAGTGCATTTGAGAAGGTTCTCAAGGCAAATAACGTCGATAATAGTGCTAACACAAAACAAAAACAGCTCCCTAAGGAACTGCCTTTGTAATGTGGACGCACTAGGACTCGAACCTAGGACCCCTTCGGTGTAAACGAAGTGCTCTAGCCAACTGAGCTATGCGTCCCTATAGTATTATTTTATTGTTAATTCTTTTCGGTGTAAACGATCCCGAAGACTCGGGACTAGCCAACTGCCTGCCCGACCAATTGCGAAGCAATCTGGGCGGGAGCTATGCGTCCGAATATAATTTAAATTTTAATATTTTCATTTAAGTGTAAACGAAGTGCTCCCCGCCCGCCTAACGCCGCAGGCGGTCGGGCAGGTAGCCAACTGCTTGTCTCGCCGTAGTCGCAAGGCGAAGGCGGAAGCTATGCGTCCCTATTAATATATATGATGTGCGGACGAGAGGACTTGAACCTCCACGGCCATAATAGCCACTAGCCCCTCAAGCTAGCGCGTCTACCAATTCCGCCACGTCCGCTAATAATTTTAGCTTTCAAATTTACACCGGCCATTTCAAAGTAATTGGTGGGGTTGGCGTGCTTGCCCCGCATAGGAGCGTAGCGACTTGTGCGGGGTCTACCAGCTTGCCCCGTGATTACGAAGTAATTTTACGGGGTTCCACCACCTCGGCAGGATTCTCGTATTATGCTACTACTTTTTCTTTAAGTTTCTTTTTGTATCCTCGTTTTAAATAATAAAGCTTAGCACGCCTTACTCTTGCCTGCTTTTTGATCTCGATTTTTTCAATTGTAGGAAGGTTTAAAGGAAATATTTTCTCAACACCAACGCCGTTAGAAATTTTTCTAACTGTAATTGTGCCGCCCTTTTCCTTTCCATGCTTTTTGGCAATAATCATACCTTCAAAATACTGAATTCTTTCTTTCTCCTCGCCTTTAATATTTAATTCTTTAATTTTTTGGTATACCCTAATAGTCATACCAGGCTTCAAATCAGGCAAGGACTGTTTTTCTTTTTTCTCAGTCTTTTCCTTTTTAGAAGCAGATTTTTCTTCTTTTGTAGTTTTTTTATCTCCAGACATATTTTTAAATATAAAAATAGAACTTAGAAGTTCTATATAAGGGACTGTCAGATAGTCCCATTAAAATAAATTATAATCTTATCCAATATTATAATAAAATAATGAATTTGTCAATATTTCTTTATTTCCTTTATTTTTTGTG
>JAAEQW010000055.1 GCA_024231025.1 Candidatus Omnitrophota bacterium
CTGGATTCTCTTTCGTGGTATCGTGAGTTTGTTTATCTATCCGGCGGCATAAAGAAAGATGGGAAAGCTTGTATATCGCAAGAGTTGGTAATCGAAGTGAAAAATTGCCATGGACAGTTGGGAATAGGTGACAGCTTTCGTTACCGGGTAAAAAATATTTCCGAAGGCATAGCCATTGGGGCCTATCCATTTATTGCGGATATACAGGAGAGATATAAGCGCAAATTTGTACGTCCGCGATCTTTTTTGAAAGGGGAGCTGTTGTTTGCAACGCGAGTATTGCGTTGTTGAGTTTTTCTTCTTCGACTATCTTTTTCATCGATGTTCCGCCATAGGGAACCGTGGCGGACAACCGCTCTTTTCCTCGATATCCCGGTTATCGTAATTGTTTTTATTCATATTCTATGAAGATAATTCATGATTTTAGGTGGGCAATATCGAAATCTCTCCAAAGTAGCATAGCATCGTACTCAATGCAATGCAAATGCCTATCTTTTTCTTTTTTATTTGGGTTGCGTTTGGGGCCTGTCCCCTTCAGATTCCTTTAGTGTTTGTGTTTACATCCTTTTTTGGCTTGCTTGCACTTTTGCTTGCACTTTTTTTTGTCCTGCTTACATTTTTTGTGTTCATGGTCACCCTGTTTGCAGCATTTATGCTCGCCTTTCATTTCTTTCAATTTTTTCAGTTGTTCCGGGGTGAGCAGGGACATGACTTTTAGCTTACAATCGACTTTCATTTTTTCCATTTCAACATTGAGTTTACCGATCTTTTCAATAGCCTTGTGGATCGATGCCTTTACAGGTTTGTCGGCAGCCATAAGTTTGTGC
>JAAEQW010000056.1 GCA_024231025.1 Candidatus Omnitrophota bacterium
GTATCTTTGCCCTTCGATCAACTGCTTGTAACTCATGGTATCTACTCTTGTTTTTTGGCGATTACAGAGTACCACCAACAGGCAGTTGATCTCTTCTCACCGTTTAACCATGAGTGGTGCACTTATTATCTGAATTCGGGCGTTTGAACGATCGTTATCTTTTTCAGCGGCATCTTATAAAAGTTCGGTGACATTGTCATGGGCATTGAAGTACCAGCCGGTGGTATATTTCATTGGAAAAGGGGTAAGAAATACTTCTTTTATATGAGGTGGTACTTTTTTGGACAAGATTATTTAAAGTTGTATTATAGGTTTAACGTTATTTGATAGGTGGTCGTATGGTTAATCCTTTTTTTGGTTTTTAGCATTTGCTTTGTTAATAGTAACCAAGGCTATTGTTAACTACATAGAGCAGTTTACATTCATGAACTTAGAGTTGGTTTTTGCTGCAATTTATATAACGCTTATGGTTGTTTGTTGGCTGGCTTTTGCTGCGTTCGATGCGTGGTTGGTTAGGTTAGGAGAAAAAATAGGTAGGAAGCTAGGTGAGGCGCATAAGAAGAAATATTTGCAACAGCAAGCAAAAAAACAAGATAGGGAAATTTAAACTAATGGCTGTTTCTTCTTAAATAATTAATAAATATAAGAAAAAATCAATACGTAAAAAATAGGTAAAGATTGTAAGTCTATAAGAATTCTAAAACAGTGGCCAAAATTAGTTGACCACTACAATCCCAAGATGATATTGGCTGACGTTTCATATTACTTCGTTGACCTGTTATAAAATCAATGCCTTGCTCAGCAAGTTCCGCTTTTAGGTTTGCAGATACATAACCTTTATCAGCGTATAAACTACCTGTAACATTATCGACCATATCTAACACTGGCTGTCTATCATCAACATTCCCAGCTGTCACTTTTACAGCTAATAAACCACCTTCATCATTCATGATGAGGTGAAGTTTAAAGCCATAAAACCAGCCCATTGTTCCTTTGCCTCGTTTAGCTTCTCCCGCGAAAACTTGGTGGCGAGGAATATGTTGTGCTTCAATGAAACCGGACACTAATTTAGGTGGTATTATTACCACTCAAACAGAGGTGTTCTATGACAAAACAACGTCGCTCTTTTTCTCAAGAGTTTAAACTTAATTCAGCA
>JAAEQW010000057.1 GCA_024231025.1 Candidatus Omnitrophota bacterium
CCGAGACTCTCGGAATCGGTATCGATATCGGAATGAAATTCCGAGACTTTTTCCGATACCATTCCAGCCATTCACACAGAAGATTTACACTAATTTATGTTGAAATTTCAATAAATTTCACACAACTTGTGCACCTAACACCTGGTGAATGAAGAAACTAATGGATACACCTTTGTAACAGTACAATTTTTGGACAAAATGTTACCAGAAGCTAGTCTGGGAAGTGGGAATTATTTGTCCCAATTGCTGGTTCTGTTCAGAGCCAGTTCCTGCAGTAAATAAATGAGTTCAAAGTGTTTGTGAAGTAAAAATTGAGCTTACTGTGCATTTTAAGCAAAAATTTGCATAAAGTATTAACTTAACAGCTATTTTGAAACTGAGATTGGTCTCGGAAAAAGCCTCGGAATGACAGTCTCGGTATCGGTATCGGTATCGGAATTTTTCCGAGACTGCCAACACTACTGCTTGGAACGAAAATCTTGCAACTAAGATGAGGAGAAGAGGTAAGGGTTTGCATAGTTCCTCTGCCCCGTTCTCCTCTCTTTCTCTCTTTCCTCCTTGCTTTATTTGCAAAATTTTTTCTATCACCTCCAAAAATGTTATGTGCATTTTTTGCACATAAACCAAAATTTTTATGTGCATTTTGGTATTTTTATGTGCATTTGCACACGTTTTTGCACAAAAAAAAACGCAGAATGATACAATTAATAGAAGCCTTTAAAAATGTTTCATGTGTTCCTGAAGAATGGGCATACACACTAATTTGGAGTATTCTCTGCCAATTTACAACAAAACTCGACAGCAGATGAATCAAATGAAAGCTAAAGGCCTTTTCTATAATATCAAGGCATAAAAACTAAATCCTTAGGCATGTCAGCTAATCG
>JAAEQW010000058.1 GCA_024231025.1 Candidatus Omnitrophota bacterium
AGGTCAAACTTTGGGTAGTATTTCGTAGTTTCAGCAGTTAGAGGTTGAGGTTAGAGGTTTCAGGTTGATAAAATACTGGAAGGCAAGCCAATGGAACCTAATTCAGAGGATATTTTTGCTAATCTAAAGCTGGGTGAGGCACCCGCAACTGAGGAACAAAAATGCCTTTTTGTTGCTAAATTGAGAGAATTTGAGGATATATTTTCAAAATTTGATGGAGATTTAGGTAGAAGTACCATTGTAGAGCACTCTGTGAATGTTGAAGGTGCAAAGCCAATAAAGCAACGCCCCTATAGGATACCTTTTTCTCAGCGAGCGGTTGTGCAAAAATTGGTTGATAATATGGAAAAAACTGGAGTTATTGAAAAATCCTGCAGTCCATGGCAAAGTCCAATTCTTGTGGTACCGAAAAAAGATGGTACGAGTAGATTTTGTATTGATTTTCGTAAAGTAAATGCTGTTACCAAAGCTGACTCATTTCCTTTGCCTAGAATAGATGAGCTTCTTGATTGTCTTGGTAGCAATCACTGCTCTCATTTTTCTCTAATTGACCTTGCTGCTGGTTATTGGAATATAGGTATGGAGGAAAAGTCAAAAGAAATTACTGCCTTTGCACTACCCCAAGGGGGTCTATACCACTTTAATGTAATGCCTTTTGGCTTGAAAAATGCCCCTAGCACCTTTCAGAGGTGTCTAGAAACTGCTCTAAGTGGTTTAATTTGGAAATCTTGTTTTCTCTATATAGATGATATATTAGTAATAGGTCGAACCTTTGAGGAGCACTTAGAAAATTTTGAAAAAGTTTTGATACGGCTCCGCCAGGCTAATTTGAAAATTAAATTAAAGAAGTGCAATTTCTTGTGCAAATCGATTCTTTACCTTGGCCATGTTGTTTCTGCAGAGGGTATTTCCGTGGATCCTTCCAAAACTGAAAAAGTGCAAAATTTTCCGCCGCCAACGAATATTTCAGCACTGAATGATTTTTAGGATTGGCCTCTTACTATAGACGTTATATTTGCAATTTTTCTAAAATTGCAGCACCACTAAATGCACTTTTGCGTAAAGAAAGTAAATTTAACTGGACTAAGGAGTGTTTTGCTGCTTTCGAAAAACTGAAGTTTGCTCTAACCTCAGCACCTGTTCTGGCTTACCCAAACTTTAATTTTCCATTTCTAATTCAGTGCGATGCCAGTGGTTCTGGCATTGGTGCTGTGTTGGCGCAGAAAATTGATGGTCTAGAGTGACCGATTGCATTCACCAGTCATTCTCTATTGAAGGCAGAACGGAAATATCCTACAATTGAACAAGAAGCCTTGGCTATAATTTTTGCTTTAAAACAATTTCGGCACTATATATATGGGCACCACTGCATAATTCAAACTGACCATGCACCATTGAAGTGGCTTTTGTCTAAACCCCAAAATAATGGTCGTTTAGCCCGTTGGGCTATTAGCCTATTAGAGTATGATCTTGAAATTAGTCACAAAGCTGGAAAATCTAATATTAATGCTGATGCTCTTTCTCGGATGTATGAAACTGGTGAAACTGCATCTGTAAATTCTGTAAACTCAGAGGTCACGGGTGAGCCTGTTGAACTTGCAAGTCAGCAAAAAGCAGATTCTGATTTTCATGCTATGTTCTGCTTTCTAGAATTAGGTGAACTGCCTTCTGATGATGCTTCTGCCCGGCATGTTATGTTTTCCCAAAACTGTTTCTCACTTTTGGATGGTTTACTTTATTTTGTGGACCCAAAAGTGCATACTGTTTTTCGCTTGGCATTGCCAAAATGCCAGAGGGCAGAAGTGCTTGAAGCCTGCCATGATGATGTATTTTCTGGCCATTTTGGTTTTTATAAAACTCTAGAAAAGATTAGGTCTAGGTATTTTTGGCCAGGCCTAATAGCTGATGTAAAGCACTGGGTGCAAGCTTGTCGTGGATGTTCCACCCGTAAACCACCCCCAAAAGGTAAAATCAAGGCACCTTTGGTTCCTATACCAGTTTCTGGTCCCTTTGACCGATTGGCAGTTGATTGTATGGGACCACTAAACCTAACTGAGCATGGCAATCGATTTATAGTAGTATTTGCAGATTATCTGACAAAGTGGGTAGAAGCCTATGCTGTGCCTGATATCCAGGCTACAACAATTGCTTGACTTTATGTTGAAGAAATTGTTGCACGGCATGGTTGTGCAGTTGAATTATTATCTGACCGTGGGACTAATTTCCTTAGTACTCTCATGGACGAAATTTTAAAGCTAACTAATACTCGACGTTTAAGAACTACTTCTAGGCATCCTCAGATGGATGGGATGGTTG
>JAAEQW010000059.1 GCA_024231025.1 Candidatus Omnitrophota bacterium
AACGTGTTGGGGGGCTGGTTATTTCCGCTTCCCTGTACTAGTTACAAACCCCGTCCGGCAAATTTACCTCTCGATATAATCAACTAACCTCTTCGCTTCATCGAAATACTGAATCAAAACTTCTAATTCAAGCATCCCTATTAATTTGGGGCCATCTTTAGCTTTTGAATATCGTTTGCCTGTTTTTCGTTCTTTGTTTCTTCTTATTTTTACATCATCAAAATATTGCCGTAAAATTGTATCAAGTTTTTCACTTGGTTTGTTAATTTGTTCCGGATGCTTTTCTTTTAGCAAAGGGTTATCATTTATAGCGCTATCAGCTTTTTTTCTTATCAGCCCTTCATTTTCCCCGAATTTTTCAATCTTATCAACCTGGGAGAGTATCCAGGCTTCCATTTCCTGAATCATAAAGAAAATTTTTGTTGCATCAGATGGCTTATAATGATTAAGTCTTTCATCTCTTTCTTCTTTGGGGGCATCCAAATCAACCAAAAGAGCGGCATTGATTCCCTGAGTTTCTATATTCCTCAGCATTTTTCCCGCTTTTGTTATGGTTCCGAAGGGCCTGATTCTGAGATTGAATTTTGCAGGGGATAGCCTTTGAGGAAATAATTTATGAAAATTCTCACGAAAAACTGCGCTATTGTCAACGGTCAATACTGCCGGATTATCTGATTGTATTCCTTCTATATAGATCGTAATAGTTACCATCTTTTTCCACCTATCATGCCTTGCAGCCAAGCTTGGCCAACCAGAAAATCCTTGACCTGCTCATCAACTTCATCAGGGGATCTGACGCACACCTTTGTTTCATTTTGAATATTTTTTTCAAATATCAAAATATCATCTATATCGAATAAATTGAGCAGCAATGGTGAATGCGTGGCGCTTGTTTTATTGCATCTGATATCGTGTTTATCATATCAGGATGAAGACTCATTTCGGGTTCATCAATGCATACAAGACTGCCTCGTTTCGGGTTAAACAATACTGATAACAAAAGCAGATAACGGAGTGTTCCGTCTGAGATATGCTCAATGGAAACAGACTTTGCAAGATGTTCTTCACGAAGCGCCAAATATAGCTTGGAACCGAGAAAAGCAAAATTTATGTTCTTAAAACAGGGATTGATTTTTCTTACAGATTCTTCAATTTTCTCATAATAAAGAGAGTGATTTTTCTTTATGTTGTTAAGAACAGTCATAAGATTCTGACCATCCGGTAACAATTTCATCTCAGTGCCATAACTGCAAGGCTGCCTGACAGGGCTGCTGTAAGTCGTATCAAAATAATAATAAGCAGAAAGTTCTTCCAAAGCTCTCTTTAAGGTAAACAGGGGATAAAATCTGTCAGGATCGGAAATTTGTCTTAAAACAGGTTCTGTTGGCTTGAAGGTTATCTGTTTACTTTTTTGCGGGTATATTTGGACACCTGCTTTTCCTTTTTCCCGCGCGGAAATAATGCCCCTATCCATTTCCATATATATAAAATCAGGTTCACCAGGTTTTATGCTTTTGGAATACAGCTTCTCTTTCAAATAATATGAAGCTGCACCAGAGCTGAAAATGCAGATCTCATAAATCGGGTTGTCAGGGAATTGATATCCCTCTTTCCGCATTACATTTTCAATGGCATTTTTATCAAATTCAAACGACAGTTTTATATAATCTTTTTCGTCGTCATTGAAATTTACAACTGAATTAAATCCGCTCCAGTCTTTTAAGAAAATCTCCTCCAGCCCGTTCCCGATAATGCTGTCATGAAGAAGCTGAATCGCTTTAAGAAAATTTGATTTTCCACTGCCGTTAATCCCCAAGAAAATATTAATATCAGGATTAAGCTGTATAGTTGTCGGATGCCTGAAGCTAAAAAAATTTTCCAATGTTATTTTTGAAATCATAACTTTTCTCTCTGATTTTGATATACTGTGAACGGGTTCATATTGAACTTTCTGTACCTCCGTGTTTCGGGAATTCGCTTCGCTCATTCCCGAAACAAAAAGTTCAGTTCTTGCCCGTGCGAAGTATATGTGACACACCAACGGCCTAACCTGCGCCGAATGTGTCAGGTTAGGCATTTTACGTCATTTTTCCACTCGAATCAAGGCGAAACAGCGCAGAGCGCACCGCCGTTGCGGCGGTGGCGGGGCGGACGGCGGACATTTGTGTATAAGGATGAGTGCGCCGCATGGGAACCAGAAACGCGGGGCGTTGGAACCGGAACGTATAACCACGAGTTGCCTTTTTAAAGTTGTTTATCCACCAACAGGGCTTTCAAACGGGCAATTTCCGCCTCGGCATTGCGGCGATTTTCCGCCTCGGCTTCAGCCTGTTTTTCGGCATTCATGGCCCGCTCTTCGGCATTGCGGCGATTTTTCGCCTCAATTTCGGCCCGCTCTTCGGCATTGCGGCGATTTTTCGCCTCAGCTTCAGCCTGTTTTTCGGCATTGCGGCGATTTTTTGCCTCAGCTTTAGCCTGTTTTTCGGCATTGCGGCGATTTTTTGCCTC
>JAAEQW010000060.1 GCA_024231025.1 Candidatus Omnitrophota bacterium
ACAACTCGTGTTTGGAAAAAAATAATGGGAAAAAATGGTTAAAAAAGGGGTTAATCAAAAAAAAAACCCAAGGAGGAAAAAAAAGAAGTGTTTATAACATCCCAAAAAAAAAACAAATTAGCTAAAGTAAAAAAAAAAAAAAAAAAAAAAAAAGAACCGCAATTTGCGGTCAATCCCTTAGTAACCCTCCCGCAAAATTGAGCCTTCGCCGCCTGTCGGGGAGGGGTACAAAAACAACAACAACACACATTTTATATAGTTTTGAACACAAATTTGATCTTCAAAAAAAATTCGACCTAAGACCTGCGACGGAAGGCAGTTTAGATTTACCGAATATGAGTTTGACAGAAAACCGGGGTCACACAACCAGGTGCGGCCGAAATTGTAGCATAGGCCGGAGGCATCCAACCAAAAAAGCAGCATGATCCAGGTAGAATCGACGAGCGGTGCGTAGAGCAGGAACCAGCTCAAATACATCCACAATTTCGTGGTCAAGTAGACCCCCAAAGGCAGCACCATCATAGCTTGCTCGCTCGCGAATAATCTAAAATTGAATGAACATAAGAAAACGAGGCAACAATGCAGATTGGAAGCTGCCCTAAATCGATTCATGTTAAGTTTAGCCAAGGAAAGCGCGCCATACCGATAAACTTTGTAGAAGACTAGAAAAAGGATCACAGCTAAAATGCCCTTCGACCAGTACGGAATTGACACTTCCAGGACGAGGCCAACTAAGAAGATCGCCAGAAATGGATAAACAATGAAGAATCTGTACACGAATTTCTAAAAAAAATCGCTATTAAAAGTCCCCGTTAAAGCACGGGAACAAAACCAAGCTACGTCGTTATTGTTGAGCCTTTCAATTAAAGAACTGGGTAAGAACCCTTGTTTCCTGGCCGCCTCTTCTAATCTTAGCACCATCCCCTTTTCGCCTCTTCTACTGGCAACGTCCATGGGCGTATCTCCCTAAAGAAAGTTGATAAACTTGAAGTTTGCAACCAAAAGACACAGGAAAGAGCAGTATCTAGCCTGTTTATTTTCGACAGCGACACAGGCGCCGAGCTTGAGCAGCAGGGAGAGAGAGGAGTGGTTGCCCTGGAGCGCCGCCCAGTGCAGAGCGCTGTTTCCGTAGACGCCGTCTCTGAGATTCAAATCCGCGCCGAGAGTGACCAGCAATCTCAGAGGATCCTGTCTGAAGAAAAGCCGTTTCCTGTCACTGTACTGGACCACGGTGAATAAGCTCTCCACTCAAAAGAACGTGAATCTTCGAATCGCATTATTTGCTTGCATTCTTAAAAATGGAAAAGCATCGAGACATCTAAAGTAGTTTTCAAAAGTTAAGAGCGAACTTTTGCCTCGTACAAGAATCCCAAAATGGGTCATTCCACCCGAAATCAACACAGCCATTGACATGACCATCTCTGATTTCGATGAAACTTGGCAAGAAGTTGGGCCCGGCCACCGAGTGCCTAAACCATGCACAATTTTAGCTTCCAACTCCCATTGGTTGCTGAGATCCAAGCCCCAAAATTTTGGAATTTCGATGCATTTTTGCAAGACTGACAATTTTGCAGGAGCTGGTGCTCCATGGTACACTGGAGTAACATGGGCGTATTTGGCATCATTTTGATGCCCATTCCGTCTTCTTTTTAACTACACTGCTAAAAATGTAAAAATCTCGATTTTTGAATTTTGAAATGGTCCAGCAAGTATTTGGAATGGTCCAACAAAAAACCCAATCTTCAATTTTTTTCATTTTCTCCACAATTGAAGTATGGGCAATTGAGAACTAGTGTGCAAAAAATCAACTTGGGTATTTGATTTTTTGGACAGATATGACCACTAATGTAACCAAAGCCTTCATAAATTGCATAGTACCTACCGATAAAGAAGTTGAAAAATTGATAAAAAAGGTGTGTTTCAGCTGGAAACACAGCAATTTTTGCTTAGGGGATGACAGTGTCCATTTTGTGAAAGAAATAAAAAGTTACAAGTTAAAAATTTTGAAAAATATTTTTTTCAAAAAAAATTTAATGAAAAATTTTTTTTTAAATTTTAAACCCGAAACTTCTTATTTCATTCACAAAATGGACACTGTCATCCCCTAAGCAAAAATTGCTGTGTTTCCAGCTGAAACA
>JAAEQW010000061.1 GCA_024231025.1 Candidatus Omnitrophota bacterium
AAGGCAATGATATTTGAGTACATAGAGGTTTTTTACAACAAACAAAGAATTCACTCGACTTTAGGTTATCTAAGTCCTCATGAGTATGAGGCGAAAAATATTAATGGATCAGGTGTCTATTAATTCGGGGGAACTCCAGTCATTGAAATGTGAAAAGAATTCACAAAATTACCATGTACACCTACGCGGTGTACATTCTTGTTCCAATGCGGGTTTGGAACAGGGTTTAGTAATGGGGTGGAAAATAAAAGGAAAAACATGAAAAAGAAAAAAATTGTTTTTTTTGTTACTGGATTTATTTTAGGATTTCTTATTCCAGTTTTCATAACTATTATTGTAAGCAAAATATGGGAAATCTTTCTTTGGCCCAATCAAGTTATGAATATTCTTTGTTTGTCCATGTATATCGCCATATTGTGGATATTTTGGAAAAAACAAAAAATAATTGCTATTGGCATACTGACAGGAACCCTACTGCTATCTATTACAGTGTTGAGAAATAGAACCCGAACTGGAAAAATAAGGACACAATCAAAACATATAACAAATTGCTGCACCTGAGCAAAAAGCTAAGTTTTTGTGCAGGTGAGTTCCAATGCTATGTAATAGGGAACAGAGTTAACTAATTAACCTATCAATTCAACCCATGTACACCTACGCGGTGTACAATTACCTCGTTACCTTTGGGGGTTTGGTAACGTGGTAGAGAAAATATATTCGGAAAAATAATAAATGCAAAATGTGTAGGGGATGGGCTTGCCCCATCCCGTATAGAATGTCCTTTCATAGAATTATCATTAATTGGAACAATAATCGACAATCAATGGCAATGTATAAAAAATCAATAATAAATATTGTAAGGGCGGCAGATCTGCCGCCCCTACAAAACAAAAATAATAACCGATCAAAAATGATCTTATCAAAAATAATATCATAAAGGGCCGACAGCCATCGGCCCCTACGGATAAAATTAATCAAAAACAATCATTATCATCATTCATCGCCGGTTTTAAATCCGTGGTAACAAAATGTATCAACACCCCGTTACCAAACCCCCAAAGGTAACGTGGTGGCAATTTGATGTTGAAAATCCCAATAGAATTGGTAATATAGAAACAGGTATTTGGTGCGTCTGTGGTGGCAGTATCTTTAAAAAGGCAAAGGTTAATTTATGAAACATTTAACTGAATATTTATGGTTTGAGACTAGGAATGCGCGGGAGTTTGTTAATATCACCAGGAAGGTTCAGAATTTAATTGATAAAAGTGGAATTAAAGAGGGGTTATGTTTGGTTAACGCGATGCACATTACCTCAAGTGTTTTTATTAATGATGATGAATCCGGTTTGCATAGTGATTTTGACCGTTGGCTTGAAAAATTAGCTCCTCATGAACCGGTATCTTTTTATGCTCACAATAACGGAGAGGATAATGCCGATGCTCATCTTAAACGCACGATCATGGGAAGAGAAATCGTTGCCGCGATAACCAAGGGCAATTTGGACTTTGGTCCTTGGGAGCAGATTTTTTATGGTGAGTTTGACGGTCAACGCCGAAAACGAGTTCTTGTTAAAATAATCGGAGAATAACAAACAGCACTGTTGCATTACTCCTTTAGCATATGTATAAAAACATAGTATTTACAACCTCTAATTTAACCGAAGCGCACATGGTAAAAGGCTTGCTAGAAGCAAGCGGAATAGAGACCGTTATTCTTAATGAGCATATATCTGCGATTAGGCCGTTTTTTTCTGCGATTGTTGGAGGAATCAGACTAGCCGTTTGCGATGGTGATGTTGATGAAGCTGTCGAAGTGCTGAAAGAGTTCCGCGGAAAAGAAGGCAAAGACCCCAATTGGGGCAAAACCATTCCTTTTGATTGGTAGGTAGTTTCAGTAACAATCCCCATCTATATCGTGCAGGTTTGCTTGTCAATATTGCTTGCTGATAGTACAATATTATTTGTGATTTGCATTTAGTAAGTTTATTATACCCGGAGGTAGAAATGATTAAATTATTAGTAGTTGATGATGAGCAGGGGATATGTGATTTTATCAGTGATTTTTTTATAAGAAGGGGGCATCTTGTTGTTGCAACTACCGATCCTCGTAAAGCCGAGGCGCTGTTAGACAAAGAAAAACCTCAAATTATGCTTTTAGATATAAAAATGGCAAAGATGGACGGCCTGCAAATTCTTAAGAAGGTTCGCAGCGCTCACAAAGATGTAAAAATTATAATGGTTAGTGTTGCGGATGATGAGGCCACAAAAAGCGAAACCGTAAAATTGGGAGCCGACGATTTTGTAAGCAAGCCTTTTACTACTGATTATCTAGAGTCGGTGGTTTTAAATAAAGTTCAAGAATTGTCTTCCTGAGGGCGAGGAGTTTGAACGATCAAACATTGAGCCTTCTTTGATGTTTTATTTTTAAAATAGTGAGGAAGATTTCCGTTAAAAGATAGGCAGTCGCCTTTGTCTAGCTGATAAGTCTTGTCGTCAATAACACAAGTTGTTTTGCCAAACAATCCGTATACCCACTTTTCACTTTTTACTTCAGTTGTGGTGGCGCCTTGAGGTTTGGTTTTGCCTTTGGCTTTTAGGGTTAACTCCATTGTCAGAAAACTTCTTTCCGGCCCGGCAAGAAGTTCCGCGGACGCATTTTCGTTATAAATATACTTATCTTTGCGCAGTGAACGTTTAATATAATCAATCGCGTCGGGTTGGCTCATTATGTTTTCTTTTAATTGCGCGGGAGTTATGCCAAGCCCAATGCAAACCTGATAAAGCGAGGATTCTCTTCCTTGAGTGTGACCCTGAAGGATCCGTAGTAGCGAGCGGTAGCTCACCGCTTTTTTAGCGAATATTTTTTTGATTTTATTGTGCAGGTGTTGTATTTTAAGTTTTTTGTCTTTTCTTATTTGGGTTAAATATTGGTGTAGTTGCATACTCAAACTATATAACAGAGAGCACAGAATGTCAAGAAAAAATATGACTTTTGATAAGGCTTGTTCGGCAAAAATGTCATAGAAAGTTGCCATCTTTGTGTTTGTGGGATATAATGATTTGATATCGCAGCAAAATCAGGGGCTTGGTGTGTGTATTATGGTGCATAAGAGGACTTTGCAATGAGTATATATACTTTTTCTGGTGTATGTTCGTTAGTTACGTTAATCGCAATCAATATTATTAGCTATATTAGGGCTCGCGCGCAACCAGTAGTGAAGGTATTTATTTTATTAAATATTTTTATTTCTTTCTGGGTTGTGGGCTGCTTAATCCAAAGTATTACCGATAATCATTTTTTTGCTAAGTTAGCAGATATTTTACTGTATACGGGTGCAATTTTTAGTCCGGTGATTTATCTGAATCTCATACTCGTTATTACTGGAAAAATAGTACAGCGAAAAGGTGTATTGTTCTTAGGTTATTTTATTGGTTCTATTTTTTTCATTTTTAATATTATCCCTGCATTGAGACCATTTTTTATAAGAGATGTTTTGTGTTTAACAAATTTTAGATTTATTGCTGATCCAGCTATAGGTTGGTATTTATATATTGGATTTTATTTTACTTTTGCCTCTTTAACTTTGTGGGAAATATTCAATGCATTTAAACGTCTTTCAGGTGACAGGGGCGAGCAGCTAAAGTATTTCCTAATGGCTTCTGTAGCAATAGTTGTTGCTGGAAGCGCATACTTTTTAATTGTTTTTAATCAAGCCTTCATACCGATAGACCATTCACTAACAATTGCCTATGGTGTTATTACAGCCTACGCCATCCTAAAACACCAACTTCTTGATATTCGAGTAGCCATTACACGAGTAGGTATATTTACTATAGTCTATGGTGCTATCTTAGGAATATCGTTTTATTTAGGTTACTTCACAAAGAATTGGTTCTTGTCAACATCGCTAACTGTTATCTTAGCTTCAGCCGGACCGTTTATATATATTCGCCTTCGCAAACAAATTGAAGGTCTTCTTTTACAGGAACAGAAGCATAAATTCATCGAAGAAGAACAAATCCGTCGTCACCGTGCAATGGATCACTTCTCAAGCTCTCTTGCTCATGAAATAGATAACCCAATGCATTCGGTTAGTGGGTTAGCTGAAGTAATCAGATTAAAGGTAACCGAAGACTTAAAAGGCATTATATCCAAAGAGGACCAAAACTACCTACGCAGTAGATTAGGTCAATTAATAAAGGATAGTGGCAGAGTATCCAAGATGGTCAAAGCAATCAGGGAGTTTTCATCTCAAACCAGTGGTGCGCTCACTACAGTCAAAATAGATGAAGTAATCGATGCCTTCATGAGCATTGTAGGCCCTCAGTTCAAAGAAGACAGTATCGTCTTTGAAAAGAAAGTAGAAGAAGATATCCAGCTAAAAGGAAATAAAATCCACCTTGAAGAAGTGCTGATGAACCTAAGCATCAACGCATTTCTAGCGGTAAACAATACCCAGTTAACCACAAAGATCCTCCACCTTAGGATATACCGTAACAGCCCTAAAACCT
>JAAEQW010000062.1 GCA_024231025.1 Candidatus Omnitrophota bacterium
CAGGTTGTCACGCAGACGAAATTTGGCACATAAGATTTTCATTTGACACATAGCCTTTGAGGCTTGTGTGCCAAATTGGCACATAGGTCCCGGACGAAAAAAAAACCCAGGCTTGAGGTCATTTTCAACACAAATGGCGAAAATCACCCATTTTCACTGATCTGTAAGTCTGAATCTAATGAGACTATAGCTGAAATTATGGTTTGTAAATTCGCTGATTAGGATGAGCTCCATTTCAGAACAAACTGCATCAAAATTGGTTCAGTAGTTTTTGCTGTACGAAATTTTAGGGTAAAATGGGGTAATCTGGGCCAGTTTTCAAAAAGGCCGAAATAAAACAACCATGTAAATAACACAGTTTCTGTGTAATCTCTTCAAAGAGAAACATCAGAAAAGCGTTATGATGGTTAATGTTAACTAAGATAGGCTAGGTAGGCTCAATTCGACCTTTGTGCAATGCTCTTTTTTTGTCACAATCAGTGCCTTCTTTTGTTGTCGGTTTTCCGTCTTAAGAAGTCAAAACTGTTGCCAGGAACCTGTTTATATTTTTCAAAATCCTTTTAAAAACCTCCGCAGTGGCCCAAATTACCCCTAGCAGGGGTAATAGAGGCCTAATGGGCAAAAGAAACAATTGGCCCAAATTGCCCCATGCTGGGGCAATCTGGGCCACCTGGAACAAATAAAAGAAGAAATACGCGTACACCGCAACGCCAAGCCCAATCGTCCGCAGCCTTTGCAGGCAAAAAGCGGAAGAAGGCTAGAAA
>JAAEQW010000063.1 GCA_024231025.1 Candidatus Omnitrophota bacterium
CTTGATGTTTCGAACCATACACTAGATCAAGCTGCAAAACAACTGAACAATGACAATGTCTTGTCATTAGCATTGATACTTTTGATAAAAAACATTTAGTTTTAATTCGTTTTTCCTGCTACCTCGAATTTAAGTAGATAATGAGCTATTTGCAGCCTTGTTAGCGTTTTGAAATTTTTGAGGCCGCCGTGAGCACATATCCCAATTTTCAAATTTTGCACCACAAATTAAAGATGCACAGGTTAATTGCAAAGCGGCTCCGCAGGAGAACTGCCCAAGTGTTGTCTATAAGCATGCCAAATTTCATCTGGATTGGATATCTATGGGAGAAGTTATTAGAGAAAATGCGAGTTGAAGTCATTTTGAAAAAATGGCAATTTTTGACTTTTTGTTTTGGGTCCTGCTGTGTACAATTATACTCCATGAAGGGGGCTTTATCTTCCGGTACCGGGTTTTGTCGAATAAAAAATGGCCAATGGGACTATGAGAAGCTAGTCTTCATGCTGTGCATTCGATGCGCACAAAAGAACTGACACGACTCGCTGCAGTCACGATGAGTGGGAAAGGGGCGCTCAAACATCGGACCTACTATGCTCCAGAACCTTTCCTAGCCTTAGATAAAGGATACAGGATTCTCGACGTAGACACATCTCCTATAATGCCTAATCTAAGTCTAGTAATAGCAGTTTTGATGACTGCTTATGCCCTGCACCCGCCTTCACAATTCTCTGAACAAACTATAAGATGAGCAAATTCTCTACTTTGATACCGATTCTATAATTTGCTCGTGGAAACTGGGACAACCGCGCCTAGAGCTTGGACCATTCATCATTGGACAATTGAAGGACGAAATAGAAGATGAATACGGTTCCGGAACCCATACCAGTAAATTTTTTGCCAGCACAGCTAAAATCCTACGGGAGTAGATAACTTATCAGTAAAATTAAAGGGATAATGCAATCGGTTCGGTGCCTTCAACAAGCCTCGAAAAAAATTGCGTGAGATAAGAGAGCGTCGTGCCAATTTATACAACAGAAACTCCAGAAAAACTTGGAGACTGCTTTATGACA
>JAAEQW010000064.1 GCA_024231025.1 Candidatus Omnitrophota bacterium
CCACCACTGAAATAACGACGATGTAAAGCGCGCTGACTGGCTGGATCATAATCTTTTTTTATGTAGTCGTATACGCCTTTTTTATAAGCCTCCACATATTGGTTGTATATCTTTTGCTTTATCTGTTTATCTTCAACGTCAATGCCTTTAGTCTTGTTTTGATTGGAATAATTTTTATTTAATAAGCTTTGAGTCAAATTCTCTTTATACCAAAGGGCTAGAATTAGCGAGTTATAAATTTGGCGTAATTGAGCAAAATTCTCTCCTTGATTAATTTCTTGCTCAAGAACAGGTAAAACAATCTCGCGCATGATTTTTGAAGAAATTCCACAAATTTCTCCAGGTCTTCGGTCTTTGGTCTGCGGTCTTTGGTCTGCTGCACGAAGTGCAACATAATCCTCCTCTAGCATTACTTTTAAATGGCTATCGACGATATAGGCTGTATCTTCGCCTTCGTAAACAGTTGCTTTATCGGGAATAATCCAAACCTTGTTAAAAGTATTAACGGGAATGTTAGTTGTACCCAATTTTTCTTGGGCTTTAGCATAAACCTTTTGCCAGAACTTTTTGCCTAATTCACTTTCAGGATAGGTTAGTGATGACATTAGTTGTTTCAAGATATAATCTTGGGCAAGTAAATCTCTCCCCATACTAGTTTGGCCAAAATCTTCAGGAACAATACGATCCTGTTCATAAGGAGATAGATTAACCCACAGATCGTCTTCAGGTGTAGTTAAAGCGGCAAGGAAATATTTAACCAACTCTATAGATTCAGCCTCTAATTCTTTATCTTTTAACTTAGAATTTCCATTATCGACGATAAAATCAAAATGAAAGGGTTTATCAGGATATACTTTTAGACCCTTAATAACGGTAGGTGTAAAATCAGAACTTTGCGAAAGCATTTCGCCAGGGGGTGACATTACAGGAAGTACTGAAGTGTGACTTTTTGCCGTTGTTAAAGGAGATTTACCTCCCTTCAATATCCACCCTAATCCAATAAGCATGCATAAACCAACCCCTACGCAAATTGCTTCAAATAATAACCTTTGTTTTTTCGTTTTTATTTTCATTTTCTGTCTTTACCCGTAAGGTCTTATAGCGGGCGAATTTAGAACCCACCCCTACAAATTAGATTATCATTAATTTATAACATATTTATAGAGGAAATGTTACCGAAATGCTTGGTTTTATTGGGTTTTTTGTAAGCGGTTACAAAGTAAGGGGGAGCCGAATTGACTCACATTAAATGTTACCAATGGATTATGGTACCCGTTGCTTTAATGCCACCTACACCACGTAAGTAGGCTTGCATGTCTGCAAAAATGATGTTATACTTCATATATGCAGAAATACATAGAAAGACTCTTAACAGGCACCTTAAAAAGAAAACTCAAGGAAAACCCCGTTACTGCCCTACTCGGTCCACGTCAATGTGGCAAATCAACCTTAGCAAAAACAGTATTATCCAATTTAGAAAATACACTATTTCTTGATCTCGAAAAACATTCCGATTTAAATAAACTACGTGATCCTGAATTATTTTTTTCTCTCAACAAAGACAAACTAATATGTTTAGATGAAATCCAGCGTACTCCGGAAATGTTCCGGTATCTCCGAGTTAGTGCTGACGCAACTCAAAAAAACGGACAATTCCTGATCTTAGGATCAGCTTCATATGAACTGCTCAAACAAAGCTCTGAAACCTTGGCGGGAAGGATTGCTTATATTGAATTGACCCCTTTTCTGTATGAAGAATTAAAAAATAACCCTGATTCCCGCAATAATTTCTTTCGTTTATGGTTACACGGCGGCTTCCCTAGAAGCACCTTAGCTATTTCCGAAGAAGCCAGTTATGAATGGCGCTTAGATTTTATCCGCACTTTCCTTGAACGAGATATTCCCGGATTAGGTATTCGAATCCAATCCAGCCAATTGCATAGATTTTGGAGGATGCTGGCTCACGTCACCGCTCAAGTCTTAAATAAGTCCAAGTTAGCTTCGTCATTAGGAGTATCTTCTCATGCAATAACCCGATATGTTGACCTACTATCACAAACATACATGTTACGCGTGCTTGAACCATTTTACAGTAACGAAAAGAAACGCGTAATAAAATCCCCTAAAATTTATATACGAGATAGCGGCATTCTACATGCGCTTATGAATATCAAATCACTCAACGATCTCTTTGCTCACCCCATATATGGGCAATCATGGGAAGGATTTGCCATAGAGCAAATTATTTCATCATTCCCAAATATTCGATTTTCATATTACAGAAATAGTGACGGTAACGAAATAGATTTAATATTTCAATATAAGAGAAGATGTTTCGCGGTTGAATGTAAGGCTTCTAGCTCACCTAAAGTACAAAAAGGATTTAACATCGTCGCGGAAACCATTAAAGCTACTGATTGCTGGATAATAGCGCCTGTAGACAGATCATATCCTTATGACAAATCAACAAGTGTCGGAACCCCTGCTGACATAATTAAATACATTAAGAAATTATAAAAATTAGAATACCAAATTAGAGCACCTGTTGCCTTAATTCGGCGCTGTTGCAAAATAAACAAAAACGTCATTGCGAGGAACAAAGTGACGGAGCAATCCCTTATTTATTAAGGGTTTTGAGATTGCTTCGCTCGCAATGACAAAAATGCATTTTGCAACAGCGCCAATTCCGAAATAAAAAATGTCTTATCGGATCAATATAGAAATGTCGTAGAGGCGCTACTTGTGACCGAAGGAAACCCTGAGTATTCTCGAAGGGTCTGCGCCCGTAATAATGTTAACGGCTTAAGGAGTCAAATCTCTACTTAACTCTTTTATTCGTCAGTTTTTTGCAAAAAACCTAAAAAGGAAGGCAAGTTATTAACAGGGGTTACGTTTATTACAACTGGAAAAAGACCGTCAATTTCTATCTTTTTAGTCTGAATTTGGTACTGAGAAGATACGAGTGGCACGATCTTATTTTCATCGTGTTTGACTTGCACATTAAACATAACTGGATTAAAATCAACCCCTCCTTTAGTGCCGAAATTTGTACTATTTGAACTAGAGCCTTGAGCCCTTTTTACAATACCGGATGCTAACAAAATATTATTCGCAGTTATAAATTCTTGTATTGAATAGGCACCGCTATAAGCCCCTATCGAAGGAGATCTGTCAATCGCGAAAGGAGGCTGAACGTTTCCAACAAATCCAACTTTACTATCCCAGCCAGCGCTATAGTCGCCAATTTCAATATCTACCATATTTCCAAAGACTTCAGCTGGGACCTTTCGTAAATCGCCTAAATCAGGCTCTAAAAACTCTACATGGCTATTACTCATAAAAAATTTCATTTGACGGGCAAGACGAAGCCAATCAATGTAATTGAAACCAAGCTCTTCTAATTCTTTTTCTAAATTCCTGCCTAAAAAACTTGATAGAAGTTCAATATATACACTCCGCGTAAATTCTGCCAATGGTACTAGGGATCGATCGTCATTCCACTCCATAGCAAGCCAATCGTTTTCACTTAACCATCGGGCGGTTAAATTCAAGAATGTATTCATGTATTCACTTAAAAATTCATAATACAATAAATTATTTTTCTTGCTAAATCTCTCGCTAAAGGTCATAAAATCAATACCAAAGGATTCTTCACTAGGCAGAACATCACCAATAAATCTAAATTCTGCCATATCCCTAGTGGTCCCGTCTGCAGCTACATTCGGAAAGGCAACGCTCTTTAAGTAAGCTGCCTGCCTTCCTGTGCTATAAGGAGATAGACCGGCAGCCATAATGTACCGGCGGTCTTGACTAAAATTATGAAATAATTCTGATAGTTGTGTGTGGACTAAACCAATTCGCGCAGCACCTCCAAGATATCTTGCTGAAGTTAAGATTGTTTCTGTGAATTCTTGCCAATCCCTTATATTTTGTGCATGAGGATATTCAGTGTACCTATGCCCACTAGGAACAAAAAATGCTACTCCCCAATAAGAAGATCCTATATCCGGCATATCAACTTGATAGCCTTTCCCTAAAGCTTGTTTTGATCTTTCCTCAGCTTCTTGAAGCAACACTTTCAAGTTATCCGCACCCCTCCTATCTGTTCCAAAATCTACTTTAAAAACATATGCTTGTTCTTCTCCTACTTTAATAGGCTTGGGAAAATTACCTAAATCGCCCATATCTGGTTCCTGCATTCTTTCCATTACATGCATTTCATAGTCTAGGAGCGCTAATGGTTCACCTTTCTTCTTAAGCTTAATTAGTAGTTTGTTGCCTTCTTGATCAACAAAAACTATGCTCCGCCCCAGAGCTTCTTCTAGGCGCAATTCACCAACAATAGCAAAGCTCTCACGTGCTTGCTTCTTAAGCTCACTTAGTGAAATATCCGAAACTTCGATTTCATCATTCTCGTTTAAAACAGGGTAATTAGCAGGGCGATCAACTCGCACCTCTTCAGCTCGCTCCAACATTAAACTTCCCATTGCAGCTGAAACGTTATGCGCAGGGCCATACTGGGCTATCTGGATGTTACGCAAAAAGGGTGCCTCAGGATCAATAAGTTGCATTGCCCTTAATAAAAAATCTTCTTCTTCAAAATTGGCTTTCTTCATAACTTCAGGAATATTTCGTAAAAAAGCCTCAAACTCACTAGAACCATACTCTAAATGCGTAAAAAAACCTTCTAGTGCAGCAAAATGGTCTAAGCTTGTGGCATCGGCTCTCTTTGCCTCTTCTACCAACGAATTAACTGATCGAAGAAACTCTTGCCAATTACCCCGGTCAACTCCGTTTTTTTTCTCATTCAACAAGGAAACAAATGGGTCCAAAACTCTTCTGGATTCTCCTCCGACAATAAAATCCAATTCGTCAAGGAAAGCCTCAGTCTCATCCAAAAATAACTGAAGAGTTGGTGACCCAAGCTCCGATCGATTCATTAGCAAAGAAAAAAAATGGAAACTACTGCTAAACTTACTATATTTACTAAAAACTCTTACTGACTGTCTAAAAATAGCAATACGCTTTTCTTGTTCTGGAAAATATTTTGGATCAACTGCCTGTTTGCTAAAATAAACCTCTGGGACGTCTTCTACAATTTTACCAGTGCTAAAAACTTCTACTACCAAACTTAGAAATTCTTCTTTTGAATCAAGCTTTAACAGACCCCACATATCCATATATTCCCACCACCACTCATTCAAATTATTAGCTATATAACCAATCAAGAGCTTTTCATCATCAGTGAAATCATAACTATCTATTCTTTTCCGAAGAACCGACCCACCAATAACGACAAACGCATTTGCCCCATCTTTTCCAAATATCTTATCTCTGTATTGTGCCAATATTTCATCCGGAGGTAACTCAGAGTGACCATCTTTCTGCGCGAAGCCCAAACGAGCGAATTCTACTGAAATACGGCTAAAATCTCCTTGTGGTTGGACAGCAGAAGGAAACAATACATTAGATATACCAACTTTAAAATCATTAGGAACCTCAAATCCACCACTGAAATAACGACGATGTAAAGCGCGCTGACTGGCTGGATCATAATCTTTTTTTATGTAGTCGTATACGCCTTTTTTATAAGCCTCCACATATTGGTTGTATATCTTTTGCTTTATCTGTTTATCTTCAACGTCA
>JAAEQW010000065.1 GCA_024231025.1 Candidatus Omnitrophota bacterium
GCTCCCCTAGCGTCAGTACAAGCTCAGAATGGGACTTGTGTGCCCTGCCATCTGTTTTTAAACGAAGTCAAGAAATGAAGTTGACTCAGACACACATTGGCTGATGGCATTTTTTTTGATGACCTTTGATAATTTTGATGAATTTTAATTTGATGATTGCACCTGGTCAATTATTTTAATTTAATTTAATTTTGATGGTACCAGCTTATTTTATTTTATTTTAATTTTATTTTTAATTTTGATGAATTAAAAAAGTATTTTGATGACTATGTAGGCATTTCTCACCAAACGTTTATGGTATTCGATTAAAACAGGTTCAGGCAGTAATGGAGCAACTAAATTCATGGTAGATAAAGTTCACCTGGGTCATGACTTCATTTTCAAGCCTGCATCCAGACAGCTTCGCTCTGTTTCCTGTGCAGGCTTTTTTGGCACAGCTGATACTCGTTCGACTGATGCAGTGCAGTGAAAGACCTGCCAGAATATCCACTGCAAGATCAGCCATGCGCGGAAAGTCCAACTGGATACTTCACCAAAAATCCCAGACTGACTCTTGCCCAAATCGCAACCCTTATGATATTTTAGTGACTCCTGATTGAGTTTTGTTGCCCGTAATCTGTACATGTTGAGACACTGTCTACTAGTATTTTAGAAGCCTGGGGTTAGGAGCCTGCAGCAGCAGAGAAGACAGAGGCATACCTGTGCAATCAATA
>JAAEQW010000066.1 GCA_024231025.1 Candidatus Omnitrophota bacterium
ATTAAGCTCCCTTCCTTTAGATGTTTTTGACAGGCCTGTGGGTATGAGGGCACCTCGATTTTAGACTCAAAAGAGTTGTCCTCATATCCATCATGCCGCTTTCCTCCGCGAGACTTTTGGTAAACCTCGAAGGGGACTTTATAACCTAGGCTTTGGTGAGGCCGTTGGTGGTTATAAAATTCTATGAACTTTTCAATTCGATTCCTCGCTTGTGCCACATTCTCATAGCCATAAAGATAAACGTCCTCATATTTTAAAGTTCTCCAAAAGCGTTCGCAATGAACATTATCCAGACATCGTCCAACACCCGTCATGCTCGGCTGAATGCCCCAATTCACAAGGGTATAAAGCCACTCATCACTAGTAAACTGAGCCCCCTGATCTGTGTTAAAAATAACTGGAATTCCAAGATGCAGAGCCTCCTCCAAAGCTTCCAAGCAGAAGGGAAGACTTAAGGAATTGGACAAACGCCAACTGATAATATAGCGACTGTAAACGTCTATCAGAGCTATCAAATAAACAAAGCCCTGAGGCAGTTTGATATACGTAATATCTGTCGCCCACACTTGATCAGCACTTTCAAGCGCAAGACCTTTGAGCAGATACGGATACTTTCGATGTTCCATACCTTTTTTAGAGGTATTGGGCTTGGGATATAAAGCCTCGATCCCTGCCGATTTCATCAAACGTTGGACCCGTTTGTGGTTAACACACAAGCCCTGTCTTTTAAGCTGTACCTTTATTCTGCGATATCCATAAAAGGGATGTTTCTCCCAAACATCTCGAATTTCATTGATGAGCTCCGCACTTTTTTGATCAGGATTTTTGGGTGTATAATACGTACTGGAACGACTGATCGACAGTAATCCACATTGACGAATCCAGCTCAGTCGAGGATGACTCTTATCTAAAAAGCCCATTCTATAATCCCTCTCTAGCGACTGAGCACACGTTCTAAAAAATCCTTTTCCACTGTCAACTCTCCTATCTTTTCATGAAGTTGAGATATGAGTTTGTCCGGGCTCTTGGATCCTTTTGTGCGCTTGTCAGAGAAGATATTAGCCCCTTCTTTTTGAAGGTGGGATTTCCACTTTTGAATCTGCGCAACATGAACACTAGAGGTGTTGCGAAATAGTGTCTTCTTAAAAAATAATCCTTTGGTTGATGTTTAACGGTCTGCGAGGATTAGATTTCTTGCAAATGAGTATTCCAAAGCCCTGCGGCCAGAATTATAAACTTATCGTCTTGTCCTTTTCTATTTCTGTAGGTTTCTGCTACAGAATTGAACCGTTTGAGACCACCAATTGCATGTTCTGAAACGACTCTAATAGACGCAATAGCCCTGTTTTCCTGCTTTTCTTTCTTTGTAAGTGGGTGGTTTTTAGATTTCTTTTTGGGCATAAAGATGTCACCACCGTTTTTAGTTATTCCAATAAATCCAGTGTCGACCCATAACGAAACATCTGGCGGAATCCAACTTCTCCAACCAGCTTTGTCAAACAGCTTTTTGTCATGAATTTTGCCATTTTTTGTCGGAGATATAGCTATAATCCTTTTGTTTTCGTCAGACGCAACAAGGTTCTTGCGAGTATGTGTTTTCTTTTTTCCTGAATAGCGACGCTTCTGATTTTTATCAGACCTTGGACGTTGAACTTTATGCTCAGTACCATCTACAAACAAATCTCTTACGTCAGGGAAAAGTTCAAAAAACTCTTCTGCCGTTTTTATTTTTCGTTTTGGCAGCACACATTTTCGTTGTAAAATATCCTCCAAAATAGGTATGAATTGCGCAACCCAATTGCAAGGACGGCTTCGATCCACATTAAAGACGAAGCCTGCAAGGTCATATGTTGGGTAGACTTTTAAATAAAACAGAATGTAAAATAGTTTGTCTGATGATTTTGGCAATACGCCATGTCGTCCACCGCCAATCTTTCGGAGGCGGGGCTTATTCAGAAGGCTTTTTCGCAAGGATTGATCAAATAGTGGAGATAAGTTCTCAAACTCGGATATTGTTAGACCTGTTAAGGATTTCATCACACGATTGTTTTTAAAGGCTGCGGATATATTCATATTGCAAAGTGGCTTTCAGTGTTATCAAACACTGAAATATTACTTAATTTCTTATTTCACAACACCTCTATTGAATCCTTCAATAGTCAACTCAGGAAAGTGACTAAAAATAAGAGAGTTTTTCCGAGCGATGATGCTGTTTTTAAAACCC
>JAAEQW010000067.1 GCA_024231025.1 Candidatus Omnitrophota bacterium
TTTCAGTAACTTCAATAAGTTAGCTTTTCTTGTGAGATAGACAGAAAAAAGTAGTCCAGATTCAATTACATTCCCAACGCACTTAAATAATTGATAATTAATAGTCAACTTTTAAAAACTTGATCATCGAGTGCAAGATATTGAATAATTAAAGAAGAAGGATATATATTTGAAGCATAAACACCTCCAGAAAGAGCCTGTGACCACCGCATTACTTCTTGCAGCCGGAATAGGTAGCCGTCTTCATCCATTGTCACAGAATGCCCCTAAATGCCTAACGATAGTCAGCGGCGTGTCTATACTTGAACGTTTGGTCTCAAATCTGAGTCAGCATGGTTTCAAACGTCTGGTCGTGGTTACGGGGTATCTAGAAAATTGCATTAAGGATTTTCTGGGAACTCAAATAGGTGACATCGCAATTGAATATATTTTCAGTCCGCTATACAAGACGACAAATAATATCTATTCTCTCTGGATGGCGCGTGAAATTATCAATGAACCATTTCTACTGCTCGAAAGTGATCTTGTTTTTGATAAATCACTTCTGAAGAACATGCTGTATCCTAACAGAATAGCTGTTGCAAAAAAGCAACCGTGGATGAATGGGACATATGTTACAATCAATCAATCTCAACGAGTGAAAAGTTTTTTTGTAGGCAACCCACCCACCCTTGGTATGATCCAATATAAAACAGTTAATATTTACAGCATTTCGCTAAGTTCGTGGCACTGCATTGTTAAAAAATTAGATCAACATATTTCAGATGGCAAAATAAATGACTATTACGAAACCATATTTATGGAAATGATTGCTGCCGGAAGCCTCTCTTTTGAAACTGTCTCTTTTGACAGCAAACCATGGTATGAAATCGACACTATAGAAGATCTGGCAAAGGCTGAAAAACTGTTTTCTTCATACAATCATACGACCACCTAAACTATTTCTGTTGCAAAACCTGTTTTGAGGGTCATGCAAACTGATCAAGGGTACTAACACCCAAACAACTAGATTTTCAAATGACACAAAATAATTATAAGACTCAATCTGAAAAGTACGAATTGGTCTCTAAACAACACGGTGGTTATTATCGGCATAATTTTACAGATTATGCATATCTTTATAATCTCTATTTCCCGCCAGAGGATGTTTTAACAAACTTTAAAGACCAAATTCACGACATTATTCTGAATTATCCAGTGGCACAAGATGCCTTAGCCGGGCTTGTTGGTAAAATAATTGGCCAACCAGCAGAAAGAATTGTTGTGGGAAACGGAGCTGCTGAATTAATAAAAATAGTATCCGGTCACATATCAGACAAGCTAATTGTTCCCGTGCCTTCTTTTAATGAATATGCTAATGCCGCCCCTTCAGGCAAAGTAGTTGAGTTCCCTCTTGAATTCCCATCCTTTAAGCTAGATATTAACAAATTTGCTGCGGAAGCGATCAGGGTAAAAGCTGATGTAGCTGTTGTGGTAACTCCTAACAATCCAACATCCTTGTTGGTTTCCAAGCACGATCTCATTCGCCTTGCAAAAAAACTTGAAACCAATAACTGCATGCTAATTATTGACGAATCTTTTTTAGATTTTGCAGAGAATCCTGATCTGATTAGTATGGAACAAGAAATCGAACAACACCAAAATGTAACAATTTTTAAAAGCATGAGCAAAGCCTACGGTATCTGTGGACTTAGGCTAGGTTATATGCTGACTGCAAATTCACAATTTGCTGAAGCTGTGAGAAATGGTGTGCATATCTGGAATATTAACGGGTTTGCAGAAGAATTTTTACGGCTTTTGCCAAATTACAAACAAGAATTGATTGCAAGCTGTAAACAAGTGCGAACCGACAGAGATAGCCTGTATAAAAAACTTTGCGCCATTGAAGGCATGACTGCTTTTAAACCTGATGCCAACTTTATTTTCTGTCGCCTACCTGATTATGCGCAAAGTGCTCCAGAAATCACGAAAAAATTATTTATTGAACATAATATGTATATAAAGGATTGTGCTGGCAAAACTCAACCTGATTCAGATCGTTATCTTCGTATTGCCAGTCGTACAGAAACAGAGAATTGTAAATTAGTTGAAGCGTTAACTCAGGTAATGGACTTAACAAACCGACAAGCATAAAAACAATGATAAATCCTAAATCACATGCACCCACAATGCTTTATTTTGCAAGGGATCTTCCTAATGTCTGTTCCCTTGCAGGTCTGTTATGTGCAGTCCTTGGTATTTACTATGCGATTTTGGGCATTTTTCCTGTCGCAATAATTGGAGTTCTGTGGGCTGTTTTATTTGACTGGGCTGACGGAATCATTGCTCGACAAATTAAGGGGAGAACTGATCACCACCGAGCCATTGGAGGGCAGCTTGATTCGCTGATTGATATTGTCAGTTTCGGAGTATTCCCAGCTATTTTCCTCTTGAGTTATGGCAAGTTCAGTCCTTTGTTCTTGCCTGGAGCATTCTTCATTGTCGCTGTTAGTGCTATCCGATTGAGTTACTTCAATGTTTTTGGTCTGATTGACGACAAAAACTACATGGGACTGGCGCTAGATAACAATATTATTATTCTTGCTTTTGTGTTTTTATTTGAAGGCTTTATTAGTCATAAAGTCTTTTCAATAATCATCTACTTACTGTTGATGGTATTGCTGGTGTTTAATTTAGCTCCTGTAAAAACTCCCAAGTTTGGTGGAAAATGGTTTTATATTCTTATCGCTTACACGTTAATATTGACAGTTATCTACGGCTTTCTGTATTGGAACAGAATTTACTAAACGACTCACCGACTAAAGTCGGTGGGTTTAAAACACGGACTGAAAATCCGATGGTGCCCTTCTGGAGTGTTGTTCAAGCTGACAGTCAATCGTAGTGCAATGAAACTGCTCTTTTTTTGGCACAGAAGGCCAAGCCTGCAACTTGTTGTCATTGCCTAACAACTAAGAGCGTTTTATCCATCGTCCCGCCCACAATTGACCACTGACCTCCGTTAAACCCAAAAGAGTTTCACGGCCTCCAAAGTTCGTTAACAAGTGGGGGATGGTGGATAAAATGGTGTTGGACTGAGCCGAGTTGAAAGGGGGAGCATTCCCAAAAAGTAGGTCAAATAACACTTGCCGCCTTGAGCGAAAAAACATGCTCTCTCAGCATGTTCCAACGACCGGCTTTGTAGTGTGCTCGTAAATACAACATAGCCTCTGCTGTCTCCTTTAACCAAAA
>JAAEQW010000068.1 GCA_024231025.1 Candidatus Omnitrophota bacterium
CCCTGTTCCAAACCCGCATTGGAACAAGGTTCATTAGATTTCTGTTTTTTAGCCATAACTAGATCCTTCTATCTCTATATTACCAATTCTATTGGGATTTTCAATATCAAATTGCCAATTTATTGGATTATTGACGATATATTCCCGTATTTTATTTATGGATTTATCATTGCGAATAACGTGATCATGATAATTGCGTTGCCAAACAGGTTGTCTAGGCGTATTTTTTAATATATTAATTTGTTTGGCGGTTTGCATTTTAAAATACCCTATGGTTTTTGATAACGTCATATTGCGTCGTTTATGTTGTAGGGGCGATTCATGAATCGCCCGTGTCTGAATTGCCCGTATAGAATTATCATTGTGGTTTATTTTATTGTTATTTTTGGGAATTTTATTGGTGAATGATCGATATTTATTATTGGATTTGTCATCGGGCGATTCATGAATCGCCCCTACAATATTTATTATGCCATGGATATGATTTGGCATTATTATATATTTATCTAATTCCGATTCAGGAAAACGTGCAGGTATTTGACGCCATATTTCATCTGCAACAAACCCGAATTCGTTAAATAGCATTAGGTTATTTTCGATAACACCAAACACATTTTTACGATTACAGGTTAGTATCGTAACAAAATACTGTCCAGGTGTTGAATAATTATGTTTTGGGATTCGATTGGTGTTTCGGCGGGTGATTGGTTTTGGCATTTGTTTTTTGTTGGGTACCACGTTACCTTTCCGGGTTTGGTAACGAGGTAATTGTACACCGCGTAGGTGTACATGGGTTGAATTGATAGGTTAATTAGTTAGCTCTGTTCCCCTTTGATTATTTTTCTACAATTTTCCCTCTAAGTCACCTAAGGAATCTAAAAGGATTTTTTTATATAAAATATCATAAGTAAAATCGCTCGGCATAGAATAAAGATTGAAGGTTTTATTGTAAACTTCACTGGCATTTCTCTCCCAAATAACATCTTGAGCTGAATTATCTGAGAGCTTGAAACTAACACCTAGCTCATTATTCACAGTACCCGCAGGCAATCCAAGAAACCACAAATTCGGACCGTATACAGAAAGGCAATAGCTATACATTTTGCCCCAATAACGAGTAGAATTAATTGTTCCTTGAAAAACCAAATCCCCCTCCGATGCTCTCTGAGTAAAAAAAACTTCTTTAAACAAACCGCTTGCACGCAATTCTTCGGCTGCCGCTTTTGCTAAATCCTCTGTGGGTTTAAATTGCCAATCAGTGCTATTCAATTTCGTATTCCCTGATTCTGGAATAGAATAATCACACCACCCATATGGCATTAAAGGAACTAGATACATCATTACCGCGTTAGTATTTTTATCGGGCCTGTTGTCTTTAAATGGCGGTACTGCTACGCTTTTATTTATTAACGGTTCTCTTTCTTGCGCTGGCTCTGCTTGATATCTCCACCCTCTTTGAGTTGCGCATCCTGTAATAAAAAAACAACATACTGAAACCAGACAAAACAAACCAATTTTTTTCATGCTACCCCTCCATTATATAAATAAATTATTAAACTAACTTCGTCACTATTTACATGTTACTTTTCGTTTTCTGAGCCTGACCTTGTTGTTTTCAAACTCAGCTGTCCTTCGAAGCCCCGAAGAGGCGTAGTAGGGTCCGCTGCAGTGCGTTATTACAGGTTTAATCTTTTAAGTTCTTTTTCGACACCACGGAATCCACCCCAGATACGATTTACGGCTAAGACTATATTTCGTAATGAAAACCATATCAGAACCATATAGATAAAATATAAAGCATAGGACATAAATTTTTTGAATGGAAAAGATAGAAATGATAACTGCAAGGCTAAATCCAAAGAATACTTGAGTACAATTGCCATTGCTAAATAAATTACACTATGGATTAATGTTTCTCCTGCCTGGTAATAATCTTCTTTTTTTTGTTTGATTTCGCAGAGGGATGCCAATCGTAGCGACAATCCAGCTAGAGTAGCTACGAGAGCAGCTCCTGTAAGAAAAAATTTATAAAAATCCCTTGAAAGATTGTCTGATAAGTTAGAGGCAATAGCTAAAATAAAAAGCATGAGAAAAGCGCATGCTAATACTAACGCTGCAAAAAGAATCCAGTGCAATAAAGCTTTCAGCAGCGGTACTAATTTTTTCAGTGCATTTAGCATATTTTTATAAATAGAATAGATTTACTGAAAATTGTTTTTAAATAGATCGTATTTCCCCATGTATATTCCATAACACTTATCAGAAAAATTTCCAATTCTGTGACCCAAGTCGATCAATGAATTTAAAGCCGCATCTTCTAGTTGTTTTCGTTTTTGTTCATTTTTCCCACGATAATCAAAAAAGTCTTTAATTTTATAATGGGTAACAACAAACAAGGCATGTAAGCTTTCCCGGTCACTGTAATCACGGGCATTATTCTTATCTAGTAATTCATAGGCAAGGTTTTCATCTATTAGTATTTTAATCCTACTCCTGTAAAGACCGACGTTTATATTCCAGTCATCTTTGATTTTAGCGTAGTTCTTCCATTTTAGACGAGCACCATCAAATCTTTCGCTTTCTAATTCCCACAGGACTTTTTGCATTGCGTAGAAGCGTTTACTAATATGCAGCAAAACTTCTTCGATAACTTGTCGAGATTGATCCAAATGTCTTTTTGCTATCTCATGTTGGGATTCTCTTTTCCAAGTTTCTTTTTGAAATTGGTAATTTAGAAATGTACCGACTACACCAGTCAATAAAAACCCTAGCACCAATAAGAATATTTTTGAGTTGATGATTTTTTTAATCTTCATTTTAATTTTCCCCATAACAATTAATATACGGACTACGTATTTTACCCTTGTTCCAAACCCGCAAAGGTAACGAAGTAATGTGCACCGCGTAGGTGTACATGGGTTGAATTGATAAGTTAATTAGTTAATTCCGTCCCCTGTTATTTGACTTACTTTTTCATAGGCGCCCCTATTATTCTTTTAGATATTTGGAACCAAAACTCCACCACCACTGCTCAACTCATCAAGAGTGCATTCGATGCGCTTATTAACAGTGCTTTTGCTCCTTAACACACCATCCACTAAATGCATATCCACACTGCCCAAAGAAAGAGAAAAGGCAAATGAAGTATTCGGATGACAACTGTCCTTCATTTCAAAACTGATGCTATACTCTTGCCCAGGTTTCAAATATTTTATATACGTAATATCCCAAGACTCAAAGTCTAAAGCAAATGTCATTTCTCTATCCTCGCTTACTTTCATAGGTAAATCTAGCCTAGTTAACTTAATAGGCATAAGAAAAATATCATTATCGCCAACATTATTTAATGAGAGTACTAGCTTTCGCCTTCCTTTATCAGCATTGTCTGTATTATTCATTTTTAACACCACTTCTAATTCTTCTGGAGAAAATCCAAACATTTTATTCAACGTGTCTGAATCTCTTTGCATTAATGCATCGTAGCATACTTGCAAATGCTTCAACTCCTCTTCTGACATCTTTTCTCTCTCAACATGAAGTGGAATTCCTGCTTTAAGATATGTACCCGTCATTTGATAACTACGAAAAACAAGAAAAGCATACGCCAAAACAGTAGCTATCGCAATCACAGCAATAGAGATAACAACCTTTTTCTTTTTACTCATAACGTCATTTCTTTAATAAATTAGTTTTTCGGGTAATCATACTTGTATTCTATAGTAGTTTTTCTATACCAATCGCCACTGAAAGGTGGGACATTTTTATAACAAACATCTACAATTGGGTCCCTTGCCCCTGTATGAACCATTCCAGTAGGATATAGCTTATATTCATATAATATATGTACGCGTTGAGACGGTGTTTTGATAATAGTCGCGTTCCAACTATTACCTTTAGGATGAAAAAATCCAATACACCCTTTCTTCTCTAATGTTACTTCCCTCCAAAGTTGATATTCCATATTAGCGTCGTTACTGTTTAGAGATAACGCCTGCTCCCCACTTACAACCTCTCCAATATCAGCCATTAAGGAACTTTTCGAAGCTCCACCCTGAGCTCCAACTGGGACTTCTACGCCTACCTTATCTTCCATCGCATGGGCAGTTTCCTCTACTTGAGTCAGTTTACGTAAGGCATAGCTAACCACTTCTACGGCTGTTGCGGCTGCCGCACTAAAAGCTGCTGCTCTACCGCCAATTCTTACAGCATCTCTTGAGCTTGCACCACCAGCCAAGGCAGCTACGGTACCTCCAGCAAAGCCCCCTACTGCTGCTCCTAAAATATTTGACGTAATAGTTACACATTGAGTCATCGGTCCTATTCCTCCAGGAACAGTTGCAAATCTCATTCCTGCTTGGGCTAAGCTAGAAAACCCTGCGAACACCGCCCCGCCTATCGCCCCAAATAACGCCCCTTTTCCAATATCACCACCGGTTACTGCTGCAGTAGCAGCGCCTATGGTCGCTCCAACAACAGCTGCCTTAACCATTCCTATAATAAATGGGATAAATGCCCAATGCCCTGATGGATCGGTGTATTTTATAGGATTGTTGTAGCAATAAGAATAGCGATTCAAACTTTGTGGGTTATACGGTTCGGGTACTATCGTATCCGCCGTGATAAATCTACCTAATTGAGCATCATAGTAGCGTGCTGAGTAGTAATACAAGCCGGTTTCATCTAGTTCTTTTCCGGTAAAGTTGTAATTAGTTACATCTGTACCGGTTTGAGCTGATGATTGACCATACGGCTTATACTCATATGTTGCAACCTCATCGCCGTTGCTGTCGGTTATTACGTTTGATGAACCCAAATGATCTGAGTGGTAATAATATGTTTCACTTGGCTCAACGGTGCAAACTTTATTACTTCCGGCAAAAATGTGTTTCTTAATCGTTGTATTACTTTGACTATCGGTATGTATCTCATACAAAGAACCCACATACACAGTTTTGCCTGTGGTCTGTTGACTTTGGTCTGTGGTCTGCTTTATGACTCTGCCTCCGTCGCCATCGTAAACAAAAGCTGTTGTTGTATTGCTGGATACGTTTAAGCTTTGAGCCGTATCAGTTTGCAAGTAATAAGCTCTGCCTGCCTCAAGCTCTGAGAAAGAACCAGGATATTCCTCTAGGGTATCACTTGTTTCATTGTATCGGGCTAAAGTATCGAAGTCAATGCCGTCTAATATAGTTGTTACAGCAGCATCATCTGATAAGGCACCAATTAAGTTCCAATTAGCAGATAAAGATTTTGTTATGCTTTCAGGGGCGGTGCCGGTAATGTCTAGACTTACACCATTAGAGTCGGTGATATAGATTTGATAACCTTTTGCGTATTCTAAACTTGAAAAATGATCGTAAGTGCTGTTTGCCACGTAATGCTCAAACTCATCGGTTGTGGGGTTGTATTGGCTAACTTGGTCGTATTTTCCTTCAATTGATTCAAGAATGTCTTCGATCGCCAATGAACCCGGTATAACCGGCAAGGATATAAAGTTCCAGCCTTCTTGTAAGGTAAGTGTTTGAGTTGAGTTGCCCGAGAAGCTGCCGCCTTCAACTTGAGTAAGGCGATTTTCTATGTCGTAAGAGTAATTTTTAGCCCCCTTTGCGCTCATATTACCATTGCCATCATAAGTAATAGCAGTTGAACCATAACCGGTTATCGCGTGCGGACCAGCAGCTCCGCCACCATAGGTTAAAATTAAACCATCCTTGTCGATCATATTGCCAATTGAATCATAAGCGTAATTTAATGTGCCGTAGCTTGTGCCTATAGCTTGGGTTAAGCGGTTTAAGTCGTCATAACTAAAACTTTGTGTGCCGGTGTTAATGGCATCGGTAATTACAGTTACGTTGCCAACGCTATCAAAGCTATAAGATAAATTTTGCAAGGTAAGCGTTTGATTTTGGGTTGTAATATTGCTTAGGCGAAGAGTGTTGGCATTATAAGTATAATCAGTAGTTGTGTTGTTGCCATAGGCTATAGTATCGATTTGATTGGTTTGGGAATAGTCAATATCCGTTATGTAATTATCATTACCGGCGACTGTTTCGATTCCTCCGCCTTCATTGTAGGTATAAGTTACAGTTTCACCATCAGGGTACTTTAAGGTTTTTATTCTGTCCAGGGCATCATAAGTGCGCTCGACAGTGTAGGTTCCACTGCCGGTAATAACTTTGGTTGATTTTATTTCTCTTCCTAAGACATCATAATAAAAATCGGTGCTTCCTGACTGGTCGGCTACTTTTGACAGCCTACCCTCACAATAGTCTTTTGCATCGTCATCGTAAGTGTAGCTAGCCAGGGTTGTTGATGCGGTAAATTTTCTGGTTAGACGGTTTATATCATCATATTCGAATTCTAAAACTTGGCTTTTGGTATCGGTTTGTTTTATGAGGTTGCCAACATCATCATACTCATAAAACCAAATTCCCATGTCGGGATCGTCCATTTTTATTTTACGCCCCAGGGAATCATAGGTGATTTGAGTGATGTTGCCTTGGTTGTCGGTTACCTTGGTTAGATTGCTCTGGTTGTCGTATTCATAAAGGGTGGTGTATGTTGCTCCTTGATTGTGTTCTTCTACCTTTGTAACATTGCCGTAAGCGTCAAAATAAGTGGTTTTGAAATGGCCGCCTTCGTTAGTCGCGGTAACTGTCCAATCGCTGTAATTGGTTGTTGAATAGGTTGAATCGGGATTAGTGGTTTGTGTAACTCTGCCCATTGCGTCATAGGTGTAAGTTGTTTTTTTCTGCGCGTAAGTTGGTGCTACGTAGTCTTGTGAGCTATTTGCGAAATACGGAAAGTATTTTTCACTAACCTGACCGCGAGAATCCAGCCTAACTGTGCCGGATATAATTTGACGTGCTTGTGCGCCATCATTTTCAGCCGGAGTTTTGTTTTGGATAAGCCTTCCCAGGCCGTCATAAAAAGAATAGCTAGTCATATATTCAGGAGCACCAATATGATTTTTCTTTACGTGTTTTCGTATTTTTACTGGTTGAACAGTTAAATCATACAGATAGCTTACACCTGGATAACTACTACCATCCAAAGGACCAAAAACCTTCTCAAGCCTGCCGAAAACATCATAATCGTTACTTGTTGTTTGATTGTTTGTATCAGTAGTTGTTAGGACTTGACCGGTTTTATAGTTGTAAGTTGATGAAACACTTTGCCCCAAACTATTAGTAACGCTTATTGGATAAGCGTGAATAAAGTTATCATAGGTGGTAGTTGTGGTTTTGTTGTTTGGGTTAGTGGTTGAAATTAAATTGCCATAAGCGTCGTAAGTGTATTGAGTAGCTAGGCGTTCATTAACAGATGTGATTGAATTATAGTGGGAAATTTCTTGTTTGGTGAGCGCGCCTTTGACAGGTGTAGTGTTAATGCTGGTTGCCTCATCGTAATAGAACCACTTCTCACTGATTGTATTATTTAAATCATCCTGAACATAAGTATGCTTAGGAAAAGACAATAACCAATCGGCTGTGTTATAAGTGTATTCGGTTATGAGAGTTTTTTCATCGCCGGATACAGCTACATCACCGAGGGAAGTAACCGTTAAAGGATTGCCGTAATCATCATAAGTATAGCTGGTGCGAGTTTGCTTGAAAGTTGCATCGCCGTCATAGATAAAGCTATCCTGAGACTCTAAATACACAAAAGTAACATTGGTTTGAGGATTGGTATAGTTATAAGTGCTTTCCTGCTTTGTGAAAAGATTGCCGGATGAATCTTTGGTTTGGGTAAGATATGGCCTACCTTTATATATGTCGTCTTGTTTAAAGTAGGTTTCACTGTAATTACCATCGGGGTCGGTGACTTTTGCACAGTTAAATCCGCGAAATTGACGTTTTTCTCGATCGTGATAACCATCGAAAAATTCATAGGTTGTGGTAAAAGAATTGCCTAATCCGTCATGCGTTGTAATACTTTCAACAGTTTGAATGGTAAAGGGAAAATCTGTATTATGGGGTGATGGCTGATAAGTAATTGCAGTTGCACCGCCTAAGCCATTGTCGACTCTGGTTAAAAGGTCATAAACTGTTCCCTGATTTTGGGCAATATGCCAAGTGCCATTAGCTTTGTCAAAAAAACCGGGAGCGTTAATGCCATTACCATTATAATCACCGCAAAGAGGTAATTTGCCCTGACCAAGATTAGTGAGCCAGTTTTGAGGAGCTAGAAATTCTTGACCGTTAGAGATCGCTACTTCCCAGTTACCGGTTGATTCATTAAAGGTTACTGCATCGGTTAAGCCGTCGCTATTTACGTCAACTGCTAAAGCCTGATCGCCATTACCGAATCCTGTTTTCCAAGTTGTAAGAGACGTAAACTCTTCTCCGGTAGATAAAGCCACTTGCCAAGTACCGTTGTCATAACCACCAATATCAGTTAAACCGTCGCCGTTGAAGTCACCAGTAAACCAATCGAGGCTTTGATTAAACCCTTCATTTCCCCACCAATCGTCAGCAACAAAAGTTGATCCGTTAGAAAGATAAGTATAGCACCAGCCTGGAAAATAACCTGCAGGGTGGGTTTTCCATTCGATAACATCACTTAAGCCATCACCGTTAAAGTCGCCAGCAAGATAGAACCACTCTTCACCCGAGAAAAACATTGCCTTCATGGAATCACGCCAGGAATTATAAGTAAAACTTTCTCCATTGGAAAGAGCTACAGATAAAGTGTAAGTAATAATATCCACAAAACTATCAGAATGACTTGTGTCCCCACCAATATTTGCCGTAGTGATATCTGTAACCTCTCTTTTAGTGATATCGGTTAACCCATCACCATTAAAGTCACCGGTTATAACATCGGTTAAGCTCCCCCATTGACCCGGAGTTTGTACTGGAGCGTTAAATCCATTCTCATTTGAGAGCGCGACATACGCTTGGTCAGAATAGATAAATCCTACATCAGTTACGCTGTCACCATTAAAGTCACCAGTAAGAGGATAATCGCTGCTATGACTGTCAAGCCAAAGTGAACTTGGGGTAATTGCGTAATCGTCCTGAGAATAGGTAAAAGTTGTTGAAGGAAGCGATGTTACCCCGTCAGAACCGTATTGAGTGATTGAGGTAAGCAAAGAACGTTGAGTTTGCGCGCTATAAGTGTAATCTAATGTATATTTCTTATCTAAAGCGCCGTCAACGCGGGTTGTGATTTCTTTTAAACGGTAGGCCAGATAGGTTTTAACACCACTACGATAACTTGAAGGTGCGTCATCTCTTGACTCTAAGGTAAAATCAACTTGGCAAAGAGGCAAATCGGAGGTTGTTTCGTTGCCGGTGTATTTTATTTGTGATGGGTAAAGCGTGCCTTGATCGTGAGTATAAGCGACGCTCATATAATTACCGTTTAAGTCAGTTACTTTGTCTAATGACCATCGATAAGTACCTTTGGCGTTAACTACCTTGGAATCAGAATTATAGCCTAAACGATAAACTGTGCCGGCCTTATCACTTATTTCCCAGCAAGAACCGGTATAGTAAAATTTGCTAAAGCCGCTTTCGGTTTGAACGCGGTATTGATCGCCACCAATAGGTATGAGCACAGATTCAGTGCCGCTAACTGAAAAGATAAAGACATCAGAACTATCGTATTGAGGAATCCCCTGGTTACTGGCTCGATAGATCGAGGCCACGCCTAAATTCCACCCTAAACCACACCAAGTATTTGAAACCTGACTGGAATAACTCAAAGATAAATTTGGTTGAACGCCCTTTCGTCCGGGCACTACTGCAATGGGATATGCACAAGATGCCTTACCGGTGAATAAATCGGCTGAAAAGCTTTGCGACAAATTCCCCGCGCTCATTGCCCCGGATACTGCCCCTTCTGGTGGGGCGAAAATATCACCAAAAGCATCTGGCATTATAAAATTACTAATACATTTTAGAACCTCACCTCCAGTGGCAAGTTTAAAACCAGAATCGCTTACCACTTTAGGTATAATATCGGCCACAGGCAAGAATGCTGTTTGTAGAATTAATGTTAAAACCAGCAGAATCCTAAAGATTGAATTCTTGGTAATTATTTGATCAAAAGCATCACCCTCTAAACCTTTAACTTTGTCATAAGCCATTTTACCCTCTCTTTTTTAATGAAACCCTATTTTTTTCTTCGGAGCGTATCTGCGGCCACCCCAACTTGAGGTGCCAAAATGGCACTTCAAGTTTTCAAATTCCTGCTTATTGAGCAAGAACATAAAGTCATCAGGAAATCGATCGATATTTCTCCTAACCTGACGAGTCAACTGTTTAGTTTCCACCCCATAAAGCTCTGCCAAATCGCTATCAAGCATTACCCGATGACCACGAATCGTAAATATTTTGTTAGCAATCTTTTCTTTAAGAATTAATTCTTTCATGTTCCCTCTAACTTGGATAATTTACCGGTTGCCGATACACATAAAAAATCTCTTGGTGGCTATCATATCCATTAGGATAACGAGCCTCTACTTTAAGGGTAAATTCGCCGCAACCACTCACTACCCAGTTACAACTGCTCTGCACTGACCAATCGCCGACCACCGTATTATTTATTGAAAAGCAATATTCGGTCGCAGCTGGCGCACCGACAAGCGGGTCAAAAGAAAATGTTACGGTGTCGTTATCATGAATAGTTATTCCGTTTTGTGCATTGATTATATTTACATCTAACGAAGAGGCCATAGCTTGACCATCATTACCGCTGCTTAAAGTGACATTGTCTACGGTAATTTGGCCCAATGCGCTAGACATCGAGCCAATTACCACTGCGGCCTCTCCCGTGCTGTAGGTAAAATCACTGTTATAGCCACCTTCAATTGTGACTGATATATCACGATTAAAAGTTAAGCTTTCATCAAACCAACCCGACTGAGCCTGAATCGTATCCCCGGTAGTTGCAGCATTGTAAGCATCTTGAATCGAGGTGTAAGTTGCACCCGGCACTCTTTGAATGCGAGTGAGATATGTATCGGCATTAGCAGCAAAGGGAGCTAAGAATGCGCATGTTAAAAAAATTATAAATCGATTAGCAATCATATATTCTCCTTTCATAACTCAAAATTAGCATCAAATATCAACTACATTACGCTCCATAGCCTTTCATTTTTTTGTAGCTATCAGTTACCAACGCGTTGAAGCGTGTTTTTGTTCCGGTGTCGGCATCGATGCGATATATTTTTCCATTGTCGCCGAACTGAAAAGTGTAGTTTTGACCGTCTTCATCGTTAACATGCAAAACTCCATCTTTTTCGTAACCATAATATTTATTGCCATTATCGTCATTTAACCAAACTTTGTATGCTGTTTGCTGTTGCTGCCGTTTAGGAATCAATAACAAACTGGCTAATATAACAACCGCCATAAAAATTACTAACTGCTTCATGCAAAATCGCCCCCTTATTGCTTATTTTCTACTTTTCTTGCGTTTCCATTCCTTACCTCTGATCTTTGAGAAAGCTTCCCGGCTTTCTTTACTGTCGGCAACTTGGCCGTCTCTTTCACTAAGTAAAACATCAACATCAGCTCGTACTGCTTTTACTTCCCAATAAAATACCCCGTCTTTCTTGCTGCCGTATGCAATAAATTTACCGTCCTTTATTGCTGAACAACTTAGAACATACGGCATAGGACCGCGAGCAGTAAGTTGAATGGTCCGATCTTTTTTTCTAGCTAAAGCTTCAAAATATTCCGGCAGCTTGACCGCTGCTTTGCCATTTTTGAGTTTTCCCCTACCGCGATAATAAAGACCAGCCTCAGGGCCCTCAATGCAAGCATGGATTAACTTTTTACCTGGCTTAGTCGGGTGATTGATTTCAAAATTTTTGGTACCACTTGCAACAAAGTTTCCATTAACATGCAACTTAGCAGATGGAGAGGCGGTGCCAATGCCAACATAACCTTCCGGCAATATAATTCGATCTACATCGATTCCAGTTCTTTCAATTCGCATCCAGGTAATCGCGAGATTATTATCATTATTGACAGTTGAAAAATATAGATTCTCAGCATGGCCCATCATCCGCCAGCAACCATTATCTAAAACTGCATCATCTTCAAATATTTTAAAACTCGGCTGCGGCGATTTAAGCGTCAACAAACTTGAAGGGCTAGTTGTACCAATTCCAACATTACCATTAACAATCAAATCACCATCCGCTGCCATTACAGACAGAAAACTGCAGAGAATGGTTAAAACACCCAAAACACAAAACACCTTATTTTTCATCTTCGCCTCCTTGCTTGCCACAACCATTTATGACAATTATTTCAAATAATTATAATATCAATGTCACCTTACTTAGGTATACCATACCATTGTGACGTTTGTCAAGGTTATTTTTAAAAAAAATGTCGCTAATAACCCATGTACACCGCGTAGGTGTACACGGGTTTGGGGGTTAGAATTGAGATTTGGTTTCGCCCTCGCCCATGTCTCCGTTTAGCTCATAATCAAGCTCTTCTTCGGTTGAGTTCTCGCCGGAAACTATCTGGGGGGTTAAGAGAATAACTAATTCGCTTTCTGATTGTTCATCCTTTTTGCTGCGAAAAGCCGCACCCAACAAAGGTATGCTGCCGAGAATTGGCACTTGCTTGCGTTCTTTTTCGTGAGTTATTTTTCGCAGTCCTCCAATAATGATTGATACTCCGTCCTTTACCATCACTGTGGTTTCAGCCTCGGAAGTGGTTACAACCGGAATTTCGGTAATTTTATCATCAGAAGTAATGTCCATTCGCTCCGATGAGCTAATTTCGGGTTTTATCTGCAAAGTAATATCGCCGGAACGATTGATTGTTGGTGTAACAAACAATTTAACGCCAACATCAACAAAATTAACTGCCTGACTAACAACCGCCGAATCACCAACTTGTGAAGTTGTAGACGTAATGTAGACATCTTTGGTTCCAACAAGAATTTTTGCCTCTTTATTATTTAAAGCTAGTATGCGAGGACTCGAAAGAATTTTGGTCTCCCCAAAAATTTCCAGAAAATCTATTATACCGGTATAATCGCCTCCCTCGGATACGGTTGTCCCGATTGTTCCAAACCTCGCTTTATCGGTTGTTGCTGACGGGCTGGAAATAGCAAAATCACCGTCAACTCTAAAATACTTATCTATCCAATATTCCCAATTCACTCCTGAATAAAACTTCTCCGACGGTCTGATTTCTACAATTTTCGCGTTAATCAAAACTTGTAAAGGTTTTTCGTCAATCGCACTTATTAATTCTTCTATCTTTTTTAATTTATCAGGATAATCCCGAATAATTATCTTATTACTTGCCTGATCAATAGTTAGCTCTGCTAAGGGAGTAAGCAGCTCTTTTATTTTTGGCTCAACTTCTTCAGCTAACGCATAATCAAGTTGAAAAACTTTTGTTTTGACAGGTTTATCCGCATAAGTAATGATTTTCTCCATCTGCTTTATATTGTCTTCGGTATCAATAACTATAATTGTGTCGGTTGAGGTATCCATAATCACCTTACCCACTCCGGATACAGCTTGAATAAGCAGCTCGCGCACATTCAATGCTTTTGCATATTTTAATTTAAACGCCTTAACTTTCTTATTATCGCCGTATTTTTTGCCGTATTTGGTTTCATATTCGCGATCGGTCATAATATAGGTAATTTCACCGCGCTGTTCATAGGCAAGCGAAGCAGATACTAAAGCAATCTCTAAAGCATCCTTAACGTTAACGTCTTTTAAAAATAATGTCACCCGGCCGCGCACATCCCCACTAACTGAAATGTTAAACTCGCCTTGATCAGCTAAAATCTTTAGAACATCAATAATGTCCATACTTTTAACGTCCAATGATATATTATTTGTCTGGGAAAACACAAATATCGGCAGCAAAAACAATGCAATAATAATTAATTTTTTATTCATAATTTTACAGGTACAGTTCAAATACCTCTCCTTTATAGCGCAACGTTACTGATTTGTTTGTTATTCTATCAACCCTGATGCTATCTAAAAACACCTCCTGTTCTTGTACGTAAAATGTGGTACTGCCACTTTTACTTTCAATTACTGCTCTTTGGCCGCCAGCAGTGATAACTCCTGCTAAACGTAAATTCTTTATTGTTTTGTCGATTTTTTTGCTTTCTTTTTTTGACAATACCTTTTTAGGCTTTAATGCCTCCACATCAAACACTGCACATTTTTTAACCTTGCTTAAGAAATCTTGGTAATCCTTTTTTTCGTTTTCTTTTGATCGCTTTAAAACAGAGCTGTCTATTTTGTTAATTGTTTTTCCAATAACATACTCTTGACGAGAAAATAATACATAAACCAAAAAAATAAGAATTACTAAAAATAAAACTCTCCGTAAAACATTTAAAATCATAATTACTCCATTTAAAAAAACAACCTAGAAAAAGTAACTCTGTATCTTAGCGAGTTAACCGCCGCGTTAGAATTGAATAGCTGAAAAGACTCAACCCGAATAAGCGTCGCTAGCGCCTCTAAGTCATTTATAAAATTAAATACGGAAGAAAAATCTCCGCTTAACTCCACATCTAAAAATACTTTGCTGTAGTTTTTGGTTTTTTTAATCGGTAACGGTCGTATTTTTTTAACATCTAGCTGCCATTTTTTTGCCGCATCTTTAAGAGATTTAAATAAATCATTCGAAATGCTATCATTGTTAGCCTTTGCTTCTAAAACCTCCTTGTGTTGAACCGTTAATAATGACAAATCATTTCCCTTTTTGATAAAGTTACTATATTTTTTTAATAGATGCTCTTTAGTAGCAATATCTTTGTTTAATTTTTTAGCCACGACGGCTATTGGCACTACTACATAATTAAATGAAAAAGCAAAACCAACCACCGCTGCCAGAAACAACCAAATAAATTTTTCTCGATAAGAGAGATTTTTTAATTTCATTTAAGCTCTCCGTTAATGCAAAATTCCACAAACTCACTGCCCTCCACTTTAGAAGCATGTTGAACTCCAACATTTTTAAATAATTTGTCTTTGTTTAACTCTGCTACCGCGGCAAAAACATTGGCTGCTTCTTCTGCGTATCCGTTTACTGAAAAATCTCCTTCATTTTTGAAATCTAAAAAAGAAATTTTAATGTCTCCGGCAAATGAGAACACCAGCCGATACAACGCATCGCTAAATCCGCTTTGACTGTTTACCTCTTTATCCAGTACATCTAATTTTGATACCAATCCTTCAAATTCACTCTTTGTAAGCTCCATATTATTTAGTTCTGAATTGAGATAATTTAAATAACTATATCGATTAAAAAAATAGCCACCCAGCAATATAAAAAGAATCACAAACACCTCCAGAAGAACAATTCCGCCATCAATATACATCTTTATTTTTTGACGCATCTTTTTGTGCCGACAGATAAATTGGGGTGAAAAGTCAAATTTCGCCCCATAATCAACACCTAGCAAAGAGTTAAACGATATACCGCTCTTTACAACCATTTGATCGCATAGTGAATCTATCGCGATAGTGTTTTTGAAAATTTTATCGTACGCGCCGGTAAGTACTATTTTAATATCATCTAACTTTCCAAATTTTTTCTCATAAATCTGCAACGACTCTCTAACCCCGTGTTGGAATTGGGCCTCATCAGAATAAAAGAATTTGCGTGAAAACACCATCCCTTGTTTATTCAAAAAACAAAAATGACCACTATCACCCTCAACATCAACAAGTATCAGCGGATAATGCATACCACTCCCTGCTGATGCTATAAACCAATTCGCAAGACCATCGCTTTCAATAACTACAGAATCAATTAACTTACCGAATTCGTTAAAAGGTGCCAACGCTTTTTTGAGCTTCTTTTTTTCAATAAGAAAAACCAAAATCTCTGAACACCCATTTCTCCGGCTAAATATGTTATAGTCGTAAACAACTTCATCCAATGAAAATGGTAATGTTTTTTTTAACTGAAAAATCACCATTTGTTCGATTTCTTTTTTGTTTTGAGATGGAAGCTCTAAAAATCTCATCATAAAAAATTGCCGCGGCAAAGAAACTATTAATTGGTCATAATGCTGGGCGCAAAGCATGTCAATTGCTTTTTGCTGCTCTAAATACAAGCAAGTTACGACTTTCTTTTTTCCACCGGCGACAGAGCAAACTTTTATTTTTTTGCATCCGCCCTCAATAATCAAAATCTTCTTATTCTTCATGCCAATACCTAACCTTTTGATTTTGGTCAATTACACATAATATATTTTTATCTGCTTTGGCAATTTCTGCCCGACTATTAATTCGCAAATGACCATAATCAATTTTGCAATTCTCCCTTAGCACTTTTTGCTGCGCAGCACTTAGACCATCTAATAAGTTCTGCCATTCGCTGTTGTTGTAACCTGCGCTTTCTTTAGCACTTAAAATCTTAGCCGCCAACAGGCTACCAACAACTGCCTCTAGAACCTCTTCTTTGGCAGTATTAACGTTAATCATTTCATCACCGTTAAAAACAGTAATAAAATCTTTAATCCGGCTATAATCACTGGCGCTTATTTCATTGATTAATAAGAGTTCTTCAGTAAAATCAAGACTACCGTTTTTGGCATTTTGCTCTGAATCAAACCTGCGCCGGCTGCTGTCTTGATCGATATAATCCAAAACATAGTCGAGCTTTTCACCAAGGCCAACGGAATTAAAAAGATTCTCTAAAACTTCATCACTAGCAAAATTAAGGTCAATACGTGAAGATTCATCTTCAACAAAAAGCTTCAACGAACCCTCTCGATACGGAAAATTATAAACTACCTCAAACTGCAAACCATCGCCAACGTTACCCGATAAAAATAAGTTCTTAGCGCAATTTATACCGGATAAAGCAAGTAAAGAGGCGCGCGTTTTATTTAAAAACAAACGTGCTTTTTTAACCTCAACCATCCTTTTAAGTCCCATTTCTAAACAAATTAATGAAAGTAAAGTAAGTAGCCCTAATGCAAAAATTAATACTGTGGCCTTACGCATATATATTTCTCCCAATTTTCTTCGTTTCGACCAGTGATTTTTAGCCTTACCGCAGAAGGAAAACCATCCTCACTTTGGCAGCTCTCATGCCAAGTGTTACTTTCGCCGTTAAAATAAGTTAACTCCATATTTTCTATGTCGCTAATAAATTCAGTTTTGCTGCTGTCGCCAGATTTTTTTACATTCTTAAATAAAGCATTGTTATAAAAATTGTAACTGATATCTAATATTTGCAGATGTCCTGTTTTGTAATTTTTGGCCAAACTCTTAAATCGACACTGCCGACTGTTACCATCGAAAACTAAATCATCCCCACCAAAGCAAACCCCATTACGCAAATCCCCTGCAACAATTTCTAAATTACGATATACGTTTTGGTGATTACACTTTGCCATTCGCTTGTGTGTGAAAATTGTACCCGACAAAAGCGAATAAAGTGACACCGCAACAACCGCAAAGATCGCACAAGCCATTAGTACCTCAATTAAAGTTAAACTTTTTTTCATTGATTATCCATTTTAAAAACGACCACATCAAAAATAACCTCTCCGTTTGCCTTCAGTACAGCTTTTTTTAACCCATCGATCTCTGTGTCGTAAAACTCTATGCCTTTGTTGTCACCACGATTGCGCTGCATTTGAAAAAATTTCTTCTCAATAAGTAACGCCGCCTGCATGTAATTTTTACTTTTTTTCTGAGATTTCAAAAAAATACTGCAGCTTCGCACCAAAAAAACCGAGATAATCGCAACCAACAATACAACCAAAGCTGTTTCAAAGAGTAATATCGCTTTTTTCATCGCTAATTTCACTTACTCCCAATTAAATACATCGTCATCGTTACCCAACACACCATCTTTACCGGCTGAAGCTAAATCGTAATCTTGATTATGAATGCCAGGAGTTTGATAATGATAGTCACGCTGCCACGGATCTTTTGGAGTCTTTTTTAAATATGGACCAGCCCAGGCATCTTGCCCAACGGGTGTATTTACTAAATCACCCAGCTCTTTAGGGTAAAAGCCCAAATCCATCTCATAAAGATCCAAAGCTGCCGACATATTCGCTTCGATATCAGCCTTAGCGGCAATAGTTCTTGCCCGTTGAGCACGACCCCTAAGACGCGGCGCAACTAAAGACGCCAAAACTCCAATAATAACCAACACCAACATTAGTTCAATCAAACTAAAAGATTTATGCATGCTTACCTCCTTATTACCCTACGCTCACCATATGGCTCGCTCAGGGTTAATTCGGCTAGATATTTTTCTCCGAAAAATATATGCCTCATTAAAAATTACAATATACAGAATTATTTAAACTTAAAACATCAATAACCAAGATGCAAGATACAAACAATTACCAATATTCAATAACCAAATAACAAACACTATTGCGATTTACTAATGATAGAAGATAGAATTTTTTTAAGCTGATCACATTCCTCTATCAACGGTTTAATTTCTAATCCTTTGTCGCTATGAGCTTCTAAAATCAATTCTAGCCAGTGATGACTTTCTTTTGCTTCTCTTCTTGAAATTTTCATTCTTTGAATAAAGTCTTTCTTGCCCAAAGCATCATTAGCTTCTCTATAATTCGCCCCAATAGAACCCGCCGATCCAACAACTTGCCCAACTAGCCTATCATTCATTGGATTTCTTGATAACCTTTTACACATCCTGATAACAGCTTTAGCAAATTCAGTAGTTCTTTTTTCTAGATCAAACATCATAATCACCTTATTTAGTTATTTAAATTTGGTTATTGGTTATTATTTGATTATTGCCTGCCCTGAGTATTCCCGAAGGGTATCTTGTATCTTGGTTATTTTATCCTCCTACGTATGCCTCATTAAAAACTAAAGTCCATATCAAATATTGGCAAAAGCATTGAAACAACCACAAAACCAACAATCAATCCAACTACCAAAATTAACAACGGTTCAACTACTGCCAGCATCCTTTTTACTCTTCTGTTAATATCCTTTTTGTAATTATCCGCCAACTTAGCTAATGCCTCATCAAGGGAGCCCGACTCCTCACCCACTTTAACTACACTTACAAAACCGCAAGGAAAAATCCCACTCGCCCTTACTGCATTGCTCAGCGATGTTCCGTGGTGTATTTGCTTTTCAATTGTTTTTATACTATTGTGAATAAAAATATTTGAAACACTCGAAACCGCCACCACCAGGGCCTTATCCATCGATAACCCTTGGCGCAAGAGCAACGAAAGAGTGCGTGAAAATCGAGAAATTTCTATCTTTAAAAATAAATTGCCCAATCCAAAGATTCTTAGTTTTTCACGGTCCCAAATCAATTTTCCATATTTACTCGTTAAAAAATACTTAGTCGCAAGAGCTACCAGCGTTAAAACCGGTAAAACAAAATACCAGTAATGAGTAAAAAAATTAGAAAAATTTACAAGAAACAATGTCGAAGGCGGTAGAACCTGATCGATCTCGCTAAAGATGTTTGCGATCTTTGGTATCACAAATTGCAATAACACGACAACCGTTAAAATCGCAACTCCTAACACCAAGCAAGGATACGTTAGCGCCGAAATTAGATTAGCCCGAAAATCTGATTCTTCTTCCAGTAACCGGCTTAACCTTTTTAGATTAACACCTAAAGTGCCACTAAGCTCACCTGCCCTCACCAAAGAAATATACAATTGAGAGAAAACACTTCGATAGCAACTTAAGCTTTGTGAAAATTCTTTACCTTCTTTTATTTGAAAAATAATATCATCAATAATTGGACTAAGTTTCGGGTACTCTGCACTTGCCGATAAGACGTTAAGAGAAAAAAGAAGTGTTGATCCGGAATTAATTAAAGATGAAAACTGACTAGTAAACTCAATTAATTCCCTTAAAGGAACTTTTGCCCCAAAAAGAAACGATGCCTTCTTTCTTTTAATCGATAAAAGGAATAGATCCATAGAATTAATTTTAATGGTTGCTTCATCAATATTCATTGCTTCTAATTCACCCTCAATGAATTCTTTAGGACCCTTTTTAGCTTTATACAAAAATACACTCATTATGTAACTCTCATTACTTCGCTTAAGGAAGTTGTTCCATCTAAAACTTTCTCTAATCCGTCGTGGCGCAAGGTATGAATGGAAACTTTCTCTTTTATTATGTGACTGGCAACACGATTAAGAATCAGCTCTCTAATTTCATCGTTTATTATCAACACCTCAAACACCCCCACTCGCCCACGAAATCCTGTAAAACGACAACTCTCGCACCCTTTTGGCTCGTAAATCTCCACATTTTGACTATCAATAGCAAGCCCTTCTTTTTTAAAAAAACTGCCCAGAACGCGTTTTTTACGCTTGCACTCGGGGCATAATACTCTAATTAAACGTTGAGCAACCACGCCCTCTAATGACGAAGCTACTAAAAATGGTTCTATTCCCATATCGATTAGTCTTCCTGGAGTGCTTACTGCATTGTTAGCGTGAAGGGTCGAAAAAACAAGATGACCAGTCATTGCTGAGCGAATTGTAATATCAGCGGTTTCGGCATCTCTTACCTCACCAACCATAATAATGTCAGGATCGTGCCTTAAAATTGAACGCAAACCGCTGGCAAAGGTAAACTTTATTTTAGAATTAATTTGCATTTGAGTTACGCCTCCAATTTGGTATTCGATTGGATCCTCGATTGTAATAATCTTGGTTTGAGGTATATTCTTGCGTTGCAATGCCGCATACAAAGTTGTTGATTTGCCGCTTCCGGTTGGACCAGTAACAAAAATAATGCCATGCGAACGGTTAATTAAATGTTCGATCTTACTTAAATTACTTTTCGATAGCCCAAGATGCGAAAGCCCTAAAAACGACTTTAAACTTAATATTCTTATTTGCACTGATTCACCAAAACAAGATGGCAAAATCGACACTCTTAAATCTAACTCCTTACCTGCGATTGATATCCTTATTCTTCCATCTTGGGGAATACGATGTTCGGCAATATCTAAAGACGCCATTATTTTTATTCTCGATACAATAACTTGATAAAGTGAATTCATCGAATTTGATATTGGAACGTCATAAAGAAAACCATCAATTCGAAAACGAATTCGCAGCTGGTTTCTAAACGGTTCTAAATGAATATCGGTCGCTCTTTCATCTAGCGCTTTTGAAAAAATTTGGTTTACAAACTGAATCACCGAATGATCTTGCGATTGAGAATCAATTGTTTCAACCTGAGACCGATAAGATTGAGAATTATTTTGCGAGTCCATTTCTTCTGAAATATTGGCACCTACACCATAATATTTTTGAATCGCTTCTGAAATGTCTTTTTCATCTCCAAGAGCCGGTTCAATGTCTGTATCCAATATTAGCTTTAGATCGTCGATTTTATGCGTATTTAACGGATCCGATAAAACCACAATTAACTTTCCGTTTTCAAACTTATATGGGATTAGCCCATAATGAATAGCTACCCTGACTGGAACCTTTTCAATAACTTGGGAATCAATATTTTCTTCTTTTAAATTAATATGGCTTATCCCGTTTAAACTATTTTTTTTGCAATCTACCGACATGTCTAACCTCCGTTTAAAAATTACATACTGCGTAATTTCTATATAACACATTTTTGTGACATTTGTCAAGAATTCTTTGAAAAAAAATGTCACTTGATTCATAATATTTACATCGGTCACAAATCTCATAGCAATTGACAACCATCTGCTAATCAAGCATACTGTTATTGACGAGAACCACAATTCGACAACTAACCTCTATTAAGGAGAAAAAGCAATGATTGAAATCATTGAAGGTAAGTTAAGGGGTGAATTTCTTTCAAAAGAAGAGTATTATCGAGGGAAAAGCTTGTTGGCTAAAATGATTATGCCAATCACAAAAAGATTGCGCACCAATCAAGTTAGTAAATTCTTAGTTGCCGGCAAGAACCACTTAGATATTGGTTGCGGCGATGGATTTCTCATGAAACGATCACCTTGTCAAAAAATCTACGGTATTGATTCAAAGTACGGTGATACTTTTTACGACCATCTTAACTTTCCTGACGCTTATTTCGATTTCGTAAGCATGCTTGCGGTGCTAGAACATTTAAAAAATCCTCAAATTGCTTTTAAAGAAATACACCGAATTCTCAACGCTAATGGTAAATTTATTTTTACCACTCCAACAAAACAAAGTGAAACCATAATTCGTCTTTATGTTCCTACTATCAAAAACGACCACCACCACTATTATAATTTGAAAAAAATAAAACATCTATCGCAAGGCTTATTTAAAATTACCCATCATCATAAGTTCTTTTTTGGATTAAATCAATTCTTTTGCCTTGAAAAAATAATGGTATAATAAAGAATAATTTCAATTCTTATGAAGATACTTTTGATTAATCCTCCTACAGAAAATATTATCGCTACAACTCAACCACCTTTTATCGTAGCTGAAAAAGGAGCTTATCCTCCTTTAGGGCTTTTATCTATAGCGACCGTGATCAAGAAAACTCCTCACTCGGTAAAAATTATTGACTGTCAACTAAACAAGATGGGCTATTCTGAACTCAAACAAAAAATTATCGAATACAATCCGGATATCGTTGGAATCACTCTAATAACTTTTATGCTTTTAGACGGACTAAAAACATCTGCTTTGGTAAAAGAATCTGAATTGGCATTAAATAAAAAAATTATTGTAATTGGCGGCGGGCCACATGCTACGATATTTCCAAATGAAACAATCGCTAAGGACAGCTTTGATTATATTTTTTCTGGTGAAGCTGAACATAGTATTGTTTTATTTCTCAATAACCTTGGCAACTTCGACCAGCTAAAAAACATTGCTGGAATCTTTTTCAAAGACGGCACTAATACAATTAAGGGTCCGCCAAACTCCTATATTGATGATTTGAATTCGCTGCCAATACCTGACCGACGTCTCTTGGATTATCAACGATATCGCAATCTCCTTTCTAGCAAGAGACTAATGACCACCGCGATTACCAGTCGTGGCTGCCCCTATCAATGTATTTTTTGCAATCGACTTGGTAAGAAATTCCGAGCAACAAGTGCTGAATACGTTATTCGAGAGATTGAAGATTGTCTCAGCTTAGGTATTAATGAGATTTTTTTTCACGATGATACATTTACTGTAGATCATCAAAGAGTTAATGAAATTTGCCGTCAAATTATAGCCAAAAAACTTAAATTAAAATTTAGCTTAAGAGCCCGAGTCGATACGATTGATGAAACAATGGTGAGCAGTTTAAAAAAAGCTGGTTGTCAACGCATTAGCTTCGGTGTAGAGTCGGGAGTAACCCGGATCATTAAACGAATAAAAAAAGGTATTACTTTAGAACAGGTAGTAAATGCCTTTTATCTAACTAAAAAATATAAAATTACCACTTTAGCTGATTTTATGATCGGCCATCCTTCAGAGAAAGTGGAAGATGTTTATTCTACTCTAAATTTCGCTAAAAAATTGAATCCCGATTATGCCCAATTTTCTATAACAACCCCCTATCCTGCAACTCAGCTTTATTGTCAGGCTTTAGAACAAGGCGTAATTGACCATGATCTATGGCGAGAATTTGCAATTAACCCAAGTAAAGATTTCCACGTGCCGCGTTGGGAAGTAGATATCAATAGAGACGAACTAAAAATTCTTTTAAACAAATGCTACCGTCAATTTTATCTGCGACCATCTTTTGCTATTAAAACACTCTTATCTATACGAAGTGCGGACGAATTAAAAAGAAAAACAAAGGCTGGTTTGAGCTTAGTAAAAAATACTATTGGCAGAAAAAATCAATAATAGTTGATGGAGGTAAATTATGGTCAAGTTGATTATACAGATACCGTGTTGGGATGAACAAGATAACCTTAAAGACACATTAAACGATCTACCGCGAGAAATTCAAGGAATCAATTCAATCGAAACTTTAATAATTGATGATGGAAGCAGTGACAATACAATAAAGGTAGCTAAAAAAGCTGGGGTGAACCATATCATCTCTCTTAACCGGCATAAGGGTTTGGCTCGGGCATTTCTCTCTGGTTTAGACACAGCTTTAAAATTAGGTGCCGATATTATTGTCAATACCGACGCCGATAATCAGTATAAAGGCGAAGATATTGAAAGATTAGTCAGACCAATATTAGAAAATAGAGCCGATATCGTCGTTGGCAATCGACAAGTTGAAACAGTCGAGGATTTCTCCTGGATCAAAAAACGTCTCCAGAAAATTGGCAGTTGGGCAATAAAAGTTCTTTCTGGAATAAATGTTCTCGATGCTACTAGTGGTTTTCGCAGTTTTAGCAGAGAAGCAGCTTTAGGAATAAATGTCATTTCTAAATATACATACACCTTGGAAACTCTGATTCAAGCCGGACAACAACAACGTCGAATTGAATTCATTGAAATAAAAACGAATCGATCCAAGCGTAAGTCAAGACTAGTCAGGAGTATCCCCTCATACATAGGTAAATCAATAGTCACTATGGTGAGAATTTTTTCGTTCTACCAGCCATTAAAAATATTCTGCTATGCCGGATCTATACTTCTAAGTTTAGGTATTCTTATTGGAGGACGTTATTTCTGGCTTCAATTTTTTGATCATTCCGGAAACGAACATCTCGCTTCTCTTTTTCTCTGTATCACCTTGTTGATTACCGGATTCTTTCTGTTTCTGATGGGTATTATTGGTGATCAAATTAGCGCCAATCGACACCTCCTGGAAGATATTCAATTAAGAGTACGCAAAATTGAATTAAGAAAAAGAGAAGGTCAATGAAAACAATCGCCGTAATTGGAGCTACCTTAACTGGGAACAAAGGTGCCGCCAGCATGCTCATAAGCCTCGCCCAAAATAGAAACCAATTTTGTCCTGAAGGTTGCCTCATTGATTGTTTAACAATTTACTATCAAGAAGATAAAAAATTTAATTTTTACGATGATTTAAATATTATCAAATGCACTCCGTTTGATATTATATGTATAGCTATGCCTTTGAGTGCACTCTATTATTTATTTTCCTGGATTACTCCAATAAAAAACATTTTACTTAAAAACAAGGTGTTAAGAATTGTATCTAAAGCTGACTTGGTAGTTAACATCGCTGGCATAAGTTACTCCGACGGCCGAGGACTTATTTTACTTTACAATATTGCCTGCGATATTGTTCCTATACTGTTAAGAAAAAAAAAATTTTAAATATTCTCAAGCTATCGGACCATTTAAGCAGTTTATTAACCGAACTGCAGCTAAAGCAATTTTAAAAAAAGTAACTAAAATCGCCGCCCGAGGAGAAAAAACAATAGAAAATCTAAATCAACTTGGATTAACCAATTACGAGTATTCTGCTGACGGAGCGTTTTCAATGACACTTAAAGAAAAGAATATAAGTCAGCCAATACGAGATTTTGTTTCAAAAATGAAAAAGTCTTCTCTAATCAAGGTTGGCATTGCCCCCAGTTCAGTAGTTTTGCAATATTGCCAACGTTTAAAAATTCCTTATTTAGATTTAATTACTAATCTCATTAGCAAAAATGAAAACAAGTATTGTTTTATTTTGTTTCCTTACTGCGCTCGCCAAAAAAGTCATAAACCAAAAAACAACGATCGACAAGCAATAAAAGACCTCTCCTCTAAGCTAGCACCGAGTGAAAATATTTTACTACTTGATAACGAATTTTCAGCAGAAGATTTACGTTTCCTAATTCAAAATCTAGACATTCTAATCAGCTCCAGATACCATGCTTTGGTTTGTGCGCTTTCGCAAGAGGTAGTTCCTTTAGTTATTGGCTGGAGTCACAAGTATACTGAAACTTTACGTCTTTTTTCTTTACAAGATTTGGCCATTGATTATGCCCATCTAAAGAAGAACTTGCTAGAAGAAAAGTTTACAACTATCGTAAGCGATATTAACGGATATAAAAATACCATACGCGCCCACTTAACAAAGGTCAAAGAGTCTTCGAAAGTGAATTTTACTATAATAAAAGAACTATTGGAAAATTAAATATGACTTTACGATCAAAATCGATAGATTATTATTTGGGCAATTTTGACCGCTGCTTTTGCGGTTATACTAATGATCAACTGGTCCGTGAAAAAGCGGCCTCAGGGGGCATGGTAAGCCAGCTATTGTTGCATCTCTTAGAAAACAAGCATATTACCGCAGCAATAGTTAGTAAATTAGAGGTTGTTAACGGAAAATTAAGACCGCAACCATTTATTGCTCGCTCTCGAAAAGACATTCTTTCATCTGGGAGTAGCATTTATATTGATTTTGCAATGACGCCGATCACTAAACAAATCGAAGAGATAACCGGACCGCTAGCAATAGTTGCTCTTCCATGCCAATTAAAAACATTGGCCAACCTTAATAAAACAAACAAAATAATTACGATCGGTTTATTTTGCGGCCATACATCTAATTCTGAATTAATAGAATCGGTTCTTAAAAATAAGATTGATTTAAAAAATCTAAAGGACTTTTGCTTTCGCCGCGGACATTGGCGAGGTCAAAGCCAAATTACTTTAAAGTCGAAAGAAACTTTTGATTTTCCTTATTTTGATTTTGGTCTATTTCAAAATATATTTTTTCATATGCCCAAGAAATGCCTATACTGTCAAGACCACAGTGCTGAAAATTTCGATATTAGCTTCGGCGATCTATGGCTAAAAAAATTTAGAAAGAAAAAATTTAAATACTCCGCAATTATCTCTCGAAATAAAAAAATGAGTGACATTATCTCTAAAATGAGCGATCGAAATGAGATTTATCTTGAGCCACTTGATCCGCAAAAAATAATTTCCAGTCAAAAACGACCACTCATTTATCATAAATTTACTGTTCAGGCAATTGGTAAAATAAACAATTCTAGCCAGCCAAAAGATTCTTTGGCTTGGAATGATTATATTGCGGCTCAGCTAATTTTATTCAATATGGCCCTAGCCGAAAAAAAAATAGCTAATCTTATTTACAAACTACCTAAGGAATTACTATTTTTGTATATGGTTTTTGTGCGGTCTTTTTTGAGTTTTTAACTATGAAAAAAGTTATTTCAATACTAATGACTATTGCCTTGCTGGTTGTCATTTATTCAAGGCTCTCCATTTCACAAGTAGTAATTCACTTTAAAGGTGCCAACCTTATTTACGTAACGGTGGCTTTTGTTTTATTATTTGCCATTTATTTGATAAGGGCTTTGCGCTGGCAATTTATTCTTGGTAAAAGCAATCAGATCAGATATAATCAGCTCTTTCAAATGACCTTGGCCGCTAGCACACTTAACATGCTCCTTCCTTCCAAAATAGGAGATTTTAGCAAAGCATATTTTTGTCACCACCAAAAGTGCAAAATTAACAACTCTCGCGTAGTGAGTTCAATAGTTTTAGAAAGAGTCTTCGATATTGTTGGGTTAATACTGGTGATGCTTTCTGGCATCTTGTTTATTGAAAACACTTCGAGTTGGGTTGATTCAACTTTAATTTTGGCAATTGTTTTTTTGGGAATGTTTTTACTATTACTTCTTATTAGCCCAAACAACAAGATGATTCATTTATTATCGCGCTGGCCAAAAATCCAAGATTTAATTAAGAATATGTTCATATTGCTCTCTGAAATTAAGAAAGATAAGCCTCTCTTGATAAAAGTTTTCTTATCTTCAATTGCCCTATGGGGTATTGTGCTAATGCAAACATATTGTTTCTTCCTAATGTTTAATAGCTTTGTTAGCTTAGCATTGATTTTCGGACTAGTACCAATGGCTTTATTCGCCGGCATGTTCCCGTTTTCAGTTTCTGGCATTGGAGTAAGAGATGCAGCTTTGATTGTTTTGTTTTCTTCTTATGTATCCGCAGAGATAGTTGCCGGGGTAGGTTTATGCTTAAGTTTGCGCCACGTTATTGCCGCACTTTTAGGCTTGCCGCTATTTTTAAAATACTTTCGAGATAATGTCCACCAACAATAAAGGATGCTGTTATGAATTTCAACAAATTGCGCAATCCAAAAGTAAAACAAGCTATAGTCTGTTTTCTAATTTTTGTAACATTTATAATTTGGTTTTTGCCTTTTTTGAGCCTCACTCCAAAGAATGAATTAGGTGATTACGGTGGAGATAACTTACAATATATGTTTATCGCTAAAAGCGTGCTTGAAGGCACTGGTTTTCGGGCAACAAATTTTCCTAATCAGCCGCCCTGGATACGAGCTCCGCTGTTTCCTTTGATTTTAACTCCCGTTATTTATTTTTTTGGAATGGATGCCTATGCCCTTCATTTATGCATGATGCTTATTTCTGCCTTAGCTTTAGCTGTAATCTATCTATTTTTTTCCTCTTTTAATAACTCTCCAAAAGCCTTGCTGCTGACTAGCATACTTGGCGCCAGCTCACTTTTTGTTTACGCCAGCACTAGAATATTAAGTGAAATCCCATTTGTAATTCTTTTGGGCCTATCACTTATCTTCATTGAAAAATACAATCAAAGCAAGAAAATTTTTGATAAATATTTTTTATTAACCACAATCACTTTAACTATTGCTTTTTTTATTCGCAATATCGGGATAACGCTTTATCTAGCCTATATGATATATCTGCTATTCTTTGGACAAGGCAACTTTAACTTAAGATTGCGTAAAGCAGGATCAATATCAGTTGTTTTTTTCAGCTTTGCTTTGGTTTGGTTATTACGAAATCGATTTCTGGCCGAAAAATCCGGCTATATTGCTGGATACGCCGCAAAAGCAATCATGGTTAAACCTTCCGACCCTGAACGAGGGCTTCTAAGCATCTTTGGTTTGCTATCAAGGGTTCTTAATAACATAACCTCTCGTTACTCATTGCGCATTGGTCAACAGGCTTTAGGATTTATTTGGAACAAAACTATATCAAAACTAATTAGTGTAACGGTATTAGCTGGAGTGCTCTTAAAGATAAAAAAGAAATTGACCGCAACCGAAGTATTTTTTTTAGTCTATTCGCTATTTATAGTTGCATGGTCTGGTGTTGATTTTGGCCGTTATGTAGTTCCAATACAGTTTTTGAGTATCTACTATCTATTTTTCTTTCTTGAATCATTCTTCAATTTGCCTCGTTATCGTAAGTATGCTAAGGTAGCCACCTTCTCGCTTTTGGCAATTTCTCTTCTTAGCAATGCTATTTGTACCCATAAAAATTTGCACCGATTTCCTATTAATACCTCAAAAGAAATGGATTCCATATTAACAATGAACCGTTGGCTTGCTAAAAATAATCACGATAAATCGGCCATAATTATTTCACGTAAACCTTGCATAGCTCATTTTTTTACCGGTCTTAAATCTTGCAGTTTTCCTTATAGCCGTGACCACAGGCTAGTGTGGAACACAATAAAAGAAAAAGGTGCACGCTATATATTGCTCGATAATATATTTTCCCAAACCAAAACCTACCTAGAACCAGCTTTACGAGAAAATCGCAAGCATCTAAAAACAGTGTTTAGCGTAAATGGCAGTTATATTCTGGAGGTAATAGAAGAATGAATTCCGTTTTATCCTTAATCACGTCTTTGGTCTTATTTGTAACCAGCATTTTCCTCTATTTGAAAGCACCTCGACCAAAAACAAACAAGTTTATTTTCAGCGCTTTGGTGTTTGTTTCGTTAATCTTTTATCTAGCCTCTATCGTATTGAGTTATTTTAATGGAATAAATAGTGCACTCATTTATCATCTTCGAGTTGGCCTAAGTGGTGCCGGATTTTTGGAATATTGGGAGCTCATTGCCGGATCAATAGTATTTACTATTTTTGGATTTGGTTTTTCATATTGGTTATTTTCAAAAAAGGATAAGAATAACCCTCAACAAATAGGTTATTTTTATGCAGCGCTCTCGCTTATTATATTGTCTCTGTTTTTTAACCCTTCGGTCCGCCAATTACATAACCTTTTGTTTTATAAATCCGCCACCGCTGACTTCGACAAATTTTACAAACAACCTCAAATAAAACAAATAAAAGATAGTAAAAACTTGGTCGTTATATATGCCGAAGGATTAGAGAGAACATATTTTGATGAAACGATTTTTCCCGGTTTAATGAAAGAACTTCGCGCTCTTCAATCTAAAAGCACTTATTTTACAAACATTGCACAACTTCCCGGAACCGAATTCACAATGGGCGGAATAGTTGCCAGCCAGTGTGGTATTGGATTGTTTGCACCAGGTTATATAAATTCCATGGAAGGTGTTGATGAGTTTTTGCCATCAGCAATTGGCCTTGGCAACTTACTTCACGATCAGGGATACTATCTCACGTTTTATGGCGGAGCAAGGCTTGATTTTGCCGGAAAAGGAAAATTTTTCACAGCTCATAAGTTTGATGAAATTGCCGGTAGAACAAAACTGCTTAATAAACTCGAAGATAAAACTTATAAAACCAACTGGGGATTATATGATGATTTTGTAATTGACTGCGCTTATCAGCGTTTTATTGAGCTATCGGAAACTAAGGATAAGTTTGGGCTCTTTCTATTAACATTAGACACACATTTCAATGGTCGTCAATCCAAAAGCTGTCAAAACATAGCGTATAAAGATGGTTCAAATTCCATGCTTAACGCAGTGGCCGGTTCTGATTATTTGATCGCAAATTTTGTTAAAAAAATTATGTCTTCTGTTTATGGACCAAAAACAGTGGTTGTAATTGTCTCCGATCATCTTGGCATGCATAGCGATGCTTCTGCCTTGCTGAATAAAGGAAAACGAAGAAATTTGTTTATGATTATCGAAGGCGGCAGCAAAAAAGCAACCAAAATTGAAAAGCTTGGCTCAACCCTTGATATTGGCACCACACTTCTTCCCTTTATCGGTTACAGTGGTGAAATAGGATTAGGAAGAAATTTAATCAATCAAAACCAAAATGAAGAAGAAATCAAAACTATCCACAAAAATTTGCTTAGCTGGAAAAAAGACATTGCTTTATTTTGGAATTTTCCAAAAATTGAAAAATATATAAAAATTAATGTTCGCAACGGCGCAATGAACATCGACGGCAGAGTGTTTGGCATTCCAGCGCTCATCGAATTTAATGACGCACTGGAAACAATCATAAGATTTGATGACGGACCAAAAGAGCACCAATTAGTAAACTATGTTAGAAAATTAAACAAGAAATCTAATTTTATATTAATTGATCATTGCAGCAATGCCCGCAAGCTGGATTCCACCCTGGGCCAAGACGGAGCTTGCTTAATTGCCGGTAAAGGCAGAACCCCTTATGTAAAATTAAAACTGTCAAATAAAACTCTGTTGACTCCTGAGATAATTCGAAACTTTGTTGGTTTAAAACCACTGCCTAAATTTCAAATACAGCGAATTGCACATGCTGGCGGCGGAATTGATGAAAAAACATACACTAATAGTTTAGAGGCATTAAATGAAAATATAAAAAACGGGTTTAAATACTTTGAATTGGATTTTTATTTTACAAGCGATAAGCACTTGGTGTGTATTCATGACTGGCAGCAAAGCTTTGAAAAGGCTTTTGGCTTTAAGGCCAAAAAAAGACCATCGCTTCGCGCTTTTGAGACTCTTGTTAAAAAATCACCCCACTTTAAAAATTGCACGGTTAAAAGTTTAGCAACTTGGATGCAGCAAAACCCATCGGCAGTTATTATTACTGACATAAAAGAAAATAATTTAAAAGGATTACAGATATTATCTAGGGCAATACCTGACTTTGAAAAAAGAATTATCCCTCAAATTTACAATCCAAAAAACTATAGTGTTGTTAAAAAGATGGGGTACGGCTCGATTATCTGGACACTCTATCGCTATCGCGAAGATAACGCCGCCGTTTTAAGATGGGTTGATGAGTTCAGCAGCCCCTTTGCCATCACAATGCCTAAAGCCCGTGCCGAAACAACATTACCAAAGAATCTTTCAAGAAAGAACATACCAACTTACGTTCACACCATAAATTCACAAGAAGAAAAGAACAAATTCATAAATGAATTCGGAATAAGCGAAATTTATACTGATTTCCTCCGCCCGAAAATCACCGAAAAACAATAAAAATCACAATCAGCTAAACAACGTCTTTAGCTTCTGCCATAAACTAAGCTTATCGTCTAGGCGCTGTCTTTTTACACCGTCTAAAACATAGTTGGCTATTTTCCCTTTATCTTCATCGGAAATTTCAATAAATTGAAGCCCAGTGCTCAAATTGCCTTTATTATGATCTGATTCGGTCTCTTGCCAGGCAACTCTGCCGGTAGCATGAATTGGCTTCTTATCGACTGGTAAATATATTTCTAAATTAAGCACAGTCTGCACCGGGGTCAGCTCTCTTAAGAAAACTTGCAATCCGCCGCAACTGATATTTTTACTTATCGTTCTAAATCTTGTGTCACCTTCGGTTATTATCGCATAAACAACATCGCTAATAACATCAAGGCGCACGTGTTTGCGTTTTTCAATCATATCGGTACCCTCCTTTTAATTTTATTGATATATAGACTACTACCCTAGAATATCACAAAAGTAAATGAGTTTAAAGGATAATTTTTAATCGGGGGGCAGTTGCCGCATTTTGATTGAAATATGGTAGCTAAGCTACCCCAATTATTTATTCATAACGCAAAAATCAGCAGCGCTTAGCGTCCACTGCGATGCGTTGATATAAGCTAATTATCATCGACAAAAGAGAAGCTTTTCAGTATTTGCTCGCAAACTGAATCAAATTTTGTCTTATCCATTCCAGAGTTTATAAAATTAATTGTAAATATCGTATTTTTTTGCCTAATGAAAACAATGTCAGCATGGTATGTTGTGGACTCCGGATGTATATATTCTTTTGAAGAATAATTCCAACCATAGGGTTCGATATCTAGCCTTAGTGCTTTCTCTTCCCCTATTATATATGGTAACTCAATTATATTGTATTGCCATTTATCTTTGCTACTAGTATTGTATTTACGCCATGCTTCTTCTGAGTGTTTATCCATTTGTTTTTTTTCTTCTTCGGCCAACTGTCTCAAAGTTAAACCTTTATCTTCCCGTGTAGCGATAAATATTACACCTTCTGCAGTACGCATTTTATGTAGCTCGCATGCGAGATGGTCACTCCATTTTGTAAATTGCCCATCGCCATCAATATTCCAGTCACTAGGAATACTAACTTTATATCCATGTTTTTCATCGATATAAGTATTATTTGCATGCCCAATTTTCGGAAACCACAAAGATAAGATACCAGTAATCGCAACGATTAATATAAAGTTTATTTTTTTCATTTCTCTCCTTTTACTCATAACAGGTACACTAAGTTAACAATAAATCCTGACCAAAATCGCAGCTTTTGGGTCAGGTGTCTGCCTGACGATAGGCATGGAATGAATTTGTTATAGATTAATCCTTCAACTATGTTCAGGACAAGTTAAATCGTCAATATCATTCTCCCAGTTTTGGGGGTTGTTTGCAATATATTCTCGTATGGCGTTAAGAGGTCGATCATTTCTAATAATACGGTCATAAAACGATCTTTGCCAAACAGGATTCCCTGGTGCATTACGCAAGGTGTTGATACGCTTTGTTACCACGGATTTAAAACCAGCGACAAATAATGATAATGATTGTTTTTGATTAATTTTATCCGTAGGGGCCGATGGCTGTCGGCCCTTTATGATATTATTTTTGATTATAACAATTCCATGAATATGGTTGGGCATGATTATACGTTCAATTTTATTTCGTTTCGAATAATTTCAGAATTTTTTAATTCGTCATTAACAATTAAACCAAATTCATTTAATTTTACATCTATAGAGGGCCGACAGCCATCGGCCCCTACGGATGTTTCATTATTTATTGTTTTGCCGAATATATTTGCGTGTTCATGTGTGCATATCGTGATGAAATAATAACCATTCAGGGAATACTCATAATTTTGTAATCGGGTAGATCTTCTGGTTTTAATAGGGTAGCTGTCCCCCGATTGAAAAATACACTTATTTGGCGGTTCTTAGGGCATTGATCCGTTCTAAAACCGGCGGATGGCTATACTGGAGAAATACCTTCCAGGGGTGTGGGGTGAGATTTGATAAGTTATCTACACTTAATTTCTTTAAAGCATCAATCATTGCCTCCGGTTTGCCGTAGGTGCGCGCGGCATAGCTGTCGGCTTCATACTCGTGCCGGCGTGAAAAAATACCACTAATCACTGAAAAAACGGTTTGGATTGGTGAATATAAAAAGCCGAAGAAAAACAAACTACCATAAATCGAGAGCTTCTGCATCTTAAATGCCGAAAAAAGCCCCGGATTATTAATGAAAAACGAAAGAATAAAAAACATAAGTGCAGTTGTAAAAACCGACATTAAAATGCTCTTTAGGATATGCTTTTTCTTATAGTGACCAATTTCGTGCGCTAAAACTGAAACTAACTCATCGGTAGTGTGTTTTTTTATTAAAGTATCAAAAAGCGCGATTCTTCGAAACCTGCCAAATCCCGTAAAAAACGCATTGCTTTTACTGGAACGCCGGGAACCGTCCATCACGAAAACACCTTTCATCTTAAAATTCTCTTTGCTGGCGTAATCATTAATCGCACTTTTAAGCTCACCATCTTCTAGCGGAGTGAATTTGTTAAAAAGAGGCATAATCACGACCGGCGCAATGAATAATAAAAATAATTGAAAAAGCACTACTGCCACCCAACAATATATCCACGCGACCGAACCAGTTCTTGCAAAAAACCATAATATCGCCGAAAAAATAACCCCTCCAATAATCGCAGTCAAAACTAAACCTTTGATAATATCAGCAATAAAAGTTTTAATTGTTGTGCGATTGAATCCATATTTTTCCTCAATAACAAAAGTGTGGTAGACATCAAAAGGAATGCTAATTAATTGTGAAAATAAAATAAGTATCCCGGCAAAAATCAAACCGGTAAAAATAAAATTTAAATGAAATGAACGCGCAAGCTGGTCAACATAGTTAAAACCGCCCAGCAATATAAAAAACACTACCCCCACTACCGATACTGTCGAGCTAAACAATTTAAAAAGAGTATTCTCTTTTAGATACTCTTGAGACTTCCTATACTTTTTTTCATCATAAAAACCACAAAACTCATCTGGTAATTCTAATTGTAAATGCTTTACGTTAGCCGTTTCAACAATAAGGGCAAGAAGATACTCACCAACAATGATCGCTAAAATAATTAAAAGGTAGATATTCATTTACCGGTAAGTTTTTTAACAACGCGCACCGCATCAACCCCATCTGATGCATACTCAGCACCCAGTGATTGAGCATATTTTTTAGTAATTACCGCTCCACCAACTATGAATCGGCAGTTTAATTTTTCATTTTTTGCGGCAAAGATAACATCTTTCATATTAACCATCGTTGTAGTCATTAACGCAGATAGACCAACAACACAGGCTTTGTGGCGCTTAATTTCAGTAATAATCTTTTCAGTTGAGACATCACTACCTAAATCAACCACATTAAAACTATGATTTTTTATCATAAGTGCAACAATGTTTTTGCCGATATCATGAATATCGTCCTTTACGGTTGCTAGAATGACTACGGTCTGTTTGCTGGTTGATGTAGTTTTTTTAAGATGCGGCGCAAGAAAATTAAAAGCAATTTTCATGCTTTCGGCACTGGCAATGAGTTGCGGCAAAAAGTATTGCTTTTTATCAAAAAAATCACCAACTTTATCAATCGCCGGTATCATTGCTTGTTTCACTAACCTATCGGCGCTGATACTCGATTTAAGCGCTTGTGAAACAAGAGATTCTATATCGTCACGGTTTCCTTCGATAATCGCCAAAGATACTTTGTCCTCGATTGAAAGGTCCACCTTTTGAGTGGATTCTTTTTTTGTGAAGCGACTAATGTACTCACGCGCATCTCGATCGCGATTCATTAAAAGATCGGTACAAAGCCGGCTCAAAGTTAGTCGCTCATTCATTGGATTAACAATCGCCATTGTCAGCCCGGACGCCCTTGCCATCGCAAGAAACTCCGCGTTAATTTGAGCGCGCTGAGGCATGCCAAAGGAGATATTTGATAAACCAACTACAGTATTGCATTTTAACCGTTTATTGGCCCAGGATATAGTTTTTAATGTTTCAATCGCGGCATCAGGATTGGATGATACCGACATCGCCATGCCATCAACTATAATATCATCAGTCGTGAAACCAAACTCTTTTGCTTTTGTTAATACTTCCTCTATAATTGCCTTTCTTTCTTCAAATTTATGAGGAATCCTCTTGCCGCTTAAAGGAAGTAGCACAAACATCGCCCCATACTTTTTAGCTAAAGGCAGTAGTCGTTTTATTTTTGCTGGTTCGGCAGATATCGAATTAATCAATGCTCTTCCTGGATATATTCTTAATGCGGCCTCGATAGCGTCAATTTTTGTTGAATCAATAGTCAAAGACGCATCACAACTTACACTAAGCATTTTTATGATATTGACCATCATTTCTTTTTCATCAACACCACTGGTGCCAACATTAATGTCTAGAAGTGCTGCGCCGGCATTTTCTTGATCTTTAGCTAATCGACGAACAATTGAGGTTCTTTTATTTCGAAGATCGTCAGCTAAATCTTTTTTTCCAGTAGGATTTATGCATTCCCCAATCATGACTAGCGGCCCATCAACGTCTAGGATTACACTTTTACGCGCAGAGCTAACCGCGCTTATTGATTTGACTAACGGCATGATTGGTTTAAATTTAGAGATTTTCCGCTTTAGTGCCTTAATATGTGCAGGCGTTGTGCCACAGCAGCCTCCCATTAAATTAACCCCACAAGAGGCAAAAGCGCTCGAATATGACGCAAATTCTTGTGGATTCATTGAAAATACTGTTTTCCCATCTACTAACTGCGGCATCCCAGCATTAGGCTTTGCAACTAGCGGCACTTTCGCATAGGGCTTAATCATCTTTATAAAATCAACCATTCGCTTTGGCCCAGTAGAACAATTACAACCAACAGCATCAGCACCTAAGCTTTGTAGCGTTATAAGCGCAGTGGCAGGATCAACGCCATTAAGGCTTCGACCATCTTTTTCATAAGTCATGGTAACGATCGTAAATTTATCACTAAGCTCCTTAACCGCAATTAATGCAGCACGTGCCTCTTGAATATCCATCATTGTTTCAATCGTAAAGAGATCAACTCCACCATCAAGCAGGCCTTTTACCTGGTCTTTAAAGATATTTACCGCCTCTTCAAAACCAAGTGGGCCAAACGGCTCAATGAATTTTCCACTAGGGCCAATACTTCCAGCCACAAGAGCTTTCCCCTTAACGGCTTTTTTGGCTATTTGGGTCAATTCTTTGTTTATTTTGCGAACATTGAAATTGCCATATTTAGAAAGTTTTAACTTGTTGGCGCCAAAAGTGCAGGTGTAAACCACATCACTTCCCGCACTCACATAATCACGGTGCACTGACGTAACAATTTCTTTGTTGTCAAGGCACCACCCTTCAGGGCAAACACCCGAAGGCATACCCTTCTTTTGCAATTCGGTGCCAATGGCTCCATCAAGAATAAATACTCGTTTTCTTAAAAATCCGCTAATATTTTTCATCTTATACCTGCAATTGCTGTAACTGATTTTTCCGGTGTAAGTATATAACTTTGCGTTAGGCTAACACCAAAACGCTTTAAGTCTAAAGTATCACATATAATTTTTTGATTGTCCAGTGTAAAATCTCCGTAACCAGCTGAATAACGCCGTTTGGTGATATGCTTGCTTTCCCGCACAAGTTGCCGAGAGAAATAATTTACAATCCAATTTAGGCTTTCATCTATCATCTCACTTGCGGTAGCATCAAAAACTACTGACGCAGTTAAATTATTTTCGCTAATCGCGTCTATAATTTTCTGCCCGGCAGTTGCTCCCATAATTAAAATCTGTGAACAACCTTCTAAAAACTTCACAAGCTGCTGACTCTCAAAAACAATACCATCGGATAGTATTACTTTATTTGGCTCAACATCCTTCACGCCGGCGATTACACCTGCGCCTTTTATATTTATTAATGATGCCGCCTGACTTATATGCTCCTCAACTTCTAAAGCTTGGGAATCTTCTAGAACGGTTTTACCCTTAGCAAATTTTAAACGCGCATATATCCTCTCTTTAGGTGGCGCTATAATTATATTTTCAAAATAATTTACATTCATAATTGTACTATCCATACAAAAATTCTATAACGGGCAGGCACAAGGCCTGCCCCTACACAGAACCAACAGTCTCCATTATATCATCAGCCATTGCATTTTAAAACACGGACGTTTACCCAGCATAAAGCAACAACGCCCGCGCAAATATTAGCAATGGTAATACCGGCAAATATTCCAAAAAGTCCAAAAAGCTTTGCACCACAGTAAGCAAATGGAATATAAAACACAAAAACACGCACAATCGATATTAACGCCGCTCTCATTGGATAATTTATCGCATTAAACACCGCACTGCTTAGGCGACACATTCCATAAAATCCATAACTTAAGGGAACAACGTATAAATAACCACTTATGCTACTTACAACTTGAGCGTCTTTACTAAACAGTGCCGCAACAACACCAGCGCAAGATAAAAAAACAATACTGTTAAGCACACCCCACCAAAAAGAAAAATAGTTGCTTATGTTTATTGCCAAGCACACTCGCTTAAACTTTTTCGCACCCCAATTTTGGCCGACAAAAGGAACCAATGCCGCCCCTAATGCCATAAGCGGTATAAGAGCAAAATAACCAACTCTTAACCCCGCGGCTAAAGCAGCCACTGCCCGATTACCAAATCCGGACACAAGATAAGTAATCACCGCTACCGACATCGGAAACAAAAGGTTAGTTAAGACCGACGGAACGCCAATATATAAAACTTTCTTCCATGATTCAATAACCTCTTTTATTTTTGGAAAAGAAGCATCAATCATTTTTTCACGAAAAGTTAAAATAAAAAATGATATTAAAAAAGAAAATGCCCTGGCAATGACTGTTGCCAACGCAGCACCGGCAAGCCCAAGACGAGGAAAACCAAAAAGTCCAAAAATCAATATCGGGTCAATCGCAATATTTATCGCCGCTGAAACCATCATGATCATCGCCGGATATTTAGCATCACCGGTAGCACGAATCGCATTATTACCAATCATTGGAACAACCACAAAAACAGCACCGACATACCAAATAATCATATACTGCCTTATAAGCGGCATCATCTCACTGTCTGCCCCAAGCAATGCAAATACCGGCTTTATAGTAAAAAGCCCGCAAACAACAAATAGCGTGACGATTAAAACCGACAAAACAAGTGAATCGGTTGTAAGACGCCTCACTTTATTGTGGTCACCTTCTCCAATCGCACGCGATATAACCGAAGATACCGCTGTGCCAAGTCCCATCGCAATTGCACCAATCAAAGTGATTAC
>JAAEQW010000069.1 GCA_024231025.1 Candidatus Omnitrophota bacterium
TAGGATTTAGGCTAAGTTTCTCGCCCATTTTTTCAATTTAATTTTTCACACAATTCCTCTACTAAAATTCGGGTGGGTAATTGTCTGTCCAATTCGATGTATTTCCTTCCTTTTAAGGGCGCAAAATTGCTGCAAGACCACTCTTCGTATAGATCATCTAACAGTTGTAGGTATTCTTTCATTAGTGAGTCAAATTCTCCAACTCTCTTCCTGTTTTGCACACTTTCGAAGCAGATATTCGGTGGCGTTTTCAGATAGATTACATAATCGAACTCGATTAGTTCTGGATGCAAATCGATAAAGGTACTCGTTAGATACTCGTGAATGGCCACCTCTTCAATTGTGAGCTTCCCCAGTTCTTGTTGTGCCATTACAAAGATTTTTTCTGCTGTCAGTATATTTCGTTCCGATATCCAATACGAGCTCTGATCGCACTTCTCGTGGCTTTTAATTGCTTCACGCATGTAGCTGCTGGTCGCTAATATTTGGAAAGGAAAAATAAAACTACTATCTTCGTAGTAGCATTTTAGAGCATTTAA
>JAAEQW010000070.1 GCA_024231025.1 Candidatus Omnitrophota bacterium
AATTCTGTATACTGTCGTTGAGGGTTTTCCGACAGTCGACCGGCGCGCACGAAGCCCGCATTATAATGTCAGCGGGATAATGGACAGACAAGATATTTCAGATAGATTAATGGATCAAAGATTAATGGATAGAAAAATGATTTCTGTGTGAAGTATGTAGATCTATCCGCCATGGAACTATTTTTGGACACTTGTGAAAGGTTCCATCCTTCACCAAGAACTGTGCAGTTTAACATCGATCTCAGCATTGGTGATGAAACGTCCGGAATTTATGCGTAAAACTTCTATTTCCACCGGCACTTCAATTCGTTCTCGGTTTTCTTCAGTAGCTTGCAACTTCAGCATTCATAATGACTGACTGCTCCTCGATCTTTTTGGTAACTGCATAGGTAGCTACTAGCGTTTTTTTGTGCACAAAACAATAACAATAAATCACAATAGTAGGCAAAATTTTCTCCAAATCACAAAGCAATATAGGTAAAGTGCCGAACTTTGATCATGTGCCTAACTTTGATCACGTGTGCCTAACTTTGATCACCTGCCTAGAAAAGCCAATTTCTTGAAAAATAATGAAAATTGGCGAAAGCCGCTTGGCATAAACATTCATACACTAAAGACACACAAGATACATTTTTAACCCACACAGCTGTTGGCCCTTGTTTAGGAAAACTAACTTTTCAATAATCAGTAGTAAAAGTTTGTTTTTAAAACTGGTGTAACTTTAGTAAGCAAACAAGAGAAATGGAAGAATTGTATTCAAATGAAAGAGAGAACACCATGCCATCTCCTCTTAATGGGGTTCTCCCAAATTTATGCATTCTGTGACAGAAGTTTTTTTTCTTGATTTCATTTGCAGCTTTAGGCACTATTCTTGTAAAAATTTATACAGGATTTTTTCAGCTAGAAATTTTCCATATTTGGAATGAGAGGGCTAATTGGGTGCCCCCAGTCACTGTCGAAGTCATTTTAAAATATTTTTATCTTGAACCCCAAACTCTGCA
>JAAEQW010000071.1 GCA_024231025.1 Candidatus Omnitrophota bacterium
ATTTTGGAAAATTCAATCGACTCCTAATCTAATCTGGTTCTGCAGTTACTTCTCCAAGTTTTCAACAAATGCTAACGCTGTTAGCTTGATAGCTCAAGCTCATCTTTTTCATATCACCAGATGGTTTGGAACATTTATTCTTATTCGAAATTTGCTTATTCATCCCTGGCTCTATTGTTTAGTACTCAGCTAGGTATTTGTAAGCTCATAAAGCTACATGTTAGCATCTGATTGGAAAGTCTGATGATTCGTTGAAAAACTACCCTATACAGCTACAATTGAGCCAGGTTTCGTTCAGAATGCTTTTTTCACTATAGCTTAAAAAGAACCTCTAGAAATTTTTCTCCTATGCTTTATGGGGCTAATTTTGAAAGCTTTAAACCCGATTGGAAAGTTTTTGGTACCAGAACTGCAAATTGTCCCTAGTTTACGTGTGCTAAATTTCGTTTTGATCCCTCCATTAGTTCCGGACTGTACCCTAAAATGAAATGTGTGTAACAAAAAAAACCGGTGCTGATTACTATTCATCAACCACCAACTATTTGTTAAATTTTAGTCCTTTAAAAAAAAGTTCCTGGAGCAGCCGAAATATTCCAGGCGAAAGACTACGTGTCTAAAATACAGGACGTCTGTTTCGCCAAGATATTGAGGCAGAACCTTCAGAAGAGAATGAAGCATTGGAAACTCTCAACAGTTTTATTGCTCCTCATCGTAATGGAATTCGTATTAGTAAAGCAACCGCACCGTACGTGTACTCGCACACACTGCACAACAACACGAGAACTGACAATAATAGTAACCATTTCAAAATAGATCTGACTGTATCTGGTCCGCCATGGACAAGCAGGCGACTCCGTACTTGCAGCGCGTATTTGAACAGTAGACAATAAACACAGTAATGCGAGTATGCCTTCCCAACAGGACATGTAATGCCTAAGTGTGCCGTGCAAGAGTCCAGAGATAATCAAAATTCAGCTATAATTGAGGTTACAGCGATTTTTCATCCAAAATGACCTCCGCTAGGGTGACTCAGAATTAGCAGGAAGGTTTTTTGAATAACTCCTTCAGTCAGTCAGATCCATTCCATCTTCAAACAGTCACTGACGATGCATCACGATTTTGTGTCACCAAGTTTTAGAATTTTGCGTTCAGCTAGAGATGATTTTTTAACAGCTGCAGACGTTTTGGAGCAGTATTCAGTCAAGGGGCAAACGAAATAACACGAAACGCGATCACACAGAACCATTGGTACAAACAACGGGTATTTTTTTAAAGTGTACTCTCCATGTGCAAATCAGAAACTTCTATCCTTTGGCTGTTTGTATTCCATTCCGACATAATCGAATATGTCTCGCTCAGAAGAAACAGACAATGGTTCTCCAGCAATACCTACAACGAAACGAGGCTGATTCATTTAAGAGGCTGTCCCAGTAAGACTGGGGCAATCTAGTCTCTATCAGAAAATTGGATTTGGCTGAAACTTTTTGAGGACATTCATATAGGGGGCAAACCAACCCGTGTGAAATATTTTCTCTCAAAGCCCCTTGGTTCTGGAGTTATGGGGTCCCAAAGTGCCAAAAATCACGTTTTTCTCAAAATTTGACCAAAATAGCAAAAAATTAAATAACAAAGCAACCAGAAAAGCTAGAAGCGTAAAATTTGGCAGCTTTGTAGCAAACTATTTTCTAAACAAGGTTGTCCTTGTCCGGTCTCAATTGGTTGACGTGATCATCAGTAACAATGGCGCGAATTCAAAATTTTCGAGTTTTAGTCTGCATTTTCAAACTAAACAAAGTCCAACCGCCATCCAGACCCAAGTGAACCACCTACATACCTGTATAGTGCATGGCCAGTACTTCAATAATATATAAGTTATAACCGGGGAACCTGAACAAAAAAATGTCAAAATATCGCTCTGAAGTTTTGCCCCGATTTTAAATCAAATAGGTCACTGTCGATGTCCATTGGCTTCAGATCGAGCAATGTGTACCCTAGTTCGATTTGTTGCGATGAGACGAATCGACCGATATGTAAAAAGTCACACTTTTGAAGCATCTTCACTTAGTTAAGCCAAATAAACTGTTTACATGGCATTTTGCATGGAAAAAAATTAAAAAAATTAAAAATTAATGAAACCTGCAGATTAGACATAGTTTTTAATGCTGATTTCAAAAATGACACTCATTTTTTACAAAAAAAATTATTTCATCTTAATTCAGGTGTTAATCGTTTGGAGCTGCTTTGGAACCATGAATCAAGATGAAATAATTTTTTTTGTAAAAAACGAGTGTCATTTTTGAAATCAGCATTAAAAACTATGTCTAATTTGCATGTTTCATTAATTTTTAATTTTTTTAATTTTTTCCATGCAAAAATGCCATGCAAACAGTTTATTTGGCTTAACTAAGTGAATATGCTTCAAAAGTGTGACTTTTTACATATCGGTCGATTCGTCTCATCGCAACAAATCGAACTAGGGTACACATTGCTCGATCTGAAGCCAA
>JAAEQW010000072.1 GCA_024231025.1 Candidatus Omnitrophota bacterium
CCTCCCGTTGGAAAACGTTTTCTCCGGTGGCTGACTCTTACACCACTTCGATACGGACACGGAAATTATAGAACTTGTTGCTTACTTTTGTCGCTAATGCAAAAAGGTTCTAAGTCTGTGATTTACCCCTGGAACAACTGGTCGTGCATGTTAGCAGAGAAAGGATGAGGGTTTCTCTCCAGTTAGTCATCTTGAAATATTTCGACCTTGGCGTTGGTCTGAGCTTTGATGTATAGTTTCTGACCCTGATTTGATCAGTCGATGTTCAGATTTTATCCTTTTATCTAGAAATGACAGAGGTTGGTTATTACTTCTAAATGGGGGAAGTCCACATCTTCTGCTGATTTTGTGGCCGAGCAAAATTTACCACATTAGATTCACTTTTTATTTGGAATTAATTTGATTACTAATCCCACTTAGGATGTACTTTCCTCTCTAAATTTAACTGCTCGAAGACAAAATACCATAAGAGTAACCGCACACAAAGATATGAAAGCACTAAGAATTGAAGAGAAACATAGCAGAACTGAACTTTTAAACAAATGCGTTTCCTGCCGTAGTATTACCCTAAGGAAAGGGAAAGGGGAGATGGCTTACTTATATGCCAAATAGAAACAGTTACCAGGAGCCAGTTGTATGTTACTCCGTTGCGAGACAATAAATGGACAATGCCAAAAACGCCAAGCACTGATGTTCCAGATTAGAAAGGGTAGCCCGGCGATTACGAGAATTGATCTCTTATGGTTTCGAAGCACTTTAGAGTAGTCATGGGCGCCATTCTGCAGACAATGCACACTTTTCTGGTACGGCGCGCCATAATCTTTTATTATGCGACCCTAAGCAAATCTGATGTTAGAAATGGATGTACCATCAAAAAAAAAGAAATTGGTCCTGAGGTTTTTTTGATTAGAGGCTTTGTTAACGAGTTATTTGAGGATTTCTGTTTTTTGTATGGGATTTTGGACTTAGAAATTATTTTTGGAGGGGTCAGAGTTAGCAAAAGG
>JAAEQW010000073.1 GCA_024231025.1 Candidatus Omnitrophota bacterium
CAATTTTTCTGTAAAAATTTGTCCAAATTTCATGGCCCGCTAAATGAACAATGTAAAATATAACAGATAGTCCTAACAGTATAACTTGTTGTTTTTCCGTCAATTTGCAAAAAAGAAAAAAGCATAGAAAAAAAATCAAGAAAATTATAGTTAGCCAGCTAACTGGCAATAACGATATTTCGCCAAAAAATAATATTTTTTAGTTGTTATTTTAAGCAGTAACACCGTGTAAAGAATTATTCGTTACGCTATGGTTTATTTGCTATGTCTGCAAGAAATGATGCTTGTAATGGTAATTTGAAGCAGCTCTGTCGAATGATGAGGGCATGGAAAAGAAAATGGGATGTTCCGATTGGTGGCTTACTAATTGATACCTTAGCCTATCAATTTATTGAAAATTGGGAATACAGAGATAAATCTTACCTCTACTATGACTATATGAGTCGTGATTTCTTTAAGTGGATGGCAGACCAAGATTCAGAACAGTCGTATTGGAAAGCACCAGGCAGTGGCCAATATGTTTATGGTAAGGGTCTGTTTCAATATAAAGCAAAGAGGTGTTACAACATTTCATTAGAAGCAATCAAACATGAAACCGCAGATCCAAAAAGAGAATGGTCGGCCAAGCAGGAATGGCGAGAAATTTATGGAACAACCTTCCCAGACTAATAATGAAAAAGAAGCATGCGCAATAATCGAGGGGCAACTCCGAGAGTGCTATGGAAGAGTGGTTTATTCGCATAAAACGCATGAGAAATGTGCAGATATACTATTAAGCAGGCTTTCTGCCCTAAAGCTTTGGCAAATTATTTTGTCTGCTCTCACGACTGGCGGATTCATTTCAACATTTTTCGGGTCTGGTGAAATTGGTGCAGGTATCGGTGTATTTATTTCTACTATTTTATTGGTGTTAAATGCTTATGCGAAAAATTATGATTTAGGTGAATTGGCACAGAAGCATAAACAAGCAGCAAATGAGATTTGGTTGATTCGAGAAAAGTATCTCTCGTTATTAACAGATTTAGCGATTGGAAAAAAACCATTGGAAGCCATTCAAGAAACCAGGGATTTACTGTTAGAAAGTCTTCATGCGGTTTACGCAGGTTCACCGAGTACAACATTTGAAGCATATAAAAAAGCACAGAATTCGTTAAAGATGCAAGAAGACATGACTTTTTCTGACGATGAAATTGATGCCTTTTTGCCAAATGAGTTAAAAAGAAGCTAACAATCACATGCTGCCGGTGATGTGAGGCGTTATGTCGCATAAGAGGTTTTATGTTGCATGTGGAGAATCCTGCGGGGAACGAAAAACAGGATACCACATTGGCGGAATAAAAACAGAACGGTAAATAAAACCGGCTCCCGCTTTCTCAAGCCAAATCAATAAAGGAATCTATGGAAGTTGAAGATAAATTTGCAGTTCTTATTGGAGAATTATCGAAGGGGTTTTCTTGGCGTTTAATTACTCAGTTTGTAATTATAGCACTTCTGGGAATTCCAATTGCGAAACTTTATGTATATGTTGTTCCAAAAATTTTTCCTTGGATCAGGAAACCTCCAGAAATACGCTACGTTCTAGTTCCGGCTAACGAACCTTGGATAAACAGTGGAGTCGTAATAAAGCCGGGTCAAAAAATTATAATGCATGCTTCAGGGCGTGTTAATCTGGCAGTTCATCGTCTTGTTGATTCGGCTAAAGTCGATATTCCTCCCACGTATAATTGGAATGGTCCTGAAGGCATTGAGATAGATAGAA
>JAAEQW010000074.1 GCA_024231025.1 Candidatus Omnitrophota bacterium
AATGGAAAAAACATGGAGATTGACATTGTTGCAGAGTCAAGCTGCGGTTCTGTTATATTGGTTGAGGTTAAAAAAAGGCAGGAAAAAAGCGGGCTTAAGGAGGTTCAGGATTTTCACGACAAGGTTGAAGCTTACATGCAGAGTGTTCATGAGAAAACAATCTTGCCAGCATTTTTATCATTAGGCGGTTTTACTCATGAAGCACAGCTGTTTTGTCAATCCAAAGGGATTGGGACGGCTGAGGCGATCCAATGGTTATACTAATATCTTATCGTTCGCTATATAAAATTCAAGTATTTGTAATTTCACGTTTCAAGCTGAAGGTAAACATTTTCATCTAAACCTGACCTTTGTAATATTTCTTTTTGCAATTCAGACAAAGCTGTCAGTTTTATTATATCATTACCTCCTGGAGTTTTTATAATATTCAGATAGATTCCTGAAAAAGCTTTTAAGATTCTTTCTGCTGTTGGCTTGTTTGTTTTTTTTATTTTGTTTTCAGGATGTAGATCAGGCAATCCTGCCTTGTCTTTTTCCAAAGAGCGTCTGACAACGAACTCTAATAATGTCGATGCCGTAGTGCCTAAAATAAGCAAATTGGTCAGCCCGATGATTTGGTCGTCGTTTTTTACATACAATGGTGATATTTTTAACCGGCTTTTGAGACGATTGAAAATACGCTCTACACGGTATTCTTTGCGATAACATAAGATCGCCTCTGACAATGACATTTCTTCTTTGCACGCGCTTGTTACAAAGGCTTTCCAGCCAAATCTTTCTTTTGCTTGTTCAATTTTTATTTCATTTTTGTGTACACCTGTTATTTGATAGCGTACTTTTTCTTTTTTACGCTTTTTACGTTTGGCTGAGCCTCTACCTTTCCCTTTGTATTTCTCCTCTATTTCTATTTCCTTTTCATATTTAACTTCAAGCAATCCTTCCACTTTCTGCACCTCGATAATTCTTTCTATCCCTTCCAATAATGCTTTTTCCTCCGTTATCTGTCGTCTTCCTTTGCCTCTTGGCGGTGTGAGCTTATTTATCTTTTCTTGTGCATTTTTCAGCCTTTTTTCCAATCCCTTTTCCTGTTGCTTTCCATAAGCCGGGGACTTGATTACAAATACACGTTCTGTCCATTCCTTTACTCCATTGTCTTGTGGGACCGTTATAATTCTTTCTAACTCATAACCTTCTGCCACCAGTACCTTTTCTCCTTTAGCATTCTCCTTATAAACAAATTCCAGGCAACCATCAGTTCTCTTTTTGATTCCATCAGTTATCCAAGCTTCCATTTCTTTGGCTGTATTACCCGTTAAAGGCAATGGCGATAAATATCGGTTGCCATGCTCTACTATGCAAGAACGAATTTTCAATGCACTACCTTTGCAATCACTTACAAATAATAATCCATCCTTTTTTAGAATATTCCTGATTTTCTCTATCACCGGAATATACAAAATATCATCCGCTTTTTCTCCTGAGACAACTTCTGTTATCAATGGCATACCCAATGGGTCAAGAGCGCCGCTCATGATTTTTATTTGAGGTAAATTCCCATTGTCTTTGCTGTGACCAAACTGCATTAAACCCTCTACTTCGCTGACGTGGTAACCAGATATCGTACTGGCGTCACATCTGACCGTCGCTGCCGGTAGTTCAAATACTTCTATGCTGTTCTCTGCCAACTCACGTTCAATCTCTTCCCATACATTAGCCTTGCTAAGGTGACTTAATAAATGGGACAATCGGTCATCACTGAAATCTAATGGGTTTATTGGTTGGCCCGTCGCCTTCCTTAACGTATTCATCGCCCCCCTTACATAAATTTCCATCTTAACTTTACGATGGTCACCCTCTGATAGGATATAAGCCAACCAGATAACCGCCGTCCATCCCCAACTCAGTTCTCTTTGTTTCCAATGGAATGGAATATACTTATCCATTATCTTCCGTAAATCCATCTTCTCTAGATAAGCTATCAGTAAAACAACGTCATCAACTTTTTCTGTGATAAATTCCAACTCTTCTTTTTCAAATGAGCCTTGAATCTTTTCTTCTAGTTTTGTGAGCATTTTGCTATCCTCGCTTCATTGGTTTTATTTTGAAGCTAAGGTTAACAAGTCTTTGCTTATAATGATGTGACCAGCCCCGCAAAAAATTCAGAAATTTGGTAAAATTGGTTTTTCTTGTTTTTTATATAGCGAACGATAAGTTATATAGCGAACGATAAGTTATAATAAACCTCTTATTTTTGTAAGATCAGCCTTGTTTTTTATTTTATCAAGCTCTTTTTGAGTTAATCCAAATTTTTCTATAATTGTCTGTTCATCAACAATACCT
>JAAEQW010000075.1 GCA_024231025.1 Candidatus Omnitrophota bacterium
GCCAAATCTTGCTACTGTATCTTTTTTACCGCGCAGGATTAGAAGAGTTACTTTATCCATCATCATATAGGCAACAATCTGATGAAGCAGGTCGCCCTTCTTTTTGTGCTCATCGTAAAATCTCTTCCATAGATCTTTGGTAACTTTGCCTTTTTCGCGGGTAGTAGTTGCTTCAATTACATAATCTTTTTCTTTGCCTTTGGTAGCAATATATTCAGTAATCCCTTTTGCAACGTTGGCTCCGTCTGCCTTAATGATTGCAAGAGTTACGCCTTTTTCTTTTAATTCACTAACGGTAATTCTTGTATCAGGGCCAGCTGGAACAACTACTGGTGTTGGTGCCGGTGTTGTTGGTTTATCCTTTGGAGGTCCTCTTTCTTTTTTGTTATCCTTCTTTTTATCGGATGGTTTTTTGCTAATAATATATTCAACTGCTTCAGGAGTAAAAATACCTCTAAGTTCTTCATCGCTATGCATAAGCCCTACTTCTTCTAAAACGCGTTTTGAACTGTCGGAAGCATGTACTTTATTGGCAAGCATCAATTCGGTAACTTCTTTACCCTTTGTTTTTGAGAAGCGTTTAACCGGAAATTTTCTGTCGGTACCGAATATATAACGTAAAGTGCCTTCGGTTTTACCTTTCGTGTCACCTAAGACAGTGCGAAACTCTTTATGAGCGTCATCTGGTCCACACAACACAAGCACTGTTACCTTTTTCATCATCATGAAGGCGACTAGCGTTCCAAAAAATAACTTCCTTCTATGTTCTTTGTAAAACTCTTGTAAGGTCTTTTTATCCAATATACTTTCACGTTTAATGCACGACACAACCTTAAAACCTTTACTTTCAATAAAGGCAATGATTGCGTCTTCTTTTCCTTCAGTATCAGGTTTTAACATTGCGAAGGTAATCTTTTTACTTTTTACTTCTTCCAATGTAATTTTTACTGCTTCCTGAGTAGGTACTTCCTCTGTTACCTCGCTCAACTCGTTTAGATCTAACTCTTGAGTTTGTTCGTCAACTACAATAGTAGCCGGTATAACCAATTCTAGTACTGGTGCTTCCTCTGTTACCTCGCTCAACTCGTTTAGATCTAACTCTTGGGTTTGTTCGTCAAGCGCAACCGGTGCCGGTGGTGTTGGTGGGACAACTGGTGTTGTCGATGGTGCCGGTGTTGTTAGCTTTTTACCAGTAATATATTCAACTGCTTCAGGGGTAAATACCTCGAGCAATTCTGCTTCACTGTACATCAATCTAAGTTCTCTTAAGACTGTTTTTGAGCTGTCAGAAGCATGTACTTTATTGGCACGTTTTTTAGCGGTTTTGGTTTTTGTCTCACCCTTAGATGTCTTTTGATAAGTAACTTCAATCATTTCAGTACCGAAGTGATTACGCAAGGTGCCTTCTTTTTTACCTTCATTATCACCGCGTACTCTGCC
>JAAEQW010000076.1 GCA_024231025.1 Candidatus Omnitrophota bacterium
CCATTGGCGTTTGCACGCCCTGATACTTGTTAAGGCAATTCCCGAACTTCTATTGACACAAAGTGTTTTAATTTGTTGGTGCATCTGTGCCTAGTCATATCCCTTAATAGGGAGTTTGTAATTAACTTAATGGAGTCAATTTTTACATAAGTTTGGTAACTCTGGGAAAGAGGCATGTCCTAGGACTGTGATTGGTTGTTGGTTTGTTTTGGACCAATAGGAATACGTTATGATTTAAGCGCGCATTTGGGTAATGGGTAAAGAAATTAAGCGCGCCGGCACGCAGGGAATGTGTATTTTTGATAAATTATGCGCGTTTAATGTGCAAACGCGCTTTGCAAAGAAAAAATCAGTAATACTGCGCGCTTAAATTATGAGCACGTTGTTTTCACATATGCACTTAATATATGCACTTATGCACTATATGCACTTATATGCACTATATGCACTTACGCTAATGAGAATAAAATTCTAAAATGAATACTGTGCCACTTTACAAGCTTCTCTTTTTTATGGGAAAGAAAAGTGAGCGAAGACTAAAGTCAATCGTTTTGAAAAATCCATTCCAAAAAGTAATAAACGTATCAGCTTTCTGAACAAATACCGTATACCTTACTACAGTAACCACGTAGTAAACACTAAACGAAATAAAAAATAGCAAAATTGTTGTTTTCTCACTAAATACATAAAAATA
>JAAEQW010000077.1 GCA_024231025.1 Candidatus Omnitrophota bacterium
AAACCAAAAGCAGTTCTGCCCAAAAAGAAGGACAAACGACGTCCGAAGGTAATCAACTCACCCAGCTTTACAGGCTTTTTGTAAGAACTGAGAAACCTCATCTCCACCGATTCAGTAATTCCTTAAACATTAGCAAGCAAAATACGAAACTAATGATTTCGTTCTAAATGCAGGCTGACATCTGGCGGTAAATGTTGTCAACCGCTTCTTCGCTAATCGACTCTTTTTACCCACTCATTTTTTGTAGTATCAAATGCCTACCACGCGGTTTACCATAGTTTCAGAAATAGCCGCCCCTAAAAACCTGATCCTGTTCAACATGGGCAGCTATTTCCAAAACTATGTTTAGTTATTTTGCACATGCTCGGCATCGGTTGCATCCTCGAGGATTGGTGCTTCTGACAGGCCAGGCATCTGCAAAAAATAACTGTTATTTCGAAAATAGTCGCCCCTAAAGAAAAAACCTGATCCTGTTCGGTATGAGCGATTATTTCCAAAACTATGGTATATTATTAAGCGAA
>JAAEQW010000078.1 GCA_024231025.1 Candidatus Omnitrophota bacterium
AATGCAGGAAACTGCCAGACAAATAGGTTAGAGCAGCTATAGGCTGGACCCATGCGCATCTAATGAGACCTAAACCGGCCTTGTCATGCCTTCCGTTGGCGCGAATTTAAACTGAAACTGCTCATGGACCTCATTGTGACCACCTAAGTCAGCATCTATTTAATGAAGTATCTCAACCAGTAGGGCAAATATCGAAATTCTCTTCCATTACGATGAAGATACCTTCAATAGGGTTTATTACTATAGACATGTTGCCAGCCTGCTTTGTCCGGAGTAAAGGGGACAAATCGATTTTTGTATTTTTGACACAACACCAACACATTCTGTCTTGTATCTCCACCAATATGCAACCAATTTTCATTCTGTTAACTGCGTTTGAAGCCTCTCCCGACAAGCTTTCGAACGAGATATAACACATTGCGCGAGCTGCCAAAAGCCGCCATTTCCAAATTTCACCTCATTTTGAAGGTAAACTGCTAGTCAAAAAATAAAAGTTGAGCAAAAAATCTAAAACCGGCCACATGGGGGTAGTTTTTAGCGCTGATTTCAAAAACGATATCATTTTTTTGCTAGAACTTCATTTTGGTCATAAAAATGAATAAGAAATGAGCAAATTGGGATCTTGCCCTGCTGAATGGAGCAAAATGAAGCTCCAGCAAAAAATTGATATCGTTTTTGAAATCAGCGCTAAAAACTACCCCCACGTGGCCGGTTTTAGATTTTTTGCTCAACTTTTATTTTTTG
>JAAEQW010000079.1 GCA_024231025.1 Candidatus Omnitrophota bacterium
ATCTAAGGTGGCGATTTTTGCTTCGCACCTTTTAAGAATAAGAATAATTTCTATATCAAAGGACAGATATTTTTAATTTCTCACATATATAAGAAAATGATGCATTTTGTTCGGGTTTGATCTCATCGATCGGAAACCGATTAAACTTTTCGATTTTGACATTTTGTGCGATTGCCGCGAAGTTAGCATACGGGTTTCGTTGATCACAAATATGTTAGAGGTTTATCAAAATTATCGATTTATTGAATAATCAGAAAAAAATCGATAAAATTCAGTTGCCAGCCCGCTAGCCGCAAAAATGAATACCCTTTACACTGGGTAAATATACCGACCATTGCTAGCCTAACATCTTACAGTGTGTAGATCTAACCTAGTAAACATCATGTCGATTCGCGGACTTCTTCAAACAATTCTCAACAACGTATCCGATGTTGCAAAGACATGGCTTCTTACAAATTGAATAATTTTTTATAGTTTCTCACATATATAAGAACACAATGCGTTTTGTCTGGGTTTAATCTCATTAATCAAAAAACTTAGGAGATGACCAGAATAAATAACGAAAATCGGCTTTTGAGGCATCAGAAAACC
>JAAEQW010000080.1 GCA_024231025.1 Candidatus Omnitrophota bacterium
TAATTTTGTAGCTGTAGTGACGATTTTTATATCAATCGATTCGCCTTGATGAGCCAAGAAACAAACGAAATTAAATTTAATCTTTTTTTAATTTAATCTAATTCCAACCCGTTTGGTAAAGAATCGATGAAGAATTTTCGAACTAAGGCTGAATAAGGTGGTTTTTGCAGTGTGAGATTTATGCTATTGATTTTGCTATCAATCGATTCATCTTCGCGAGCTCATTTTGAAACTGTAAGAAACTGTTGTGATATTAGAAGTTTTGGCGGGTTTGAAAGAATTCGCTGGGATAAAAGAAAATAACCAACATTCCATTTAATAACGCCAGCTATGGATACCCCATAACTGACTTTACGCAAAAACAAAACTCTGAACCATCAGAAACTGAAAGTTCAGGTTACCCAACCGTACCTTTTAGATACTGGGTAAACACCGATTTTCTGTTGTCGCTAAGCGGACGAAAAAGGGGTCGTCGACATTACGGTTACGGGTTTAGAGCGCTTATTATTTCAGGGATTCCCTGATTTCCTTTTCTTCCCTAATTCAGGCTATTTATTTAAGAGGCCCTGCCTGTAAACTGGGGCAGGTGACTGCCAAGGGCCAAAATTATATTTTGATGGGACCAGGCCTATTTGGTAGCATCTATAGGTAGAAACTAGAAACTGATTCGTGCCAATTGGCGGCGCTCAAAGGTCACTGGTTCCTGAGCTA
>JAAEQW010000081.1 GCA_024231025.1 Candidatus Omnitrophota bacterium
ATTTTCTTATACACTACATATTACATTTTAAATTGTTCCAATAGTCTTGATTGAACGCATTATAGTAGCACAATCAACACCAACACTGTTTCATTTGATCTTTCCGGTAAAGTGCCAAAACCGTTTTTGTGTTTTGATGATCACGACACACATAACAGTACCTCGTTTGATGCACAGGTTTTGAAATGAATTTATCGATTATTTCTGGTCAAGCAATCGATTATTTTGCAAAAATTCCCCGTGGTCGTGATCAGCATCGCCGAATACATTGAACTGCCAAGTTTCACTACAGTCGATCTCGTCGTTGCTGAGATCAAGCCCAGACAAGACAACTATAGTTATTTTTCATATAGCCTACGTGAGAAATCAGATTATCAATAATTACTAATGAATGATCTTGATCGAAAGATTCTGATTATCTTTTTAGGAGCAACTGGAGTCGATAAGCTTTCGAATGAGCCATTAGTCACTTCAGTCCGTTGCTTTTTCACTAAGATATGCTTTCGATAGACACAAGAAGGAATGCAATTTAAATTCGCGCCCTGCACACTGCGTGCGGAATGCCTGAGATTTCACCAATTTTAGCTCGGTGTACTGTACTTATCAAACACAATAAAATGAAACTTCAATGGCGTTTTTCTCACAAGCAACTGAGAGTGACGCGGTTTTTTTTGATTGCGTCGTAACAAGACGATTTTATTCTACAGTTTTAAAGCAAAGCTTCATATCTCAGGCAAGTTTTTGAAAATCTGCCGGGAGGCCTATTTGGTATGTAATTGTAAAGCTCTACTGTTGGTTTATGCCACATGATTGGTATGCGTATCAATTTTGTCGCTGGATTTCATTCATC
>JAAEQW010000082.1 GCA_024231025.1 Candidatus Omnitrophota bacterium
CCGCTTTGCCGCGGCGCGTTTGTCCGCTTTGCCGAAGCCTGGTTCACAAAGGGTTAAGCTGCAAGCCATTTTTGAGGCATACTGTGCAAAAACCAGCAAGCATACTAAAGTCTCCCTCGTTAGATCTGTTGCTTATAAAAAAAGCCTTTCTTGATTTACGTAAAAATGATCTGCAGCACTGCGTGGACAGTAAAACTGTTACTTCGTGTCTCAGTAAATCTGAATGGAATTATTTGCAACAATTTCAAGAAAAGTACATCATAGCACCTGCTGATAAGGCTAACTCCAATTACATTTTCATTTGCAAGAAATATTATTTGGCCATTATTTGTCATGAACCGGGTATCAGCTGGCAAGGGAATTCTTGTGTTGTCACTGGTAATGCTGTTTATGCTCCAGTAACAGTTGCTTCACATACTATTTTGCAGTCTCATGCCAATTACATTGCTTTCCTTGGTCTTCATTCTAAATCTGAGAAGAATGTTTTGCCTAGATTTTTTGCTGTTCCCAAACTGCATAAAAACCCATTTAAATTTCGGTTCATTGCCAGTGCTCGGCTGTCTTCAATGAAACCTGCTGCTCTTTTATTGCATCGTATTTTGCAACATTTCAGATGTCATTTACGTAATTACCTTGCTATAGCTTCACGGCGAACAGGTAAGAGACATTTTTGGTCAGTGGATAATTCAGAAGCTGTAATTCTGTTGCTTCAAAGAATTAACTCCCCTAGAACTGTTTTTACTGGTGACTTCTCAACCCTTTTTACTAAATTGCCTCATGCAGTTATCAAAACTCAAATTCAAAAACTTATAGATCTTTGCTTTCAAAATTCTGGAAAAATTTTTATCACCATTACACATGACAAGGTTGTGTACTGTAAAGAAAGATGTGCTGCTGCACTGCTTGGTGGTCTTACGTTCCCAAAACAGGAGATTTATGAGCTTGTGGATCGTGTCTTGGATGAAACTTATGTGACATTCGCTGGTGAGTCATTTCGACAGATTTGTGGAGTCCCAATGGGTGGTAATGCCAGCCCTTTGTTAGCCCATTTAGCATTGAGTATGCTTGAATTGGAACATGTCAAAAATAATAATTTTTGTTGGACTATTGCCAGATTCATTGATGATATTATAGTTTGCAATTGCCTGGATTTTATGTCTGTTGCCAAACAAATTTACCCACAAGAACTAAATTTGGAATGCACCCACTCTGGCAACCAGGCAAATTTTCTGGATTTAAGTATTTTTTGTCCCAGGATCAACTAAACATTAATGTTTTTAATAAAGTGGACAGTTTTCCATTCAAGGTTAATCGTTTTGGCTACCCCTCCAGTGTAGTTCCTACCCAGTGTCATACTTCTGTTCTCTATAGCCAACTTATCAGGTTTAACCGCATTTGCAATAAACATGCTGATTTTGTTTGTAAGTCCGGGAACTTATGCTTATTTATGCTAAATGGGGCTTTCATTCCAGTTTACTGTTTAATACTTTCTTCCAGTTCGCTGGTAGAAATAAATCCTTGCTTATGAAATATATGCTTCCAAATAAAAATGCAATTTGCTCAATAGCAAAAGAAATTTTCTGGAATTTCACTACCTGATCCCTTGGTTGTCTAATATGCTAATTTTTCTGTTTTGTGGATGCACAGCCCTCACCGGTAAGTTTTCGATATCATTTTGGTCACTGGTGGATGGATTTGATGGGCTTATTGATCCATTCATTGAAGAACCTCACTGGTCTTTTATTTTTGGCCTGTCTACCATGCCTTTGCCAAATGGACTGCAACACATTTGCAAGTTCAGGCTCTCTAAAGGATATTATTCTTGCTTGAAGGTTAGTGGTGTTTTGCTTCCTAAAGTAAATTTCATTGAACTACCAAAA
>JAAEQW010000083.1 GCA_024231025.1 Candidatus Omnitrophota bacterium
ATCTCCAAAACAAGCAAAGGAAAACTTAGAAGGGAGTAAAAGCCCTAAGGAGGAAAAATAAATTGAGTAAAAGAACAGAACCACTTAATACCAATATAATGAGGGAAAAAGAAAATATTATTGAGCTCCTCTCCGAAGAAAAAAGAAGACAAAAAAGAAAACAAGGAGGGCAAGGGGAGCTCTGAACAAGAAAAAAGTTCTCGCTAAAAAGCCTAGATATTTAAAAGAATAAACCGCGCCTTTTAAAATAACGAGACAACCTAATATCTATGCTTAATAAGCGCGAAGCTCCCCGCTTGAAAGCATGTTAGCACTGAGAAAAAATGATCTTTAAATTTCCCACCAGTTGGAAGCCCTACCCTTTCCAAGTTCCTTTGTGGAACTACTTACTTGGCGGAGGAAAAAGAGCAGTAGCGGTTTGGCATAGAAGAGCGGGAAAGGACGTTCTTGGTATTAACTGGATAACGGCAGCGGCTCTTAGAGAAGTAGGAATATATTGGTATGTTTATCCAACATATACCCAAGCAAGGATAAGTGTATGGGATGGGTTGACTCTTGACGGAAGGACCTATTTGTCGTTTATTCCCGAAGGACTGATAAAAGAGAAATCAAAAGGAAGCTCAAGCATAACCCTGACTAACGGTTCTATAATTCAGTTTGTGGGGAGCGACAGGCATGAAGATAACCTAAGAGGGGGAGGGGCCAGAGGAGCGGTGTTGTCGGAGTACTCAATCCAAAACCCTAAGGCTATGACCTCGATAATCGAACCAATGTTAATAAGAGCAAAAGGGTGGGCTTTGTATCTATACACGCCGAGTAGCAAAGTAGAAGAAACCCACGGAAAAGAGTTATACGACAAGGCAAAGAGAACAAAACATATGTTTTGTGACTTTCGCACGATAAATGACACAACTGATCACAATGGGGAGCCATTAGTATTAGAAGAAAGTCTAAAAAAAGAATCCAGTATGGACGAAGAGCAAATACAGCGAGAGTTTTATTGTAACTTTAAAGCCTATAAACATGCACTAGTACGGGAGCGTGCGGGGAATTTTTTCGCGCACGAGCTTAGTGTTGCGAGAATAGCGGGGAGAGTTGGGTTTTTCCCACATGATGCCGCATACCCTGTAGATACGTATTGGGATATTGGGGTGGTAGACTTTACAACTATTTGGTTTGTACAGGAAAAACCCAACGAGATAGTTATTATAGATTTTTATTATAACAGGGGGAAAACAATAGATTTCTACCTAAATGTACTGCGAAGCAGGGGGAATTATCATTTTGCTAAAAACGTATTACCACACGATATGAACAGACGGGATATTATAAGTGCGGACACCCGATGGACAAAAGCAAATGAAATAGCGGACAAGCTATGTTTCCCACCTTTTATTTTAGGAAGCAAGTATACTGTGGTAGAAAGACTTGAGGAGGCAAGAAAGTTCTTGGCGAAGTGTAGGATAGATGAAAAAAGGTGCTTTAGGGGTCTAGAGGGATTAGCGGACTACAGCCCAGCGAAGCGAAAAAGACCAGGAAGCCACTCATCCTTAGAGACTGATATAGTTGATAGTTTTTCATACATGGCGATGCAAGTAAAAACAAGAGAGGAAAGAAGGCAAGAGTATAAGGTTTTTGACACCTTTCCGTCAAATTTAAAAACTATTGATGATAGTAATCCCTTTAATTTTTAATTAGGTACAAGAGATGAGTTTTTTAAACAAAACAATTAATAAATGGTTTAAAACTGGTAGACAGGAGAGGTTGACAAAAGAGAAAATCCAAGCATATAACGACCTCGTCGGGGAGTTGGGGGATAAAAAAAACGATCTTGGCTTACCAACAGAACCCGACAAAGGGAAAGTAGACCGCTTGGGGCTTTTGTTAAAGGAATATGATTTGCATAACAAAAAAGCTACCAAAGCAATGGCATATTCAAACGCTACAAAACAAGCTTTGGTAAGTCTTGCAGGGGTTGCGGCGGTGGCGGGTCTTCCATCTTTGATGGGTCTTGCAGGAGGTGGCTTAGGGGGAAGCGTAGCAACAAAACTCGGAACACACCCACTAGGGGCAGCGCTTGCTGGTTCGGCCGGGAGTTTTTTAAGCCCCCAAAAACGCAAAACACCCAAGGAAACGCTCGCCGAGTATAAAGAGTCTGGCCGTTCCAAGGGCGCGGAAAAACAAAAAGCAACTCTCGAAGGGTTAGAAGATGATGATAACAAAGAGGATACCCCGCTAAGAAAAACACTAGGCGAGTTAAACCCCCATTCGTCTACATATCTCCAAAAACTAAATATGCCCAATTATCTTTTACAGGCCATTAAAAAACTTAGAAATAAACGACCAACATGAAAAATAAAATAGAAATTGATAAAAAAATAGAGAGCTTTGAGCTGATAAAGCCCAAGCGGACAAAATGGGAGGGGATGTGGGAGGATATACGAAAGTATGCAATTCCGGAAGATCCCAAGGGGCAAGTTTTCGATTCAACGGCGCGGTGGGCTAGGGAACAGCTGTCGAGTGGGCTCCAAGGGCTGTTGGTCAACAGGTCAAGCGCTTGGTTCAGTGTTTCGGTTAGTAAAACGGTGTTAGAGACAACCCGAAACGAAGAAGAGGACATTAATAACGATCCCGAGGTAATAAAGTGGTGTTCTTCTGTTAACCAGGGTTTGTTGGATATATTTCATAACGATAGATCAAATTTTTATTCGCAGATTAATTTATTTTTTTTAACGCTTACCGCTTTTGGCACAGCTGTTTTTTTTGTTGAAGCGGATTCTTCACTTTCTTCTGGCATGTTTTTTAGAAATATTGACTTGAACGAATGTTATTTTGAGGATAACAGGCTGGGGTTTGTTGACCGGATGTTTAGAAAGTTCAACTTAACGGCCAGAATTGCAAGCCAACAATTTCCCGATGAAAAAGAATTAAAGGAAAAGGCAAAAAAAACCCCCGACGAAGAGATAGAGATATTACATGTTGTAGAGGAGGTGCTAGAAAACAAAAAAAAGAAGTTTAGGTATTCATCAGACTATATAGACCTAGGTGGTCAAAAAATCCTACAAAGTGGGGGGTATGATTATTTTCCGTTTTTAGTATGCCGTTGGATGAAAGAAAAGGATGCGTGGGGATACTCGCCAGCTAATACGGTTTTACCTGACATAAAAACCCTAAACATATTTCAAAAAATGTGGCTACAAGCGGGGCAAAAAAAACTACAGCCGACACTAGCAGGGCCAAAAGATGGCTATTTATTTCCACTAAAGCTGGGGGCGGGGGATTTTAACCCCCACCGAAACGGATTACAGGAAAAAATCTACGCCATACATGACGTGGGAGACTTACAGGCTGACGGCCTACTTAGAAGCGAAACATCCGTTTTAAGGGCCTATTACATTGATATTTTTAAGATGCAGAAGGAAACAAAAGAAATGACGGCCACGGAGGTTAATTATCGAACAGAGGAGCAGATGCGAATGTTATCCCCTATGGTTGGAAATATCGAAACAGAGCTTTTAACGCCGCTAATTAAAGTAACATACGCTATTGCTTTAGGGTTTGGGTTGTTGCCCGGGTTGGACATTCCGGGCAAGCAGACAACCGATCTTGGAATAGACTACATAAGCCCACTGTCCCGTAGCCAAAAATCAACGGCTATTACTGCCATTGAACAGGTTTTGGGCTTTTTTCAGAGAACGGGTATATCTAACATTTATCCAGAAATTTATGATAATATCAATTTTGATCAAGTGTTAAGGGAGTCATTTACGCTACGGGGGGCCCCACAAAGCGTTTTAAGGAACGAAAAAGAGGTTACACAAATAAGAGAGCAAAGATCTCGAGCAATAAGGGAGGAAGAGGGGCCCCCTCAAGAGGAGATGTCGAAAGGTACAGACTTAGGGGTTTTAGAATGAGAATAACGGATTTTAACGCGAGTAAGAAGGGCTTTGATTTAGACGATCAAGAGCTTAGGGCTGTTTATCGGCGGGTGTTTGGTGGTGGGGACGGGTTGAAAGTTTTAGATGACCTGGCAGACTTTTGTGGTATACTACGAACAAACGGTGGCGATGATCGGCAGCTGTGCTTTTCAGAGGGAAAAAAAGACTTGTTTTTCTATATTGTTTCTTTCTTAGGTAATATTGAAGAGTCCCCAACAAGCAGCTCCAAAGATGATGTGTTGAATTTTTAGGAATATTCGAAAAATGGAAGAAGAAGAACAAAAACAAGAAAGCTGGCACGCTAAATTAGACTCGGAAGATCTGAAGTCTAATGAATCATTGGCAAAATTCAAAAATGTGGAAAGTTTGGCGGGGTCGTATCTAGAAATGGAGAAGAGCTTCAACAAAAGAGTGGCTGTTCCTGGGGAAGAGGCCTCGGAGGAGGTTAAAGAGCGGTTTTATAATAGGTTAGGACGTCCATCTGACAAGAAGTATGTTGTTGACGAGAGAAAAAAAGAAGACGAGGAAATAATAAGAGGATTTGAAGAGGTTTTTTATAACAGTGGTTTGTCTAAAAAACAAGGAGAGGCTGTTCTAAAAAAAATGTACGAGCAAGAAGAAAAACACCGAACAGAGTATGAAGCGGAGCTTAAAAAGATTGGGGAGGATAATCGGAAGAGTTTAAAGGAGTCTTACGGAAAAGACTTTGATTCAAATATCCGAAAGGCAGAAAGTGCGCTAAAAAAATACGGGAACAAGGATTTAGAAAATTTACTAAAGGAAGCGCAGTATAATCCTATAATAGTGGACTTTCTAGTTAAAGTGGGGAAAAGCGAGGCAGCCCCTCTAATTACTTCAAAAAACAGTCAAGATATTCCCTTGGAGCGGGAATCGGCTCTAAAGGAAATAATAAAACTTGAGTCTGATGATAGCTTTATGTTAAACTATAGAAATAAGAACCGTGCAGGACACAAAGAAGCAAACGAGAGGATGAGAACCTTGATGGAAGCTATCCATGGTTCGTAACGTTAGAAATAAGCTATCTATTTATAGGTAAGAACTTTATTTAACACAGCAATAATTGATAGACAATCTTATTTTTTGGACCGTAGTAACGATAATCTAAGTATACACTTAAGACCTTAAAATTTTGAAGAAGTAAAAACAATAAAAAAAGGTAAGCACTGTGATAGGAATTACGGAAGGTGTAAAGCAACAATTTGCAAAAAGTTTAGATTTAATAGCCGGCGAAACGTCAAAACTACTCAAATACGTAGAGGTAGACACGCAAGAAACGGAAG
>JAAEQW010000084.1 GCA_024231025.1 Candidatus Omnitrophota bacterium
GAGAGTGGTTGCTTACGGCAGACATGCGAATATCGAGGAAACCGGGGCGTATTATAGAAAAATCCAGCTTAAAAAAGCTTATATCTGTGACAGGCCTATAAAACAGATGGAGGGAGCTAAGTACATAGAGTGGAATTTAAAAAAGTTTAAAAAGAATGTTTTGAAGCATGACCTGGTTGTGATAGTCCACGCAAGGAACTTTAGAGAGAAGTTTAAAGACGTAGGCAGGTCAATGGTTGCTATGGCTCTCGGACTCCCTGTAGTGGCTACAACAAACATTGAGACAAGAAGAGTTCTTAAAAAGGCCGGACACTCTGAATTGATAATGAAAAAACCTACTGATTTAAGGAAAATTGTAAGAAGATTACAGTCTTATGAGGTAAGAAAGAAGATAGGTGACGATCTACATGCGTATGCGTGGGCAAATTGGAGACCGGATATAACGTCTAAATATATGGCTGATGTGTTTGAAAAGGTGATAGGCAAAAGAGGAATATGATAACATTAATATCTATAGCAGACAGAAAGTATTTGGCATATTTAAAGGTTTTGGTTAGGTCTGCAAAAGCAAATTTTCCTGAAGCTGAAATGTATTGTGTTTTGGTAAATTGCAAAGATTCTATATGCGATGAATATATTTCTACTGAATTAAAGGGTGCTGCGTTGGAAGCCTTTTGTGCAAACCTGAGAACAAGCGTTCTACACAAATTAAGGCAGAAGCGTGAAGGCATTCTTGTGTGGATGGATGCGGATACAATTATAAGAAAACCATGCAATGGCTTGATTAAACACTTAAAATCGTGTGACGTTACAGCAAGAGAAAAAGACAAAAGCGGCTATTTCACTGGACTGGTTGGCATAAATGACACAAAACAAGCAACTTCTTTTTTAGATAAGTGGAATGAAAAAATGAAAGGGAAGGACAATTGGTTTGCAGACCAACACACATTTGATGATGTTTCAAATGATTATGATGTTAAAACGCTACCGCTTACCTATTTAGATTTTAAGTTAAACAATGATTCTGTTATATGGGTTGGGAAAGGAAGAAAAATAAGAAAAGCGCTGAAAGAGGAAATGCTTAAATGGGGTGTGGAATGGGAAAATGCTGGCTCAGACCCCCCAAGAGAAAAGGACGCTAGTGCTGTGTTGCCAACATTAAAAGAGTGGAATGAATTAAAATTAAAATATCGGCGCGTGTACAAAAAACTACAAAACATTAGAAAAAAGATTAAAAACCGCAGAAAGAAAAACAAGATAACATATCGAAAAATTCCAGATACTATAAAATCTACACACAAGGACAAATAGATGTGTTTGAAAGGGTGATTAAATGTGGTTAATGCTCCGAGGCGAATTAGACAAGAATAACAAGTATAATTGTTACTATGACCTTGATATGTGGATTCAGTTATTTATGGGCTTGTCTGACGGAGAGGGCAGAGTGTGGTATAAGGGGAAAAAAGTTCCAAAAGGCGCTACTCACATATTCGCAAGGGGAGCGTTTGATTATTACTTGCCTATCCTTAAACGATACAAAAACGCCTATATTATCAGATATGCGGCAGGGAAACGTCTGATGCCTGAGAAGGGAATTAAATACGACCTCATTCTAGTAGACAGTGAGAAGCAGAAAAAAAAGGTGCTAAAAAAGTTTCCGAAGTTAAACGTACAGGTTTTCTTCAAACCGGCTGCAAACCACTTCAAACCGATGGATGTTAAGAAGAAATACGATGTGGGATTCGTTGCGGCTATTCCTGAAGATAAGCGAAAACGGGTTAAATTTATATACAAAACAATTCCCAAAGACCTGAAGATGCTTCAACTAGGACAGAAACCAAAGTTCAAAGTGCCTAAAAACGTCACTATTAAGCACGTTAAATCGGATAAGATGCCTAAATTGATTTCTCAATGCAGGACTATTATCTGTCCTTATACAGAGGACGATTCAGGACCGAGGATCATTACAGAAGCTATGGCGTGTGACGTAAGACCTTTTGTTCTTAATAGCACACCTCACTGTTACGGACATCATTTTACGTTTAATAAGAGTGAGATATGGGATGCAATAACAAAATTCATGGTAATAGAATGGAACCACAGGCGAGACAGAGAAATAGTAAATCATTACAATGAACATTTTTCAATGGAAAAAGCGGTAGCACATTTAAGGAGGTTGGTGTATGGATAAGCACAACGTATCCGCAAACGGGCGAAGTGGAATTTTGCCCTTTGCGTGTTGTTGGATGTGGATTGTCCGTGCTGTTAAAGGTCTAGCATTTTGCACAAACAGCCCTCATAATTTCAATTCCACTATAAAATGTCAAAGCGATAGCGAAAATTATGATGACGACACCGATGATATTGAGGATGCGATTGATATAGGTATAGACTTTTTCTATGCCCATCCACTCTTTCATCTTGCGCTCTATACAGGGACCGCTATTGCTGCTCTTATCTTTATTTTTTCGGTAAAAAATTTCATAATGAATCATTGTGAAGAATATGAGAGTAGAACAAACTATGAGCAGAGTGGACAAAATACAGGAGAAAACAACAATTCTGCTAAAATAATTACTATTGATGGGAAAAGATACAAGGCATATAGTGATGACTAAAGCATTAACAGCAACCAATCCCATCAAAATAGAGGTTCTCATATTTCTAAAATCGCTTTTTCTAACAAATATTTTGAATTGTTTAGTTTTCAAAACAACTCCTTTGAAGGGGTAAGGTTCTTTGAAAATGTGGGGAAACTTTGAGGTGAGATAACACCCCAAAGCTCCGTTTGTTCTGCTATAACCACTTTGAAGCGGCGGTAAGCAGAATGGCAACTGCCACTATGAAACGAGTATCAATTATAATAATGATCTCCTTTCATGCGACACCTTAGTTAGCCTCTATAACAAAGCACAGTGTCTAAAACATGCTTTGAACAAAGGGCTTATTGAGAAAACGGTGCCTCCGTTTCCCCACATTTTTTATTTATAAATACACAAAACGCTTTTCACTCTTAACGGGCAAGGAATTTTCAACAACGATGAAACAATTTTAGTTTTAATTGAAATTTTGCGTCATTGCGGGGTATAGATGGGAGCAAAAAAAGTAAGAGGATTAACGGCACAATTTGCATTACAGATGCAATGTGCTAAGAATGCAGGAATATACGATAGATGCTTTCTGGCTTTCGGGAGTCTTCTCGGATATGTGCGAGAGGGAGGATTTATAGGCCATGATAACGATATGGATATAGGGATATTAGCTGATAATCTCACTGTTAAGCAGATAAACGCTTATGTTGCAGAACTACTCCGACCTTCAAAAATAGACAAGGACGTTGTTAAGCTTTTAAAAACATTGGATATGGAAGGTTATTTGCGCAAAGACGGCAAACC
>JAAEQW010000085.1 GCA_024231025.1 Candidatus Omnitrophota bacterium
AACAAGAAATTACATAAGATTCGAATGTTTGGGAATGTCAAAACTTTAAAAAAGGACAACTCATCGCAAGATCGGATACGTTGTTGAAAATTGTCTAAAGAAATCAGCGGATCGACATGATATTTACTAGGTTAGATCCACACGTTGTAAGATGCTAGGTTAACAATACGTTTTTCGGTATATTTACCCAGTGTAAAGGTATGCATTTACGGCTAATGGGTTGGCAAGTGAATACATCTAAGTACGATTCAGCGGGCTTTGCTTATGAACTCGATTGGAAAAAATCAAGCTGGATTTTGGACAAGTAAAGCAATTCGTCTTAACGACTTTTACTGAATTACTTTGAGAAACAAATTTAGCTTATCGGCTATCGAAGGATGTTATAGTTTTTCAATTTTTTCTCTTCATATACATATCTATTATGTATAATTTAGGACAACGATGGATCGCATCACTGTTGCATAAAAAAAACGGTCATTTGTGAGTATGTTAGGCTAAGTAAAATCCAGTTCCCAGCAT
>JAAEQW010000086.1 GCA_024231025.1 Candidatus Omnitrophota bacterium
AAAGTCACATTTCTCTACGATATTCCCGAAAAAAATTAGAATTTCTTGTGGGTTTTTTTGGCGCGAATTTAAAAGTGACAAAGAATGCGTTAGCACCATAGAATGGGTATCCTCACAGGGATCAGGTTGGTCATAACTTTGTCTGGGTTTCCAGCTAGGGCTGCAAAGTTATCGCCAAAAAACCCCAAGTCGCATCATTTTTGGATAGACCTTAGTACTTTAGCACATCTCCAAATCAAAAATCTACTGCCGGAACCAGGAACGATGCACGGCCATATGGCTTGGGGTAGTTAAAGAGGACAGTTGTGTCAGTCATTCCTCCAAGCGTTGCCTCGGTATGCCTTTCCTGTATCGAGAAATAGCGCCCTGAACTTGAGTTTTTTTATTTTTTTGCCAAGTTTGGAAGGCTCCACTGTCCCAATTGCAGCGTGCCCTCCTGTTTTATTACAGTTTATAATAGTACCATGTGCATACTATTAGGATTATATAACCTCAATAGTAGGAGCCATTGTTGGTGTGATAAATTGAATTTTAAAGATCGAAATTGTCACGATCAGTAAAACTATAATTACTAAAGAACGCGCAGTTGGAGATCCCTGGCACTAAAGTGTTTTGTGCCACTATGTGTTGTGCATGCATGTGCGAAGCCAAAATGAACATACTCCAAACCTGGGGATAGTGAATTAAAATGTCATTTTTTGGCAAAAAAACTTCTTTGCCCATTATCTCAGTGGGAGA
>JAAEQW010000087.1 GCA_024231025.1 Candidatus Omnitrophota bacterium
ATTCGTTCGGATTAGGTGAGCGATCGGATGAGCAGGGGGAAAGAGCAGAGTTTCTTCTAGAGTTCACCACGTCACTAGGTAGAGAAACTTCTTATCTTTCGGCAAAAGTCCAGATCTCAGTCTGAATCGAGAGTCTGAAAGATCAGCAAAGAGTTACTGTAAGAGACTTTAGCAGAAATGCTACAAGCACTCATAGAGTTGAGCCATGGAGTACGACATCGTCGAGAAAGGACTAACGCGAGGTGTGGGAGGACTGCAATTTTTTTCCCCTTTCCGACCAATCGGACTCCCTCGACGAGACAACGTTAAACGAACTGTCAAAAATAATTAATTTCAATTAATTAATTAATTAAAACTCATCCGATTGGGTAAAAGCTAAACCATTACAATTTTAATAATAGAATGCGAAAGTCTTCGACTAGGAATCAATTTTAGTCCTCTGTGAAAGATTTAAGCTAACTTTTTTGAGCTTTTAAATTAAAATTAAAATAATTCGCGTCCACCAGGCGTCAGCCTATGTATCGGTTGAGATCATTAGTTTCATATTCCGTTTGCTAATGATTAAGGAATTACTGAACCGGTGAAGGTAAGGTTTTTTGGATCTTACAAAATAAGTCGGCGAACAGCTTCAGCGCGTTGCTAACAGCAGAAGCAGAAGCTGTTTCTGTTCAATGGCGACGATTGGTACCACGA
>JAAEQW010000088.1 GCA_024231025.1 Candidatus Omnitrophota bacterium
TAGCTTAGCATCTTACAGTGTGTGGATCTGACCCAGTAAACATCATGTTGATCCTCTCTTTCTCATTAGAAACCAAACCAATGAGCACATTAAAGTTAGAAGACCTACGATTTTTGCGATCATTTTTAGTCATTCTTCGCATATGTAAGGTAAAAATAGCTTGTTCGTTTTGATTTAGTAACACTAATTCTGCTAAATGGAGTCTCGCCAACCGAGTAACCTTGGCAAAGGGCGCTGATACAGTAACTTCACAAGTTTTAGACATAACCTTTCACTTTTAATTTAAAGCGACCGTGCTACTTTTTATACTCTCCCGAGATGGGAAGAATTCTGAAGTTTGGATATCCTAGTAGTTTTGTTTCCAGTCCTGACTACGAACGAGAAATAAACCCAAAACATGGATTTTTGTTTTTGCGGATTGCACAATTTATTGCAGTTATTTAGATTTTAATTCTCAATGCACCACAATCGGCAGTCTAGCTACTTGGCCGAATTCTGTAAAAAATTGGAGCGATTATAGCCGCGGGCGAGGCCGACCGATGTGACTTACTGTAACCCGGAAAATTTTCGCGGCAGAAAATTTTTGCGGTTTTGCCTGATCCAACATATTTGGCGCGGAAAATTTTCGCACGGAAAATTTTTGCGGTTTCACCTGAATAAATTCTTTAATACAGGTATTGCTCTTGTCAGTGCCATATTCCGAACAATGCAATGCATACCTATGTTCAAAACTGCGCAAATCAGTTCGCGCTAATCAGTTCTCAATCAGTTCAAAACTGCGCAAATTGCAGGTCAAAACTGCGCAAAACTACAGGTTGTCCCAAGAACTGGGTCACAAAACTAAACTCTTATAAAAAGTGAATGGCTGCACCGATTTTGATGCGGTTTATTGCGCTTAAAAAGAAAAGGTCATGAGTCTTTGTCCTAAAATATGACCTGAATCGGTAAACCGCTAGTGCTTTTGTTTACAGTCAAACTTTGATGACGTTTTCGATGTGAATCACCACCACATTGA
>JAAEQW010000089.1 GCA_024231025.1 Candidatus Omnitrophota bacterium
TAATTTTCCATCGCGTTCATAATTACGGTTATGACATAATCGACCAGGTAACTTCCGACCCAGTTTTGGCGACTAAATCAATTTATCATTCCCACTTGCGATTATAACGCAAGTTCAATTCAAAAAAAATTATAATATTGGTGGGTAAAACGAAAAAAGTTTTTCTCTTGACAAAAACATGGCGTTTTGGTATAATGTTGGAAGCCATTTAACGATGGTGTGTTGTTATAAAAGATTATTTTTTTAAATTAAACTCAAACAAAAAACAAATTATGAGTGCGCCGAGGTAAGCTTGAACTATCGAGCTGGTGCCATTTGAGAATAAATAAACTAAGAAGAAGAGGACGAAAAAAAAAGAGAAAATTGAACAATTAGATTTATTCAAAGAAGAAATCCAGCATGGGCAAAGGTTAGCTGCCAGCCCATTACGGAACTCCGCGCGTATTGCGGCAACAAAATGCGCGAAGCCGGAGGAAAGGAGATTCCAGGCCGCAACGCGAGTGAATGTATTGAGCCCCGAAACAAATAATCCGGAAGCCGAGACGTTTCATATCGTTGAAGGCAGAACTGAATTAACCGCAAGCAAGCGAGGTTACATTAGTCCGGCGGGGTCTGAGGCAGTGGCATGGCATCAAAAGGACAGTTCAGGAACTCGGGAGACCCATTGTGTTCCGTATGCGATGGAAGCGGTATGCAAAAACAAGCCTGTAAATGGCAAGGAATTGCAAAAGGCGCAATGGGAGTCGGATTTGTTCATAGTACCGATGAAAGCATGGAAACATGCCGGAGGGAAGGGACAAACAGAGAAACGCAGGAGCGAAAGGGACACTTTCCCCGTACACAGAGACGGAATCGGGAAGTCAACAAAACTTTCGCTCCTCAATCAACGAGCCGCAAGAAATAAGAAAGAAAAGTTTACATCGTTAATGCACTTAATAACGGAAAAATTACTTGCGGAATGCTATGGCGAGTTGAGAAAAACATCTTCGCCCGGCATAGACGGAAAAACGGTAAAAGAATATGGCAAAGAATTAGAAAAGAACATCAAAGACTTAGCGGAAAGATTGAAAAAGAAAAGCTATCAACCACAACCGGTAAAACGAGTTTACATACCAAAAGGAAACGGAAAAGTACGTCCGCTTGGAATACCAGCGGTAGAAGACAAAATAGTTCAAATGTCGATAAAGAAAATAATAGAACCGATATTTGAACCGATATTTCTTCCGGTATCGTATGGATTCAGACCGGGAAAAGGATGTCACGCGGCGTTAAAATCGTTAAATGAAATCCTTACATGGAAAGAAGTAAACTGCGTAGTCGATATGGACATAGCAAAATTTTTCGATACGGTAAATCACAAGTGGTTGATGAAATTTCTAAAGGAAAGGATAGCAGACCCGAATATGTTAAATCTAATAGGAAGATTTCTGCGAACAGGCGTGATGGAAGATGGAAAAGTAATACGAATAGAAAAAGGCACGCCACAAGGCGGAGTATTAAGTCCACTACTGGCGAATATTTATCTTCACTATGTACTTGATATATGGTTCAGCAAAATAGTAAAGAAGCATATAAACGGATACGCTGAAATGGTAAGATATGCCGATGACGTTGTGGAATGTTTTGAAAGTGAAGAAGAAGCGGAACGGTTTGTAAAAAGTCTGACAAAAAGAGTTGAGAAGTTTGGCTTGAAACTATCAAAAGAAAAAACAAAGATAGTGAAATTTGGCAGACAGGCTTGGAAAAACCGGCAAGTGACCGGCAAGAAAGCCGGAACATTCAATTTTCTTGGATTTACACATTATTGCGGTACGAGCCGTAAAGGGAATTATAAGGTAGGAAGAAAAACAGAAGGGAAAAGATTTAACGTAAAGATGAAAGAGCTGAACGAATGGCTGAAACGAGCGCGGAACATGGCAACGCGAGCAGAAATATGGCGAACATTAAGCGCGAAACTACGCGGGCATTATCAATATTATGGAGTGAGTGAAAACGGAAATCAGATAAACAAATATTATAAGAACGCAGTAAAGTTAGCGTATAAATGGCTAAACAGACGGAGCCAGAAGCGGAGTTACAACTGGAGCCGATTTAATCGACTGCTTGAGTACAATCCGCTGCCGCAACCGAGAATATGTCATAAATTTTACCAATTAAAACCGTCCTCGTAAGAGGAGTATCTCTGAAGAGCCGTGTGCGGGAAAACCGCAAGCACGGTTCTGTGAGGGGATTCTATAACTAAATAAAAGAGGTCAAAATGAATTCTACTCGACAAAAGAAAAATACATTTTTTAGTTATGGCTTTATCTTAATTCTGTCTCTTACCGGCACAACTTTGGCGGCAAGTTATACATGGACAGGTGCGGCTGGCAGAAGCTGGACAAATAATCTGAACTGGTCGCCGAATTCTGTGCCTGGCTCTGCTGATCACGCTATCGTCAGAGGCGATTCCATTGGTTACAGGACTGTCATTGAAGCCGGTGTTACCGCAAATCCTCTCGGAATTTGGGCGGGTTATGCAAATTCTGTTGGAATACCTATTATTACTGTCA
>JAAEQW010000090.1 GCA_024231025.1 Candidatus Omnitrophota bacterium
TCAACCATGCTTGAATGTTTTCCGATTGCGGATATGTCTACACTTCCTGCCTTAGTTACTATGGTACCGTCGGCAATATATGCTTTGGATGTATTTACATTAACCCCGATTGCAACTGCCGCGCCGATACCGATTTTGACTGCTGGGCTGGATGAACCTCCTCCAGAAGGAGTAGTTGGTTGTTGCTCTTCTAGTCCATTTACTTGATTATCGGTAGTTGCTTTATTACTTACTTTTTTACCCTTCTTGGCGGTTTTAATTGTTGTCTTGGCACCGGCATAAGTATCAGTATCCGAATTATTAATACTTTCAGCGCCAAGTTTTTCACCACTGGTAACTGTATCAGTTTCAATCGTCGCTTTGTGTTCATTGTCTACAATATTTACCGCAATTGATCCGGCAATGCCAACTGATTTTGCACCGGCGCCACTTACCGCGATTGCCACAAAATTATGTTCATCATCTGTTTTTTGCACTTGCGTTGGAACCATCTTCTCTTCGACTGGATCCCAAACGTCAACAGTATCCATATAATCAACTTCAAGCATCCCCGCCTCTACGGTTACCAGCTTACCGGCAAAAATTGTAGTATTTTCAGCCAATATCGCATTGGTATTTTGAAAAGCTGTATTTACTGCAACCCCCAAACCAATCCCAATACTACTATTAACCACGCTGGCATTTGCTGCCGAGCCTGCAGCAATATTACTTAAAGCTTCAACCTTCACATTGTCGGTTGCAACTATGTCTATGGTTCCGGTATCGTCCTCGCTACGCCGGATTACTGACTCAACCTCGCTATTGGCAACATTAATTGCAACCGCACCTGCAACCCCAACTGAGATCGGCAATTTGCCGGTCTTTGGTTTTGCATTACCTTTTTTAGGTTTCGGAGATTCGACCGCATTATCATCAGCGATCGTCCAAGCCTCATCAATAATGCTTGGCTGCTCGGCATCGGGATCATTTGGATCGGGCTCTGGTTGAACCGCGCCTCCAGCACTTGCTTTTGCCTGGGCGATACTTGTTTTATCTAATTGAGAAAGCACATTGACTGATCCGCCTGAAAGAATATCCCGCTCAATACGCGATGTGGTCCAATCATCAGTTACCGTTACTGCGGCTGACAAGCCAACTGAAGCAGTACCGCTAGCTGAATCACTGCGCGCAATTGTTGCAACTTCGTTTTTATGTTTGGTCGTGACTGTAACATCTCCATTTGTAACTAACTGCTCTCCCTTACCTATATATGATTCAACCACGCTTGCGCCAACAGCAACGCTAACCGCGCCATTTAAAGATATCCCTCCGCTCGCCGGTGGTTTTGGCTTGGAAGGATCCGCAGGGGGCTTTACTCCAGCAGCAGCAGTAACCGTGCCCTCATGCAACCCCACACTTTCAACCTTTGCGTTATTTACCGAAAATACTTTAGCGTATTTCGCAATAAAGGCTTTGACCGTATTTACAAACACCCCTACAGAAAATGCCGCGCCAATGCCAACTGGACTAGTTGTGCTACTAGGAGTTTGATTGTTTGCCGCATTGTATTTTGATTTTAATTTCTTACTTAATTTTGCGCCTTTGCTTGAATTAGGAGATCCGGTTGCAATTGTGCTAGCCTGGGTCTTATTTTTAGCAACAATTTCTAAATTATCGGTTAAAGTTAATTGGGTATTTTCACTAATATAAGCACTGCTCTCATTAACAAGAACCCCAACCGCAACTGAGCCGGCAATCCCTACATTATTCGCACCTTGTCCGTGGTAGGCTAAAACATTGTAATCATTAATATCATCGATTGCACTTGGATCAATCGGATCAAAATCATAACTATCTGCTAAAACCGACACAGACCTCGCATTAATTTTCAGCGGAACACCACCAACCTTACCTATATAAGCATTGTTATTCGCATTCGCAACCATAATACTTACCGCGGCGGAAAGACTATTGTCGGCCGCTTCGGCATTGGTGCCCTGTGCAAGATTTGAAACATTATTTAAAGCAGTTGCGTTAACCGTTAAATCTCCGGTTGCATTAACTGCCGCATCAGCTGCTCCATGCTCAGTATTAATTGCGGCAACGTTATCGCTATCAAGAACAGTTACCGCAATGCCCGCGGCAAATTGACTACCGCCCCGACTAAACGCACCTTGTGATTTTTGCTTTGCGCGATCATTAATATTACTTGAATCCTGTATCGCCTCGTCCGCCTTTTTTGCCGGCTCACCCGTCATCACTGAACGAGCTAGAGTTTCAACGTCGGTTTTTAACTGCGCTTTAATATCTACATTGTTGGCATCAATAACTTTTGCCTGATCAATCATTTGCGCGCTGCTGTCGGCATCAACAACTCCAACCGCAACTGCAAGGCCCACTCCACTAGTTGCCTTTAGCATCAGCCCATCAGCCATTGTAATTGATTTAGTCGTATTCTTCGCAGATAAAGATACGTTATTGCCCGCATCCAATTGAGTTGCGCCACTCAATTCAGCAAAAGCCTGCGTTCTAATATCAGACACAGCTAATACACCCGATGCAGGTGTAGTTGCTTGAGCTTTTGCCAAAGCTGCCACATCTGTTTTTGCAACCGCAGCAATACTGATGTCATTATTTGCGTTTAGCTGCGACGTGCCATTAATTTTTGTATTCGATGTAATATCACCAACCACAACTGCCAAGTCAGCTAATGTATCCGGCAGAAACCCATCAATAGTTAATTTTGCATCAGCCAAAGATTGAATTTTAATATCATTGCCTGCGGAAAGAACCGAATTAGTAATTAATACCGAAGCATCGGTTGCGATAACATCAATGCCGGTGTCAATCTTGGGATCAAGCTGAACTGCCTTAGCTAGTATATCGATATTATTATCCGCGATAACCTTTGTATCAATTAAATTCACTGCGGCATCAATCCCAGAATAAAAAAGCCCCATGTCGGCGGTAACTTCATTATAAAAATAAACATTATTACCAGTTATTTCAGCTTTGTTTGCGTTAATCCCGGTATCAGCAATAAAATCTACTAAAAAAGATCCCGATGTAGCATTAAACGTTACATCCCCTGAAATAAACCCCTTATTAGCGTGGGCCAATACTTTTGAATTCAAACCTAAATTTATTTCCGGAGCAGTAAAAGTAAGCGTACCGGAATTTGCCGTAGAATCGCCTGCGCCATCAACTACACGACTTGAAACTGTAACCCCATCAAAAAGTGAAATTCTCGCAAGCGCATCAAAAGTCCAATCACCCGCACCGAGAAATTGATTAGTGGTAATATCTAAAGTAATCGGATCCAACAAAACAGATCCTGATTTTCCATTGAATGAAGTTATATCAAATCCTCCTCCATTAATCGACATATGATTACCCGAACTAAATTCAATCGCTCCCCCATCTCCTGACCCAAGCCCCGTAACTCCGGCAGCAATTAAAGCGTTCTCACTTATAACTGCATTATTATCACCCCAGACACTAATTACACCACCACCAGATTTAACACCGCGTCCACGAGAAGCAATTAAAGAGTCACCACTGAGGGAAATATTATTGCCGACGCTTATTGTAATGTTACCGCCATCAAGATTTTCGCCGCCGTCAGCAACGATAGCTCCACTGTTGTCAAAGTCACCAACAGCAACAATTTCAATGTTTCCGTTCTCAACAATAATCCGATTAGCATTATCCAAAGTGTTAATATTTACGATATCGCTAAAATCAGGCGCATTTCCCTGAAAATTCGCCCCACTCTGAATAAGACCGGAATTTTTAATGCCTCCAGCACTTAAGTTAACATCCTTAATCGCATTAATCTGGCCATCGATGTAAATCAAGCCATTGGTATTGATTGGAACCGCTCCATCAATAACGGCCATAGTGGAGATGTCGGAAGGAATACCCGAGGAATCAAAAAAATTGTCCATAAAGTTTTTGGTTGGTGTCATTGCGGTTATTGATCCCACATTGACCACCCCATCTTTTCCAACCATAACTCCATACGGATTCAGCATAAAAACATTCCCACCAATAGAACCATTTTTAATCGAATTAAGTATGCCGTTGATATTACTAATTTTATCGTGCACAAGATTGATTAAATTAGGAGTTGAATCGGGTAAATGGAGATTAACCACATTATTCTTATAGACATCGAATGATGAAAAAGAATTAAACGCATTCGAACCCCTAATTGTGCCGGTTCGAACATCGGTAACATTACCGCTCACAGTAACGGTTGTTCGAGTTTTGTTGTCAACTACGATCTGCTGACTAAACCCGGACTGGTTTATTAAAAAGCAAACCAAAACAAATGATGATACAACGCGTCTTAACTTTTTGTTTAATAGCATAAATCAACCTTTGGTTAAAAGTTATATTGCACCTCGAAGTGAAATCTTGGTTTGGAAGTATCCTCACCTTGATAGCTCTCCAACGGCACACCCATAATAAATTTAGAAGTGAATTTTTCTGTTATATTAATTGTCAAGCCAATGCCTGCACCGGTTAATGACCCATAATCGTCACTGGAAACACTACTGCGTTTACTCTTAACCAATGCGCCATGATCAACAAAAATACTGCCTCTAACTTCAACCGGTATTTTCTTCTTTATCGAAATTAACGGCACACTATATTCTGCGCTTAGCAGGTAGCCATTATCTCCAATAACAACTCCTGAAGCATACCCTCGTACCGAACCCATTCCTCCAAGCTGAAATTGCTCAGAAGCAGGCAAAAAAGAATGATTGGCTAATTGCAGTTGCACACGAGCCAATAAAGTTTTATTGCTCTGCGAATAAAACATTGCATTTAAATCTCCATTATACTTGGCAAAGCTATCGTTACCCCTAAATGCTCGAAAGCCATGGGTGAAAGTATTACTTAATGTGTAATAACTTCTCTTACCAATGAAACGCGAGTTAAGACCGTAATTTATGGTGCGCACTTTTCGAGCCAATGCGGTAAACCCGCTAAATTGAGTTATTGACCGCTTAGTATTAAATCCAGAAAAAACGCTGGTCAACCACCTTTTATTAACAACAACCGGATGAGTAACAAAAAAACCAAGATTAGTTGACGCACCCGTTACATTAAGTGGCTTTAAGGTGCCGGATTTAATTTCAATTTCAGAATAATCATAGCTCACTGAAACTTTTGTTCCTTTAGTTCCAATTGGAACGATATATGAGGCAAACTTATCTTCAGTACCCTCAGCAAGCACTACTCCCACCGTAAGCTTATCGCGATGACCAAATAAGCTGCTGTCAGAAATAACTACACCGCCCCGCAATAAACCAATATCGTCACGTCCGGCATTATCGCCAAATAGCATCGCCGAATATTTTTTGGGCTCCTGAATTTTTAAAACATAATTAGTAGTAGCAAACTGATCTCCGGGCTTAAGCACTGCACGAGCCTTAACATCGTAGATCTGATTGAAATAAAATAATTGCTCTTCTAACTTTTTTAAATCAAGAATCTCTTCTTCGCTAAGAGTGATGCGATCCTGAAAAAATGAATCACGCGTGTACTTGTTTTCTTCGATAAAAACTTCTCCAACGCGACTCTCAATTAATCGGATTTTAATAATTCCCTTATTAATTTTTTGTGGCGGTAAAAAAGCTTTCGCACCAATATGCCCCTCGGCCTTATAAAGCGCATTAATTTCATCGACCACCTTTGATAAGTCTTTTATGGTAAGTTTTTTACCTTCGTATTTAGAAATGACTTTCTGAATTTGACTTTGCGAAAGTAACTTTGAAGAGTCAGTTGTAATTTTTTTAACCACGACTTCAACTTGATCGGTAGTTACTGCCTGATCATCAAGTTTAAGTTCGCCGTCGATCACATCTTCTTGAGGTTCTCGAGAATCCTGCTCTAATTGCTGTTGAAGATCTTTGAGTTTAAGAGTATCCTTAAGGCGCTGCGAAGTAGCACCAGGCTCGTTGGAACCAACGTCTTGAGCGAAAAGAGAATTAAAATAAAAACCGGAAATCACAAAAATCAGGAAAGAAAAAAATACAACAAAAGAGCAATTTTTTTTATTCATTTTTTAACTACTTTGGATTTTACGAGGTCATTATTATTTCGAAACCCGAAACACAAGATGCATTGTTATGGTTTTTTAAAAAACTACCACATATAGTAGTCTTTATTATATACAAGTAAACCATATTCACAATCAAAAAACAAGTATTTAGTGAAAATATTTGCCATATTTGCAAAAAAAATTTCTCACCAATTACTTGCCGATGGATGTTTTCTCAGAAAATATCCCTCCTCCTTCGCTCCACTGAAGCATGTGCCATAAGTCTAGCCACCCGCATAAACCATACGACACAAGTTTACTGCCCTGCCGATCCTTCTAGAAAATGAAAGCGGCTTGGTCATCTATTCTTGTTAAAATAAATAAATATTTTATAACTCGTTATTTTGAAAGCGCTTACATTCCTAAATGTCCATAAATACCTAAATTCCACGGACACAAGCACCCCCTTAGCCGAGTAAGTTTTAAGTTGTAAGTTGTAAGTGGTAAGTTTTTCCGGAATTTTCCGGACTTAATTCCTGCCTGTCGGCAGGCAGACTTATCATTTATTCCCTACATGGTTTTAACTTTTACGCTATGGCTTTACGCTTTGCACTTTTAGTTTTGCGCTAACTTGACAGTTGCAACTGCACAAGGATTATAAAGATGCCGTTGCAAGACCTTGACCTGAAACAAAATAATTGCTATCATGAATACGCAAAGTAAAACATATTATAAGAAAATTTACCAGGAGGAAAAAATGAAAAAAGTTGTCAGCGTTATAATTACTGCTTGTGTGTTTTTAGTTAATTTTGCGCAAACGGCGCTACCTGGATCTAAGCAGAGTCCGGCTTATCCATCACGAAATAAACAGATAAACAAAAACCAAAAACCGTCAAATTTAAATCGTAACACCGGAAAACCAATACCAGCCTGTCATCAAGAATATGGCAAAATAGATGGAGTTCAACAAGGTTATGGAAAAGTAGAATTAGACGGAAAAGGTGGCGACGGAAATTCCTACCGACCCAATCCGGTTGATGGAGCTGCATCAGGATTACCCACTGGAAAGCGCCAAGTTTTCGATGATGGTGAACATGGCGATAGTCTGCAAACTGGCCCAGGCATGGTAAAGATGCAAAACCTTAATCCTGCTTATGGCAAAACTAAAATATCCGGCAGTAGCGAAGGTGGAGCAGTTCCTACCGAAGAAGCTGAACCAAAGTCACAAAATTTCCAACAAGGATATGGAAAAGTAGAAAACCAAGGCGGGCAAACAAGCTACGATGGTGTTGACGGTGAATCGCATGATGGTAGCGACAATCTAGTCCATTGATTACAAGGAAGATCTTTTTCTGATCTCCCCAAGCAAATCTCGTTCAATAATCTGACCAAGAAAGATTATCTCTTTTTCAAGAGCCTCGATGGCAGGTTTTTCGCATTCGGACTCTTGATTGCACGGAAAACAACAATTGCTCTCTTTTTTAAATACGGTTAAGACATTTCCGTTGTCAATGCTTAACGGATATTTCCAGCAGTTAATTGGTTTATAAAACCAGGGGTGCCTGCCTTCGGTTACGGCTAAATGCTGCAAAGCACACGAGCCGTCTTTTAAAGAAAATACACAGCAATGTGAGAAATCTTTAAACAATTTGAAATTTATTGGATATCTCCCTTTAGCGCGACGAATAAGAGTGTGAATAATCCCTGCAAGTTGAAAAAATTTCCTTCGGCGCTTAGCAAGATAATAGCGATCAATTTCACAGTCGTATACTCTTACATCTGAAGTTAATTTAACGCCAATTTGAGTGAGTGCTTCTTTCTTGGCTATGGTTAACCCCTTAAGCACTTCTGCTTCTTGATGGGTAATTCCAACATAAAGACTACAGCACATACCAAAACACTGCGAAAAAAACATAAGGCAATCACCGATACACTCACTATTAAAAGCGCTATAATCAATTGATTTTATGCGTTTTTTTAAGACTTCTTCGACTTCACTAAAGGCAGTTTTCGACATTTTATTCCCTATCTAACCCGTGTACACCGCGTAGGTGTACATAATTATGTTAGTTATTTCAAAGGAAACCCATGTGCACCTACGCGGTGTACACGGGTTTATTACTATACTCGCTCTTTATCTATCACTGGAATAAGAAATGTGCCTACATAAAGATCGCCGTCGCTTTTTAACGAATGCATAGTCCCTGCAGGAACAATAAAGGCCTTGCCTACGGTTAATTCTACGTCTCTATCTTCTAGAACCCCAAAGCCAACCCCGTCCATGCAATAAAAGATCTCATCCTGCTTATCATGTTTATGTAAAGGAACTTTTGTATCTATTGTAACGTGATACACCTTTGCTACGATACTCTCTTTAATACAATTTAGATCCATATCTTTCTCCTTTCATTTTTTCCCTACTTTTTAATATTCAATACACACATAAACAACACTACAATCATATCGCCTAACAGTGCGGTTTTCAAGGAGATTAATGGAAGGCTTGTTAAACTTGGTCGAACTTAAATGAGGCGTTTTCGGAACTTCTATTTAGGATTTTTCACAAAATTTAACTTAGGGTTGGATGAAACAAGAAAGGCCTGACCCCTTTTCTACTAATTGTTTTGCTGCTGCGTATCATAAAGTGAATTCATTAATGACATCAGGGCAATTCCATCCTTAACTCTACGGCAATTTCTTCTTTCGCCCTTGAAATTCCATCCTATCGGAGATATTTCTAAATTATAAGCCTTATTTTTTATCTGTATCTGTATTGACATTACGTAGGTGTCATAATCTTCCTCACGTTGTTCATCAGTTAAACTATTTATTATTGCATGAAAATCAGAAGAATCTTTCAGCAAGCAAATCTTTTGTGTTTCTGAATAAAAAATTGTAATTTGCTGTGCGTTTTTGAATTGCTCAACTGGGCAGATTCTTATTCTTTTCGGTAACCAACTTATGACAAATATCGCTACCACTAAAACAAACGATAACGCAATGAAGGCACCTGAAAAAGCCATAAATCTTAATGCCCAACGACCTGACTTGCTATCTATCTTTTGCGAACCACAACTCTTACCGCCTTTTGCTTTTAAACTTACCCTGCCAAAAGACTCTATTTTCCAAACACCGTCTTCATTTATAAGATTAGCGTAGAAATGTACATATCCGTCTTTATGTCGAAAAGAAAGTTCTAGGCCATTTTCTGTAGCTTCTTTTTCAGTTAGCTCTACACTTTTGCCATCGTAAAATGTTTTATTCTTGTGCGCTGCCAGTGCTTTCTCGTCTTTGTACATAATAACAGTAGCGACACCTCTAGAGCGTCTACGAAAAATACGGGGCTTATATTTGAACTCGATCTCTTTTCTTTGTTCATCGTTAATAGCATTCTTTCTCTCTGTGAGATAGGCCTTAACTGTTTCTTCAGGAGAATAAGCTTTGTCTCGTAATGGCTTTTCATACCTCAAGAAGTCCGATGAGGATTCTTTGTCTGGAAGTAATCTGCAATCACGAATCATTTCACTATCAACAATTGAAGGTTTCCTCTGGTTGCCTTTTAAAAGTTGTTTGGCTCTTTCATTTACTTTATCAACTTGCATTGTGCATTCTGTAAAATATTCAGGGATTCTGTCTTCAATCCATTCTAGCTCTATAGCGCAATAGTAGTATTTTTCACCTAGCTCTTCTTTAAGCGTACCTTTTTTATGAGCTCCAATAACATTAACTCCGAATTCTTCCTCAAGATCTCTTAACTTTGGATATTCTAATTGGCAATGACACCTGCGATAAGCCATTCGGCCCTTAAATGAACGTATTCCGCCTGATGGACATCCGTCATCTTCCAATGTTAAAATTGCATTATTATTTTGGTCAGATATATTTTTATAATAAGTTAAAGGTACCCCTTGCGTTTCTACTTTGATATATTCGTCAGTTTCCTCTACAATTACCCCTTCAACGCTCTTTCCATTCGGAAGAGTAATTGCATCAGCAAAACTAATTAAAAAAGTAAAAAGAAAACCCAACGATATAATTAAAATTTTTCTATACATTTTCCCCCTACTTCTGGACACCCAATACACATTACTAACCAATACTAGCATTATATCCTTAATGCCTGTATTTGGCAAAAATCTCATCCCAAACCCGTACTGGAGCGATTTATTGGGCAGTTAATTGTGCGTTGGTTAATTTATACCACCTTCACCGCGTAGGTGCAGGCAGGTTTGTGGGCTGTTTCGTGCGATTATGGTACCTGCTACTTTATTTTTATGGACTAAAGCAGTTTGGTGAAACAAGAAAGACCTGACCCCTTTTACTCTGTAAGGCTTATTTCTTCTGCTGTTTCTTGTTTTTTCTCTCCTGAACCACCGAAGAATTCAAATCTTTGCCCTGTGATTTTGATCTTAGACCTATTCTTGCCGGAATCCTTGTCTTGCCATACGTCTTGCTGTAATCTACCCTCTACTAAGATAGGTTTTCCTTTGCTAAACCATTGGTTGATAAATTCGGCCTGTTTATCCCATGCAGTAACTTCAACGAAACAAACCTTTTTCTTTTCTTTAGATCCTTCGTTATTAGCTACGGTAAATGTAGCAATGGCCGTCCCTTGCGGTGTGTAGCGTAATTCTGGGTCACGTGTAAGGTTCCCTGTGATAATGACTTTATTCATTTGTCTCCTTTTTAGCTTTCCCTTCTCTATTGTTCAATTGCTCTATCCCGATCTTCGATCGGGATTGGCGGAGAGGTAGGGATTCGAACCCTAGGTACGGTTATACACCGTACAACGATTTAGCAAACCGTCGCCTTAAACCGTGCTCGGCCACCTCTCCGTGCCAATGAAATCGGCACAGAGCAATAGAAAATAGACAATCGACAATAGAAAGATTTTCTATTGCGGTCTATTGCTCCATTGCTCTAATGCTCAAAAAACTAATGAATTTAAACATATTACTAGCTCAACGGTACTCTTCTCTTTTTTATTCAAATCCATAAAAACGCTTTTGACGAAATACGCATTATAACGGCTAAATTGCATCACCAAAAACTCTTTTCGCTCTGCGTTTCTTTTTAAAAAATTCTTGTAAAAGAGCTGCGCACTCGTTTTCCAACGTGCCACCAGAAATTTCTATTCTGTGATTCAGACCCAAATTGTTAATGTCAACTTTTGACCCAAATCCACCGGTTTTAGGGTCTGCTGCGCCATAAACCACTCTACTAATGCGACTTAAGATAAGTGCACCGGCGCACATGCTGCAAGGCTCTATGGTAACATAAAGAGTGCTGTCGTCAAGCCATTTTGACTGCAGAAAACTAGCTGCTTGCGTAATTGCAATAATCTCTGCGTGCGCAGCGGGATCACAAAGCAGCTCAACATTATTATACGCTTTAGCGATAATTTTATCCTTATGCACTATGACCGCGCCAACCGGAACCTCATCCTTATCAAATGCTTCTTTTGCCTGAGTTAACGCCAATTGCATATAAGTTTGATCTTTGTTCATTTTTCTATTTCGCTTTCTGATTCGATTTATTTTACAAGTGATACGCCTAAGATAATAAGAATAGTTCCAATAATTCTGGGCAGAGTAATATTCTCACGCAGCAAGATAACACTCAAAACCGCAGTAATCAAAGGGTATATTGCCGAAAGAGGCACAACTTTTGAGGAAGGATTAATTTTTAAAACTTTAAAATACGCCCACATTCCTATCAGACCAGCAAGTAACCCACTAGCCATAAACATAAAAATTGATTTTAAAGGTACTTTCGCCAGCATTTTAATTTTGCCGCTGACAATCACCGAAAAGCTGATCACCGTAAACACCGTACAGCTTCGAATAAAAACTGCCAAAAACGGATCGACTGCCCTTAAGCCGCTTTTCTCAAGAATAGGCGCCGTTCCCCAACAAAGAATAGTTAGTAAAAGAAAAAACCAGAGATCAATCATAACTTATTATATCTAAAAAGCATTGAAAAAGAAAGGAGTTTTGATATAGTATTACTATATTATTTGCTGCTGTTTTAATTTTCTGCGCCTGTGGCCCAATTGGATAGGGCATCTGGCTTCGGACCAGAGGGTTGCAGGTTCGAGTCCTGCCAGGCGCATTCGGAGAGGTCGCATAGCCCGGTCGAGTGCGCGTGTTTGGAGTACACGTGATCCGTAAGGATCCGGGAGTTCGAATCTCCCCCTCTCCGCCAATAAAAATAACTGCCTCTTATGGGCAGTTATTTTTATTTGTGAGATAGTGAATGCTAATAAAAGGCAGGTTATAGATCGAGAAGTTTTCGTGCGTCTCGTTTTCCAATTATCTTCTTGAAATCATCAAAATCAATAAAAATTAGGTGTCCAAATTCCCCCTTCATTTTATTGAGGTAGTTTACATCTATCTTTCTTCGAAAACCAATATATTTGAAATGAGTACCGCACCCAGGACATACTGGGTCTCTTTTATTTATACCAACTTTATGACAAGCAAAACATTCTGCAGAAAGCTCACCAACAACAAAAAGATATTTTTCCACATCGGCTAAATCCAATTCTTTCCAGACTCGAATAAGGCCTTTCATTAATTAGATTACCAATTTTGCTGCAATTTTAGTAACTAAAGGAATTTGTTTTGATTTACCGGTAAGAGCGTTATAAACGCCATAAAAAGAAGCAGCCACCAAGACAAGCATTGCCACGTTAGATAGCCCCCTGCTGATAAACGGCAATACCGGTGCCACTAAACAAAATAATTTAAGAAAAAATAACACCAGCCCTTGGCGAGCATGAAAGAGTGCAAAATTATTATTCTTTTTATAAGTAAAAGCAAAAATCCATAGAAAAAATACATACGATAATGCGGCAAAAGGAGCGCCTTCCTTTATCTCTTCTTGAGAACATTCTTGCTTTAGTTGATCTTCTGACATATTTTACCCCTAATATAATCCTTATAAAATATCTATAGAATTTTAAATTGCGCGACCAGCTGTCTTAATTGAGCTGAAATCTTAGCCAGTTCCGATGCACCCATGCTCATTTCCTGCATCGATGCCATAATCTCCTGAGTGCTTGAAGAAATTTCCTGACTGCTTGCGGCATTATCCTCTGCGGTTTTAGCAACATGTCGCAGCGATGACATAACCTGCTCAGCAGTGTGCAACTGTTGTGAAGCAACATCGGAAATTGCTAAAACAAGTTCTTTAGATTTATTGGCTACCTCAACAATATCACTTTGAAATTTACCGGTTTCGTTAACGATCACCTTAACTCCATCTGACTGACGAGCTACACTGGTAACAAAGTTGTCGGTATTATCCATTTCCTTCATAATTGTCTGAACCAAAAACGATATTTTACCAGCAGCGTCAGACGAACCTTCGGCCAATTTACGCACTTCTTCGGCAACAACCGCAAAACCCCTACCGGCTTCACCGGCACGTGCTGCCTCAATTGTCGCATTTAAAGATAGCAAATTAGTTTGATCAGCGAAGTTGGTAATCATCGTAACGATACCATCAATTTCAGCAGAACTACCCTTTAGCTTTTTAATTGCCTCCGAAGAAAGATTAGATGATTCAGCAATTTGATTAATACTTTCTACCAGCTTTTTGGTTCTTTCTTTACCCTTTGCGGCATGCTCCACAGACTGAACGCTACTACCAGCGGCCATTTTTGCGTTATTGCTCATAACCTTTAAATCCTGGATTAGCTCGTTAAAAGCATCGTCAACATCTTGAACCTTTGTTAACTGTGAAGTAGCACCTTTAGATACATCCTGAATAGCATTACTGATTTGTGCAATAGATGCATTTACTTCCTGAGTGGTGCTTGAAAAATGCTGTGCCGAATCAGACACTTTATCGGTGTTATTAAAAATATTGGCAATCATCCCGCGCAATTGACCCACAAAATGATTTAATGACTGTGCAAGATCAGCCATTTCATCTTCAGATTTAATTTCAACTTTCATAGTTAAATCGCCCCTGGCCATTGTTTTGAAAGCCTCAACCATGACTGCGTTAGGAGCAACTATATTACGCACAACGAATGAGGAAATTACCCCAAAAAATATACCAATGATTATCATCGAAATCACCAAACTAATTAAAGTTGTTCTTCCTGCAAAAACCATACCTTTTTTAATTTCCGAAACAGAGGCATCTTTAACCCCTTCCATCTTGGTAATCGCGATTTTCTCAGAACGTTTTAATGTCTTACGCGAATCAGAAATAACTTTTGCCACCCCAACCGTCTCTATGCTCTGGCGGTCCATCTCTCTGCTTATCTCTTTTCCATAACCACGAAGTTTTTTAGGAAGAGCTACCTTAAATTCACCAATTTTATAAGCTAAACCCTGGATAAGCTTTAGGGAATCTTCTTTACTCTTGGCATGAACGGCTAAAAAATTCTCTATTGCCGCAGGATCTTTACTTGCGATTGCTTCATTTGCCGCACTTAAAGTTTTATCAAATCCCAAACCAATTTGTTCTTTCATGCTCTTTACCGAGTGAGAAATGTCATCGCTTTCCTTAATAATAACGTCTTCTGTGTATTTTTGATATTTACGCTGGCTGGACTGAGCAATTTTTTTCAAAGCATCTAGGGTAATAAGACCACTGGCTTTTCGAACACCATCTTCAGCGGTGTCTTGGAAATCAGTAAAAACACTTTTAACACTGGCAAAAACTGTTTCAAACACGCCATCAATTCGATTACCAATTTCAACCTCTAAGCGTTTATTGGAGATAACGCCTAGGGCAATCGCACCAATGCTAGACAATACCAGCACTGATATAACCAAAGTCAATATCTTGTGAAAAAGCCTTAGCTTCAAGCTTTTTATTTTATCGACAACTACTTTATTTAAGCCAAACCCTAAATTCATATTACTCCTCATTAATTTAACAGATAGGAGAATTATACCAGATTTTGATTGCTTTGGAAAACAAAAAAAATACCCCCGCAAGTTTCCCTGCGGGGGTATTATGAAATTTCCTAGCTTAGAAGCTTACTTTCATGCTTCCCACTGCCTGGAAGGCTTTTTCATCATTTGCATCTGCAAAAGCATCGCCTGGCATAAACCAATCCAATTCAAGACCAATTTGCACATCTTCAGTGTAATCGTAAGTTGCTAACAAATCAACTTCTTCAAAAAACTTAGTTTGTCCAGTCATTGCTAATGTTGAGTAATAAGTAGGGTAGTACCCTGAACCCGCACCAACACTAACGTTTTCTAAATCTCTCAATAGATCAGCGTAACAGTAACGAAGCTTTATGCCAAGATCTTCTCTTGGCTGAGCAGTAACAGTTATCCCCATTGCTCTAGCATTGGCAGCTGGAAATAACGCGGTTGCGATTGAAGTAGAATTTTGCCCGGTGTATAGTGGATCCCACTTCGGAGACACAACACTAAAATCAACCATCACCGTTGGTGCCCATTCAATATCCAAAAATGAATATTGAGCGGCAACCACTCCAGCCCATGCGCTGGTTGCATCGCCGTTTGCTTTTCCACTTGTAGATGGCGCTGAAACGTCGAAGGCTTTTTTCTGGCTCTGGAAAGCACCTTCTGCTAAGATAATCAAATTATCTATCGGAGCGGCTGCGCCTCTTAAACCAATAGTCTGAACGTTACTCTTAGATGTTCCCTTCGTAGGGCTATCTTGAGTGTCACTTGCAATATAATAAAGCTCACCAGCCGCATTTTCTTCAACCATGTAAGCTAAATTTGCAAAGTAAATATTCGTATCGTCGTCTTGGTGAACTGTAGACTCCAATAACTTTACATACCCAGCAGTTAAAACAATTGGCGAAAGATCAATGCTAGCAATAAGCGCTTCTGGATTTTTACGCGGACTCAAATCAGCGATTCTTCCGGCGTAAAAAGCACTACCCGTATTAGCGGTCCATGAACCGTAATTACCGTTGGTAGTATCTCCGTCAAAATCCCCAAGAATCAATCCAAGACCAAGTTTAACCGGTTGCTTACCGACTTTAATCGTAAGCGGACTGTCAAGAACGTCTTTCAAAGTTATGTATGCTTCTTCAGCATAAATATCATCAGCTTGTGTTCCCCAAACTCTTTCATCAACTAAAACCACCGCCGCTGAAACCTCTTCAGTCAAATCGGCGTCAAACCTTAGCCTGGCAACACTTGCTAAAACACTAATGTCATCATCATCAATAGCCCCAAACAAACCAGCAGTTGATGATCCAAGATGAAAATTGCTGCGCCCTACTGCATATGCAGAAAAATCACCGCTAACCTTAATGTTTTCCACAGCAGCAAAAACAGTGCCCGTGAGAGCAATGCCTATAACTACCAACGCGATCAATAATTTTTTACCCATCTCACCCCTCCTTTTTTTATATTTCAAAATGATTTATTGCCGCAGGGGATTTATCCCCTGTTTATTGTTTTGGATATATCATTCACTTTCGAAACGCTTTCAGCCTACGCTTAAATCTCACCTCCTTTCTGGCAAATCTCAAAGCATCTGTGAATGGCATAAACAGAAATTGCTTACCCGGTGCTATTAAACAACTTATACAACTCGCACCAGACCTACTTAAGTCTAGTAAACAATGATTGTTTTGTCAAGTATTTTGTAACTATCTACGCTTTTGATACGAATAACGAGTTTCAACCCGGCACACATATTGAATGCCCGAGTACAAAAAAAACGTTTCCGGCAACCTTACACTCAAATAACTACACCTCTATTAAAGTATTTTTGCCCGATGAAGTCAAGCATCATTTTTCATAATTTACTATAATTTGCCATATGTAGTATATGTTTTTCATATACCACAATATTTCGTGCGAAAAATGAATAGAATAAAGGGTTTTCAGTCAAAATAAACATCTATACGTTCAGCTTTTACCTCACGTATAGCATAACTAAGCGGTGCCTTTATGGTATCGGAATAAATAGTAATCTTCTTACTTTCGGCTTCAACAACAATCTTTTTTACACAACAATCATTGCTAAAAGTGTCTTTTCGCTTAGGATTGTGATAAACAACTAAAATAGAAGAGAAGAGCTTAAAACTAAATGTGTTCTTTTCAACGGTGATTTTTCTACCATTAATTTTAACTGTTTCCTTTTTAGTAGTAAACATATCGTGCTTCAGGGCAGGAGAAAATTTTAAAACAAGGCGCCCTTCATCGTCAATAAAAAACGGCTTCGAACCAAAAATCATAACAACCCACATATTGAGAAGTTCAACTGTCGCACCGCTAAGACGGGCAACAAATCCTCTTCCCCAAAGATTTTTGTCTGGATAAACACTACTTACAATAAACGATGAATTTTCTAAAATGCTACGACCATAAACTTCTGGATCAAAAAAACAAACACAACAATTATAAAAATCTTTATAGAATTCCTTATAAAGACCATTCTTCAACACTTCTAACAAATACTTATATTCCATGTGCAGCCAAACGGTTTCGTTCTCAAGCCATCCAGGAACAAAAATACGGCTACGCCCGATCTCAAGTGGCTCCTCACTTAAAGGAGCATTTAGGCGATACATTTTAAGTTTTTTATCGAAAAGTTCGCAAGCTCTAACTGCCTTATGCATCTCTTCTTTTCCTTCAACTCTTAGAGCATGCATTGGCCCCTCCAAAAACAATGGCATTACATGTTTTTTAAACTCGAGAGGCTCAACAAATTTATTCTTGATATTATATTTAGTAACCGCATAAGTAAAATAAGTCGAATGAACACCGGTTTTGCGATTTTTTGCCTTGCCTATCCCAACGTTTAAACGCTTAATCAGTGCCTTGAGCAAATCAACGATTTTGTCTGTATTAACTTTCTTTTCTTTTCCGCTAACACACACAAACGTTTTATTTCTGAAAGACTCTTTTATAATACTAGCCTTATCCCACCATTGAAAATCACGCTGCTTGGTTGGCTTCGCTAAGTAATCTTTAACCAATTTAATAATCGAATCTAAAAATGAGTGAACCTCCTCACCAATAACAATCTTTCTTATGCCATCTGTCTTAAGGTTTATTAAAGTATCACTGAGCATAATGCATGCTCGTTTCAATTCTATTGTTTCACACAAAGAAGATCCGAAAAGCGCAGGCATGCCGTTTAATGAGTCGCACCACCCAGGCTTATTCGCCTCCATCTGCACACCAATTCCCTCAGGATCTAAGGTAGCTACTTTATTCAAAATCAAAACAAGAAGCTTTTCAACAAGATTAACTTGGCAGATTTTATTCTTTCTTGTATGCAGGAAATTACTATCTTCTCTATCGGCAATAGCAATTTTTTTACTTTTTACCGATTCAAGGCTGTTGAATTGATATATTTTGTCACCCTTAATGTGATAGCGATGCTTTCTGCCCTTTACCCTGTGCTCATCGTCCCAATAATAATATTCCTTGCTTAAGAATAAGTCTTCTGCCCTATCGGGATAAAAGTATAAATACGTTTCGATCAAATCCAAATTATAATGCCAATGGTCTATCCAAAACCCTTCACCAAAGGAAGCCGATGGTTTACGAGTAGCACGTTCAACTATTCGCCGAACAAAATCTTCTCTACGTTTTAAGTTAATCCCTTCTTCCTCTGCAAATTTAAAAATTTCACCCAAATAAAAGCCGCCGCAAATCAAATCGTATAAACCGCTATGATTAATTTTAAACTCTTTCAATGTCGCTCGAGCATCTACAGCATTAAGCGTAAGCTTCTCTCCTTTAACCACCAAAGGATTGTACCCGTCAATTTTTTGAAGATTAAAGAAATACTCAATGTTCTTACGATCAATATGCGGATTAAAAAATAAATCCATACGTCGATTTTGATTAATATCACGATAATTCCCCTCACCTTCAGAAAAATAAGATGGTAGCAGTTTAAACCGATTGTAGTCGCGCTCTAAGTCGCCATGCTTGCGAGAAAAAACATAGTACGGATTATTACCGTTAACTTTATGCGGATAGCCTCCACGCAAAACATTATCTAGGTACGTGCTCTTCAGGTATTGGTTAAAATTAGTATCGCTGGATACACAAAGTGCATTATCCTTGATGTCCTCAATAATCTTTGCATTTTCACACTCTTTTTTTCGTAAAAAAGAGGAACTCATTTTGGCAGTAAATTTTTTAATCGACTCCGATTTAAACGATGCTCCAAAAACGCTGTATAAAATTTTCTCTTGGCCCGGTTTGAGCTCCCAATCGAAAGCGCTAAAGGAACACGGGGTCTTACCGCAATAAATTTGCTTTAGTGGCACCTTAAAACGCTTATTGAAAAAATTTACCGGATAAGAATACGAAGTATCATTAGCAAAAATTGCCTCAGGATCAACAATTAAATAAGGTGATTTTTTCTTTCCTTTTTCGTCATAAAAAGAACAGTTAAAATTTGCCCCCTCAATATATTTGGTTTGGCTAACATCTTTTGGATCAACAATCAATCTAAAATTAGCCAAATTTCCTTCAACAGAAGAGTGCATCCATGCTTCAAGAGTCCTGGACATATCCTTAAGGAAAAAATTCATCGCCCCGAAAGGAACAATGCGAGCGAGACCATCTAATACTTGTAATTTTATTTTCTTGCGTGAAGTATTTTTTATGCAAACTTTACGCACTAAAGCACCAACCGCTGTATTAGGAAGGGTAAAATAACTAACAGTAAAATCCAATCCTAATTCCGAATTGATTTCAGTTATGTCAACCGACGCGCTCTTAACGGTCATGCTTTCATTTTTTTTAGAATCCGACACCACACGAAATGGTTCATAATTTATCTTATTGTTTATTTTCACAAAGGTACGAAAGCCAAACGATGATGCTAAGGCATAAGCTTTATTCGCAGGAAAGAATTCTGTTATGCAGTGCTCTTTATCCTCTAATCCAAAACTAACAACACCCTGGCCGCGATTTACATAAAAAACCCAAAGTGGAACCCCCCACACCCCAGCAACACCAGGCAAAAAATTAGAAAAAGGATATTTGGAGTTGTAGTTCTTAATAACAAAGCTACCGTCATTCTGCAAGAAGTAATTATTACTCATTTTAATTATCTAAGTTGATGAGACCACCGGAAACAACCATTTTCATTGCTTTTTCAACGCTTATGTTTAGAAAAGTTAACTCTTCTTCCGGCACAACCACCGTAAAGCCAGTTAATGGGTATGGTGAAGAAGAAATGAACACATTGTAAAGTTTTTTTCTGGTTTTTTCCCTTAAAAGAGTAGAACTTTCGCTAGTAACAAATCCCAACGAATAAATACCTTTGCGCGGATATTGCAGCAAAACAGCAGTTTCAAAGGTTTTGCGTGGTGGAAAAAATAAAAATTCCACAATCCTCTTAATAGGGAAATAAATCTTATTAACCAATGGCAAACGAAAAAACATTGTTTCTATCCAACGCAATAAACGATTGCCAAATAAACGAATAAAAGAACCGACCACAAAAATAATTAAAATCGAAATAATTATTCCTAAACCAGGAATAGCAACACCCAAGTAATCTTTGGCATAATCATTGATATACTTGCCAAGAATACCATCGGCAAAGTTGAACAAACCAGTTATAACATAAACGGTTATTACTACAGGAACTATTGCAGCGAGTCCGGTAAGAAATACTTTTTTCATTTTTACCTATTTATTAAGATAAGCTCAAAATCATTACAATAAAGATCTCAAATCACCACATAACAGTGCCATAAGTTTACCACAAAAATTGGTAAAATTGAAGGGAAAATTAAAAAAACTCTTTATTCTATTGTGATTCTCCGGCAAGAGTAATAATCAAAGCTCCGACTAATACAACAAAAACACCAATACTGCCTCTCAATACGCCCATAACATCCGACCACCAAGTTAAAATAGCAATTATCCCCAACAAAACGAAGGTTAATCCAATAGCGGTTTTAATCCCTTTTTTCATACTTATTCTCCACAAGCCCGTTTTATAATGGCAATGAGTTCACTTGTTTCAACTGGTTTTGAAACAAAATACTTTCCACCAATTACATTATCAGCTTGCCTAGCCTCTTCTCCCCTTACCATTCCAGTCAAAAATATAACCGGGATATCTTTAAAGTCAGGATGGCCCCTTAGCTCCTCAGCAATTTCGTTGCCCCTTTTACCCGGCAATAAAATATCCAGCAAAACCACATCGGGTTTAATTTTCTTTACCACTTCCATAACCCCAACCGAATCCAGCCGTGTTGTGACTTCAAAATCACCAGTTGCTTCAAGATTCTTCTTAACGAGGGTACATAGGTCTTTTTCGTCATCAACTAACAAAATTTTTTTCATATTTCCTCCCCAGAATTACTAACGAAAAACTATATTTAGTCGTAAGTAATAAGTCATAAGAATTAAGTCCGGAAATCCGGAAAAAACTTAATCCATAATCCCTGCCTGCCGGCAGGCAGGCTTATCACTTAATTCTTGCATGATTTTAACTTTTGCGCTATGGCTTTACGCTTTGCGCTTTTAGTTTTTCGTTAAGTTAATACTTACCACTTACAACTTAAAACTAAGCACTGTATCCTACATCTATTCATGATGCCTTTCGTACTCTAAATCATCTTTGAGGGTAGTATTCTCTTCCTTCGTTTTTTCTAATTCTTCTTCCAAGCTATCTGTCAGCTGCTTTGCTTTTATAGCACTTTTTTCCAGCTCGGCCTGTTTTGTTTTGATCGTATCAAGTTCTTCTTGCAAACGAGCGCACTGTTTGGCAATATTTTCTTTCTCCTTAATAAAGGAGTCAATATCATCCTCCAATGCCGTTATTTTGTTAATTAGTTCTTCATTCTCTTCTTTTATGCCATCAATACCAGCATTATCCTGCCTTAACGTATTTAGTTGTGCTTCATAAATTTTCTTCTGCTGATAAATCTTTTCAACTAATTCAGCTTCTTTTGCCTGTGCATTTTGAAGCTTCTTTTCAACAGCACTATAGTCGGCGCGAGTAGCAACAGATTCACCCCCTAAAGAAGAGACCTTCTCTTCTAAACCACTCATCCGTTCGCCTAGAGAATCGCTTTCGGTTATTTTTCTCTTAGATTTTCCGGATTCAATTACTGGTGCGATAAATTCAAAAGCAACAAGCGCTATCGCCGCAAAAACAAGTATTCCAACAACTATAATCATTTACTCCTCCACAACAATAAACCTACCATCTCTGTACTCAATATAAACCACGCCTTTTACAGCTACGCATTGTCAAAAATTCCAAATTCCAATACACAAATTACAAACAAATTACCCGCCTGCCGGCGGGCAGGCAATTCCAAATGATCAAAATATCAAACAAAATAAGACACTATTGTTTTGTTCATTGGATTTTTGGTAATTGGATATTGTTTGTGGTTTGTGATTTGTTATTTGGTATTTCATTTTTCTATAAAGATTTCGGCATTATCTACTGCTAAAATTCTACCACTCCTTTGAAGTTTCCTCAACAAAAATTAAAACGCGATAAAGATTGTAAAGATTATGAAAAAAAGATATAATAAAACTACCATTAAGGAGGGTATATGAAATTTAAAAAAATATTCGTTAAAAACGTGTGGTTCGAAATAATAGTTCTTTCTGTTGTTAATACAGTTTTACTGGGAATACTCATTTGGGGCTATAGCCTTTCATCAAGATTGCCGGCAATGCTGGTATTTTTGCTGTTTCTATTCTCGGTAATTATTCACTCGTATAAGCACAAGTTTGAAAGCCTCCAGTTTGACCTTTCTAAAAAAGGTAAACTCATGATATTCATGCGTGCCTGCTTGCCATACATACTGCAGACATTGCTCTACACGCAATGCGCTTTATTAGTGGCCTGGATATTGTTTAACATGAGTGCCGGCGGTAAGTAACCTATTTGCTGCCATCAAACCAAAAATGATTTTTACGCGCTATAGATAAATCTACAATCTCATGTAGATCGGGAGCGAGCCGGAGGGCGTCGTAAATACTACGATCAAAAGTGCAAAGCTCAACATGTTTACCATAACGACCCTTAACCTCTTGAATAACTTCTACAAAATCTGAATCACCGGTAACTATAACGGCTACATCATATTGATTGGAAACAGCCTTGGAAAACATGTCCAAAGCAATTTTCACATCAAGACCTTTTTGCATCCATGTCTTGCCGATATGCACTAGGCGACCAAGTTTAACTTCAAAATAAGGAATACCCAACTTAAGTTGCCTGAAATATTCGTGCTGTTCCTGGTATGTTTGAGGATTTTCTGTTTTGCTAAATTCAGCAGAATAATAGTAACAACGAATCAACTTTCGTTTGCCGGTAATCCACCTTATTATGTTTTTCCAATCAATGTCTTTGCGCTTTATAGGCTTTTTTAAGCCCTTTAGATCCTTCATTTTCTGAACTACATATTCAGCATCAATAAAAATCATTACTCGTGTCATTATTCCTCCTTTTGTTAAATAGCCAAATTACAAGGTGTAAATTCCAATATTTAATTACCAAACCGCTTGCTTATCGGATATTTTTGGGCAAGTAGTGTTGATAAATAAAGACAAGAAGTAAAAATAGTTTTCCAGGCAGGCCCTGAGACCTTAAAAGCATGGTATCCGAAACGAAGTGAAGGATTTTTAAGGTCGAAGCGCCAACGAAAGTCATCGCTGGATGACTTAAGTGGTGCCAAGAAAATTGGTTTCTACTTCTTATTTAGTCTAGCATACATTTCTCCTTGCAGCAACTCACAATCCTGTGATATAATTCGTTTATCATGTTAACAGACAAAATTTATCAAGACTACGTAACTGCCTTAAAAGCAAAGAACAAACAAAAATCTGAATTCTTGAGTTTTGTTCGCGCCGCTTTTAAAAATAAATCTATCGAACTTAAAAAAGATTCTCTCAGTGATGATGAAATTTTGGCGGTTCTGAAAACTCAGAAAAAAAGACTTCAAGACACCAAAGACAGTGTTGCTTCATCCAAAAGGCAAGATTTAATCGAACAAGCAGAAAGAGAAATCACGATTCTCAATGAGTATCTTCCAAAAGCCATGGACGAGAGTGAACTCATAGAAATAATTGATAAAGTAATCCAAGAAACAGGTGCCTCATCCCCTAAAGATATGGGCGCTGTAATGAAAGAAGTTATCGCAAGATCAGCCGGTCGAGCCGACTCAAAAAAAATAAGCGAAATAGTAAAAACTAAACTTATCTCTTAATTCTGTTCGCCAGTCGAATCCTTCAACATACTCTGAATAAATTCACTTACCGGATGTGTTTTATTGTTGATGGCACTGTTAACTAAGGTGTCCAGCTTGCCCGGAGATTCTATGATGCGTCTTATTTTGTCGAGATTAAAATCAACTTCATTATTAAAATAATCTGCTAGATCGACCATAAATTGATCGACGCTATAATTATTACAATAATCGCCAAGCTCAAAAAACTTTTCTTCTCTTTGCTTGCGACGAAATTGGATATCTTCGTTATCGTTATTTTTCATTATTTATTTTCGGCTCGTTTCTTATCTTCAATTACTTTCTCAGCTATTTCAAAAGGCACCTCTACGTATTTTTCAAAATGCATCGAATAACTTGCTCTGCCACTAGTCAAAGAACGCAATGTTGTCGCATAGCCAAACATCTCAGAAAGAGGTGCCTCACAAGAAACAACCTGCGTGGACCCTTTTGTTTCTATTCCAAGTACCTTGCCTCGCTTAGAGCATATGTGACCAACAACTGAACCTACATATTCTTCGGGTGTTGTAATCTCAAGTGACATGTGCGGTTCAAGCAAAACCGGTTCACTCTTCATAAACGCCTTCTTAAAACACTCTCTAGCCGCAAGTTTAAACGCAAGTTCTGAAGAGTCAACTTCATGATATGACCCATCAACCAACTCAACTTTAACATCTACCACTGAAAAACCAGCGTATACGCCCTTTTTCATAACCTCAATTAAACCTTTCTCGATTGCTGGAATATATTCCTTAGGTATCGCCCCTCCCTTGATGCTATTAGTAAATTCAAACCCCTCTCCGGGTTTGGAAGGAGAAACGTTCATAACAACATGGCCATACTGCCCTCTTCCACCAGTTTGCTTAGAATGCTTATACTCTTGCTCGATTGAATTAAGGATTGTTTCTTTAAAGGCAACTTTTGGCTGCCCAACATCAGCGACAACGCTAAATTCATGCTTTAATCTATCAACAATAACCTCCAGATGCAGTTCTCCCATACCGGAAATTACTGTTTCCTCAGTTTCTTTATCGCTGTGTACACTAAAAGTAGGATCTTCCTCTGAAAGTTTCATTAAGGCCTTGCCAAGCTTATCCTGATCGGTACGACTCCCCGACTTAATGCTAATTGCAATTACCGGAGCAGGGAATTCAATTGCTTCCAAAAGAATCTGATTTTCTAAACAAGATAGTGTATCGCCTGTAACAGTATGATCCAACCCAATCGCCGCAGCAATATCACCAGCATAAATATTTGAACGACTTTCTCTTTGATTAGCATGCATCTGTAGAATCCTGCCGATCCGTTCTTTTCTGCCCTTGGTGACGTTAATAACATATGAACCTGCGTCCAACGACCCTGAGTACACTCTAAAATAAACTAGCTTTCCCATATGCGGATCAGCTTGAACTTTAAAAGCAAGGGCTGAAAAAGGTTCACTATCGCAAGCATTACGTTTTAATTTTTTTTCCGGATCGTCAGGATCCGACCCCTCTACTCCAGGCAAATCTGCCGGTGATGGAAGATACGAAGTTACAGCATCAAGCAAGCGCTGAACCCCTTTATTCTTGAAAGCCGAACCGCAAAGAACAGGAACTATTTTGTTAGCAATCGTCCCTTTACGAATCGCAGCAATCAACTCATCCTTTTCTATTTTGTCTTCAGATTCTAAGTATTTCTCCATCAAAGTATCTTCAAGTTCAACTGCCTTCTCAACCATAATATGATGATAATCTTTGGCTACTTCTTTATAGTCATCTGGAATTTCTTCAACATGAAAATTCTTACCCATAGAATCATCGTCATAAATATAAGCCTTCATTTCTATAAGATCAATAATGCCATGAAAATTATCTTCGGCGCCAATAGGAATTTGCAAAGGAATAACATTCGCGCCTAAATCTGCTTCAATCGCCTTAACGACTGAAAAGAAATCCGCACCAACGCGATCCATCTTATTTATAAACGCAAGCTTAGGAACTTTATACTTATCTGACTGACGCCAAACAGTTTCAGATTGAGGCTCAACCCCTCCAACCGCACAAAAAATAGCTACTGCTCCATCTAAAATACGCAAACTCCGCTCAACCTCTACTGTAAAATCAACGTGCCCGGGGGTGTCGATAATATTAATGCGCCGGTCTTTCCAGTAGCAAGTTGTTGCCGCTGAGGTTATCGTAATCCCTCTTTCCTGCTCTTGCTTCATCCAATCCATTTGAGCTTTGCCATCGTGGACTTCACCTATCTTATGCGAGCGACCAGTATAAAACAATATACGTTCAGTTACGGTGGTCTTGCCCGCGTCAATATGGGCCATAATGCCTATGTTTCTTACTTTTTCTAAATCAATCATTCGAGCCATAATATTACTCTCCTTATCTTTTAAATTCCGTCATCAAATAATAAAATTCTAATATCTAAATGCGAAACCCTAAACAAATTCTAAGTTTGAATTTTGGTTATTGCTAAGAGGCGAGCCTGAAAAAATTATTTGTTAAAACCAGCGGATTTACAACACATTCCAAATTGCCTGCATAAAACTAGAGTTCGCCAATGAGCTTATCTGCCCTTTCTTTTGGCTTTTTCTCTCCTTTTTTGAGACGGCTTAACGTAATGTTGTCTTTCTCTATATTCTTTTAGAATACCTTCTCTTTTACACTGAACCTTAAACTTTCTCAATGCTCTTTCGAAATCTTCTCTTCTCTCGATCGTTACTTCTGCCATGTTTTTACCCCCATTAAATTAGGGAAAATTATACCGTACTTTCAGAATAATGCAATAAAAAAATCCCTTGAAAATTTCTTTGAAAAAAGGAGCGATTTTGGTATACTCTTACTATGTTTACAGACATTGTTGCCAAACAACAGAATTTTTTTTACGAAGGGTCAACAAAAAGCCTTTCATTTCGTGTTAAACAACTCCAAAAGCTAAAAAGTATAGTAAAAAGTAGCGAAAAGGATATTCTCAAGGCCCTAAAACAAGACTTAAATCGCCCTCCCCTCGAGAGCTATGCCTCAGAAGTCGGCTTCATTTTAAGCGAAATAAGCTACACCTTAAAGAATATTCACAACTGGATGAGCCCTAAAAAAGTAAAACTACCAATTACTTACTTTGGAACAAAAGCCTTCATTGTGCCTGAACCGCTGGGATTAGCCTTGATTTTTGGCACCTGGAACTACCCCTTTCTTTTATCGCTACTTCCTTTAGCAGGTGCAATATCGTCTGGTAATTGCGCCATTGTTAAGCCATCGGAATATGCCGCTACCTCATCCAATATTATAAAAAAAATAATTAACGACAACTTTGATCCTGCTTTCATAACAGTTGCTGAAGGCGGAGTCACCGAAAGCGAAGCCCTACTTGCCCAAAAATTTGACTTTATATTTTTCACCGGTAATCCAAATATTGGGAAAATCGTAATGAGTGAGGCAGCAAAAACGCTTACCCCGGTAGCTCTTGAATTAGGCGGCAAAAGCCCTTGCATTGTGCACAAAGACGCAAATATAAAATTAGCTGCAGAAAAAATTGCTTGGGCAAAATTTATCAACGCCGGACAAACATGTGTCGCACCTGACTATCTTTTAGTTCACAACCAAATAAAAGAAGAATTAATAAGACATATTAAAGAATACATAACAAAATTTTACGGAAAAAATCCTGCCGAAAGCCCTGACTACTGTCGGATAATTAACGAGAAACACTTTGACCGCCTCAGCGCATTTCTGCGTTCTGGAAACATTATAATCGGCGGACAAACCAATCGTGATAATTTATATATCGCACCAACCGTAATTGATAACGTCTTCTCTCTTGAATCAGCAATAATGGAAGAGGAAATATTTGGTCCAATCATTCCAATTATTCCTTACGAAGATATTCGTAGAGCCGTTTCGATAATCAGATCTAAACCAAAACCATTGGCTGCTTATATTTTTTGCGATGACTCAAACACAGAAAACTATATCCTTAATCGGGTCTCCTGCGGAAGTGTTTGCATAAATGATATTATGCTGCAAACTTCCACCTACGCCCTTCCATTTGGCGGGGTGGGAGAAAGCGGCATGGGTCGCTACCATGGTAAGGCTAGCTTTGACACCTTTTCTAATTTCAAAAGTATTCTTCAAGCACCAAAATCTTTTGACATTAAACTCAGATACCCGCCTTATAAAACGTCTAGTTTGAAAATTATGAAACTTTTCCTACGGTAAGAATTTTAAAGTCGTGCAGATTATTTCTCTTTTATTATCGTAACTCTATCATTAAGAAAATAAACATACGTATGCTTGTCGCCAAAATAATAATGCCAAATAGCATTTTGCCCCTTAAAAGAAACATTGTGCGGATTACCCAACATATTCATAACATCTGTTGTAGAAGAAGATTTTTCGATTTCGCCAAATGGTGTGTTATAGGCAATCGGCTTTTGCTGAGCATAGCAAGCAGACAAAAAAACTAAAAAGCACATCAAAACTAATTTATTAAAAATACTTTTTCTCATTAACTTATTTGGTCTTCGGTAGCACGCATTACTCTAGAATAGGAAACAGCTTTTTCAATTAGTGAAGATATTTTATCCATATCAAAAGGTTTGGTTATATAGTTATAGGCACCCAAGGCTAAAGCTTTATCAATCGTATCATCAGAAGGAAAAGCCGTCATGATAATGATTACCAATTTAGAATCAGTTTCTCTAATTTTACTCAAAACAGATAAACCGTCAACACTCGGCATTCTTATATCAAGCATTACCGCATCATATTGATTATTTTCGATAGACTCTAACCCTTCTTCTCCAGAAGCAACAAAGACAACTTCATATTCTTCTTTAGTCAACCAATTGATTAAAGCTGTACCAACTGGTGTCTCATCATCAATAATTAAAATTTTTCCTTTTTCCATTTCTACTCTTTAAGCTAACTAGCGTCTACTGCTGCTTTTTTTCTGGCAATGCCATCTATGTACCCAATAATTTTATTGCGAAAAAAAGAATCCATTTCAATAAACTTTGCACCAACCAAAAATCTAGAATTTATCTCTTTATTATCACTGCACCAAACCACTTCACTTGAAGCTGATATTGGTTTTTTAAATCCCGGAAGGCTGATGTCTAAACTAAGAAGCACCCCCGGTTCTAACTTTTGAAAAGTAGGGAAGCTCACCCCTCCACCTGAAATATCATCACTAGTAGCAGAACCACCCAAAAGAGCACCTGCCAGTCTATGGCTTACACGCAAAGGTTCATTTGCCCTAATAAATTCGCGACGTTCCATCATAAAACTATATTACTACACCAAACAACGCAATTCAACTTTTATTTGGATTTGACTCATCTAAAGTTGATTAAAAATCATATTGTAATACGCAAAAACCGATTTCAAAGAATTGATAAGCATCACCATCAAAGTAATACTTAAAACACTAACCACACCACTTACAATTATTTTTGTTTTTTGCGTATAACGAGGATTATACCAAAGTAATGGCAAAGCAAAAGGCGCAAGAGGGCCAAGAGAAAGCAGCGTAATAACAAGTATGTGAGTTTTAAAATACCATTTAATCGGTTCCTTATTGACTGACTGTTTCACTCGCGCATCTAAAAACTCACCACAATAACGGCATTTAATAGCTTCATCCTGAATCTCTTCGGCACAATAACGACATTTCTTCATAATTGTTTTATTATAGCACCAGAGCAAAGGGCAGACAATAGACCATCAATAGACCAAAGACCATAGACAAGAGACCAGAGACAATCGATCTAGTTGTAAGTTATAGGTTTTAAGTTCGGAAAATTCCGGACCAGAGACCATAGACCGTTGGTCTAGCTATAAGTAGGGGCACAGCGCGCTGTGCCCTTGCGGACAATTTCATTAAATAATACCTCGTTACCAAACCCCCAAAGGTAACGTGGTTTTCGGGTGTGTTGCTGGGTTGTATTAATTCCAAACGCTTGGTTTTTGGTTATTGTAATCTAGAGAAATATATTTCGCAAATTACTTATATGCGGATCCACGATTATCTGCGGATAACATAATTACCAGTTTTCTGCTTTCTTCAATTTCGTAAAAAAAACGATATCCACCAATACGATATCGCCAGGTAGAAGGGGTATAGTTAGTAAGTTTTGGGTTAGCGGAAAACTGACGAGATTATTATCACTCTCTGCCTTGGGTGCGGTTCATATCCTCTAATACATTCTGAATATCCACTTTTGTTTCAGGAATATTTTTAGTTATAATTTCCCAAACAATATCTAAATCAACTCCAAAATACTCATGGATTGTAATATTGCGTAGTCCGACCATCTTTTTCCAGGGTATATTTTGATATTTCTCCTTAATATCTTCGGGTACATTCCTTGCGGCTTCACCGATAATTTCGATTTTGCGAATAACTGCATCCTCTACCATTTCATTCTCGGAAAAATCTTCATAAGATAAGCCTTTTATATATTCTTCAATCCTATTCATCGCTCCTAATATATCTTCGATGAACAGTTTATAATTTCTTTTCATACGTACACTACTTCTTTTAGAATCGCGTCTCTCAATTGGGGCTTTAAGGCTTTCTTTGTTACCAGGTCCACTTTAATTCCCAAAGCATCCTCTAGAAAATTCTTTAAATCGATAAACTCCCAACCTATTTTACCAGAGAATTCTACCAAAAGATCAACATCGCTTTCTTCAGACGCTTCTCCATGGACAAAAGAACCAAAAATACCAATATTTTTTACTTTAAATTCCTTTTGTAACCGTGGAGTGATTTTTCTCAAAATTTGTGTTATCTCTTCTCTTGTTTTCATTTTAACAGCTCCTTTCCAAACCTCAGCCTCATGGCATATATATTATACTCCGCATATATTGACTTTCAATGATTTTCCACAACAATCACGCCGCAAGATCAAAGACAGGTTCTTCTTGTTCCTGATCAGCTTTTTTGAAATCACGCTCAATAGTAATGATTTGAAATGTAAAGCCTTTGAAAGTTTTAATGTCAAAAGGAAGTGACTCAAAATTAGAAAATGGCGCAATGGAGCCACCTGTTTGCGACTCTTCATCTATCTCTAACATTTCTGGATTAAGATCAATACCGCCGGGATTGGTGTTTGGGAGTGTAGCGTCGACCTCTCCCCCGGCGGTTTGTTGTGCCGACGCTAAATAATCTAAATGATTTTTCTTTTCATTATTTTGGTCAAACAAATTAGCCCCGACCAATGCTGGTCCTGCACTATTTTCTATAGAAGAATTTTGTTGAACGGTTAGAATTTGGTTACCATCAAACGCTTGTTTTAATTTATCCCAATAATTCTTTTCGCCTATAACCAATAGATTACCCTTTGTTTTTACTTCTGAGGATAAGCGCTTGGCAATTTTGGAAAAATGATATCGATTCATCCAATAGCAGCTGACATATTCAGCGCAAGCAGTTACCACTTTGGTTCCAACAACTTCCCTGTTTTTAGCCTTCGTATGCATCGCTAAGATTTTCTCATCAGCAATTGTTCCATTGGATGATTGCGCGGCCCGAACCTCTCGATCCCACTCCATAAACAAATCGATCTCACCATATTCTTTACACACCCTAAACAAATCATGCCTAATATCAACAAGTTGACGCCCCTCTGCTAAACTATCATCCAAAGATATAATTTTCTTGAAAAATCTAGATGAGGTTGCGGCCAAATAAACCAGGGGTCCGTATAACGTTAAGAATGTATCCTCAATCTTGTTACGCTTAAATCCCAAATTCTCCATCTTAATCGTAAACGCATCGATCAAACCAACCAATTCGTTAATCCGCTCGAAACCACGGTCGCGCGTAAACCCTACCGCAGCAACATTACTAACGCCACCGCGGAGAAGCGCTTTTTTTATCGAACGCAATTGCTTTCTGTAAAGATGTGTTTGCCATTGGAAATTGAGATCAAGATCTAAAACAAGATCTTTAAAATACTGAGCATCACCATCATCGTAAGCTTTGATTAAAAATTCTAGAAATTGACCGATATCCTGAGAAGCTTTCACAGGCTTAACAATAAAAACATCTTTCTTGTCTAGCGAATCTCGTTTTATCCCCAATTCATTTTTCCCAGATAATTCTCGAGCATATCTAGTCATGCCTAACAAATGGCACCCCCCAACAACAGTCATCGCAACACCATCCTTACCTACAATCCCGCTTGCTTCATGCAGCGTGTTTTCAATCATTGCCCGATCCCTATCTTTTGCCGATAACATAAAAAAGTTAAAAGAATCGCAATAATTACGAATTACCCCCAATGGGATGCGTTCTTCTACACCAATCTCTTTCATAATTGCCAAAACTTCTTTCGAAGCAATTGAAGTCGATTGGCTCAAATCGTATAACCGATCAGACAAATCAATACTCTCTTTAGCGGTAAGAAATTCAACAATCTTCTTTCCATAATAAGCTGCAGCCTCTAAATAGACACTCGCTTCTTTACGCAGCAAATCATCATCGATAGCCACAAAATGCACCTGATCAATGAAATCCCTCATATGTACATGAAAATATCCTAGCACCCCGTAGGTAAGGAGAGTAAAATCATCGGCAATCTCTTCAATATTATTTTCCAAGTAATTGACGATATCTTCTAAGTTTGAAACATTATTACCTTGCTTCTTTTTATCAGCAATGTAGATCCGGACATTAGAAAAATGCGCCTGCATATTCGCGATAATATGCCGATGCCCATTGAGAGCTTCTTTCCGTACTCGTTCTACCCCCTGATGAGTTAATTCTAATCCCAACATAGCAAGTTTACCGCAAGCCGCTATCTCTCTAATCGTTTCTATATCTTTTTGTAACGAGTCCATCACCTTGCGTTCAGTTTGAAGTAAAGTGAAAAGATCCCAACAGTATCTCACGCTGGAAGCAGCATTGAGAACATTATTAGAAAGAGCCTTCTCAATCATGTCGTATTTTAAGGAATCGGCATGGCTATACCCTAATATCGCTAAGTCCCCTCCCGAAGCAATGCCTCCTCGAACATATCTAAGCACGCTATCATGATTTCGCACACTGCGATTACTGACACCGGAAGCTCTGGCAATAGCCTCTGACACCGGACCCACACCAAGGCTAACCGCTCCTACACCAGCCGCCTTAAAGAAACTCCTTCTGTTTATTTCCATCGGCTTTAGTATCTCAGCGCCTCTATCCTTATACTCAGCTTTAATCTCTGATAGATTGCGCTCAGTTACATCAACTTCAACATTGATCCCTATTTTCTCAAGCTTTTTCTCCAGGGCCTTGGCATTTTTACGGTCAAATGGATCAGCGTCAATCAAATATTCATATAGACCGTCTATCTTCTCTCCTTCAGGCAGGCGCTCATTAATCAACCTCTCAACATCCAATATTGTCATCATTAAACCGAGTGGCATATCCTCTTTCTTCAAAACTCCAGCAAAAGCTAAACCAAAAAAATTAGCCAACTCTTCTTCCTGCTCCTTCAATCCCTTAGAAAGCCTGCCAAAAAGACGCACTTCGTCGAACAAAGCATGGGCAGTTTCATGGCCATCAACAAAACGAATCGCTTCCTCCAGTGTTGGAACCCGACCAAATTTATCAGCAAGATCACTGAGCTGCTCTTCCAACTGCTTGCGATTCAAATGAACCCGCCGAATTAACCTACCATCCTCATGAAACCGAGCATGCAACCCGTGGATTATATTGGCGATGGTCAGTGGAGAAACTAGTGGTGGAAAATATTCAGTATCGGCGTCGGAAGTAACTGGCACAACTACATCAGAGAGCCCTTCTTCATCGCTGGTAATTTGATGACTTCTTGAATTTGGATCAATATCGACCCTTGACGAAGGAATGCTAACAGCCTGGGACTTCGCACTCATAGCGGCTTTCTTTAATAATGTTTCCATATTAGAAAGCATCATCGATACTTCTTCGATGCTGTTGGCAGCAATAACATTATCTAAATCCGGCAACTCCAGGCCTTCTGCTTTTAAATCGCTGGTTAACTCATTATTTAATTTTGCCATATATAATTGCTTACCGGCACCGCCATAATTCAAAACAATAACTTTTTTATTGTTTTTCAAAGCTACTACTGCTTCGTGAATGGTCCCTAAACTACCATTCAACACGATCATGACATCCGCCACCATTGCCATACCTACACGGCGCTGGTGCATATCCTTACCAATATATTGTACCGCTACTCGATTATTAGGAGATATCCTACTGTAACCAACAGCACTCATTCCTTGAGGTAATAAAGCAAAAAACCGTTCATCACTATTCTGACTCAACGAACAAACCCCCTGATAAACATCTTTTCCTACCCCTGGAACACCACCGGTAAATACATAACCTTTATCTTTTACGTAATCAGCTAAGCATCTCCCTAATTCTTCTCCTATTGTAGGAGAGTAATCTGATGACGGGCTAACCGCGCCGATAACTCCAATCCTTATCCCTTCATACTCTTGCCGTATATATTCTGCTTGCCATTGTATTTCATCCCCTTCCTGATCGCTACGTCTTCGCGTTACGTCTTTTTGACCAGGAGGAATCTTTTCGTGAAAAAATATTTCTAGCAACCATCGAGTCGTATCTGGACTATCTACCCCTACCCCACTCGGCATAATCAACATTGGGTAATCATTCCCTTCAACACTATAACTATTACCTATTTTAAGAATATCTTTCTGTTTTATTCCTGTTTGTTGAGCAAAGAAACTGGCGGCATTTCCTTTATTTACTTCCAAAGGCACTATATTCAGGTTAACTTCAGTATCAACTACTTTATATTTATGCATCAGACCTAAATCACCTAAAGCCATTTTTAAAGCAATAATCAACTCCTCCTTTTGCTCATTGGTAACATTATCTACAGCAATAATCGCTGAACGTTCAGTTACTTTAAAACCAAATTTCTCTAAATCCGTTGATTGTAATTTACCAACTATGCTTCTTCTATCCTGTGAATCAATAGCGTAACTGGTAAGGATCTCATCATTCCCTACGTCATAACACCCTGCCCCATTCTGCTCAAAAACATAAAGATTTTTTAATGCTTCTGAGTTTACTCTCCTGCGCATTCTTCTAACAAACACTTTATCTATCGACTTCGATCTGCCGCTTACAATACCCACCTTATACCCTGCCTCTAACATCCCGGCAATTAAGTCTAAAATTTCACTGGATATTTTTTTCCCTCGAAGCTTCAAGGTGCCATCAATATCTAAGAGTACCCCACCGAACCTTTTATCTGCCCTAAAAGGCAAACTATCTAAATTATCTTTTTCAGCGACCGGCACTGCTCTTTGTTCATTCAAATCTACTAATCGCTCAACAATAGCAAATTGCCTTAGAAACTCATCTTCAAAAGTATGAGACGGATTTACTCCTTGACGGTTAACAACAAATCGTTTGCTGATATGATCATCGATGGAACCGCTAAGATGTTTATCCTGACCATTAAGCTGTCTCATGTAATCAGGCATATCCTGATTAGAAACATTGACAGCAGCAACAAACAGTCTCGATTGATTAATGGGATCTAATCCATCAATGCTGTCAGGATTAAACGCCTCTGGCTTATCTCTCACTTGCCGATTTGACCATCGCCCACCCATAGTTACTGAAATATCGCTACGATTCATCGGATTATAATACTCACTTCTATAGGCATTGGCATCTCGATCTGGTATTGCTAATTCTTGCTTTAATCTTCTCAACTTATCTACAAATCTCATAATCATTTCATATGAAGAATAAACTTGACCTTCATTACGTTGAGGATTGAAAAAATCCTGAAAATATTCCTGCTCTCTTAATTGATCCGCGCCTTCAATAAATTTGTCTCCTGCTAAAACATAATTAATCAAAAGCATGACGTTAACAAAGGCTTTATGGGCATCAGGATAACGTGAACCACCTTGCACGTCACGCATAAAACTATTACTGCCGTCCATCATTACTACTTCGGGTTGTTCTTTTAACATGAATCTTAAAGTATCATCATCGAAAAGCTGTTCTTTTCTTTTTGCACAAATAAGATGTTCATCATCATGGGCCTCAGTAGAACCAACCCTTACTTCAGCGATTTTTATCCCTAAGCTCTCTAAGCGAGTCTTTATTGGCGTCGCGAGAAACCAACCATAAGAAAAATTCGGCACGACTAAAACCTTTCGACCGGAATTTTTTAGAGCAACCACAAAGTCGAAGAACTTTTTCACCTCATAAGAAGTATAAGATAAGGCGGTTTTGGTTGAATCCTCCACTTCATCTTGCGATAAACGGTTAAAATTCTCTAATATCTCCCTAAACCACTCAAAAGTATAAGTCTCTCGTTCTGACTCTCTCCCGCACTGACGAACATACTCATTACAAAAACGACTATACTCTAAAGCTACTTTTAATTCATCATTAGGGTCAAAAGAATTATTAACTTGAGGATTATATACTCTCCAAATAGCCATCAAACTCTGGGGATCATTCGCCGCATCAATTCTTTGATTAAGAGTAGCCGAAGGATAAAATCCATTCTCTAAAAGCAATTTAGTATTTTCTACAAATTTCTGAGATATTTCATCTGACCGTAATGGCAATATAGAATCATAGGTAGAAGGATTATTTAATGCAGGTATAAATGTCTGTGATTGATGCAAAACCACAATAAAATCACAAACGACCTCAAGATTTTCCTTGGTAACGAACTCGCTTTCAACTAATCTTTGCAGCATAGAGTACGCGGATTCTACTGTTTGTGCTGGTAAATGATCCTTTACCTTTAGAGAAAATACAACTTCAACCATAATATCAAGGATGGCTTTTGCCTGGTTATTATCTGCAGCATGCAGCAATTTTTCTTTTAGAGACTCGAGATCGCTATATTCTAATCGAGGTTGGCTATGAATCAAACCAACACGCAATGCGTCGTAAAAAAATCTTCTACTATCATACTCAATACTATCGCCGGTTAAACCCAGAATAACCCTCGCTCTTTCCTTGGTGAACTCAACTTTACCGAAAAGACCCCTAAAAAATTCGAAATCACCAGATTTTTCATCCCAACAAGAGATCAAAAGAGAAGCAAGTTGAATTTTTTCGAAACTACCATCTTCTGCCCAGCCAATAGCATCAATCAGCCCTCCAAATGAAAACGGCAAAAACGTAAGAAATTCATTGCTTAAGATGCTAAACAAGCATTCTCGCGCTTGTGAATTTTGCACTTTACCAATTACTACCGCTAAATTATTAAATAAACTTGGATCTTTTCCGACTACATGCACTAAATCTTTCGCGATTCGTTTAGCTACCAAATTCTCACTTGAGATGCCTCCTTGAGAAACAATCCCGTCAATTGCTTTAACAATCAAACCAGGATTACTAACTAATACCATGCCAATCCCAGCACCAACACGACCCTCTGTCCTTTCTACCACACTAAGTATAGTTTTGAAATCATCCTCATCGGGTCGCATCTGCTGATTACCAACGAGAGCGTGAGCAAAAACCGCGCTAAGCTCTCTTAAAGTTTCTTCATCTTCTGTGGTTGCTAATTTTGTAATAAAAATATCCTTGCTTGATTCAGTCAAAGAAACGTTCTCATTATTTTTGAGGAGGTTTTTTAAGACAGTGGCGGCTCTTTTTAAATCCTGCTCGTTATCAGCCCTGTCAATTAAGACAAGTAGGTCTTCGGCATGATCTTGGCTGCTAAAACAGTGCCCGCAAACATAAGCGATCGCCGCTTTTGTTGAATCATTCTCTGTCTGGTTGAATGATTGCGTCACTTTGTCGTTTAAACCAGAAAAATTAATAGCGTCTTCTTTAATTGCTCCGTAGCTGAAAGTCGCCGCCAAACGCCCATCAGTTTTTTCAAGCGCGGAAAGAATAGAGTCTACGTCTTCAGGGTCTAACCATTTATCTACTTTTGCTGCCCATGCTATATTAGGTAAAAGAGCCAGGATACTCTCTAAATCTTCTTCATTTTCTTGATCACTAAACTCAGAGACAAGAGAGTTAAATTTGTTAAGAACGATTCTAAGACCTGCTTCGCTAATATTTAAATTATCCCTGTTTTTTTGCTTAATAATTGCCATCAAGATTGAAGATGCTTTAGCTAAAACCTGCTTGTTCTTCGAATCTCTTATTAAATTCAATAAAACTTCAAATTCTTGAGCATTAAACTTAGAAACAAATGGAAGAGCTATGTCGCGGCCAAGCGCATCATCGAGAACGGAAAGGATTGCTTCGCGCAAAGAATCATCACCAATACTAGCCAACGCACTGAGGATATCAGAAACTAAAGCTCTTGGCGCGCTACTGTCGCGAAATGCTGAACTAATAATACGCTCAAACCAATCAAAAGTAATCTTACCCGATACGCTTAGGGTAATAAGATCAGAAATTAATTTAGAGACCGAATCATCTTTTTTGCCACGCCGTAAAACACTAATAAGAACAGATTCAACAGTACTTTTTAAATTTTCAAATTGAACATTATTAGTTGCTAAATCAACCATCTCCGCAAGCACATCAGGATTACACTCTAGGGCACCCTTAAACACCCAACCAAGATGCTCTTTAGCCCTATCATCTACGGCTCTTTCGCGAGCCTGATATAATATCATTATTTGGTTACAATTAAGCTTAATTGCAGGATCGTCTCTATCTTGTTTTAAAGCTAGTGCGAGCGAACGCATAGTCGCATCATCATCTGAATTTTCTATCGCGGTCAAGATTCGAGTAGTAAAGCCCGGGTTGTATTTTACCGCCTCCCCTAAAACAAGCGCGTAGCAAACCTTGATTTCGTTCCTTTCAGGATCATGCGTTGATTGTTCCGATACTGAAAGAGCTAATTCAATTATGCGCGGATTATTAGATAATAGCCGTTCTCCAATAGATTTATTCACCCCCCACATGTAATCATCTGAAACACCGACGAATATTCCAGCTAAAAGTGCCAGGTTTTCTGCGGTTTGTTCTAAATTATCACTAATAATCTCATCTTTAAAAACAAAAAAAGCAGAATTGAAAAAATCTTCAAGCCTCTGCTCATGGATAGATTCCCTTGTGCTATTAGTATTCAGCACAACGCTCAACAGTTTATCGAGAATCTCATCTAAATTTTCTCTAGTTTGTTCTATACTATCTTCTACTATGATAATATCCTTTAAGGACGTAAGAAAATTGCTAAACAAGGGTTGAAGGTAACTTTCCGGCCCAGAAGCTTTTCGCTTAGGACTACTGGATCTTCGTATTTTATTGAGAAAAAATCTTAGCTCATTGCCGATCTCCTGTAAATTAGTAATCGTTTGTTTAGGGTCATCTTCTACAATAATCACATCTCTTAAGGAGGAAATACCGAGAAGTATGTACTTTGCGTCATCGATCCCTGCTTTAGTACATAAATCTATTAATTCCTGTGGTAGCCCTTGTGAGTGTTTAATAATTTCCTGAAAACCAGAAGGAAGCTCGTCAAACGGTATGTCAGTAAAAGGATAGAGCTTTTGAAAGTATTCCGATTGCACTGAATTTCTCTGAGTCTGATTTTTTTTAATAAATGTAGTTAGGGCTTTATCGGGCCCGAGTAATTTTGGATACTCATCCGGCATAATTTGTTTGGCTGCTGCTCGCAGTAAATCATGGCCTGACGCTTTCGAAGAGAGCAATTTGTAATTTTTAAAAGCACGCAAAAGAGCGTCACCCTCAATAGTCAATCGTGCCACCTCCGAATTTTGATTATTCTTTAAGACTAACTTCCCTTTAAGCCATCCGCGCTGAGTCAAAAACCTAAAAACTCTGTCTAAGCCAAAACCACACAATAGCTTGGCAATCGCCCCTTTCACTTCTATTTTTATTAATCCTCTCTTTAATAAATACTCGCCAATCTCATGCGTCAATGCCAAGCCTTTTAATTTTGGATCATTATAAATATCACGATAAAGAGCAATAAGATTCGGATTGTCCAAACCTTGTTCCCTGGCAAAACCAAATAAATCTTTAATTAACTTCAAAAAAGTAAAAAGTTTGGGTCTGTCTTTAGAAGGAAGTGTTTGAGCTAAATCCAATATCGCTAAAAAAAACTCAAGTCCAGTTTCCTGATCTCCAAGGTCCATTCGCTCAATACTCTCCCGAGCCAATAAAGCCGCATCAAGATCCTCCAAGTCAAGATCAACCGCCCCCAACTTTTTCCCCTCACCATCAAACACCTCAACAACCCCCACGCTTCCTTCAACCTTAACCTCTCCTGCTACAGCCTGATTTCCGATTTGCGCAATATCGCCTGACTTATCCTTTGAAGAAACATCAGACGGCGATTCTTTGAGCTGACTACCAGAGACTAATGCCCCATCAATGCCATCAATTTTAATTTTTGCCATTGTTGGATGATCATCAGTTTCTTGTTTAATCAGTTGATCATGTTCTGAGCTTGTGCCAACTTCTAATTGGTCTGGAACCATTTTGACAATTTCTTCAAGACTCGCGCCCCCCGAATAATATCTGCGATTGAGTTTTTTATTTAAATGCGGATCAAAATCACGACGAATATAATTGTAAACACCTTTTTTGTAAGCTTCTAAATATTGGTTATAGATTTTCTCTTTTATCTCGGGGTCATCCCCTTCAACCCCGGCAATTTTGTTTTTGTCGAAATATATCTGGTCTAGGATGTTAGTCTTCGCTTCCGGGGACACGTACCGTTCTCGGCCTTCGGCCTGCGCTTCCCTGCCCGTCCGGCAGGCGGGCGGTACATGTCCCCGTGGGGTTTCGACAGTCTGGCGAAGCCGTTTCTTAAACCAGGTTGCCAAAATCAATGCATTATATATTTGACGTAATTGACTGAAAGACTGCCCATTGTTTACTTCTTCTTCGATTGCCGGCAAGATCACTTCTTTTGCAATTTGGGTAGAAATATTATTAGAGGGCACGGCACGCCGTGCCCCTACGATGTTTTGTTTTTGGGCAACACCTGCCTGCCCGTCCGGAAGGCGGGCCTGCTGGTAGGCAAGGTAATCTTCTTCCAACATAATCTTAAGACGACTTTCTTTAACAAAGGCACGATTTCCTGCCTGATGAACCACACATTTTTCAGGAACAATCCAAATCTTATTAAATGTATTAAGTGGTATTTTGGTTGTGCCATACAACTGATAGGCTCGACTATAAACCTTCTTCCAAAATTCCTTGCCTAATGGACTCTCCGGATAAGTTAAAGATGCGGTTAATTGCTTTAAAATATAATCTTCGCCTAAAAGATCGCGGCCCATATCAGTTAAGCCTAATTCGTAAGGAATTACGCTATCTTTTTCATAAGGCGAAAGATTAACCCAAAGGTCTTTTGCCGGAGTGGTTAACGAAGTAAGAAAATACTTTATTAGTTGTTGGGTCTGAATCTTTAACTGCTCATCACTAAGGACCGCATCACCTTCATCAATAATAAAGCTAAATTTAAATGGGTCATTAGGCGAAAACTCTAAGCCCCGCAAGGTAATTGGCTCAAAATTGAGGGTAGTTTTGACAAGCTTAGTGGGAGCAGGCATATACTCCAATGCGGAAGTATAGCCCGGACGAACCAGATATGTGGAAAAAATAGATAGCAGAAAAACACATATAAAGAACCCGATTAGGGCTCGCAGTCGAATTCCCGCTCGTTTTTTATAGAATAGTAAAATCATAAACCAAACACCATATAAATGTAACATTTAATATACGAAAAAACCACAAAATTAGCTTGTTTTTAAAGGATTTTTGAAATCGCTTCCAAAATTATGGACAACGTCTTAAATGTTATTATTGGACGATGATCAAAAATACTAACGAGTAAATTTGACATTGGGATAAAATTATGGCATAATTTACGTAAGATGGAACGCTATCTTAATAATCAAATACTAAAAGATCTCGAGAAAAAAATGGTTTTTCTTGGTGGACCACGACAAGTAGGAAAAACTACTCTTGCTTTACAAATTATCGATAACAAGCGAAATTACCTCAATTGGGATATTGCTGAACATCGGGAGAAGATCCTTAAACGCGAATTACCTCCCGGAAACCTTCTCGTTTTTGACGAAATTCACAAATATCGTTCGTGGCGCAACTACATAAAGGGCCTTTATGACTTACGCCACAATGAACAAAAAATACTCATTACTGGAAGCGCACGCCTGGATTTGTACCGCTTCGGAGGAGATTCCCTGCAAGGTAGATACCATTATCTCCGGCTTCATCCCCTATCAATAGCAGAACTTAAAATCACAAAGCAAAAAGACTTTCTGGCCCTGCTCAACTTGGGTGGATTTCCAGAACCATTTTTAGGTGGATCGCAAATAGAAGCTAAGCGTTGGTCGCGGGAATACCGCACGCGGCTTCTACAAGAAGATATTTTATCTTTAGAGCGAATACATGATATCGGTAATTTGGAGCTACTTACCTTGCGCCTTCCAGAACTTGTAGGAAGTCCTTTATCATTAAATGCCTTACGAGAAGATCTACAGACAAGTCACAAAACTATTACTCGCTGGATGGACGTTCTTGAGCGCACCTACGCAATCTTTAGGCTTCTCCCTTTTGGTGCGCCGCAAATACGCGCAGTTAAGAAAGAGCGTAAACACTATCATTTTGACTGGTCTCTAATTCCAGAACAATCTTACCGTTTTGAAAATATGGTTGCGTCACACCTCTTAAAGTGGGTGCATTTTCAAGAAGACACAGAGGCACGTAATCTAGAGCTCCGATATTTCCGAAATATGGATGGGCAAGAAGTAGACTTTGTAATTACCGAAGATAAACAGCCAATTCTACTTATTGAATGTAAATTGACCGACACTAAAATAAGCAGGCCGTTAAAATACCTTAAATCACGCTTTCCAAAAAGTAAAGCCTGGCAAATTCATGCCTCTGGTTCTAAAGATTATCAAACCTTCGAGGGCATTCGCGTCTGCCCTGCATTAGCATTTTTACGTACGCTCATTTAGTTTTTTCACCAAAATAGCCCCATTTTTCCCTTGCCAAAACACCAAAATATGATATAACCATATTTACAAAGGAGAAATTATGGCAGAAGTAAGAATTGAAGGAAATGAAAGTTTCGAAAAAGCACTAAGAAAATTCAAGGTTCAGTGCAAAAGAGAAGGTATTTTAAAAGAGTTTAAAGAAAGACAGTATTTTACTAAACCGTCTCAAAAAAGGAGGGAGAAAGCGAAGAAGAAGAAAAGGCGGTAACGGGGTTTTTGTTTGTTGAAACATAAGTTAAAGGGAGAAAAGTTGATGGAAGAACAGAAAAAAATTTACATGGGAAATTTGGAATTCGGCGTTACAGAAGATGATATCAAAAAATTATTAACCGAAAAAGGCATAACTCCAACTGCAGTAAGAGTGATAACCGATAAATTTACCGGAAGATCTAAAGGTTTTGGGTTCGCAGAATTCGACACTGAAGAAGAAACCGAAAAAGCAATTGAAGCTTTAAACGGTCAAGATCTAAACGGACGCGCATTGCAAGTAAACAAAGCTCGCAAAATGAAACCGCGTGATGATTTTGGAAATTAAGACAGAAGACAAAAGTTAACTACTCAAAAAGCCCCGAGATTTCGGGGCTTTTTTTATTTTAGAAATTTCGCTTTTAATTTATTAATTTTAACTTCAATAGCAAGAATATCCTCGTTAAGCTTTTTAACCATCATTTTATATTCGTTAACCACTTCGCTTCCATGCCGAGGATTATCAACAACTCGTGCTTTAACATTTCGATCGGTCTTAAGTTTTTCTTGCTTCTTTCTTAGGCCCTTTATTTTCTTAGAAATCAAAGCATTTTGTTCGTTTTTTGTATCTTCCTGTAGCTTTACTCCGTTAGTCGCTAATGCTTCTTTCTCTTTACTGGTAACATAACGGCTCTTTGCTTTGCCTTTCTTGGAGGTATCTTTAGTTTGACTCTTCTTGCGCAAATAGTAATCAAAATCACCAGGAAATTTCTTAATCTGACCATCCTCTACCTCAAACACCGTATTAGCAACCGACCGCACAAAATAAATATCGTGGCTAATAAAAACTAATGTTCCCTGATATTGCGTCAAAGCTTTGACAAGCGCATCTACCGCATCAACATCAAGGTGAGTTGTTGGCTCATCAAGCAGCAAAAAATTTGGCGCTTCAATTAAAAGTTTAGCCATAATCAAGCGGCTTTTTTCTCCACCCGATAAAATTTTTACCTTCTTATCAACATCATCTCCGCTAAACAAAAACATGCCAAGAATCGTACGAACAGTTTCTGTCTTTACGTCAGCTGGAGATGCCGATAACGCCTCGTCTAAAACATTGCGATCTTCATTTAAAACATCCATTCGTGTTTGAGAAAAATATCCAGTGCTGATATTGTGCCCAAGAGCGCGTGTTCCGCTGTCTGCATCAATTACTCCAGCAAGAATTTTAAGAAGGGTTGATTTTCCGGCACCATTAACACCAGAAAAAACTGCTCTTTCTCCATTTATAACCTCAAAATCAATATCTTTATAAACCTCGATATCCCCATAAGATTTAGAAACTTTTTTTAAATCTACCACGCGGTACCCACTACGCTGCGTCGGCGGGAATTTAAAAGTACGAATACTATCTCGACGATCAGGAGGGATCACAATCTCTTGCATTTTTTCTAAAACTTTACGTTTCGCGCGCACCTGCGATGCTTTATTGGGTTGAGCATGAAAACGCTGAATGAAACCTTCTAGTTGTTTGCGTTTTTTTTCTTGTCGATCAAATTGCTTTAGTGCATGGCTACGACGCTGATCTTGAATATCGCGATAGTGTTGATAATTACCTTTTACTTTATTTATTTTACCAAATTCCAAAACCAAAGTATAATTTGTTACTTCGTTAAGAAAAACTTGGTCATGCGAGACCATAATAAATGTTCCGTTGTAACTGGAAAGATAATCCTTAAACCAAAGAGCAGCATTTAAATCAAGATAATTTGTAGGCTCATCTAAAAGAAGGCAATCGTAATTTCCAGTTAAAAGCCTTGCTAGCAGCGTACGCATTTGCCAACCTCCACTCATTTCTTTAACTGGGCGATTAAAGTCGGCTTGTGAAAATCCAAGACCGCTTAGAATTTTTTTGGCTTTATACTCTAACTTAAAATATCCTAGCATTTCCAATTCATGCAGAATGTCTCCATAACGATGAGAAGCCGTTTGGTTGTTTGCCTCTAATTTATTTTTCTCTTTTTTAAGTTTAACAATTGTTGGGTCGCCTTCAACCACTTCTTGCAGAACTGTATGATTAGAAGGAAATTTTGACTCTTGCGGAAGATACCCAATGCGCGTGCCCTTATTGATTTGAATCCTGCCCGATGAGATCTCTATCTCACCGAGAATAAGATTAAACAAAGTTGACTTTCCCGCTCCATTTGGACCGATAAGGCCAATTTTTTCTCCTCTAGTAATAGATAAAGAAACTTCCTCAAAAAGCGCTCGCTTCCCATAAGTTTTTGAAACATTACTTATTGCAATCATCGTATTGTAATTACCTGTCCCCGATTAACCATTCCTTCTATTTTATACTTAAACCATGCCTTTAGAAGATTGCGAGTAAACGGAATTAACCCCACAAATCCAAGACCATCTGTTATAAAGCCCGGCGTTAAAAGCAGCAATCCACTGCAAAGAATAATTACTCCGTCTAAAACTTTATCAGTTGGCATAACTCCGCGATTAATATCGTTTTGAATTCTGTATAGGGTAAGAAGCCCCTGAAGCTTAGCCAGGTATGCTCCGGTTATCCCAGTAAAAATTACAATTGCAATAGTAGCACCAAGCCCAATATATGAACCAACTTTGATCAATAAAACAAGCTCCAAAGCCGGAACAAGAGTAAATAATAAAATTAAATAGCCTAACATGATTGCCTCCTTGATTGTTTATTGACTCTGTCAAAAATCTCAAGCTCCAAACATCAAATCACAAACAAATCACAATAACCAAAAAATCCAATTTCCCAAACAGTTTTAATTATTTGGTAATTCGAAATTGAATACTGTTTGCCTGCCCGCCGATGGGCGGGTAATTCGTAATTTGTAATTTATTATCTGGCATTTCATTTTTTTATAAAACTTTTGACATTGATCAGTTATTAGAGTAAGACTTTAAATACGGCATTTCGTTATCTTTGATAATTGTTTTTTATTCTTATCAACCACCTCAACGCACGCCTTATAACCTTGCCAAACAATTTCACGCGCGCGATAAAACTCTAGCGTTGCAATATGGTCAGTGGCAGGAGTTATTATTAAATCTGCCGCTTGAGATGTAGTCTTAACAACTTGATACTCCATAGTATAAAGCGCGTTTAGTATAGTTTCAAAAATAGACGGTATACCTTTTCGCTCTTCAATCTCCTTTACGTCAATGAAATTTTTAACAAATCCTTTTATACTACCAAATAAATCTCTATTGCCACTAAGCTTAACTACCCCTTCGTTAACTGTTTTTGAAGCAGCACTTGCTTTTTCTGTCAGTAAAGACTGGCCAGATGTAACATTTGAAAAAGACTTAGGTTTTTTAACTACGTCTGAGGCTAAAATAAAATCTGCTCCTTTTTGACGTAAAACATTAGCCGGAAGCGGATTGACTATTCCTCCATCAATTAGAACCCGACCGTTATGGCTTACCGGAGTAAAAATTGCCGGAATCGATATGCTTGCGCGAACCGCTTTCACAACTGAGCCTTCATTTATTATTACTTCTTCACCGGTTTGAATATCGGTAGCAATAATCCACAGTGGTATTTTTAAATCTTTAAAATCAATATCACCAATTAGTAATTTCAAAAATTCCTCAACTTTATTGCCGGAAACGAACCCCTGAAACAAAAAAAAGAAATTCGGATCAGCAAGCTTTAAAATATTCTTAAAATCAAGAGCTAACACAATTTCCTCAAGCCCCTTGACTTCAAGATGTTTGGCGTAATAGGCTCCAACTAAGGCCCCCATGCTTGTGCCAGCAATCATATCAATTGCAATACCGCTTTCGCCTAAACCGTTCAAAACACCAATATGAGAAAGACCACGCGCCGCTCCACTTCCTAAGGCCAAGCCAATTTTTTTTCTCTTGTGTTTAAATATCACTTTTTAATTTACTCCAAAATTCTTGCCAGGGAAATTTTTTACCAGGACATTCGGTTCTGGCGCTTTTTACCCGACCATGGCCAATAATGCGACTCTTTGGTATTCGATAATACCTACGCAAGCGATTAACCAAGTAAGCTAAAGATTTTAATTGTTTCGCAGATACGCGATCTTCGCTGAAATTTCCTACCAAACAAACGCCTATCGCCTTAGTGTTCATATTTGCTGCCTTGCAATGTGCTCCATTTTGCTGTTTTATCCAACGCCCTGATACTTCAATCTGACCATTGTTTTTGCCCTTGGTGCCGTTATCAATAACAAAGTGATACCCTAATCCATTCTCAAAACCACGAGCATTGTGTGAACGATTAAAACTAAGAGCATTACCAGTGTCAGTCGCACTATGGTGAATTATAATGTATTTCCATTTTGCGCAAGGATACAAGGGCACAACAGGTCTTATTGGTGCAGCGTCTAATATTTTAAGAGTTTGACCTATCTTGAGTTTAGAGGTACACAAATTATTGTTGCGCATGATATCTTTAATCGAAACATCATACATCTTACTTATTCGCCAAAGAGTTTCACAAGGCGCAACGGCATGATACGTGTCCATTCTAACTTGCGGCCCCGAAGGAATATGTGTTACCCACAAAACCTGCCCACTTGCACAAGAAGTCAAAAACAACACACAAACTAATAGTAATATTTTCTTCATCCTAACCCCAACAACAAACCACCCTGATAAATAATAAAAGAAAACATCCAAGCAACAACGGTAGTATAGAATACCGCAAATATTGACCAACGCCAAGAGCCAGTTTCTCGTTTTATAACCGCAATCACAGCCGCACATGGCATATAAAGCAGGATAAAAACCATCAGCGAATAAACGCTAAGTTTAGTAAAAAGTTTCCTGCCTTCTTGATCAATAGCATTTTGCAATTTTACACGCAAAGCTTCTCCGGACTCATTGTCACCAACCGAATGGACTGTTCCCAAAGTAGCGATTATAACTTCTTTTGCGCCAAAGCCGCCGATTAATGCCACTGATGTTCTCCAATCAGCAAAACCCAGAGGCTCAAAAACGGGTGTTATGGCTTTGCCAATTTTACCGGCATAACTTTGTTCTAGCTGCTTTGATTTAATGTCATGATTGTGCGGAAAATTACTTAAAAACCAGATTGCAACACAAGCAACAAATATAATTGTTCCCGCTTTTTTCAAATAAGCCGAAACCATATCCCACACATGAATCAATAACCCTTTTAATGCTGGAAGTCGATAAGGCGGGAGCTCCATAACAAATGCATTAGCTTCTCCGCGAAACATATAATTACGAAATATTTTTGCCATTATTATCGCTACAACTATTCCAATCAAATAAAGTGAAAACAAAACATTCCCAGCTGCTTCTTGTGAAAAAAACGCCGCAATGAACAATGTATACACAGGAAGACGTGCACCACAACTCATAAAAGGATTAACCAAAATAGTAACTAATCGATCTCTCTTATCATTAATCGTGCGCGTTGCCATAATTGCCGGCACATTGCAACCAAACCCTAAGAGCATCGGAATAACAGAACGCCCATGCAGCCCTAATTTATGCATGAAACCATCCATAATAAAGGCTGCTCTAGCCATATATCCCGAATACTCCAAAAAGCCCATTGCTAAAAACAATAAAAAAATTATTGGCACAAAAACTAAAACGCTTCCTACTCCACCAATTATTCCGTCAACTACCAAAGATTGAATTGCTCCCCCCACAGGCAAAAACTTTACTGCTAAGTTAGCTAAAAAATTTTGACCGTTTTCGATTAATGCTACCAGCGGCTCACTTAAAACAAAAGTAAACTTAAATACGGACCACATCAGGACCAAGAATATGGGCAAACCCACCACTCTATTGATAAGCAATTTATCAATTTGATCAGATGTGGTATGGCGCAATTCATAACTTCTAACAACAGCCTCAGAACATGCTCCGCTTATGTATCCATATCGTTTATCTGCAAATATAGCCTCTAAATCATCGCCAAACATCACTTTAAGACGTTTAACGCTTTTGGCAATCACTGCCACAAGTTCATTGCTGCAGGAACCATTGATTGCCTTCTTGCTAACATCATCATCGCCTTCTAGTAGCTTAATCGCAAGCCAGCGCGATGAATATCTTTTAGCTAATCTATCATCTTTTCGTATAACTTCTTCTATCTTTTCTATCTCCTCTTGTATTTTAGAACCATACGTTATAGTATAATCATTGCAAGCAGGCTTTTCCTTGAAAACTCTAATTACCTCATCAAGAAGTTCGTTCAAGCCTTTCTTTTTGTTAGCCGTCGTAGTAATAATTACAGTACCCATAAGTTGAGAAAGCTTATCTAAGTCCATCACATCAACTTCTCTTTGCGCTAGATCGTACATATTAAAAGCTAAAATTAAAGATAAATTCAACTCCATGAGTTGGGTAGTAAGATATAAATTCCTTTCAAGGTTGGATGCATCAATAATGTTGACCACTACATCCGGTTTTTCATCAATTATGAAGTTACGAGCAACAATCTCATCAATTGAATGCGCAGTTAAACTGTATATCCCCGGTAAATCGACTAATTTTATTTGATACCCCTTATATTTAAAAACGGCTTGTTCCTTTTCTACAGTTACTCCAGGATAATTACCAATGCGTTTGCGCGATCCAGTAAGGCTATTAAAAATGGTAGTTTTACCTGAGTTAGGATTACCCGCTAAAGCAACGGTTATTGTTTTATTAGACATTTTTCACCAACACCTTCTGAGCCATCTTAAACCCAAGAGCAAGTCGTATGCTGCCAACCATAATCACGCATGGACCACCCTTATGCGATTGCAAAACCTTAAATCTCACTCCTTCATTTAAGCCCATATCAGCAAGCCTACGCTTAGAAGTTTTACCTCCTGCGATAGACACAAAAACAACTTCCTTACCTATTGCGATATCAGCTAAAGTTAATATTTTTTCTTTCATCTCATTTGTTTATTAGAGCTGACCCATAGATTTTATAAACTCTGTAAGCTTATTAAATGTTTGCGGACTTATTGTATGTTCCATGCGACAAGCATCCTCGCTTGCGGTTTCAAAGTCAACACCCAAAATTTCATTTAGAAATTTAATAAGCATATCATGGCGACATTTAACACTTTTGGCAAGCTTCTGCCCTTGTAAAGTAAGCTCAACGTAACCGTAACGTTCATGCACTACTAATCCGTTACTAGAAAGTATCGCCAAGGCTCCGCTAACACTGGGAGTTTTAACCCTCATGAGACGGCTTATATCCTTAACCCGAACCACTCCTTTTTGTTCGCTCAATAAAGCGATCACTTCCAGATAATCTTCCATACTTGAGGTTATTTTTTTTTCTTTCATAATCTTAGGCACATCTTTCTTTGTTAGTTAAGCCTAACATATTTAGTAAAAGATGTCAATTCATTCTCAAGGTGATTAAGCCTTATTATTTAAGGAAAACATATTGCAGAAAAGATAGCCCTGCTCGATAGCATCTTCAAGGGCAACGTGACTTTTTTTACACTTATCAAACCACTCTTTCGGCATTGTAGTTTTTGTGATTTGGTGAAATGGTTTTTTCATCATCGCCATTGCATAGCTCTTGATATCAAGAGCTACATAAGAAAATGGATTGCTGCCGGTAAACTTAATTAAGTACCAACTAATAAATGAAAAATCAAAAGATGCCGGATAACCCACAAATACCGGCGTTGCTCCTAGGCTGGTTAACCAATTAGAGTAATTTTGCATTGCTTTATTCGGCGGTTGCAAATTGCTGCGGCAAGCCTGCCACGCCTCAGCTTGCGTGCTCCACCACTGCATGGTGTCGTGGTCCTCTTTGGCAGAAGGTAAAGTTTCTAGATTTACACTAAATGTTGAGATTATTCTTTTATCAAGAGTAAATGCCGCCGAACCAAAACTAAGCATTGAATATTCGCCGGGGATAGGGCCATCTGACTCGACATCAGTACTTACATAAATTTCTTGCATATTTAATCAACACAGGGAAATTGCTCGTTGCATTCTTGAACGCAAACCTTAGGATTTTCAAAATAAGAAAAAGTACGCAACCCACTCTCTAAATCAAAATGTATTTTAACTGGCACACAGCTTGCGCAAACGAATTCAGATCTTTGCGCTTTTAGACTGCCCTTTTCTTTATATTCCTCTCCCGGCTCAGCAATAATCGGTATGATTTGCCCATCCACGCAATTGTCTTTGATCTTAATATAAACTGGAGCCTTACCTATGTATTTGTAACCAATTTTAATAATTGCATCGCAGGTTGCATCAATTTCAAGCACCCCCGGAGCATACTCGGATACGATTTCAATAGATTCTGAAGCTAATTCGTCTGCGTCATAACAATTGCTTTGCGCAAAAACAGTTGATCCAATTAAAACCAAGCCGAAAATAGCTAATAATACATTCTTAAACATAACCATCTCCAAATATAATTGAAAGATTAAGTATTGTGTCCCGGAATTTTGGGAATTTTGCAATTGTTTTTGCAATTACCCTTTGTTAGCCCAGCCCCTTTGAACCACTCATCGATTTCCTCTTTTGACCAACCCATCTCTTGGGCAAAAAGCGCATAATATTTTTCTTTTGCATCATGTAATTTTCGAAAAGCACTTTTAAAGACAGGATCACCTGGGTCAGCACTATCGACTATCGCATCAACCTTATCCCTAAGTTCGATAAAATCATTTAAAGCTTTTTGAGTAGCTTGCTTCATTTTGTTAAAATCCTTTTTACTTTTTCTTTAATTTTTTATCTTTTCCCGCCGATTGCTTATATTTTCGATCAAAAGATCCAACATACATTGCTCGCGGACGAAATATACGATTATGTTTGAGATATTCCATAACTCTGGCGGTCCAACCAGCTGCCCGACTGACCGCAAAAATCGGTGTAAAAAAGTCAGGTGGAATACCTAGGCAAGAATAGACAATTCCCGAATAGAAATCAACATTAGGAAAAATCCCTTTTTTGGCGCCAAGTGTTGAAATAACTTCTTTCTCTAAAGCCTTGGCTATTGAAAGCATCGTTTTCGCTTGCGCATCGCCGCCTTCATTAACTAAGTGCTCTGCTAATGGACCTAGCACCCTTGCCCGAGGATCATAAGCCCTGTAAACTCTGTGGCCAAAACCCATAATTTTCTTTTTCTTTGCACGAGCGTGTTTGTACCAAGATGCAACATTAGAAACAGAACCAATTTCTTCCAGCATTTTAAGAACTTCTTCATTAGCACCGCCATGAAGCGGCCCGCTTAAAGCAGCGATTCCGGAACCCATGGCAAGATATATGTCAGATAATGTTGACGCAACAACCATTGTTGCAAAGGTACTTGCATTCATGCCATGATCAGCATGAAGAATTAACGCAACGTCCATAACCCGCTCTTCAACGGGAGTTGGTTTTTTACCGGTTATCATATAAATCAAATTTGCCGCATGGCTCAATTCTGGATCAAACGCAATCGGTAAAAACCCCTGACGGATTCTTGCAACTGCACCAGCAACCGAAGAAACACCTGAGATTAAATGATAGCACGCTGGATACCCTTCCGGAGGATGCAAATCTAGACCAGCATCTTTAGATTCTTTGACTCCTTTTTTAAATTCATATATAGCATGCTCTTCTCCCATGGGAATAGTTTCCATAGGAATGGAATCTTCATCAGCGCTAATAATTTTGGAACGATCAGGTATGTAGTCTGGGCTATCGGCATAGGTGCACTCGTAACGCATAAAATTTGTTCCCGCACGTAAAGCCGCCATGGCACTCATTGTTCGAATCGGAAACCCCATTAAAGTGCCAATGGTATTTGGTATATTGCGATATTCAATGAGCTTCTCATTAAAAGAGCTCAACTGCGGTTTCGTGGGAAGATTACCATGGAGAAGCAAATAGGAAACCTCTTCAAACGTGGAATAAGCGCATAAATCAAATATGTTATAACCTTGGTAGATTAATTCACCCTTGGACCCATTAACATATCCAATTTTGCTTTCGCAAGCGATCGCGCCTTCAAGACCCGGACCGACCACGCAATCAACCGGCCATTTAACAGGCGCAGCGAATGCCGGTTCAATGTCACCCTTGGTTTCCTTGTGAGCCTTTTTCTCTGCATCAACAATAAGTTTGGTAATTTTCTTTGTTTTCACATGTTTCATAATTACATCTCCGCCTCAAATGCCAACACCATTACAAAGTAACATCCCCTTCTGGACTATTATATTAGTACAAAACACTTCCAGATGCAACCTATTTTAAATAGGATTACCGTAAAATCATTAGCGAATGGCGATATTTTAGCGGCGATTAAGAACTTCTTCTATTTTTTGATGTAACTCCTCGGACCGAAAAGGTTTACGTATATAATCATCACTTGAAGATTTAACACTATTTATAATGTCGGGGATACGCATCGCAGTACAAAAAATAACCGGTATATTCTTTGTAGTTTCTTTAGACTTAAGGCGACGATGCACCTCAAAACCATCCAAATCAGGCATATTAATATCAAGCAGTATTATATCGGGTTTGCTTTTGGAAACTTTCGTTAAGGCTTCTCTGCCGCCAGAAGCTTCTTCAACTTCAAAATTTCTCCTGGCCAACATCAACCCCATCAACGACCTTACTTCATTTTCATCGTCAACAATTAAAATTTTGGAAACTTGTTGTTCTACATCCATGTTTTTCCTTTTATCTAATAGCAACCTCGGATTCCTGCATTTCTCGATAGGTATTTATAAGAAACTTCCTAAACTTCTGAAGACCATCATAAGTTAAGGCAGTAGTTATGCGATGTTTTCCCTTAACTGAGATAGTCAAGTGCCGGTTTATGTCGCGTCCTCCGGGGTAAACCATTAAAGGAATACAAATTGCTTCACTTTTTTCGTCTTCTAAATTTTCGGTTTTTGCTTTTTGCGACAATGCCTTCTCCTGTTTAAATTAAGTATACACCCCAAACACACCACTATTATACTCACATCAATATTTTTTTCAACAAAAAATTCAGAATAACTTCAAAAAATTAACCGCTACTTAATCTGCTGCGAAAAGATCAAAGAAATATTCATTCATCTTCCTGCTTTTTTGGTAAGCTCTCACTTAAAACACGATGAATTTCTTCTAACAAATATTTCGGGTTAAACGGCTTCGTTACATACCCTTGAACTTTTAATTCTGATATTGCTTTTAGTCGATCATAGTATTCACCTTTGGCAGTAACCATAATAATCGGAATATGACCAGTAGCAAGAGTGGCTCTTAATTGCCGTCCGGCACTAAATCCGTCGGTTTCAGGCATGGCAACATCTAAAAGTATTAAATCCGGTTGCTGCTCTATAGCAAGTTTTATGCCAAGTTCCGCGTTTAGCGCACCAATAACTTCGTAACCGTTAGCAACCAACCTTTCAGTTACTATTTTTTGAATATCATAACTATCATCAATGTATAAAATTTTTGCTTTAGCCACGAATAAACTCCCGCTATAAAGTATTACTTTATGTTTCTTATGGAATTCTGAGCAGTATCATGTTTGTTTTTTAAAAGATTTGATATAGTTTGATATGCTCGGTTTTCTTTCTGCATATTTTCCTGCTGCTTTTCGCCAATTAAATTTGGATATGGAACCGGCACAGGTGCTGGAGGTGTTTTGGGTGATGGCGTTTTACAAACATTAGGAGTTGAATCGGTCCCGCCAGATGAATCGTCAGATGAATCGCCTGAATCACCACCGCCTCCGGCAGATGCACCAGTCGTAAGTCCTCCAAGAAAAGATGTGTCCGGCTTAAAGCTATTTACATCAATCCCCTTAAAGGCTTCACTTGCATGCTCTGAAAGGTCAGTTAAATGTTCACTTTGCTGCGGGGGGTGTGAAGCATCTTCCTTTGAAGTGCTTTTCTTTAAGGAGCTTTTTATTTTGTCGTAAACACCAGCTGAAGCAGAATTAATAAAAAACACAGCCACAAACATTGTTAACAATAATTTCATATTTATAATCCTCCCTTCAACACCCATAGTATAACTTGCACCTAATTAAAATCAAGATTTTTCTCTCACAATAAACACTAACAAAATCAAAAAATTTTATATTTTGCGTGATCCCAATGTTTACGGTTTAACCCATGTAATGTTTCGATAATGGTTAATACGTTTGAGCGTTTTATTGCAATCAAGCACAATACATACCGCATCTATTCTGCACTGTTTGAGATAACCTTTCCAGGTAATATAAGCTTTTGCGTTCCAAATTAGCTTATTTATTTTTTTACGATTAAAAGACTCCTCAGGAGTACCAAACTGATCTCCAACTTTTGTTCGCACTTCAATAAAAACTAACACCCCTTTATGTCGAGCAATTAAATCGATTTCTGAATATTTAGTTCGGTGATTTTGTTCAATAACGCGGTATCCTTTTTTCTGCAGATATTTTTTGGCAAGTGCTTCTCCTTTACGACCAATTTCTAAATTTTCCTTTTTCACAAACACCTTTTATTGCTAAGTAATTGTGTGTGACTTCATCCTAAAAATGAACATTCTCATTTTTTTCGCAAGAACGATATTGCAACGCTTCAGCCATGTGGGAAGCTGATATCTCTTTGACACCTTCTAAATCACTAATCGTTCGGGCAACTCTAATCATCTTATAGTAAGAACGTGCTGAAAGATTAAAATTGGCGCCAGCTTTAATAAGAATCTGGCTCACTTCCCTAGAAAGATAACAATATTTTTTAATCTGCTTATTGCCCATTTCAGCATTAGTGTATATTGTTTCGCTGCTAAAACGTTTTTGTTGTATTTTTCTTGCCATTATTATTCGCTCTCTTATTACTTTTGAAGACTCCAGAAAATCAGGCGCCTTATCATCACAAGAAAGTTCTTTAATATCTACTACTGGCACCTCAACGCAAAGATCAATACGGTCTAAAATCGGACCAGAAATTTTTTTTCGATACCGTTCTATTTCTCGTTGCGTGCAAATGCAAGTTTTTTTAGGATGAAGCAAGTATCCACACGGACATGGATTAGCTGAAGCAATTAATGTAAAACGAGAAGGAAAAGTAGCTTTATCCCTACTGCGGCAAAGTGTAATGCAGCCGTCTTCTAGTGGCTGTCTTAATGATTCTAAAGCTAGGCGAGAAAATTCATTGAACTCATCTAAAAAAAGTACTCCTCGATGGGCTAAACTAATCTCTCCAGGCTTTAGCCTACTTCCTCCGCCGATAAGACCGGCATTAGAAGTTGTGTGATGCGGCGTACAAAAAGGACGAGTTTTAATAACTGAGCCTTGCGGAGGAATGCGCCCAGAAGCAGAATAAATTTTGGTTACTTCTAGCGACTCTTTTTCACTCAATGAAGGTAAGATTCCAGGAAATGCCCGAGCCAACATTGTTTTGCCTGAGCCCGGACTTCCTATCATAAAAAGATTATGACCACCCCCAGCAGCAATCTCCATCGTTCTTTTAGTTTGTTCCTGACCCAAAACATCACTCATATCAAATTCAGCTTCACTAACTTCTTCTTTGCTGTCATTCTCTTTATGTGTTACTGGTTTAAAATCAATTTGTTTACAAAAAAATAACACTAGCTGTGTAAGACTTTCTACAGGGTACACATTAACCCCTTTGATAATCGAAGCTTCGTTAGCTGAAGAGTGCGGAACAAATATGTTGTTGACTCCTCTTTCTTTGGCAAATAGTGCAAGCAGTAATGCACCTTTGGTATGACGCAGCGTTCCGTCTAAAGAAAGCTCACCAAAAAATAAACTTCTTTCTGGTAATTTACAACCTATAACTGTTGCCAAAATTCCTACGGCAATCGGCAAATCATAAAATGACCCCTGTTTTGGTACATCTGCTGGAGCCAAGTTAACCACAATTCGTCTTTCTGGAAATTTAATATCAGAGTTTATGATTGCAGTTCTCACTCTTTCTTTACTCTCGGCAACAGCTTTGGTTGGTAAACCTACAATCTCAAACGCAGGAAGCCCTCGCTGGGCAACATTTACCTCAACCTCCATTGCCACAGTATGAAGACCCAAATTTAAAGCTGACGCTACTTTTACTAACATACTTTCTCCTGAATAAAATGGTATTTATCTTTTTCTTTAGTCACTATACCTCGTAATTGCATAAGCGAAAGTGTGGCTCCTAAATCGGAAATTGAAATATTCACTAGACGAGATAGTGTGTCAATATCTTTTGGTTCTTGAGTCAATTTATCTATAATACCCCGTTCCAATTTATTTAAGCCTGCAGCTGAGAAACGATTCATCGAATATTCTTGATAGTTTAAGCCATAATTTACCAGTATGTCATTAGCATCGCTTGCTAGATCAGCTCCATTTTTAATAAGCTGTAAAGTGCCTTGCGAAAGTGAAGATGTAATCGGACCGGGAACCGCCAATAGCTTGCGATTAAATTTTTTAGCCAGATCAGCAGTAATTAACGAACCGCTATCAAAACCGGCTTCAACAACTAATACCGCTTTTGATAAACCAGCGACGATCCTATTTCTTTTCGGAAAAATCCAAAGCGCGGGAGGATGATTGGTTTCTAGCTCAGAAATAATGAGTCCGTTGGCTGCTATTATTTCCTCATACAGTTTTTTCTGATGACTAGGGTGAATCACATCAATACCACAGGGCATAACCGCAATAGTTTTGCCGCCAACTGAAAGCGCTGCTCGATGTGCTTGTGCATCAACCCCATACATAAATCCCGAAACAATGGTCACCCCCATTGAGGCAATCTTTGCTACTAATTCATTGGTAGCGCGTCGGCCATAGCCGGTCATCTGCCTTGCCCCGACTACTGCTAAACAATTTTTAAAAAGTTTGCTGTCCCATTTACCCTTGTAGTAGAGTTGTTGGGGTGGATCACTAATCTGCTTTAGCAAGCTGGGGTATCTTGAGCTGCTAATCTTTACTGTTTTCATAAGCGGATAGCACTGCTTGCTGAAGAGCTTCGCGAACCGAATCGGTTAAAGGAAAAACACTGTTATACCATTTACCATCTTTGCCTTGCTCACGCGGTACACCTACAAACAAACCGTTCTTACCATCAACTACACGAAATCCCTTCACTAAAAATTCATCTGAAATAGAAACATCGCACATAGCTTTTGTCGCTCCTTTTCCGTCAAGTTTGTGAAATTTTGTTACCTTGAAATTCAAAACCATCTCGCACCTCCTTTGTTTTCACTTAATAAAAGAAACATCCTATCCAGAAATAACACATTCTATGACATTTGTCAAGGAAATATAACATTTTTTTGTCAGATAACAGGTAACGGAGGTACCTTTTGCAAGTATTCCAATGCGAAGAAGTTATAAGCTTAACCTCGCAATTAAAAATATAGATGTGTTTTTGCATGGATACGGCTTAAAAGAAAATTTCTTTTAAACGTATAGGTTATTGGGAATCAACTTGTTGCAAAGGGTATCTCTAATTTGAAAGGATTTGGGTGAGTTCGTCTTCGCAATTATTAAAAAAGTGATTACGTAGTGGTTGAAGATATTTTGGGTAAAACAAAATCTCGAATTTGTTTAGCCATTTCAATACTTGCAATAGCTTCTTTGCTGGTGGGAATATAAAAATCATCGGGGTATCTTACTTCAACGGCAAAAAATGATAAATTACCCACGCTAAGGTTGAGGAATTCTTTATTTTCTTTCGCACAAAGTTCAATTAAATATTCCAAATTATGGGTTTTTCCAAAATCTACGGCTTTAAAAACTAAATAGGCTTTCAGATATTTTTCAATAGCTTGCTGACAATGAAAACATATCGCCTCTGTAACCCGCTGTTTTTCTTCTATGGCATTCTCATGCTCAGCTACCTTCAAATCATTATCAGCTTTATCAACCCATCTTTTCAAATATTCCTGCTTACCTGTCACAAGACTACTCCTTCGCCTAAAGCATTCCGCACGATACTACCTGGCTTGTCTTTCAAATACTCAATATCGTCTTTGTCTTTCACAACAACATCAGCATCAATAAGATCACCGGCAAATTTTTTACGTAAAAGTGTAGCCAGCCGAATTTTTTCAGTTATCGAGATATGCCCAGAAAGAATTAACAATAGATCAAAATCGCTATATCTTGTCTGGTCACCCCTGGCCCTCGAACCAAAAAGAATAACCTTATCATAATCAACCGCGGCTAAAGATTTTAAAATTTTCGTTTTTAACTCTTTCGATACCATATTCCACCTCTAATTAGTAACATTATATCATGTTCCTTAACGAATCCAACTATGAATCTCAAAGAACTCAAAGAACTTTTACCGCTCAACCGGCAAAAGCATCTGGGTGAGTTCGCTTGAGGAGATGTCTTCGATTGAGGTAACGGTGAAGATTAATCCTTCATAGCTAAACGTAGGGGCGCCGCTTGTCTGCGCCCGCTTCACAAAAACCCCCTCCCCTTCGGTTTGGAGGTTGAAGTTTTTGCGTAGCATGTCGATGCCACCGACACCACCATTATTCTCAGGAAAAGTAACTTCATAGACATACCCCGAAAAACGTAAACTTCTCCTGCAATCTACATAATGTTGCCTTTCTATTTTAACACCTTCATATTCCGGTTGGCTTAACAATTCTTTTATCAAACTATCGACCTTTTTAAATTCCGTGCTTAAGCCATAGGTTCCAGCTACAATTTTTCCTCCTGGCTTCACTACCCTTAAAGCCTCCTCTAGTACCTCCTTAGGGTGGGATACCGGAAACAGATCAGAGAGAACACCAGTTGAGGTCATCACAACATCTTGACTATGATCGGCTAACTCTTTCGACTTAGACCTTTCTCCCGCTGAAAATTCACCTAAAATGTGCTTAATCTCTCCTTTCAATTCCTTTCTAAAAAAAGGCTTCTTTAAAAAGATATCAGCAGCATCTTTACTCATTAAATGCGCTCGAGGGTCTAAACTGTACGCAATATAATCAATCTCTAAAGTTGATGTAACTACCCCTAAACAACCTAAAGGATAGGTACCATCTATCCCAACATCAACAACTGAATCACCACTTTTTAATCCGAGCCCATTTAAAAAACTAACTACCTCCTTCCAATCATCTCCCCCCTTTATGCGCTTAAATCTTCGGATTGCAAAATCATCTTTGGTTCGTTTTTTAATAATCACACCCTTAGGTTCCTCCTGCCTGGATGAACCGCCCCGGGAATGGATTGCTGCTGGTGGCTTAAGTGGTCTCTTGCCTTTCTTGGGCTTGCCGTTACCCACACCTGGCGCTTGGAGAAAATCACCCCGCCAAGGTTTGCCTGAAATTCGTCGACCAGCATCAGCCGGAGCAGGCAAACCTTCATTTTCAAGTTTCAAGAACTGATCCTTTATCTCCTCGCTCATAACCTTAAGGTATTCAGGCTGATTGAATATCCAGTGACTAGCGCCTTCAATTACTATCTTTACGGTCTCTATCTCTTCGCCCTTGCTGTTATGAAATTTCCTATCCTCTATCTGATAGGGAAATCGAAGTTCACCAGAAATGCTAATAATTCTTCTTAAATGTGGATTGTCTATAATCTTTTTTGCCTTATTCAACATCACCCCTTCTATTGCAACGATAGTTGAAACTGGATATTTTTCTTGCTCAATCGCCTGAATCCATAAATCAAAACCAGCGCTATAGGCAACAGGAATAAATGGTTTTTCAGATAGTTGTTTAGGTATTTTTTCAGTTATTTCTCTCACCAGCTGCTTGCGCTTAAAAAGGTATCTATGAATATCTAAGACTCGCCTAATTTCTTTAAATATCGCGTTTTTCGGCCATTTCTCGCTTCGTTCAAACAGCGAAACACTATACACCTCTTTTGCTTGATTTGCTAATAGCTTGAAAAAACCTTCCATATATTCTGGCAATCCACTCCCCCAATTTTCCACCCCATTCGAAACCACAAAAGGCGAAGAACTATTGGTTAAAGAAAAACCAGAACCGTCCGTTTTATTGATTTCATAAATATATCCATTAAAATCTAACCCTTCTCTATAATTAACATAATTTGGTTCTCCCACCCTAATACCTTCGTATTCCGGTTGGCTTAGTATCCTTTTTATCAATCTCTCAACTCTTTCGAGTTCAGGTTTCATGCCATAAGTTCCTGCTACAATTTTCCCTCCTGACTTCACTACCCTTAAAGCTTCCCTTAGCGCCTCTTCGGGATTGGAATCCGGTGCCGGATCAGAAAAAACACCAGTTAGGGTTATCACAACATCTTGACTATGATCGGCTAACTCTTTTGACTTAGACCTTTCTCCCGCTGAAAATTCACCTAAAACATATTTAATTTTTCCTTTCAATTCTTTTCTAACCAAAGGATTCTCTAAGAACATTTCGGCAATATTTTCACTTTTTTCATGCGGTCCACGCTGCAATCCATACCCCACATAATTAATTCCTAAGCTTGACACGACTAACCCTAAATAACCCGAGAAATGAACCCCCTCAACCCCAACATTAGTAATTGAATCACCGTTTTTTACTCCTAACTTATTTAATAATCCAACCGCTTCTTGCCATGCCCTTTCGCTTTTTATATTATTAAATATTCCCAAATCCTCAAGATCCTCTGCAGTCGGTTTATCCGCAATCGCACCATCAATCTCTTTAATCGGCATAATTATAGTAAATGTTGTGCCGTGGTTTTGGGAATCTTCTTCAATATGGCGGCTTTTGACATTGATTGTTGCGCCTAAATCATCGATAAGCTCTTTAACTATTGATAAGCCAATTCCGGTACCAAGATTACCTTTGGTAGTTTTGCCTTCTTGAAAGATCCAGCCATCTTTTAGTTTATCTTCAAAGATACCAATACCATTATCGGTGATTGAAATGATTACGTTATTATCGGTTTGTTTTACACTTGCGCTAACTTCCCCCTGATAAGGCTCATCCTTGATTTGCTCACACTCCCTAGTCGCATACGCAGCATTATCAAATAAGTTGCTCCAAATAAAATCAAGCTGGATTGCGTTAGCCTCCATCTGGACACTGTCATTACGCGACATTTGCCAATCAACCTTTTTGTAAATATTGCGATACCTCTCTAACGCACTATACAGAGATTCCCCGACACCTACTATTTTCATTTCGGCAGAGTCGTCAATGGCATCTTTTAGATCTTCTAGAGCATCCAAAGCACCTTGCCCTCTTCGTCTGACCTCCAGTATGGTATCGATCATTTCATCCAACTTTCTATCCAACTTCTTATCATCACTACCAGCTAAGTCACCTTTAATCAATTGAAGAAAATTAATTACTTCTTCTTTCGAATCTATTATTTCCTCTAATTGCGTAATTAAATCTACGACTATTGCGTAAACTAAAGATGGGAAATCTAACCTCACAGTTAAGTTGAATATGGCAAAGGTAGAGGCATCGACGATGTTTCTGAGATTTGTTTTTAATCTTTCACTTTTTCTCGATAATTTTTCCCCTAATTCAATCCTTTTATCATCTTTATTTTCGCTTTCCCTTAACTTTTCCAATACCGAATCAATAAGTCCAAAATCAAAAACACTAGGCATTATTCCATGTGAGTACGATTTTAGACCGATTTTATCAATTAACGCCTTAATCGTTGTCGGTGGATTAGGATAACCTTTTGATTTTAACTCAAGCCTGCTTAAGATAATCAAATAATCTATGCTATCCTCTGAAGATGTTGTTACAGCTTCTTCCTGATCGTACATATATTTAAAATAAATTAAGTACTTTTTAAGATAATCTTTCTCCTGCTCATCTAACTTTCGCTCACTTGAAATCTCACGTAATTTTTCCAGATTAATAATGCGTTCTTTTATAAGATAATAACTTTTTACTCTTTCAAATTGCTCCTTTACATAAACCATATCATCATCGATAGGATGTTTGGGGTAGAGTTCTTCCATGTAAGTAATTAAATCCTGCAAGCCGCTTTTCTCTTTGTCAGCTTCCCAATCATCCTGATAACCATCGGGAATATTTTCAAAAACATACCCCATAATCTTTGCTAAACTATAAATGTCCCAAGAAGGATAACGAGGGTAAAACCTTAATCCACTCGGAATAAAACTATCCATCCCTGAGCGCCTAGGCATTGCACCAATCGGCGCAACGAATTGAGGATCAATCATTCCAACTCGCCTTTCTTGATTAACGATTATATTGCGCGGATTAACATCACCAACAACAAGCTTTTGTTTGTGAACGTTTTCGCAAAAGCTGAGAACTTTGGCAAAAACATCAATTTGTTCAACAACAGAAAAACTACCAAAAATCTCTCCCACCTCAAACCAGCTATCAACAACTTGATAACCTTCTATTTTAATTACCTTTTTTCCAATTTGTTGACCACCAGAGATATTCTCCTCAGTCATCTGAAGATTACCATCTTCATCAACACCCGCTCCTTCTTTTTTTAACTGTGAAAACCCCGGCATATCGAGTTGATTAAATTTGACCAGAGTTCTTAACTCGCGCATATTCATTTTATTTTCTAATGCCAGGATGCTTTCGCCTTCTTTCCTATATCCACCACCAGAAACTTTACAAAAAATTGCATCATCATCAGAAAGAGAATAAATAGTAGAATACCCTCCAACACCTAACACAGACCTACCTAACGTATTGACAATTGCATTGGTAAAGTACGGGCTAAGTAGCGGATCGTTTTTTATTGCATCTAGATAATATTGCCGAACTTGTGCAGCGCTTGTGTGAACCGGCAATGGTTCATGCTCTGAGAAAGTATACTTTATCGCAGCAGTTTCTTCTTTAGTAAGTTGTGGCGTTTTTAAAGAAGGGAAATTATCCAAAATGGTCCAAAGCCCTCTCGCACTTATGCTTTTAAAATAATCCGGTAAGTAATACCTGCTATCGTCTTCGCAAACCATTCCTACATCTGATAAGATTTGTAGTGAATTATTTACCCCTTTATCATGTCCGATCGCTACCATTTCACGCTCAAACCCTTCAAGCGTTTTAGCCTTATCTTTAAAGATTTTATTCCTCATCATATACCCTAAAAGAACATCCGGAGTCACTTCCAAAATGGAATCAGAAACCGACCCACCACGGGGATGGTTTGCTGCTGGTGGCTTAAGTGGTCTTTTGCCTTTTTTGGGCTTGCCGTTGCGCGCACCTGGCGCTTGGGGAGAATCCCCTCGCCGAGGTTTACCTGAAACTCGAGGGCGAGATTCAAGAGAAATAGAACCGTTCCTATTTTCATCAACTGTTCGGCCAGAAGCAATAATTCTTTTGGCTTTGGTGGCAGAAAACATGCCAGAAGCAACGGCATCGCTAATATTTTGTGCGACTTTCAAGTTGTTCGGTAAAGAAATAAAATTGCACCCTCCGGAGAAATATTTTCGGTTGATGCGTTTGTGAGTTGTTGGGTCGCGTTCGGGTTTTATGTAATTGTAGACGCCTTTTTTGTAGGCTTCGACGTAAAGATTATAGATTTTATCTTTGGCGCCTTTGCCTTCTAGGTCAATGCCTTTTATTTTGCCTTGATCGATGTAATGTTGATAGAAGGTATCTTTGAACTTCTCTTTGAACCATACCGCAAGGATTAGGGAATGATAGATTTGACGCAAGCGTGCGAAATTCTTCCCGTGATTTACGTCGTGGGATATTTTAGGAAGGATTGTTTCGCGCATCAGGCGAGATGTTATTTCATTTACTTCCGGGGACACGTACCGATCCCCGACTACGTCGGGACTTCCGGTACATGTCCCCGTCCGATCCGGTACATGTCCCCGTGCAACATAATCGTCCTCAAGCATTACCTTCATCGTGGCTTCGGTGATATAGGCGACATCTTTATTTTCATAGACTACGCTTTTATCGGGCGTGATCCAAACCTTGTTAAAGGCGTTGATGGATAAATCAGAGACGCAAAGTTTTGCGTCTCTACAGTCTTCATAAACCTTTTCCCAATAATCTTTTCCGGTTTCACTCTCTGGATAAGTTAAAGAAGACAAAAGCTGCTTCAGAATATAATCCTGACCCAACAGATCCTTTCCTAGATCGGTTAGGCTCAAATCATCTGGAGCAACTCTTGTCTTTTCGTAGGGAGACAAGTTAACCCACAATTCCTCTTCAGGAAGGGTCAAACCTGCCAAAAAATACCGGATAAGACGGCTTGCTTCCTCTTGGTTAATATCTTCCTGATTAGCGGTGTCAACGATAAATTCAATATTTAGAGGATTCTCAGGGTCAAAGCGCAACCCTTTCAATACAGAGTAAGAATAATCCTGGGATAACGGAAGTAACTTAGTTGGAGATGGTAAATTATACGCATGAGCGTGACTTATCGCGCCCTTGCCCTTAAGGCGCAGCAATCCCGGCAACCTGCCCCGATCGAATAGTCGGGGAATCGCTGCCGCCAATATTGCTACCGCCACAAAAACAGCAATTACCCGAAAAGGTACAGACCCCTTCCTTAATGTAATTTTTCGAATCACAATTTGTCTCCCTACAAATAAAAAAGCATGGATCTCGCCTCCCCAGGCATAAATCCATGCTTCCCTAATATATACCATTTTTTATATATAAAATCAAGGTAAGCGACAATCAGGGGCACTCTTTGTAACTACCTGAACATGAAGAGGTTATAGGTCTAAATTATAATTTGTTATATTTTCTCGAGGCAGGCATCCGACACCCATGCTACTTTACCATCGCTACGTTTTAACTTATACCACCCTTGCTTATGGTCAAGAATTAAGACTTTTTGACCCTCGTAAAGGGTAAAATGAGTTGTTGCCATATCAAGTGGTTCAAACTTAGCTTGCACGTCTGAAGAAATTACCACTGCCTGGCTATTTAAAAATTCAAGCTTTGCCTTAAGCAAAAACGATCCACCAAATAAAATAATTACCAAAATCACAGCAGTAAAAATAAATCTAAATCGATTTACCTTATTAATAAAGCAAAAAGCTAATGCGCAAACTAAAGCAATAAAAACAAAAGAAAGAAAAACGCTTACCCCATCAATGGGAAAATCACCAATTACCCTCATAAACCAAGGCTTCCGCTCAGTAACATTATGCTTTAATAACGATGATACATAATTATAATTTGCCACCAGATCAGCATCATGCGGCATAATTCGCTTTGCCCTCTCATAATATAACACCGCCTTAGCCAATTTGCCTTGCTTAACATAGCAATTACCGATATTATAATGAAGATTACCACTCACTTTTTTGAGGCTCAATATCTTTTGATATTCTAACAGTGCCTTAGAGTATTGACCTTGAGCATAAAAATCATTTCCACGCTGAAAATCACCTCTCTCTTGGGCATAACCGCTTAATACCGCAAAAAACAATATAAGTATAAAAATCTTTTTCATAATTTAACTCTTTCTAGATAATCAACTATCTCTCTTAATTGATCAAACGACAACTGCATACCCACCTTATCAACCGCACCCGCTGCAAACCGAGCCATATCGCAAGCCTCAAACAATTGCCTCATTTTATCTATGATATTTTTGTCGATACCTCCTAAAACAGCAATCTCATCAACAAAATTTATGGTAATTCCAGCAGAAGCAAGATGAAATTTATCACCCAAATACTCCTGCAAAGTCTTAAACGCAATATTATAAAAATCCTGAGATTTGCCCGAAACCATTAGATGCCTAGCTCGATTGATCCCAATTTTCGCCTTTTTTGGAGCTTGAAGTCTGCGCGCATAACGACTATCGGTTCTTAGTCGTTTGGTTTCTAAGAAAACTACTGCTGCAACAGCCGCAATGAAAACAATTAAAAAATGAAATATTATAAATCCTAATTTATTGTGCAAATAATGATCTTTCCTTCTAAGTTGACCGACATCCTCTTTAATATAAACTATATCCTCACCTACAACATCCTTGGCATAAGTTACACCGCCATCGCCCGATTCAAACATTTGTGCCTCATCTAAAATCGTACCGCCTTCAACAACGATCGCTGTTGGCTCATTAGTAATTGTCAAATATTCGCCCACCTTAGGATTAAAAAAAGAAAAACCTATAGCCGGCATCTCATTAATCGTGCTCTTTTTAGGAATCACCACCTGCTCAAAAAGTTTACCACTCGAGGTTGATGTTACTTGCGGATCATAAATTTTGAAATCATCTCCTAAGTTAAGATCGATCAAATTAACTGTTTTGAAATTTCCATCTCCTGAAACTACCATTTTTAAAGTAATCGGATCGCCAACTTTAACTTTTTTTGGACTTATCTCTACATCAAAATTAAAATCACCAACAGCTCCATTAAAATTATCAGGCTTACCGGCAACCGGTAAATCTTTTATTTCAATATTTTCTTCAGGTGCAGATAAATTAAGTGGGTATCTTTGGTAATTGGCAAAAAAATTGTCAAATATATTTCCACCAAAAAATCCTGAACCAAAAAAATCATCATCAAACGCAGATGACTTCCTTCTTCGTTTTTCAACTATCAAGTTACAATTTAAACCTACTGGTCCAAAAACAATACTTCCTGAGCGCAAAGCAAAAACATCAGTTGAAAATTCAATAACATCATAATTAATGCCATTCATTCTTTCCTTGTATTGCCTGGGCTGACTAAAATCACCCACAATGATGCCATCTTTTGGAATCTTTGGATATTGGATATCCCTTATCCCTAAATTATCGACGTAAAGCTTAACTTTTAGCGGTATAATTTCATTAACATAGGCTTTATTTTTACCTAATTCAGCAACTATAAATGCCCTATCTTCTAAATCATAGCTCTCTTGAGGTTGAGAACCCCCCCCTGATGCGGCTATTTTATTTGCAACCTCTATGTTAACGGGTAGCGAAGAATAGTCGATGCCCTTATGATTAATGGTAATCGAAGGAATCACAAAGCTGCCCTCTTTTAAAGGGATTAAAATATAGTTGTGAGTTATCGAGCTTGAAACTTGCCCATTAACAATTGACATTTTGGTTGATGGTCCTAAATACCGCACGTCAAAACCATCAATTTCCGGCAGCTGCGGTCTTTCGATGCTTCCAATGCCGCCAAAAGTAAGGCTCAATGTTGCAGTTGATCCGATTGAAACTCCACTACGATCAACACTAGCCTCAAAGCTAATATCTGCGGCTAAAAGTGTCATACTTAACAATAAGAATAAAAGTACAAAAAACTTGCTCTTCACTACCAATCCTTTAACACCTTAATTGCCTTACCCTTATTTAGCTCTTTGGTATAAAGCCCCCTGGGCTCGGCTTGCTGACGATAATCTTCTAACAACATTTGAGCCTGTTGAGCGCTCATCGCTTGGGCATCATTTTTACCTGAACCACTATCATTTTGCGCACCATCTTCTTTGTTTGATTCGGATAACTGTTGGTTGCGATTCTCATCAGTTTGCTGTTGCTGGCTATCGCTTTTGTCTTGTTGCTTTTGCTCCTTGGGGCTCTGCTTTGGCTGTGAGCCTTGTTCTTGCTGCGGGTTCTGCTTTGGCTGTGATTCTTTTTGTTGATCTTTATTTGAATCACATTGCTTATTTTCTTGTTGTTGTATTTTTTCCTGCAAGCGCTTAAGCTCTTCTTCCACTAAATCATAATTATACTGAGCATCTTGGCTTTCGTCATCACTTTCTATAATTTTTTTGTAATGACTCAGAGAGCGTTTTAGTAAATCGACTGCGGCGGTCAGATTGCTATCTTCATGCGCTGCTCCATGCATATATTCAGAATTAGCAAGATTATAAAATGATTTTTTTTGCAAATCTTCGCTTTCTGAAATAATTGCCTTTTGAAAATGTTCAATCGCACGAGAAAAATCTTCCATTTTGTATAACGCTGCACCAAGATTAAAATTTATTAAATCTGATTCGGGCCGCTCACTCAAGGCCTGACTATATTTGCTTTCGGCTTTGTCGAATTCGCCATTATTGTATAATACATTGCCTTGATTTATTTTTCCGCGTAAAGATGCCGCTTGAATCGGAAAAGCAATAGTCAAAGTAATTATTATCAAATAGACATTTTTCATATTTTTCTTCTTCTGTCAACAAAAGTATTCACCAGTAACAACATAAGAGCAATCATCAAAGGTATCTGAAAACGCTCAGTATAAAGCTTGCTCTTTTCTTCTTTTATATTGCGCTTTTCAAACTTTGAAAGTTTTTTCTCATAAAGCGATACCAAACCAAAATCGGCACCACCCGCACGCACATAAGCCGCCTTAGTGCTAGAAGATATGTATTTAAGAAGCTCTTCGTTTAATCTTGATTTAACAACGTTACCGTCATTATCTTTTAGAAACATTTTTTTGCCATTCTCATCGGTTAATTGTATTAGCTCACCATCTTGCGAACCAATACCTAGACAAAATATTTTTACCCCTTCAGCTTTAGCCTTATTAACAAGTTTCTCTAAAACGCTGCGATTGTGGTCTTCACCATCGGTTATTATTATCATAATTTTATATTTGCTTTCGCCTTCATCGTAACTTTCAAGCGCAGTGCTAATAGCCGAAGCTATCGATGTCCCACCAATAGGAATAGAGTTTACATTTAAGTCATCAAGAGCCAGCAAAAATCCGCCATAATCAGCGGTTAAGGGGCACTGTAAAAAAGCACTTCCGGCAAAGCCCACCAAACCAATGCGATCGCCGTTCAATTTACTTATTAAATCACGTATCGCCAACTTTGAACGAAGCAAGCGATTAGGCGCAACATCACTGGCTAACATACTTTTTGATGTATCAACAGCAATTATGACGTCTAATCCTCTTCGTTGAATTGGAAGCCATTTAAATCCCGCTTGGGGTCGCATTAACGCCAATAACGAAAAAATAAAAACTAAGACAATTAAAAAGCCCTTTAGCTTATGGTTACTCACAGAATAAGCAATTCTAGGAAGCAACTTCATATCAACAAAAGAGCTAATATCCTTTTTGCGTTTTTTAGCCGCCCAATATAAAAATATTACTACAGCAAATACTGCCCAAAACATATTGATAAAATAAAAATGACCAAATCTCATATTATGGTAACACCCGTAAAACCGTATTAGTTAAAATTACCTCCATTAAAAGCAAAATTAAAGCCGGCAACAAAAACCAACTAAATAACTCCTTATGGCGCATAAAGCCTTTGTCTTGGATTATTGTTTTTTCCAAACTGTCAATCTCCTTATATATTTCACGCAGCGATTCGGTATCAACCGCTCGATAATATCTGCCTTCGGTCTTTTGCGCAATTTGACGCAATAATTCTTCATCCAAGGGTATTTCCACATTGCGATACGCCTGCCGACCAAAAAGATCATTCACCGGATACGGCACCAGCCCCTCACTCCCAACACCGATGGTATATATTTTTATACCTAAAGCCGCAGCAGCTGCCGCAGCCGTTTGAGGCGATATTTCTCCGGTGTTATTTACACCGTCGGTTAATAGTATAATTATTTTGCTCTTAGCCGCTGTATTTTTAAGACGATTAACCGACGAAGCTATTGCCGAACCAATGGCAGTACCATCTTCAATAACGCCTATTTCTACTCTTTTTAAATTAGAAGATAGCCAATCATAGTCTAAAGTTAACGGGCAAACCGTGTAAGCTTTAGCAGCAAAAGCCACTAGACCAATGCGATCATGTTCTCGCATAGTTATAAAATCATCAACCACACCTTTAACTGCATCTAAACGATTGCTTCTTGATGATCCGCGATTAAAATCTTCAGCCAGCATACTCCCTGATGAGTCAATCGCAAGGGCAATATCAATGCCCTCGGTTTCTAAATTGCTTATCTCAAGTGGCAGTCGGGGTCGCGCCAAAGCAAACAAAAACAAAACAACCACTAGTAATCTTAAAAAAATAAGATTCTCCGCACACACAACCCTTAAGCCAGGTTTAAAATCTTTTACTAAATCTTTTGATGAAAATTTTAGACTGTTTACTCTTTTGTGGTTTCGCATCCATAGCGCGCCTAAAACAACAACGGGTACGAAAGCTAAAATTAAAACATCTTTAAAAATCATGTCTTTAGCCTTTCGGAAGTATCCCCTATAAGCTTATAGGCGCAACTTAAGCTTTTTTCCATTTCTTCCGTTTGTGGATCGTACTTAGCAAATTTAACCATATCGCAATGGTTTAAAAAGTCCTTTAACATGTTTTTATTTTCAACACCAATACTGTCAAAACTAACAAGATAAAATAAAAATTCCTCAGTAGTCATTTCCGGCGCTCTAATGTCGAAACGATCTTCAAGATATGTTCTAACTATCAAAGAAAGTTCAACATAATAAGGCACAACACTTAAATTTTTATTTTTAAGTCTGTCCAATGCTTCCAAAGCCAAAACATAAGCTGGTATTTTTGGTTTAATATCAAGTGGTTTTTCTTTTTTCCGATGCTTTTTAATAATAAAAAATACGACAACACCTATTACAGCTAATATGATTAGGGCAATCAACCAAGCGTAATTAAGCCCAAAATTTATCGGTCCTTTTATATCTTTTAATTCAACCATATCATGAGAGTCTTTTTTCTCGTATCCTAAAAAATTTAATCAATTCTTTTTCGTAAGGGTTATCACTTCTTACATCAATCATATCTACACCTGATAAACGCAAAAGCCGCTTGCGCTCATTTATGCGCTGATAAGCTTGTTGTTTATATTTATTAATTATTTTTTTGTTGTTAGTATCAACTGTTAAAACACTATCGGTTTCAAAGTCACGCAAACACAACAAGCCAACGCTGGCAAGCTCCATTTCACGAATGTCAGTAATGCTTATTGCCACAATGTCATGGCGCTTATTGGCTACGGTTAGTGATCGCTTAAAATCAGGAGCAAAAAAATCAGATATCAAAAAGCATACACTTTTTCTCTTTATTACTCGATTTAAATAATCAAGAGCCATATTAATATCTGTGCCTTTTCCCTGGGGCTTGAAATATAACGCCTCTCTTATGACTCTTAAAACATGGCCCAAGCCTTTTCGCGGCGGAATAAATTTCTCTATCCTATCGCTGAATATGATGAGACCAACCTTGTCGTTATTCTTAATTGCCGAAAGAGCCAAAACCGAACAAAGCTCAGCAGCTAATTCACTTTTTAATTTATTAGTCGAACCAAAACGGCAAGATGCTGAAACATCCAACACCAACATAACTGTCATTTCACGCTCTTCGACAAACTTTTTTATGTATGGATGCCCCATACGCGCAGTAACATTCCAATCGATTGATCGCACATCATCGCCAGGTTGATACGCACGGACTTCGTCAAACTCCATGCCTCGGCCCTTAAACACACTGTGATACTGCCCACCAAAAACATCCGTAACCATGCGTGAGGTGGTTATTTGAATACGCCTTACTTGCTTTAATACTTCTTTAGGTATCACGGTACTTCTATTTCTTCAAATACTCTTTTTATAATGCCTTCTGATGTTTTCTCTTGCGCTTCCGCCTCATAACTTACTGCGATCCTGTGCCTTAAAACATCGAAACCAACCGACTTTACATCCTGAGGAGTTACATAGCCCCTGCCTTGGATAAAGGCATAAGCCTTAGCAGCTAAAGTAAGGCATATGCTTGCACGCGGAGAAGCACCGTATTGAATAAGCTCAACTAAATCATTTAGTTTATACTTTTGCGGATCTCTGGTAGCAAATACAACATCCAATATGTACTTCTCTATTTTTTCATCTAAGTAAACTTCATCAACTACACCACGAGCACGTATAATATCATCGGGTGTGACTATATTCTCAACTTTTATTTTTTTATCAGTGAAACTCATGCTTTTAAGAATTTTGTGTTCGTCCTGCCACGAAGGATAAGTGACATTTACCTTCAACATAAACCTATCAAGTTGAGCTTCAGGCAAAGGATAAGTGCCTTCTTGTTCGATCGGATTCTGAGTAGCCAAAACTAAAAACGGATTATCAAGTTTAAAAGTCTCTTCGCCTATTGTAACTTGACGCTCTTGCATCGCTTCTAGAAGTGCGCTTTGCACCTTAGCCGGTGCGCGATTTATCTCATCGGCTAATATAATGTTAGCGAAAATCGGCCCTTTTTTAACTGAAAAACTACCCTCTTTAGGGTTATAAATGAGTGTTCCAATAAGATCTGCCGGTAAAAGATCGGGGGTAAACTGCAAACGCTGAAACTTGGTTTTAATCGCTTGAGAAAGCACACTTACCGATAAAGTCTTAGCCAAACCGGGCACACCTTCAATCAAAATATGTCCGTTAGCTAAAAGGCCAATTAGAAGGCGATCGATAAGATCCTTTTGACCAATAATAGTTTTTGATATCTCCATTTTTAAAGCTTCTACAAATGCGCTCTCCTTTTTGACTTTTTCATTAATAACCGTAATTCCTTCCGACATAAAACACCTCCTGATGTAGTCTTACGGGCATAATCTTACTAAAATTATACCCGATTGATTTAATATCGCTTACACAGATTAATTATTTCATTAATTATTGGGAATTTAGAATAAGATAAGAACCAAAAAAACAGTTAAACCCGTAGCTCATTGGAACTCAAGCTATTATAAGGGGTGTCCCTTTTTTCTTAACACTGTTTCTACTTTCTCTAGTAACACTTCCGGACGATAAGGCTTTATCACATACCCTTTTGCCCCAACCTCAGCTATTGCCTGCAGCACATCATTATGCTGGCCCTTTGCAGTAACCATAATGATTGGTATATCTTCGGTTACTGGATTTTTTTTCAATTTGCTACCAGTTTCAAAACCATCCATGCCCGGCATCGAAATATCTAAAAGTATTAAATCCGGCTGCTCACTTTCAGCTTTCTCTAAAGCCTGCATTCCATCTAAAGCAGTAACAACGCTATAATCATTGGCTTGCAGCCTTAATTGTACCATTTCGACAATATCAGGATTATCATCAACTACTAAAATTTTTGCTCTAGCCATGCGTCACTCCCCAATCAATACCTTTTCAACCCTAGCGATTAGCTTTTCTGGATCAAAAGGTTTTACAATATAATCTTTTATCCCCTCAATTTCAAACAAATCTTTCATTTTATCTTTCGCGGTAAGAATAATAATTGGCATACCTCGTGTAGCTTCATCAGCTTTTATTTCTTTTACAAAATTATACCCGTCTAGTTTAGGCATTGCAATATCTAAAAGTATTAAATCAGGTTTTTCACTTTTAGCCTTCTCAAGCCCTATCGCCCCATCAAGCGCAACCGATACGCTATAGCTATTTGCTTCCAAGCGCAACTTCAAAACCTCTACAATATCAACTTCATCGTCTACTACCAAAATTTTCTTCATTGCAAACCCCCAAATTAACTCACACTTTACAACAAATAATCCACCAGTCTTTTGATCTGCGCCAAATCAAATGGTTTACCAACCATTGGTATAGCTTTTCGCTTTATATATTCATCTAGTTTTTCAATCTCCACTTCATATCCCGACATGATTAAAATCGGAATATTTTCGGTATCCACGTTTTCTTTAAGCCTGCCAACCACTTCATAACCGCTCATCTTCGGCATATTCATATCAAGCATTATTAGATCAGGTGGCTCAGCTATTATTTTATCTAGAGCTTCTTGCCCATCGTTGGCTTCTCTGAAATTAACATATCCCGTTTCTTGCAAAATTCTTATTAGAGAATTCACTATTGTCGGCTCATCATCAACAACCATTATTGTCTTTTTCAATCTCTCAGCTTTTTCATTGGTTAAACCGCCCTCACACTTCTTGAGCAAATCGTCAACTGTGCTACCATCTCTAGGGTAAATTGCATTTCCGTAAGAAAAATTTATTGGAGGTTTTTCTTCAATCTCAAAAACAACTTTTTTTATTACATGCTTTAATTTCGCATTAACCTCTACAATGCTAACCGTATCAGCTTCTACCACAACAACCATTTTATCTTCCGCTATCTCGTTTATAAACTCTCCGCTTCTTAGTTCGCCTTTCAAAGCTTGCAATATGATAGAAGAAATTTCCCGCGCCTTATCTTGCCCGAAGGTTTTCTTTAGATGGTCGTAATTGTTTATTTTAAAAAGAATCATAGAAAGCTCTTCACCAATCTCACAAGCTAAAGCAATCTTATTGTTCGTCATCTCATGCAGTGCTTTCTGTTCAGTATATTTTGGTATAGTAAAAGAAAATTTCGCCCCTTTGTCTTTTCTACTCGTCACTCGCATTTTTCCCCCTTGAGCCTCTATGATACCTTTGGAAATCGCCAAACCAAGCCCTGTGCCCTTTGCCCCGGGGCCATTTTTTCTTCCAAATTGCTGGAATTTATTGAATACCTTAGTCAAATCCCCCTCGGCAATTCCATAACCGGTATCAGCTACTGAACACTCCATGCAGTTTTCTTGCTCAATAAGAAAAATTTTTATGTATCCATCATCAGTAAACTTAATGGCATTGCTGATCAAATTCACTAAAATCTGCATTGTCTTATCTTTATCTGCATAAACTTTTACGTCTTTTTCAAGCAATTCGCTACTCAATTGTAAACCCTTCTTGCCGGCTTGTGTAGAAAAATTAGATATCGCATCCGTGATTAATTCTGCCATAGACACCGATTCTTTGTTCATCTGGATTTTTCCGGACTCTATTTTAGACACATCTAAGAGATTGTTAATTATGCGAATTAATCGATCAATATTTCTTAAGCTATTAGCTAAGGCGTTTCTTTGTTTTTCTGTAGTTTCACCAAGCAATCCTTCAAAAACTAAAGAAGTTGCTTCTTTTATGGGGGTTAGAGGGGTGCGCAATTCATGAGAAACCGTATCAATAAAATCATTTTTAAGCTGGTCGAGCTTCTGAAGTTCATTGTTTTTTTGTTCAAGTTGATTATATAGAGTATTAATGCCCTTTTTCGTCTTATCTAATGCCCAAACTTGTATTTCCAGTTCATCCTTGGCTTCAGAAAGCTGCTTTGTTCTGTCTTGCACTCGACTTTCCAACTCTTTGTTGAGGTCGTCAAGCTTTTTGGATTTTTTCTCAAGATCGGCATATAGAGTCTTGATTTCCTGACTCGTTTTGTCTCTGCCCCACTTAGAATCATCCAATTCCTTTTTGCAAAGGCGCAATTCCTCTTCGAGTGTTTTAATCTTTTCTTTATCGCTATTCACAATTTATATTATACTGTTGTGAAATTTTGCGTCAACTTTTTTGCTTTCCTTATTTGGGAATATTTTTTAGGTGCAAAAAATCTTTTGCGAGGATGGATTTTTTATTCATATCATAAGTTATAACCGCCGGATGAAACATCGGCATAATTTTAACTCTGCCATAAGAAGCAGGCGCTATAAAAACACTGCCATGAATTTTTGTTATGCCTTGCACTTTAGCTTCGAGTCCAAATTTTTTTAAAATATAGGAGGTGGCAAAATTACCCAAACAACATATAATACTCGGACGTATACGCTCAATTTGTTGGTCTAAGTAAGGAGTGCAAGCAATTATCTCATCACTTTGAGGATTCCTATTCTTAGGCGGGCGGCATTTTAAGATGTTACCGATAAAAACTTCTTCTCGCTTTAGACCTGCATGCCCTAGAAGTTCATCCAACTGAGCACCGGCTTTACCGCAAAAAGGCCTGCCTTGGGCATCCTCATTTGCCCCCGGTGCCTCTCCGATAAACATAACCGAAGCCGACAAATCCCCCTCACCAACAACAGCATTAGTGCGAGTCAAGCCCAAAGAACACTTGCTGCAAGTGGATATCTGCTGATTAAGCTCTCCGATGTCTGCTAACTCCATACAGTTATTGTATTACAAAAATAAATTTTATCAACTTTTGAAAAGGAATCTCTCAGTTAATACACTCGCCAAACCCGAGGTAACTCAAACCATCTCCGGAATTTCGCCCGAACTTTTCTAGGTGAAACAAGAAAGACCTGACCCCTTTCCCCTATGTTGGTGTTCGTTCAATGCGAATAATTTGGAAAGTAAATCCTTGAAAAGTCTTAATATCAAAAGGAACAACAAAATCCCCACTGTAGGGGCGGCGCTTGCGTCCGCCGGCATCCTGCACGCCGACATTTTGCACAGTCACCTCATCTATGTTAAGCATCCCTGCACTAATATCAATACCGCCGGGGGTAGTAGTTACTTCGTTAGACTCGGCGCCGACAGATTTTTTCCCGGCGGTTATAGCCGGCGCGAATGAAGACAGCTTCCGTTGAGCAATTTTATAAAACATCTCCTCATACTTACCCCACTCATCCTTATGAAAATCCTCATACTCCTCGGCAAGAGCTTCTAGCTGCTCAAAGCTCATGCGCTCGATTACCCAAGCATGATACGGGGTAAGTTGGGTTTCGTTTTCGCTGAAGTATCGCTTCTGACGTTGGGCGGCAACATCATGCTCCTCTTCGTCGATATGTTCCGTCCACTCATGGTCAATTACCTCACCCAGAGCAAAAAAGGTAAAATTATCTTGGTTGATATAATTGGAATTAACGATTATTGATAAGCTGCCATCTTCTTCTTGCCGACCGCAAGCATCCATGGTTTCAGGCAGCTGGCTAGATAGATAAACTCTGATCTGGCGGTTTCTAAACTTATCAGCATCTTCCATATCCATTGGAGAAGATCTTAGAAATTCGATTAGTGTTTCTTTATCGAAGTTTAATTCTTGCCGAGGATCAACCAACTCTTCAAACTGCCCATCAGAAAGCTTTGGTTCCGACACATCAATAACTCTGCGGCTGGGACGTTTTAGGGGGCCGGGTTTTGATTTACGGGTGTAGGCGATATGTCCTAGAAGGTTTTTGTAGATGCTTTGAGCGATCACTGAGAAATCTTTTTCTTTTGAACTTACCTCAGCGGCCGCATACAAACTGAAGAGATGATTGCGATCGATGCTTACCCCTTTATCAGTTAAAGAGTATCCTTCGTCTAATTTGATCTCCCCTGAATCATGAAGAGTGCGAAGAATATCTTGCTGCTCCTTAGTCAATAGTTCGATTAAATTTTCGACTAAGCTTCTATCATAAAACTCAAGCAAACGCTGGCCTTCTTCTGGAGAAGCTACTTTGACATACGTTTTAATCATCCGCAACAATTCAAAGAGATTACGATTATATCGATTTGTTTCTGGTAGAGCATCATTCTCCAAAACAGCTTTGATCACCCTACCCACAAAAGGCTCAAAGAGCTCTCGGGCACCTTCTCTAACCCCTTTCATATCCTTTATTTCGTTAAGAACCACGTCCTTCTCTCTTTGAGAAAGATTGACCTCAGAAGCAAATTCCTCAAATGCAGTAATATCTCGATCGTACTCAGCGATCACATCCACCAATAAATCAAAGATCTCTTCTCCAGGACTCTTAGCAATATTGAGCAAGGCACCATCTTTGGAAATTTTTAAATCCAAAGGTAGAGAAAAAATCTTACCTAAATTAAGAGAAATGTTGATATCTCTTCCTAATTGCTCGCCGATATCAGCTTTATAACGATTGGTGCTAAAAATATAGTGCACTAATGACTTGTTTGCTTCTAATTCACTGACCCCTAAAGTTTTTAATCCGGCGGCAAAATCTGCATAGAGCGGGTCGCGATCATTCCAATTGCGCGGGAGATTGTCCATGGCAATCGGTATAAGCTTCAAAAAAAGTTTAGGGTTAAGTTCAGTATACTCGCCCCAATGCATAATCACAAAGGCGGTAAATAATCCTAGCAACTCGGAATCGCGAAGTTGCCTCTCAATCTCCTCAGGGGTTTGATCCTCTAAGCTGCTAAAAAGACTGGCTAATGCAAAATTGCGCGTTTGATCATCGCCGTAGCGAAATACCTGCGCAAAGACTTCCAAGCGTGCCTGCCAAGGGATTCTTGAAAACACACCTCTAGTCACTGTATTTATCTTATTGGTGGTTTCTGGGTCCTCAACGATTTTAAGTACAGTTGAAAGTAGCACCGCGTAGAAACTAAGTTCTTCTTTGCTTGCCTCAAGCTCTTCAAGGACTAAAAACCCTTCAGCTAATATTTCGTCTATCCACTCATTGGCTTTCCTACTCTGGGTAGCTTCAATAAGAGTAACTACGCTTCGAGCGGCAGAGATAAAACGAGGGATATTGGTTAAGTCGATATAAGTTTCTGTTCGTCGCAATTGCCTAGCCACGGCCATAGCTTCTTTGTGGCGTTTTCGATAACGCTGATAAAGCTTGTCAATCTTTTTAGCTTCACCTGAATCTGCAACCTGACGGCTATGGAGCTCTTCTACCTTCAACGCTTCTATTTGCTTTCGTTCATCTTGCATAAATTCAATAGTTTGCTCTCCGACCTCCCAAAAAGTTTTGTCAGTAATTTGTGCGATATCCTCATCATCGAAGATATTAACAAGCACACCAAAAGCGTTGGAGTAATGTTTTTCATCAAAAGGCTTATTCATATCACGAAAATCAAAGACAGAAGTAGTTTTGGCGATCAAGATATAAAGTTCATTTTTGATCTCCTTGAGAGAATCCTCGTCAATAAAAGGTCTGTAAAAGATCCCCATCGCTTCCATACCTAACGCTCGATTCTGACTGAAAAACTCACTCGCCTGTTTCTTAATAATCTTAACTATAAAACCAACGGCATCATCCCGAGCAACAGAATCCATACTTAGAAGAAACTGCCCTACAAATGTAGGTAACCGTCCTGGCTCAAGGGCAAGAAAGATCGGCTCAAGTTTTTGAAAAAATTCTTTCCGCAATCTTTCATCATCGATAAACGGCATATATTGCGTAACTAAGCTACTAATTAAATTCTCGATATCTTGCTGGTTTGGCATCCGACTTTCTTGGGGTTCTTCTTGGTCTTGAGCCCTATCTATTTTTCCAATTGCCACCTCGGCTTGATAACGAACCGCTTCGTAGTCATCATTTTTTTTCAATTTACCAAGCATTGGGAGTGCTGCCCAAGCTGCTATGCCAAACTCTCCTAAAGCCCTAGCACTATTTGCACGAACAAGTTCATCACTATCCTCTAACGCTATAATCAAAGCTGACGTGGCTTTTTTAGCTGCGGGGCCGATATCTCCAAGAATCTTGGCACTTTTAGCACGCACCACCGGATCAGGATTGTTTAACGTCTCAATTAAACCATCAATCATAGCCTGATCTATACTCACATCTTCTAAACTATTCTCTATCTTCTCAATTGCCTTCTGGGCTGCGGTGCGAACAAAGTCTTTAGAATCATTCTTTGCTAATTTGCGAAGCTGCACGAGTGCAGGTTCTGCTGCGGGGCCGATATAACTTAAAGCCCAAGCGCTACCTTCACGAGTATCGTGGTTGCTATCTTCTAATGTACTAATCAATAATAGCATGACCTCATCTGATACGGAGCCAATTTGCCCCAAAGCCCAACTACTAACCATACGAACCTTTGCTTTTTGATCTGCCAATCTCTCAATCAAATCTGGCACCGCTTTCTTTGCAGCAAGACCAATCCTCCCAAGAGCAGTCGCACTATCGGAACGAACATTATAATCAACATTCTCTAATCCTCTAATCAATCTATCAATTTCAGCTTCTTCAACGCTGGCATCCTCTGCTGATCCCTTCTCTATCTTCTCGATTGCCTCTTGGGCTGCGGTGCGAAGTTTTTCGTTGAAACCCTGCTTTGATAAATCGCTAAGACGCGTAAGTGTAGGTTTTGCGGCGGGGCCGATTTCTCCAAGAGCCCAGGCGCTGTTGTAACTAACGTCATTATTTTTATCGGTCAATGTTCCAATCAAATCTGACACGGCCTCTTTTGCTGCGGGGCCGATATCTCCAAGAGCCCCGGCGCTGTTTTGACGAACATTCTCATCTTCATCCTTCAAGGCTTCAGCCAAAGCGGACACTGCCTCTTTTGCTGCGGGGCCAATTTTTCCAAGAGCCCCGGCGCTATTACTACGAACAGACTTATTTTCATCCTTCAAGGCTTCAATCAAAGCGGACACTGCTTCTTTTGCTGCGGGGCCAATATCTCCAAGAGTCCCGGCGCTATTCCTACGAACAGACTTATTTTCATCCTTCAAGGCTTCAATCAAAGCGGACACTGCTTCTTTTGCTGCAGGGCCAATATCTCCAAGAGTCCCGGCGCTATTGGCGCGCACCTTGAAATCAGGATCCTTCAATGCCTCAATCAATGCTGACACAGCAGGTTTTGCTGCGGGGCCGATCTTGCCTAAAACCCTGGCGCTATCCTTACGAACCTTAGGGTCAGGGTCCTTTAGCCCTTTAATCAATCTATCAACTTCAGCATCTTCAGTACCTACACTCTCTGACCCCTTCTCTATCTTCCCAATCGCCTCTTGGACTGCGGTGCGAACCTCTTCATCGGGATCATTCTTTGCTAATTTGCGAAGACGCACAAGTGCCGGTTCTGCTGCGGGGCCGATTTCTCCAAGAGCAGTAGCGCTATTGGCGCGAACAACCCAATCTTTATCCTTCAAGGCCTCAATTAAAGATGACACAGCAGGTTCTGCGGCGGGGCCGATCTGTCCTAAAGCCCAAGCGCTATTCCAACGAACATACTTATTTCCATCCTTCAAGGCTTTAGTCAAAGCTGATATGGCCTCTTTTGCGGCGGGGCCGATCGCTGCAAGAGCTCTGGCGCTGTTGACGCGTACCTTGGAATCAGGATCCTTCAATACATCAATCAATGCTGACACAGCAGGTTTTGCTGCGGGGCCGATCTTGCCTAAAACCCTGGCGCTATCCTTACGAACCTCAGGGTCAGGGTCCTTTAGCCCTTTAATCAATCTATCAATTTCAGCATCTTCAACGCCGGCATTCTCTGCTGATCCCTTCTCTATCTTCTCGATTGCCTCCTGGGCTGCGGTGCGAACAAATTCTTCAGAATCATCCTTTGCTAATTTGCGGAGCTGCGCAAGTGCAGGTTTTGCTGCGGGGCCGATTTCTCCAAGAGCCCAGGCGCTATGGCTGCGAACAACCTTATCTTCATCCTTCAATGCTTCAGCCAATGCCAACACGGCCTCTTCTGCTGGGGAGCCAACCCCTCCAAGAGCATCGGCGCTATCGGCACGAACCTCAGGATCAGGGTCCTTTAACCCTCTAATCAATCTATCAACTTCAGCATCTGTTGTCGATGTCTTTGCTTTCAAAGTGCCAAAGATCTTTATTGTAATTTTGCTCTGGCTGATATCGCCTAAGGCTTTTTTGACCTCATCGAGTGGGATTTGGATTTCATTCTGACCAGGGTCAACGGAAGTAACATAGATATAACCTTCACTAAGCCCCTCGCCTGAAAATTCAATAACAATATATTCTTCTCCAATTCCAAATCCATAATGATTAATAGCATAGCTACCCTCTAACTCGGAGAAATACTGGCCATCATGTGTCTCGTAAGTAATCTCTCCTTTTTTCTTGATCTCTGCAATAGTCTCTGGTATTTTTGCTACATCTGTTAGTCCAACTGATCCTGCTACCATGGCATGCACTGATCGACCAGAATCATTATAAATGGCGTTGAATATTATCTCAAGATCGGGTTTACCCTTCTCTTTGTGCGCTGCGGCTGATTGGGGGGATTTTTCTTTTTTAACTACTTTTTGATCACCGAGTTTTTGGGCTGCCATTAAGGCAAGCCTTGCGTAAAGATCCTTAACTTTCTGCTGATCTGGTACTGAAGCGGAAGCCAAATCAGCCCTTGTCGGGCTACCAAAGCCATTTACTAAGCTGCCCTTAACGTACTTATCAAAAAACTCTTGTCGTTTCTGGTAACCACCAGTATACATAGTGTCGTCTGAAACATTCCCCGTCTGCAAAAAATTAAGATAATCCTTCGTAAACAGACCATAAGAAAGGTCGTTAATATTTAACCATTCAAGAATAATATCATTGTCAAAAAAGATGGGAAGTAAGCTATCGTAATACTTACCACTTGACCCCCATTTCTCTTCTGAGGTATCGCCAACCAAAAGACTAACGATATTAACCGGTGAGTCAATTTGTTGATTGACATAGTTAACTATCGCCTGGTATCGAGGTAAGTCTTTCTTTTTGATCGAGGTAAGTGTCTCATCTACATGTCGCAAAATGACGACTAGTTCGGATTCACGCCAAGGTCTAAATAACTCTGAATTAATTTCCACCGAGAATTTGGGTAATTTCAGACAATGACCTTGCAGACTATGTTTCTGACTGATATACATCCATATTTTTGCGGGATGTGTTTCTGTATCCAAGTTTATGGGGTCTATACTAGTTGATCCTGGGGAAATTTGTTCTTGATAGCGCTGACTTAAATTACTGGCGGCATTAAAGATGTCATTGAGGACTCGGTAGTCAATTGTTTGGGCATTGTTTTCATAAGAAGTGATTACATCGCTTAAGACACCGAGACCCTCGGACAAATCAAGACTAGCTACAACTTGCTCAATCGCCTGAGCCAAAGCAAAATCCTCTATCCCTATGCCTGGATGAAGAGCAAGCATCTGCTCTACTAGACTATAATCTGGTAAGGGGGCGGCTTTTGCTAAATTACGCAAGGAGTCTTCTAGCTCTTTCTGTTGAGAGAGAAATTCCTCCTTTGCTTTACCAACGGCGGTCTTTGAATGTTTCTTGAGACGCTCTATCTCTTCGTTCAACTCAAACATTCTTTCCTCTAGAGGTGATCGAGAAACTTCTTGTTCGGGTGGTTTGATATTTTCTTGTGAATCTTGTTGGCCCATTAATCTTTCATCATCCTGTTCAACATCAGAAGTTAAATCAACCTCTATCCACCCACCCCCCTTAGGATCCATAACTTCAAAGATCGCATGGCCTTCAGAGCTAAAAAGCTGCTTATTCCCATTTGCGTCCGATACCCCGGTAACTATTCTGGCGGGGATCCCTAAATAGCGGGCCAATAGCATGCCATACATCGCCAGAACAGAACATTGCGCAGTAATCTTTTCTCTTTGATCGAATGATTCGTCATCGAAGCCATGATTCAACCACCTGGCTGGGGGCACGCCAAACATCTTACCGGTTTCAATCCCCAACGAATAACGAAACCGATCAGCGATAATTCTAATGACCCCTTCAAGCCTAGTATTAAAATCTAATCTTCTAAACCTATCCAAGCGCTCTTTTAAAATATCCGGGGGCTGATCATCTTCGGGGAATTGCAAATAGTGTTCGATAAGCTCCTCAACAGCCTGGAAGGTTTTGTTGGGCTTGCGATAATCTATCCTGTAAGAGACTCTCTTTGTTTCAGAACTTGATCCATCAAAATGAAGAATAATGGTCCCATAACTATCCTGAGAAGAAGTAAACTTGTGGCTAGACTCAATGCTATCGATATCGATAGTGGAATTACTATCTGCCATCAATATCATGGTGTTGCCTACAACTTCTCTTGCAATCGTATTGGTTCTGCCTGTTTTTTCTCCTTGAGGAAGATCTTCAAAAGGCAATTCTGCCTGACGAAGGCGCCCATTTTCAACTACTGAATAGACTGCTTCTCGTAAAAAATTCACATTCTCTCTGGAGGTGGCGATAAGTGGCCCTTTCTCCTTTATCTGTCCACCTTCAAAATCGCTATCTGGCAATGCCATGCCGCGAGGTTGATAAACCTCTACCACCTCTTCATAAGCACTTACCCCTAAAGCTTGACCACCAGATTTGATAACCTCTGCAAGTTGCGAAGCTTCAAGATAAGGAAGCCAAAACAAGATATGTCTGGGGGCATCACCACTTAAATAATAAAGTTCTTTAGCTTGTCCAACCGCAGAATCAAAAATTGAGAACTCTTGATCACCGTCAATGCTATCTTCCTCTAAATCTCCCGCCAAATTGACCGCTGAACCAGCAAGACTTCCAGCAACGATCGCCATCGCCGAATAACCAACCTTGCTCTTACGGAAACGATCAAAACCAGTACCTTTAGGACCTACCGAATCCAAAGAAGATTGGTAACGCTCCAGATTCTCGATGTAATTTTTAAGAAACTCTCTTCTGCGAAGCAACTTCTGATTTTCCGGATTAAAATCAAGTTCGGATTCGGCTTGCTCTTCTAAGTTACGGTATACTTCTAATCTTGCTTCGATCAACTTTCTCTGCCGGTCAAATACTTCTTGGCGCTGGGCCTGAATCTTGACAGCCCCTTCTTGATCATCCTCCCAATACTTTAGCGAATCTTCAAGATCCACTGCCTCCTGGTGCATGTCCATAATTTCCCGATCATCACCAAACAAGTATTCAACTTCTTGCTGATCAGCATATTCTATTAAAAAATCACTCGCGGCACTGGCAGCCGAGACCAATTGCCCCAACTCTTCTTCCTCCTTCAAAACCACCAACCCCCGTAACTGACTAACATCAATCTTAACTTTAGAATATTTACGCTCAAGTCTCTGTAACTTATTACTCGTCTTCTGGCATTGGACGGTTAGATCTTCGACTTCATTGAGTAGACTTAATAGTCGCTGGCCCAAACCATCGGTAGTTCCTCCATCAAGTATTGTCTCTGTATAAATTCTGTTAGCCCTATCATATAAACCTTTTTTGGTTTCAAGCTCCTGGGCAAGGCGCTTTGATTGTTCGCGAGTATCTTCAAGATTGCGCATAAACTCTTCAGCGGGCTCACCCAACTGGTCGGTCAATGTATCGCTTAATCTTTGGAAAGTTTCATCATGGGAACGTTTTATCTCACTTAAAGCCGTAAAAAAGATCTTCAAATCAACTGTGGGAAGGATGCTTTGGATATGCTCTTCACTCTTCCAAATCTGGTAGCGAGCTTTAGTATGGTTAATATTGCCGCCTAAACGATAGGAGTATGCCTTTGCGATAAATTCACGAAAGAGATCTTTATCTACCTGAATCTGCATTTTGAATTCGGATAAAATAAGATCAACCAGATCCCAAATAGGGATTACATCGATCGTTGCATCTTTATAAATTACGACCATATTGAGCCCCTGGAACCGTAGATCAAAGACTTCTTTATCCTCTTTAAACCAAACGCCTTTGCCGATCCCTCTAAAAAAGATCTCTTTAAAAGTTGCGGCTAAACTTACATTCTCAAGTTCATAGATCGCCTTACCAACTCTTTCTAATTGCTGCTTGCTGCAATCTTCCTCCAATTGTGTTCGATAAAATTCCATAAGAAACTCTATCTTTTCCTGCTCGCAACTATAACTGGGCGATTCTTTAAGCGCTGAGATGTTTAAAAACTTGTAATTACCTCGCTGCGGAAAAGCTACCTTAAAAAAATTGTCACTAGTTACTTCGAGTGGCTTATCCCCTTCTTTTGTTTGCAAAACAAAATCAAATTTTAATTGGGCACGACGATCTTTCCCCACCTGAACCGTGCTCTTGATATTGGCACCGTTGAAGAATTCTTCCCGACGGTCAGAAGTTAATAAGAAAGTGTCATCATCATATTGAAAACCTTCCTGAGCACTCTCAACCATAAAATAGGCGATATACAATGACTCAAGATAATCGGCCATTCGGCTAGCTTCTGATTTTATTGACTGGTCCTCAAAATAAGCTTTAATGCTCAATGTTTTTATGATCTCTGCCTCATAATCAATATTATCGGCGGCAAAACCACGATCAGGATCCTTAATAAATATGTATCGATCAAGAGGATGGCGAAAAGGTACATCGAGTGTTTGTTGTCCATCGCTCAATTGAAGTGTACTATCTAAAATATAGTTTTTGCGTGATACTCCAGTAACTTGCATAACCTCAGAACCTACCTTAGCCTTACTGCTATCTAAGGGTAAACAATACTTACCAACAAATAACTCAGGCTCGCTATCAACAAACTCTTCGTGCATTGCAACCGTAAGAGGGTAGGCTTGTCCTTGGTGGAAAACTCCTCCCCGGGTGCGCGAACCAACCACATCTAGCTTTTTTATTCTTTCAATCACTGGCAGGGTTTGCCCATCTTTTTCAACTAAACTATCTACTCGCCCAAGAGCCTGATAAGCCTTCTCGTGTATATTGTCAGTGGAATCTTCATCGACTTTATCACTTGGAGCAATGGCTTTTTTAGAAATTCGCCTGCCCAACCATCTAACTGCTCTTGGCAAAGTTACAAATGAACCCTCTGCTGCTGCAACCAGACCAAGGGCAACGATAAAAGGGATTCCGGTACCAAGAGTAATTGCGGCAGCAGCAACTAAACTCACATAGGTTACAGTTGCAAAAATTGCAGGACGAATAATACGCAGAAGCCACAATCTCCTTAAAGATTTCTTATAAAAAATGTCCTCATATTCTCCCCACCCACGAATATTTTTATTCTTGCGATACTCGTCAACAATATCTTTTAGTTGTTGACGATCCATATTTCCAATCGCCCATTTATGATAAGGGGTAAGCTTCTTTTGATTCTTGCTAAAATGCTCCTTCTGGCGTTGCGCTGCAAGATAATGAGGTTGCTCTTCGATGTGTTCGGTCCATTCGTGGTCGATTACTTCAGCAAGCTTTAAATAGTCGATCCGCCTCGGACTAATATATGCTTGATTGATGATAATTACCAAAACGCCATTGGACTCTCTGCGTCCAATCGCATCCATTGTTGGCGGTAAGTGCCTGGAAAAATAGAGCCTAACATTGTCGGAGCTAACGTTTGCGCGTTCATCGGGACCAATATCAACCCTTGAAAAGACTTCCTGGAGCTTTTTGGTATTAAAATCTACTTGCTTACTCTTTGCAAGGATCTTACCAAACTGCCCAGAAGGAAGTTTCTCTTGCCTGCGACTTGGTACTTTTAAAGGGCCTGGTTCAGTTTCTTTTTTAGTTGCGGAGTCTACATTTTCCAATTTGAAAGTGAGCACATTATCATCTATACCTGCTCTTTCTTGAGGGGGAAGCTCATCGAACGGATGATCGTCACCGTCGTCGATTAGGTTACTCGTCTTTCCCACAAATCCACCAGAGTAATATTTACGACGCAGGTTCTTACGCAAATAGGGGTCATAATCTTTGCGAATGTAATTATAAACGCCCTTGCGATAAGCTTCCAAATACTGATTGTAAACTTTTTCTTTTATTTGAGGATCATCGCCTTCGATACCGACGATCTTTTTCTTGTCGAAATATATTCTGTCTAAGACAGCGGGCACGGCACGCCGTGCCCCTACAGGACTATTAACTGTGAACTGTGAACTGTCAACTGAACGCCGTAGGCGTTTCTTAAACCATGCCGCAAGGATTAAGATCTTGTAGATCTGGCGTAGGCGCGAGAACTGTCTGCCGTTGTTTACCTCATATTCAATCGTTGGCAAGACGACATCTTTGAACACGTTCGACGATAATTTGCTTATGTCATGATTATTGATATTATTGTTCGGGCGGGGCAACCCCGCCCCTACAGTATTTTGCTTTTGGGCAACGTAATCTTCTTCAATCATTACCTTCAATTTTGCCTCTCCAACATAAGCTCGGTCGTTGTCGCTGTAGATTACCGCTTTGCTGGGAACGATCCAAACTTTATTGAAGGTGTCGATGGAGATGTTGGTTGTGCCGTAAAGGGCGTATGCTTTTTCGTAGACTTTTTTCCAGAATTCTTTACCTAAGGGATCTTCGGGATAAGTCAGCGAAGATGTTAGTTGTTTTAGGATGTAATCTTCGCCTAAAAGATCACGCCCCATATCAGTAAGGCCCAATTCATTGGGGATGATGTGATCTTTCTCATAAGGTGAAAGATTCACCCAAATGTCATCTTCGGGCACAGTCAATGCTGCTAGAAAGTACTTGATCAGCCGCTTGGACTCTTTTTCAAGATCCTGATCAGTATAGTCAGTATTGCCTTCGTCGATCGTAAAGTCGAATTTAAAAGGATCCTGAGCATAAAGCTTGATCCCCTTGACAGTCAAGGGCTCAAAGTAAGCGCTGGTATTAATTAGTTTGGTTGGTGCCGGCATATAAGGAAGCGCCGAAGCATAAGTTGTCGATGACCTACTAATATAGCCGGCAAGACCGGAAAGAATAAAGGCAGTAATCAAAAAGAAGACTACCCCCTTAAAAGATAAGCCCGCACGCCTTTTTTGCAGTAAAATAACCACTTCTTTCTCTTTCCCCTAGTATATGATTCAAGATAAGTAACTACTACTTCCTACCTTATAAATAAACCATATATATAATGGAAAAACAAGGCAAAACCCTTGATTTTATTGTGGTTTTTGTAAGCGGTTACAAAGCAGGCGTTTTCCGATATAAAAGAGGTTATGAGGGGGGGGTCAAATCGATTTAACTGCATCTTACTCTTTAACTCTAAAGTTGTAATTGCTTCGTAGCCACGAGCCACGAAGTAGTGAAGGGCGTGCCCTTCCTGAGAGATGGGTTACATAATATACCGGAGACATAGGTAACACTTTGTTATAATTATGGCATAGAAGGAGGTACTCACTATGCCATGGAAGGAAAGTGTTATTATGGATGAGAGAATGAAATTTATTGGGAGA
>JAAEQW010000091.1 GCA_024231025.1 Candidatus Omnitrophota bacterium
GTTGTTCCTCCCTTTCAAAATTCTCTTTTCAAATAATTATACTAACTCCAGCTCTATCTGCTATTTTTAAATCTTCTTTTAAAACCTACTAGCTACTAGTATAGTACAGTTTTTCCATTTTCATCCAGTGCCTTTTCCTAAAACACATTCTCCTTCTTCATGCTCTAGGGGCATTTTTCTCCAGTTTCGGTCTTTTTCTAAAACAAAAATAAACAATATATCCAAGGAAAGCAATGGGCCTGTGCTGAATTGAGAAAAGAGGTGACGGTAGATCACCACCACGAGCTGGATTAACGTGTGCTTCTAATTTTGGTCGATTCTGGACCATTTGGCGGGAAATTCAAAAAAAAACGTTTTCCGAAGAGGAGTGATCCACACATAAGAAATTCGTTTGGAGATAGAGCGACGATTTTGTCACCGATCGATTCGTCTTGACGAGCTGAGCAAAAGTGCTCAATAAACTTACCCTCCATTTTCATCGGTTTAGTCAGAAATCGAAGGAAAAGGTTTCAAATTTAGGTCCACTAACGCATTTTCCAATGTGAGATTTACTGCAATGTGTTTGATATTAATCGAATGGTCTGATTGTGCTGATTTCAAAACTGTAACAAACACATGCACAATCTCTTGTCGTTTGGTTACAAAATTGAAATTTCCCATTTTAGTACTTGGGGTGGTTCAGATTTCCTGGAAGAGAGTTTTGTATCTTTCATAAGTACATAAGTGAGGAAAGCTAAATATCAAATAACTGTTCATACCCCGTTAGCAGGTGGTCCCCAAGTGGCCGGAGGTACAAAACAAAAAAGTCAAATGTAATACTGTCGACTCGGAGTATTGGATGGAGGGGAGGGGTATCATAATGCA
>JAAEQW010000092.1 GCA_024231025.1 Candidatus Omnitrophota bacterium
AAGACTAATCTTTATAGTTTACAGACAGATGGCGCAAAATGGAGAATAATAAATTATAAATATTTATTTAAATTGTGAAGAAAACAGATAATAAAAAGAAGATAAGATAGAGTTCGTTTGGTCTTGGATGGAGCAATCAGCCCCCTCCTGCTTGGCGGAAATCAAAAAGCTGAAATCAAAAATCAAATATCTGGCTTACAAAAAAAGTTAGAGGATACCTCGGGCTATCGAATGAGCTACTAAACGTCAAGATCGGGCGACTTTTGACAAAGGAGGTCGATTTTGAAGATGGCAAAAGTAGGGGCTGATTGCTCCATCCAAGACCAAACGAACTCTAGCTTAGCTAGGCCAGGTTACTGAGTTTCATTGAGTTTCGTACCGAGTTTCCCAATTCCTATCTCTAGAGTAGAATTTTGTACGGCAGACGTGGTGAATAGTGTTTATTTTGAACAAGGTGTATCGCTGATTTTTCGGAAAAAAATCGACTTAATTTTCGAACTCCTTG
>JAAEQW010000093.1 GCA_024231025.1 Candidatus Omnitrophota bacterium
AACCAAAAGCACACTGGAAATTCCATTATACCTAAGTGTTTCAGTACCGAGGCAAGCAGTTTTGTGGAAATTGGGTGCTTACTATTTGCAGTCTGATACGAGTATAGCAAGGTTATCATAACCCACACGCTGTTCAAAGTTGGGGCCAAATATGCCTAACTTTGAACAGAGCTCGTTCTGCGTAACCATAACAGTTGCAGTACGAGATGCTTTTTGAAAAATATTTACAAAGGGTTGACTAAATACTCAGCAACCTCAATTGAAAAATTTTGACGCGTGTCGAAGATATGGCATAAAGAAGAAAAGTACCCACAAATTGAAGCAGAAAAATAAAAAAAATAAAAACGACTTTAGACTGCGACTAAGTCCAATGTCACTTAAGATCAATTATATCAAATGGTTTTACTCGGGAAAATTCTAAAAAAAATTTAGCTGATCTTTCGTGACTATACTGCAAAAAACTGCAATTGAGTTCCAAAAATATATTTTTTCTGGTGGGAAAACAAAAATTTAAGACTGAGCACAATAAATCTGTGTAGTACAGGGTGGTCCAAAAGTAGTGGGTGGGTATTCAGAGCCTCATGTCTTTGCAATGTGATTAGATAGGGCGGAATGAAGGGCATCATCTAAAAGCTGAGGAAATTTGCTACATTTTAGGTTGGTTGCTGGAACAGCACGGGAAAGCACCCTACCAGTAGAAGTGGATGAATATTTTGGTGCTTTTCCAGGAAGTCCAGGTTTCCTACCAAAAAGTA
>JAAEQW010000094.1 GCA_024231025.1 Candidatus Omnitrophota bacterium
AAATATTTTTTTGCGCAAAAATGGATTACGTTTTCGAATTCTGCATTAAGAGCCACATCTGCTCGCCAAGTTTCATGCGATTTTAATTTTTTTAATATTTTAACACACTTTTAGCCATAGTGTAGACACAAAAAATGCTCTAGTGAAGTGGATTGTTAACCTATCGAACTAATATTTTGCATAGTCATTTAGATCCACCAACGGCACTCGCGTGCTGAATTTTATGAATATCTGTTGCCGCGGACGCCTCTGATGGCCCAAAAAACCCACAAAAATGCCATTTTTGGGTGTTTTTTTGAATATTACTGGCATTAAGAGGCTTTACCCCAAAAATGTTTTTACATTTTCGAAATGTTTATTAAAAGAGGAGTGATTTGGTATAAACAAAGTGAAAATCGGTCATGCAGCTAATTGGATCCACTAAGTGGAAGATTGTGCACTGAATGCAAACTATATCCTGACCGTTTATGGTAAGTACCAACCGGAATTTCACAAGGTGCATACCAGTGGAAAGCGCTCCTCGTTGGGGTTAAAATAAAAAAAGCCGCAAGTCTCTAGGCCTATTATCGGGTCAGTAATAACGTGTTGAAGTTAGCAGGTCAATTTCGGTATTTCCAATTCTGGAAAAAGCACCTGTTGGAAATTCGGCCTTTTCGGTTGGTTTTTGTGATCGTAGCGAATCGGGACATGCACCCTTCAATTTCTCATGATTTTTTACATATGATACAGTGGTGTTTATTAGCATCAATTTTTGGCCATTCCAAAGTTGTAACGTCTGACCAGACAATGACAATTAAACGTCCATTATGTCGTATGTGCATTTTTCATAAGCATCCTATTAACCAAAAATACTAAACGAATAGGGTAGGGCAACATGGGGTAATTCCAACCTATTAAGAAGACTTTCCTTAATTTCTTCCGATCCAGAGCAGTCAGCCA
>JAAEQW010000095.1 GCA_024231025.1 Candidatus Omnitrophota bacterium
CGTGTACCGGATACACTCTCCCAAATTTCTTTTACGACTTCAAAGGTTTACAAAGCCATTCGTTCTCTACCAAAGAAAACTTCTCATACACCTGACAACATACCTGCTCTTTTGTTGTGTTCTTGTGCCCTTGTCCTTGCCGAGCCTTTAGCTATAATTTTTCAACGATCTTTTAACTCTGGTATGCTTCCAGTAGACTGGTTGCAAACCATTGTTTGTCCCATTTTTAAAAAAGGTGATAGATCAAATCCAGGTAACTATCGTCCTATCTCGCTTACAGTAAACTGCTGTAAAGCAGTGGAAAGAGTTATACTAAACGAGATTCTTCAGTTTTTAAAACTGTATTCAGCATTCACTCCAGCCCAACATGGTTTCAGGAAAGCTTATTCTACTGTTACCCAATTGCTGCAGTGCACAAATGATTAATCTTTAGCACAAAAAAATAAGGAGTTTGTTGATATTATTTACCTGGATTTTGCTAAAGCCTTTGACAAGGTCTCTCACGAAAAATTGTTATATAAACTTACGAGTTATGGACTAACTGGTCAGCTCAATTCTTGGAGAAGAGCATATTTGTCAGGACGAACACAAAGGGTATCAG
>JAAEQW010000096.1 GCA_024231025.1 Candidatus Omnitrophota bacterium
CAGAGTTTTATTTGTTGGCTATCGAAGGATGTTATAGTTTTCAACTTTTTCTCTTCGCACACGTATCTATTATTTTATAATTCAGAATAACGATGGATCGCATCACTGCTGGACAAAAAACGGTCACTCGCCAATATGTTAGGCTAAGTAAAATCCAGTTTTCAGCGTGGTACTCGTAAAATGCATACTTTACATTGGGTAAATATATTATCTAAACTATCTGTTTTGTTTGCTTACTTTTCGAAGGAAGCGTTTTGCGGCAACGGCAACTGTATTATTTTCCCCATACACGTACTTAAATATTTGCAATTTAATACAACGATGGATCGCATAATCGCTGGATCAAAATAACGGCTGTTTCTTGCGAGTATGTTAGGCTAAGTAAAATCCAGTTGCCAGTTCGCTAATCGCAAAATTTATACCCTTTACACTGGGTAAATATATCGAATGCGTATTGCTAGCTTAGCATCTTATAGTGTATGGATCTGACCTAGTAAACATGATGTCGATTCGCCCACTTCTTCTGACAATTCTCAACAAGGTATCTGATGCGATGCTAGTTCAGGGCTTCTTGTAAGTGAATAATTTTTTTGAAAAGAATAATTTTCCATTTTCTCACATATATAAGAAATTAGGGTTTTAGGGTTAAGTTAATACATTCTTTTCTTTAAATTTTAATACTTGGCTAAAAATTGCACTTGGCCTAAACCACCTGTTTATCTTTCTATTTGTCGAAATCGGTTAATAAATTATCG
>JAAEQW010000097.1 GCA_024231025.1 Candidatus Omnitrophota bacterium
ACCCGACCTACTTAACTTTGACCCACGTATAATAATGATCAACCCTATTTCGATGATTTGATTAATGATGATTTTTTATCGCGGAAGGAAAAGAGCGAGATAACAATGGGCTTGACAATAAGCTATAATCAAAATATACCCTTTTGTAGCTCAACGCAGGACTAATGATTTATCAGGGCTATCGCTCTATAAGAGCTTATCTTATCTGCTTAGAGAGCATTTCCATTTTCGGTGTTGGATTTTATAACCAATTTATTTTAAAAGATATTACTAATTTATCCCGTTAGAAAAATCTATAATAAATTCAGAGTGATAAAATATTTACCGTCAAAAATGCGCTCTCTAGCTTTTCAGGTCAAAAAAGATTATCGTATTGTAAAATTTACCGAAAACAAAGAAAAGGGCTTATTAATTATGTCACAAGACTTAACCAGAGTTATTGAAGAACATTTTAAATCTTTACCTGATCCAAGAAGAAAAACCTTGAATCTACGCCATAAATTTATTGATATTTTAGTCATAGCAGTGCCATAATATGTGGTGCAGATAGTTGGGTAGCCGTCGAAAAATTTGGTAAGGCAAAGGTTTCGAGGTTTTTTAGAACTTCCAAGTGGTATTCCTTCTCATGACACCTTTACTGATGTATTCAGAAAGCTGGCCTCAAGGAAGTTTGAAGCTTGCTTCACTTCTTGGACAGAATCTATATCAGAGTTATTTGATGGTGAAGTTGTTGGCGTTGATGGAAAAACGTCGTTCTCACGATGCGAGTTCTGACAAAAAAGCGATATGGTAAGTGCTTGGGCAAGCACGAATTCTTTAGTGTTAGGGCAAATAAAAACCGATGAAAAATCAAATGAAATCACGGCGATTCCAGAATTACTAAAAAACTTGGAATTAAAAGGCTGTTTGGTTACGATGATGGGTTGCCAAAAAAAGATTGCCGAAGTGATTATTGAACAAGAAGCGGATTATCTGTTAGCCGTCAAAGAGAATCAACCAACTCTTCATCAGGCAATACAAAACTATTTTGCCGAAGCAAATCAAGCCGATTTTGAAGGTTATGAAATTGATTTTGAGGAAACTTTCGATAAAGGTCATGGACGTCTTGAATCAAGACGTTGTTGGGTTGGTTATGATGCACTTCCTTATCTAGAAAGTTCACCAAATTGGGAAGCACTTCAAACCATTGTTATGGTCGAATCTGAGAGAACGGTTAAAGAAAAAACGACGATTGAACATCGTTACTATATTAGTAGTACAAAAGCGCCGCAAATTTATTAAATGGGAGTCGAATGCATTGGGGAATCGAAAATTCATTACATTGGAGGTTAGATATTGCTTTTCGAGAAGATGAATCAAGGATACGCAAAGGTAATGGTGCAGAAAACTTGGCGATTTTAAGGCACATTGCTTTAAATTTACTGGAAAAAGAAGATACGGCCAAAGTTGGTATAAAAAATAAACGTCTCATGGCCGGTTGGGATGATTCTTATCTTGAAAAAGTGTTGGCAGGACTGGCTTCATAGAGCGCCCTTCGTCCAAGACCGGAAGCTCGCTTCAAAATGCTTGTGAGAAAGTTTGGCAAATACATCAGTAAAAGTGTCATGAGAAGGAATACCATTTGGAAGTTCTAAAAAACCTCGAAACCAGTCTTGCTTTACCAAATTTTTCCACACCATCGGCACCACATATAATACCGCACTATCACTAAAATATCAACCAATTTGTGGCGTCGATTGGCGGTTTTTCTTCTTGGAACCGGTAACGTATTAAAATGTTCTTCTATCGCTTTGGAAAGTTCTTGTGACATTTTTTATATGATTCCTTTTTGGTCGTTTTTATAGATAGTGGTCAACAAGATGTTAGACACCATGAGAAATACCATTTTTCCCCCAAATCCGATTTCTTAACGCAAAATGGGATTTTTGGTTCAATATCATCTTGATCATTACACTTTTTGGTCGTTTTAGTTTTCTAACTTTATTAATTAGGATAATCTTTTTTGACATTTAAAGCTAGATAGGATAAGCTTTTATAGAGCGATAGCCCTGATTGTAATGCTAAGTTTTTTCATCTTTTTTGGAAACAATACGATTCGACTAATCACAAACTAGCTTGTTACTATATTGATGGTAATGTTAAACCCATATGGTCATCCAAACGTTGTCGTAAGGGAAAAGTCACCATGTTAGGTCGAGTTATGAATTGCTTAGAGTAAGTTGTTATCCATGATGG
>JAAEQW010000098.1 GCA_024231025.1 Candidatus Omnitrophota bacterium
CGAAATCAGGCCTAAAAAGGTAGTATATTGGCCTAAATTGAGAATTTAGCGTTCAAAAATTAGACGGCGAACGCGAAGGCTGGTTCAAGAACTAAATTGCGGGGCTTATTCGCAGTTTCCTTAGATGAAGAAATACCAAATGAAGAATTTCGTGCTCTTTCAAATGAGCAAAAATTGACATTAAGAAAACTTTGTAAAGAGGTTTATATGTTGGAATCGTCCCCTGGAAATGAATTCAGCTCCTCTCAAATTTTATCTGATATTAAAGGAAAGATTAATCTTTCGTCCGATAAAATAGTTGGAGGGTGAATATGAAACTGATTTCGGCAAAAATCCAAAATTTTAGGATGCTTAAAGATATTTATCTTGAATTTTCAGTCGATCCTGAAAAGCCTTTGACGGTAATTCGAGCAGCAAATGAAACTGGCAAAACAACATGTTTAAATGCATTAATGTGGTGCCTATACGGCGATGATGCTCTTCCATCTAAAACGTCATATGTTTTGTTCCCTAATGATCTCAAAAAAACAGAAACAAAACGTGTAGAAGTCTCAGTAGAAATTGACTTTCAAATGGAAAAACCTCCGGTTAAAGAAAGCGATAAGCCATCGATCGTTACGTATAGAATTAATCGCAGAGTTTCAGAACGTTTAGACCAATCAGGTTTTTCTAAAAGAGCTGGCGCTGATGAATTGAATATGTACGTTGTGAGAAATGTTGGCTTGGAACGTGTAATCGACTCTGAAGCCGCTCGAATCATAGAAAATGCGTTACCTCAAAGTTTGAAAGATGTCTATTTCACTGATGGTGATTCAGTAATGTCATTTATTGAGGCCTCAGCAAACCAAACAGCTAAAAGAAGAAGGGTTAGTAGAGCAATAGAGGCGCTTCTAGGACTAGATTACTTGGATTCAGCGATAAAGCGAGTTGAAAAAGTCAGTAAAGAATTTAGTCGAGCGATAGATGACAAAGATTATGCGGAGGAAGTTAAAAAAATTGAAGATCAAATGTAAGCGATCAATTTAGACCGTCTTTTCCCGGCGGAGCTACCCCGTAAAATGGTCCCCGTAGATTTTACTCACGGAGACTTAATCGATGGCAACAAAAAGACGAACACGCGAG
>JAAEQW010000099.1 GCA_024231025.1 Candidatus Omnitrophota bacterium
CTGGCTCAAACGATCGCTTAACAGCTTCTAGTTTAAATTCTTTGTTATGCCGATTGTATCTTCTTTCTGACATTTGACACCTCCTTGGGTATGTCTTATTATACCCTTGTAAGTGTCCATTAATCTAGGGGAACCCCAGACCCCGTTATTTACAATCATTTTACATATCTCCTTGTTTATAGATATATTTTAGAGCCTTTTTATAATTGCCATAGCAACTTATGTGTGGTTTTCCGTCGATGTCTAAATCCAAAGATATTTTGCTAGATTGTGCAGTCGTCCAGCCAATTTTTCTTTTCTCTATTGTTTCGATATTCCATTTACCATCAAAAAACGCATATTTGAGTTCTTCGTCATTGCACCGCTGATAAAGAATATGTGGTTTATTAGACCTGTCTAGCTTAATATTAGAATCACAACCAGTGTTTTTTTCTTTATCCACTGTATAGACTTCCCAATCTGTTTTATTGCGATATGCATATTTCAAGTCGCAATTATCCGCTTGCAAATAAGTAATATGTACTATTCCTTTTTCGTCTATGGCAATTGACGGAGATAACCCCACTAAACCTTCGCTATCAACTACCTCTATTTTCCATTCACCATTAATTAGAGAGATATACCTTAAATCTCCCGGCAGGCGATCAAAATATGCAATATGTGGGTTATCATCGCTATCTAAAACCATGGAAACATCAGTACGTCCAAAAAACCGATCTCTTGGAGTAAGCTCTTTGTATTGTCTCCAATCACCTATAGCATTCACCGTTTTTATTTGCCACTTGTTTCCATCCCAATAGCCATGCCCCACACCAGGACCTACAGAATAAGTGATATGCGGTCTATCTTTTGAATCTATAGCGATACTCCCGTTTGTTCCTTTCTTATCAACAAACATAGTTTTCCAATTACCGTCCACATAAGAAGCGTATTTTAATCCACGAATATCGTTTTTTTGATCGTAGAAGAAATAGCTTATATGGGGTTTTGTTTGCGAATCTAATGCTATTTTTGGATCTTGCCCTACGAATCTACCTTTTTCTACAGCTTGAGTTAACCAAGTTCTACCAGTGAAAAAAGTATACTTAAGTCCTTCATTGGAAGAGTAGACTATATGAGGGTTGTTATTTTCATCTAGAACCATTGCTGAATAAGATCCTGCATTAAATTTATCGTCAATTATCGTGCTTTGCTAATCTTTAGATAATTTAGGGTGGTTTTGTTTTGATATAATACTGTTTGCCAACATTACCACAATAACAAGTAAAATTAACACAATTGTTTTCTTTTTTATCATTCGGGCCACCCACTTCTTAGCATATTACTATTTTTATACTGGGCGGGTCTCAACCCACCCTACAACATCCAATTCTTTTCCAAAATCCACAGAATATCTAAGCCAACTCAAAGAGTTGATCGGATTTTAATTTTGCAATCTAGTTTATCGCTTATTTACCCACGTAACGCCTTTAAATTTCCAGGAATCTGATTCTTTAACCATTTCAACGGAACCAATTTTTTCTAGTGTATACTCTGGCACCATTTTCCCACCCTTGCTTACATACTTAAGAGGTCTATTTGATTTTATCTTCGCGGTGACTGAAACAACAGCCTTAATTTCTTCCGTGTTCACTTCCCCTATTATTATTTCTTCTGGTAGGAAAACTTCCACAGCAGACAAAAGTTTTTTGCCTTCATCAAACCCACTTTTTTTAAGTTGAGATAATGTGCCAGCTGATAAGTATTTTTGCACTGTAGCGAAATCACCATCATAGACTGCTTGATGAAGATTACTCAATGCATCCTTGGAAGATTCTTGTTTGTTTGTTCCTTGAGAATTGCAACCGATCAAACTAACAAAAAATAAAAAAACTATTACTTTCCTCATACCCCCCTCCTTTTTATCCCCCCTACTTCTTAACATTCAATCCACACTCCAAACCAATACTAGCATTATATCCCTTAATGCTCCATTTCCAAAAAAAATATCTGCGCCGCCAGAAACGTTTTACAAATCGAGAGCCGGGCACCCCCACCCCCGAAGTCGGTAACCATCCAGTAGGTAAAATTGATTAAAATTTAGAGAATTCAATATAAAATAGGTAGGTTTGTTTTTGGAGCATTTCACATTTCCCGCCAGAGGCGGACAGGCAAGGTCTAACCCTGTTATTCTTCTGTTATTCTTTTGTTTTTATCTTTTTGATTTCCTTTTTTAGCTCCGGAATATCATGCTTAACAGTTTGCCATAAAATCTCTAAATCTACCCCAAAATATTCATGAATAATTTTATTACGCATACTTATAATTTTCCCCCACGGTATCTGTGAATATTTGGTCTTAACTTCTTTGGGAATGCTTTTAACTGCCTCGCCAATTATTTCCAAATTACGTATTACCGCATCTTGGGTCTTTTCGTCTTTGGCGAACTTAGCCTCAGTTAAATCCTTAGTATATTTTTCAATCTTGGCAATTGTTTTTTTAATATCACTCAAATACAAAGCAATAGTTCTTCTGGTCATACAAACACCGTTTCCTTCAAAACTTCTTTCTTAATAAAAGGTTTTAACGCTTTCTTGGTCACTAAATCAACTTTTCTCCCTAGAATTTTGCTTAAATAATCTTCGAGTTCTATAAACTTAAAGAAACCAACGGGTTGAGAAAGTTCTACTAATATATCTACGTCACTGCCAGAAACATAGTCTCCATGCACTGTTGAGCCGAATATCCCAATAACTTTAACATTATAAGTATCACGTAAATACTCAATATTTTTGCTAATAACCGCAACTATCTGCTTAAGTCTTCCATTTTTCATAGCGCCTCATTATACCAAATCTCACCAAGGAATTAAAGAAAATATTCTCGCATTAAGCGATCTGTATCTTCCAAAGAAAGCAAAGGGTCAGGTCAATACCGGCATTATACCCCTTAATACCTCTCATTTCCAAAAAAATACGCGATGGCACAAAGAGCCCCCCCCTATAGGTCTAAGTTTTTAAGGAGATTAATGAGGGCTCATTAAAGATAGGCTTGCAGGGAAAGAACTTTCCCAACCATCAAAACATTCTGTCCGTTATTTCATTCAATGCCAGACGCTCTGCGCGCTTGGCTTTTCTGGAAGGCATCTTTATTTCGAAATTCCTTAAAGACGGAAGCCATCGCGCTGGCCGCACTACTGAGAGCACTAACTACTCTATCGGGATCTTTGCCTTCCATAGTAACGGGGTCAGACCCCGTTATTTATTACGGTATATCGATCTAATTCAACAAATGGAAATTGGACCACAATATTATCCCAATATTTATTGGCAATTTTACCGTTATCATTTAAAAGGACGCGATAAATCGCGTCCCTACAAATAATTTTACCGAAATAATTTTCTTTATTTTCTACACATATGGTAACGTAATAATATCCACCCTCCGAATAATCTCTACCTTCCAACTTGACACCTTTATTTTTTTATTCTCTTGCCACCTTGCTAAGTCAGTAGTATATTTAGTGATAGAGGAATAACCGAAGTACAAAAAAAACCCGAACCCCCCATATTAAATGTTGGCTGAAAATCACTACGATATAATAAGGAATAAGGAAAAGAAAACACTTTTTCTTATTTATTGGAGTTTGTTTGTAGTCGGATTCCCGCTTTTCTACAAATTCCGGGGACACACACTTAATTACCCGAAAAGTACTTCCGGGGTAGCTCAGACCCCTTTTTCTAAGATTGCTTGCCCTCAATCGCACAAAGTAATATTCCGCCAGCCATTATTAAATTTCGATCAGCATCTTCGACATTTTTAAATAGCACTTCTATTTTCCCGACAAAAGGGTTAAGGTTTTGTTTAAAGTCGCAAGCATCTTTACCATTGATCGTACAAGAAAAATTCTGCGGGATCAAATTCATTATAAACCGCCTTAAAATAGCCAGGAACATCGAATCCTCCTTAATCCTTCCCCGCTCTTGATCCTGAGCATTTAAGATAATCCACTCATCTTTAAGCATTGACTTTAATCCTTCTCTTTTTAATGCACCTATTTTCTGATTTGTCTTTGAATCATGCACATCATAGGTAGCACTAAAATCAATGACACTTCTGGCCTTGATCGATAAAATTTCTTCAGTCATATCCTCACCGGTATATATCCGCAAGTCCTCTTTCAACTTAAAAGCAGCCATTTTCGAAAAACCTACAACTTTTTGGTTTTTATTATAGATATGAAACGATCCACCAAATAACTTCAAAATCTTACGTCTTATTAAGTATTGATTATCGGAAAAATAACTCATTTAGCCTCCTTTCATTTCAAGCTTAGTGCTTTGTTGCTATAGCTTACATAAAGCATGATATCATTTAATATCTATTTTTACAGAAAAATCGGTAGCGCCGCCCGAGACGCCCGTAGGTCTATGACTTCCGGGGAACTTCCGGGGACACACACTTAATTACCCGAAAAACGATCAGGCCCCTTCTTTTTCTGGACTATGGTTTGTGTTTCTGTATAATGCAATTATGAACAAAAAAGCGCTTATTATTTTGGCTAGTGGGTTTGAAGAAATTGAGGCGGTAACACCAATTGATATTTTGCGCCGGGCGAACATTGAAGTTACTGTAGCCGGCTTAGGCGCCAAGCAAATAAAAGGAAGTCGCGGCCTCATTGTAAATTGCGATGTTAAACTAGAAGATGTAGTAAATTTAGAATTTGACGCCTGCATTTTACCTGGCGGCGGAGAAGGCGCAAAAAACCTTGCCGCTTCTAAAATGGTAGAATCAATAATTACTCGCCACAATGATAATGAAAAAATCATTGCCGCAATCTGTGCATCACCGGCAATAGTGTTAGCTCCCTGGAAAATATTGAAAAACAAATCCGCCACCACTTATCCCGGCACCGAAAGCCACTTCTCTTCTGATACCACTTACAGCAATGAGGCAGTTGTAGTTGATGAAAACATCATTACCAGCAAAGGAGCCGGAACAGCAATTGCTTTTGCCTTGGCGATTGTTGAGAAATTATCTAATCTCAAAACTAGCACAGCGATCAAGAATTCAATTATTGCCTAATGCTCCACCGAAAAGGTGCCTGCCCCCTTTTCCGATCCCTTTAATTGCAGCGATGGAACTAGAAATACCTTTTAATTAATGTGTCCGTCAAACCCGGGGTAGCTCATTCTGACCCCGTCTCCGTTAGGAAATTATCTATGTTGATGAGTTCTTTGACCTCTACTGATGAAATGTTTAAGCCTTGGCTTCGCCGCATCTGATTGAGGGTTTCGGCAGAAACCTTAAACTGAATCTGGTCTTCTGAAAAATCCCAATCAATGAGGGTTGCATCTAAAAGAGCGATTCCACCTAAGTGATCTTGGTAAGCTTCCTTGTTGGTTCGATATTGCCCATATGCTTTAGTTTTTGCACCATTATAAACTACTTTAGCCAAATCATCATGGAGCTCTCTATTCTCAGCGATCAACCCTTCGATGCGCGACGAATCCCCTGCTTCTGCTTCGGCTTGAAATACTTTTAAGTCCTCAACTTGAGCGCGAGTAAGCAACGGATTCTCTAGATCACGAAACTGCAACTCTTGAATTTGCCGCAACCAAGCTTTCTTGTGCGCTTCGGCTTCGCTAGCGCCATTTCGCTGCTCGTAATACTCGCAAGCTTCATGGAAATAATGCTCTCCTTGTAAATCAGAATTCTTGCTGGAACTCATATATACCATTGGGCTATCAACTTTCTTATCATTAAACAAGAAATGGTTTGATATAATAAAATCAGGCGCATTCTCATCATCGATAAATATACCCGTAATTTCCTCTCGAGCAATAGTTCTAGTCTCTACCTGCAAATTGCGCTCCCTAATCCATTGGCGCCATTTATTTTGCTCTTGCTTTAACCTCTCTTCTTCAGCTTCACTCAAACGCGAAGAAGCCGAAGGCTCTACTGGTCGAGCCCGAGTCATACTACCAGAAATAGGCTCAAGAGTAGGGACTAATTTAATATTTTTTAGGCTAATCTGACCGCCAGATTGCGAAGGGGTTATGCTGCCGTTTTTAAGCTGAAAAACAATTGACCTAAATGGCTTATCTTGGGGGGATAGAGGAACTTCATACCCAGCGGCACCGGAATCGAGATTATCAAGCAAAACTGAAGGTTCATCAAGAACCCCTAATTCTTCCAAGGCATCGGGGTCGCCTTCATCCGATACATTAAAACCCAAAGTATGCACACCACCTGATTCTTCAACGTCAAAGACCAACTTAAAGCTACCTAAATCCTGCGGCTCTGAAAATGTAAGGACTACACACGATCTAGAACCGGAAAGGTTGCGATCATATAAAATCAGGGTATCACCCGACCAAAAATTGCTGCCAGAACCCCAAGTGTGGAAACTATAGCCTTCTTCATCCGGGGTAATAAATATTGGATCCGGCAAATTATCTCCAGCATCAACTTCACCGGTATCGCTATCACTTCCAGTATCACTATCACTTTCAGTATCAACTTCGCCGGTATCGCTATCACTTTCAGTATCGCTATCACTTTCAGTATCGCTATCACTTTCAGTATCACTATCACTTCCAGTATCACTATCACTTCCAGTATCGCTATCACTTCCAGTATCGCTATCACTTCCAGTATCACTATCACTTCCAGTATCACTATCACTTTCAGTATCAACTTCGCCGATATCGTCACCCATACCAGAATCATCACCTAATTCAACAGACTTATAGCATTGCATTTGAACTGTGGCGAAGAAAAGTGTGCTGACAAGCGGGATCAATAACTTTGCTACCCCTGCTTTTTTAACTGGTACTTCGCTTGTAACTTTTCCGCCATCTGGCCTAGTTGATCTGAGCTCAGATCCACCAGAATAATAACGCCGGCTTATCTTACGGTTGTCATAAGCTAGCTTCTCTTTCTTAACATAATCGTAAACACCCCTTTCAAAGGCTTCTACATAAAGATCGTGAATCTTCTTTTTGACATTTTTATCTTCTAAATCGATACCATCAACTTTTTTCTGATCAATGTAGTATTGGTAAAGGGTATCCTTTAACTTCTCCTTAAACCAACAAGCCAAGATAAAGCAATTATAAATTTGCCTTAGTTTAGCGAAATTCTTCCCGTGATTTACATCTCTTTCGATTTCCGGAAGGACAATCTCTTTTAGCACTTGAGAGCTCAATTCATTTATTTGGCTTTGTTCTTGAGATTTATGGCTTGCCTGCTTAAGGGCTAAATAATCCTGCTCAGTCATCAGCTGGAGTCTTGCATCTTTGATTATAACGGTATTGTTGTGGGTATAAATTTGAGCGCGATCCGGGACAATCCAAACCTTGCTGTAAGTATCAATCGGAATATTTGTTGTGCCGGCAAGCTGATAAACTTCCTCGTATAGCTTTTCCCAATATTTTTTGCCAACCTTATGCTCAGGGTAAGTTACCGTAGAAACTAGTTGTTTTAGGATATAGTCTTGACCCAAAAGGTCTTTGCCTAATTGGGTTTGGGCTAATTCCTCGGGGATTATGCGATCACTCTCATAAGGTGAAAGATTAACCCAAAGATCCTCTTCAGGGGTGGCTACTACGGCTAAGAAATATTCGACTAAGCGGGCTATCTCTTCTTCTGATACATCTTGCTGATCTTTGGCATCAATGATGAACCCCAATTTAAAAGGGTCGCTAGGGTCTATTTTTATACCTTTTAATACTGGCTGAGAGTACACCGAGGATAAAGACACCATCTTGGTAGGCGCTGGTAAATCATAGACAGCCGCTTGAACAGCTTGATCAAGATCTAACTGCGCCAGGAAGCTATGCCCTCCGAGACCGACAAAGACCAGGCTGACCAAAATACAAGCCACAACCCCTAAACATATTGCCCCAAATGATATTGTACCTTTCTTCATAACTTCCTTTGGTTAAAATAGTTACACTAACACCCCTGAGATAAGGAACCAGCTTGAACCTTCTTAGGCGATATCTAAGCTTCATTAGTATGTAACATATTTGACAAGAAAAAACAAGACGAAATAAACGATTAAACTTCCGGGTAAACTTCCGGGGACACACACTTAATTACTCCAAAAGGTATCTGAGCTATCCCCTTTTGTCCTCATTTATTTGTGGTAAAATAGGGAGATCTTATGGAAAACTATAATAATCAACGTACAAAAAAACAATTTATATTATTTTTCTTGGCAATTGCTGCCTTGAATTTTGTTGTTTTTTATCAATCCTTTTTTCATACTTGGCGCTCAGATGATTTTATACACTTTCTTTATCACCATCGAAATCCGTCAGTATTCTCCGAAATGAAAAATGCCCCTCCGTCGTTTAAAAAACCATTTGTCTACGGAAAAAGCAGTAACATCCTCTTTAGGCCCCTTGCTTGGTCGGCTACACTGCTGCTTCAACGCAATGCAAAAACCAATTATGTCCTTTGGCATATAATTAGCTTTATAATCCACTTGTTGGTTCTCTACTTCCTATTAAAAATTGCAGTTAAAATAAATGGCAGTATATTTTCTTACTTATTGATAGCAATCTTTTCATGTTCTTTTTTTGCCAGCCAAATGGTTATATGGTTAAACACCGCAAGCTACATGCTCTTTTATATTTTTGTTTTAAATGCCTTATATTATATTTTATGCTACAAAACCAAACAAAATAATATTTACCTAATATACGTAAGCCTCTCTCTACTAATAGCATGTTTTTTCTGTGAAATTGGATCAATCTTTACGGTTATCATCAGCATTTACGCCTACTCCAGCAACAAAAAAATAGAAAAAAAGTGGCTCCTGCTGCTTTTGTCTCCCGCACTGATTTATTTAACAGTTTATGGCGCCATCCAAATATCTAACGCAAGTACAGCTACGAACCTAATGAAAGTAAGCGAAATAAAGGACCTGTTCAATTTTGAAACAATTTCTAAATCCTTACTGCTAACCCCCGTTATTATGGCATGGTGGTTAATTGTTATTGCTTTTCCAACTGTGCTATCGGCCTCCTTGCCAAACGATATCGCACGCTTAGCCTTTACCATTGAAAATCAAAATTTTTATAGTTTTGCTTTTTTTGGTAATTTGATAGCAGTAAGCATTATTGCCGTTTTTTTATGTTCGTGTTTTTCTAAAAACATGGCAAAAAACAATAGAAAACAATGCTTTTTATTGCTGGCAATGATCCTTGCTTACACCTATGTAATACTGCCGGGAAGGCTCCCCACCTATGGGCTAAATTGGACCTTAACTTCTTTTGGCTATTACACCTATGTATTTCTTAGCTTAATATTAATTTTTATAGTTTCTGTTTGTGATTTCTCAAGGCTTAAACCATTCAAGCGAAATATTCTAATTATAGTGCTTTTAGTAATGTTATCGATAAACATTAACAAAACATATAATCTTTGCAATTATATTAAAAAAATAACGACGGAAAAACGCGCATACTTTGATAAACTAAATTCCTTTGTAAAAAAATACTCACACGATCAAGATTTTTCGTTTGCTGTTACTAATGATATGTTTTATGTATCTAAGTATCCCGACGTAACACTCGCACTTCCCTTAAGTGCTATTTTTTACGATCAATATATTAATTATAAAAATCCTAAATATATTGTTACTATGGAAGGTCGAGAGGTTGAGCAGAAGGAGCAAGATATATACCGGAAATAATAACCTCGGGGTTAGTTTTGGCATCAACAACTTCAGCAGGATCATAGCGTAAAGTTAAATTATTTATCACCATTCCATACCCATCGCCAGCAGCTGCCATTGACGAAGCAGTTATTCTTTCAGAAAAGACGGTTCCATCACAAGTCATTCGATTAGTACCAGAAGAAACATTAACAATACATGTTACATCTTCCGGATCTACTACGCCATCGCCGTCCTTATCAATAGTTACAGTACATAAAACTCCGGCGCAAGAAACTGATACTGCATTATTATCAATAGTACCAGTAGCTTCAGATAATTCTTTCTGAAGGTAGTCAATAATATACATTATCTCATTTAGTACTTCCGTTTTACGTTCTGATGATTGCAAAAAATTCCTACTGGCAAGATCAAAAGATACGGCCCCAAGAATGATCACCGACAATAGTGATATTGAAATTATAAGCTCCATCAATGTCGATGATTTTTTCATAAAATAATCCTTAATCGCCAAACGCAACATCTACTGTAACTTGCCTATATTGTGCAGAACCAGGGCCAAGTGCTACCGTGTAGCCACTTAATCCACCATCATCATAGAAAACAGTATCAACTGTCGGCGAAGGGGCTGGATTAAGAGCATGCGGACCAAGCGAAAGCCCCCCTCCTGCCCACCAAAAGTCCTCTCTTACATGTATATATAAACGATTAAGCGTTGTTCTTGCCAAGTTAGCCGCAACCAGTCTTTTATTGGCGCGCCCTACATATTTTCTTACAGAAACAAACGAAGCCATAAGCCCACCAAACACGGTAGCAAGAATAATCGAGCTTACAACTACTTCAACTAATGTGGCTGACTTTTTCATAATTCATCTTATCGAAATTCTACTGCGACGGAATAGGGCAATTATTACCCGCATTTCCCGCACCGGGTGTAATCGTATTGTTAGCATCGGTAAGTTGATAAGTGCAATTACCACTGCCAAAATTTCTAACCGCACTACAAGACTGAAGTCCACCATTGCAAGAATAGGTCCATCCGTCATCTGCCAAATTAAGACCTAAATCACTATTGCAAATAACAAATCCGGAGCAATCCTCATACCCGCCGGCAGCTTCCTCCATTTTGCGCGTTCTTTGTGCCGACTTTATAAGACGCAAGTTAACACATGCCTGCTTAACCAATGCTTTTTCTCTAGTTTTTCTATAGCCCACTGTTCCAAAAGCAGTCACAACCCCAATGATAACTAAAACTATCGTCATCTCTAAAAATGTAAAAGACTTGTTCATCCTTCTCCTCTACGGGCAAGCAGCGTTGATTGTAACTGTACCGGCAAATGTCTTGGTAATTTGGCACCCACTATAGGGATTACGCACTTTAGTTGCCGTACACGTCAAAGCACCCGCATTGCAAGAATAGGTCCATTTCCCATCATCGGGCAAATCAATTTTTAAATCAAGCTCACACTCACTTACTGTTGCACAAGTTTCATAAGAAGCTCTAATCTCATTCCTTACGTCCTGGGCCGCAATCATCATGTCAACATGTCGGCGTGCGGCACGAATTTCAGCAGAGGCTACAGTTTTAATAAAAGTAGTAAACCCGATTGTCGCAATAATAGCTACCACAATCGTTACAATCATTACCTCCATTAAAGTAAAAGCCAATTTACGCATATTAACATCGCCCCTAAATTAAAAACGCACACAGACATGCTTGAGAGTCTGTGTGCGTTAAATTTTCATCATTTCTATCCTATCCTATACCATATAACCCTTTCTAAACCCCGCTATAGCTTAGGACAAGAAGCCGGCGGTGCGCACGAAAGAGTTCCGTCCGGTGCCATGGTTATTGTATATATTATGCCGGAACTCTTCTGCATCGAAGCAACAGCAGCAGGAGTGCCGATCATAACAGGAGCATTGAAATTCTTTAAACCGGTTACAGCATTTATATCTAAGTCAGCAAAAAGAGCAGTATATCCGCCGTGTTCAGCATAATACCTTAACTCCGAACCCCGGATCGATCCTAAAACATTAACTGCTTCTGAAGCTTTTGCCCGTTCAACTACTTTTAAAAACTGCGGTATACCCAAACCCGCTAAAATCGCAACAATGATAACAACTATAATCAACTCTAATAGGGTAAAACCTTTACTCATCCCCGACCTCCTTTTTATTATATTGAATAAGCCTCTTCTCCTAAAATATACCATATCCATAAACACCTGTCAATCCAGTAGATACCCGTTATTATTTAAACACCGGCAGTAGCAATTTTAAATATTGGCAAAAATAATGAAATAACAATACCGCCAATAAGAAAACCCATCACCGTAATCATCAACGGCTCAAAAACCAAGACTATTCGTTCAACTTTAGTACTTAACTCTTTCTGGTAATAACTGGATACTTTCGAAAAAACCTCAGGCATACTGCCGGTTTCCTCGCCAACTTTTGCCATCTCCGGAATAAGCGCCGGGAACACATCCAGCTTACCGATCTCATCAGATAAAGACGCCCCTTCTCTGACTCGCTCTTTTACTGCCATCAATTCCTTCTCTAAAACATAGTTGCCAATACCCCGAGCCGAAGCGTCTAGAGTATACACCAGGGGTAATCCGCTATCTAGGAGAATATACATTGTCGAAGTAAAGCGCTCCAAACACCCCACAAGAACTATTTTATTAACAAGGGGTACTTTCAAGGAAATTTTATCGAAAGCTTTTTTAAATTGTGGATCATCTTTAAAATAAATAAAAGCAGCAATCGTAACAACAATTCCTAATATTATCAAGAGCCAATATTTAGCAACAAAGGCGCTAATGCCAAAAACAATCTTTGTTGGAAGCGGCAACTCAATATTAAACTGAGAAAACAATTCGGTAAACTTTGGCAAAATTACTTTAAAAAAGATAAGAAGAGCCAAAAAGCTTACACAAACTAAAATCACCGGGTAAATTAACGCACTCTTTATTTTCCGTTCAAAGTCCATGCGCATTTCAAGATAATCAGCCAACTTATCTAAACCAAACGGCAAATTACCCGATGCCTCACCAACCTCAACAATACTTTGCCAAAGAGAAGGAAAGATCTTGGGGTATTTATGAATTGCTTCGCTAAACGAGAGCCCTTCACGCACATACGTTCCGCACTCTTGTAAAACCTGTTGCATCTTTCCGCTTTCGGCTTGTTTGGCAAGGATCTCTAAACTGCGTAAAAGAGTAATCCCACTTGAAAGAGTAACCGCTAAATTTCGCGCAAGCATCGTCAAATCGTGTAACTTTATAGAGGTTCTTTTTCCCCGTTTTTTGTTAAGAACATCTGATGCGGTAGTGCCTTTAACCTTTTCCTGGATTATCTCTTTTATGCTAACGATAAAAAGACCCCTCGCCCGTAATTTAGCAACCATCTCATCTTGCGAGCTAGCAAACTCGATATCTTTTACGGTTTTGGAATCATTAGTTTTCGCGACAAAAGAATACTTTGGCATATTTTATATTGCTACCACAGAAAGAACCTCTTCTAATGAAGTAATTCCTTCTTCTACTTTTTTAAGACCACTTTCAAGCAGGGTAAAGGCCCCCTTGCGCCTTGCCACCGTCATAACTTCAACCGACGACACACCCTTGTGTATCGCGTCTCTTATGTCTTCATCAACAAGTATAACTTCGTTAATAACCGTTCTACCCTTATAACCAATAAAATTACACTTCTCACAACCCTTAGCTTTATAGATTATCGGCGATTTTAATGTTAGTCCGCTTGGAATGTCACCTTCTCTTATTTCTACCGGCTCTTTACACTCAAAACATAATTTCCTTATTAGGCGTTGTGCTACAATCAAACGCAAAGAAGCAACAACCAAATAACTCGGAATTCCAATATCGACTAGCCGCGTAACCGCAGTGGGTGCATCATTTGTGTGCAAGGTAGATAAAACTAAATGCCCAGTCAATGCCGACCGTATACAAATTTCGGCAGTTTCCATGTCTCTTACCTCACCTACCAATATTATATCGGGATCCTGCCTTAGAAAGCACCTTAAAGAATTAGCAAAAGTTAATCCTATTTCCGGCTTAACCTGAACCTGGTTGATTCCATCAAGCCGGTATTCTACAGGGTCCTCAGCAGTAATAATATTTTTTGTTGAGGTTTTCATCTCATTTAAAGCAGCATAAAGTGTGGTCGACTTACCCGATCCAGTAGGGCCGGTAAGTAAAACCAAACCGTAGGAAGCGTCTATCCCTTTGCGAACCAACTCCAACTCCTGAGGCAAAAACCCAAGTTTTGCGAGCTCTAACGGAACTCGTGATTTATCAAGAATTCTTAAAACTATCTTCTCACCATAAATTGTGGGCAAAGATGAAACACGCAAATCAATAAGCTTATCTCTCATCTTCACCATAAACCCACCGTCTTGAGGAAGGCGCTTTTCGGCAATATCCATTTTAGAAAGTATTTTAACTCTTGAAACTATCGGTAAATAAAGCGACGAAGACGGCGAAGGCATATCGTACAATACTCCATCAACTCTATATCTTAATGCAAACTTATCACGATGGGGTTCTAAGTGAATGTCTGATGCGTTTTCTTCAATAGCTTGGCGAATTATTAAATCAACAAGCTTAACAACCGGCGCCTCTTCAGCCTGGGCAATAAGTTTATCTAAACTTAAATCGGTTTCCTCCGCAGATAATTCTTTTAAACCATCGTCTTCCTCGTCTCTAGCGGCCTCAATTGCCTCACGAAAAAGTTTATCTTTACCGTAAAAAGCTTCAATTGCTTTTAAGATATCTGTTTTTGTAGATATTACAGGATTGATCTCACATACTGTCAACTTTTTTAAGTTGTCAACAAGAATCAGATCTAAAGGATTAAATAGTACAACCGTAAGAGAGTTTAAACTACGCGAGAGCGGCAATACTAGATTACGAATCGAGAAGTCATACGGAATAAGATTTTCAAGGTTTTGATCTAACGCCGGAGTCAATTTTCCGGAAGCTAAAGAGACGTATGGGATCGCAAGCTGCTTACTCAAAGCAATAACGATTTGCTCTTCAGTAACATAGCCAAGCTTGATCAATACTTCGCCAAGCTTACCACCTTCTTTTACCTGGCAAGAAATAGATTCCTGAAGCTGCTCCTCAGTTATAACACCTTCGGCAATTAAAATATCCCCCAAACGCTTATATCTTGGCATTACTCTCCTTTCTAAAAACTTAAGGTTTTACCTATTATAGTCTAATACTTTATGCGGAGCAAGGAGATTTTTGGACAAAAAAATAAGGGACTTTTAAAAAAGTCCCTTATAATGCAAGCAATAATTGTTTATTTCGATAACTTATCTAAAGCAATCTTCATCAATTCCATTTTTTCAGGATTATCCTGTTCGCGACAAAGAATTCTTCCTCCCTCGCTAAGTATAGATTTATCTTTAATTACACGCGGAGTCAAAAATACCATCAACTCACGTTCTTGCCCATCTTTTTCTCTAGACTTAAATAATCTCCCTAAAAGAGGAATTTCGCCCAAAAGCGGAACTTTTGTTTTTACCTCCTCGCCTTCTTTTTTAATAAGTCCACCTAAAAGAAGTGTTTCGCCATCCTTTAACCTAACCATACACTTTGTACCACGCTCTTCAATGTTCATAGCATTCTCGCCATTCACATCAATACCACTATCTTTAGCTTCCTTGCTGAACACGGTTACAAAAAGAGTAATCTCTTTAGTTAGGGGATTCACCTGCGGAGTAACTCTCAACTTCGTTCCGGTTTCCGCACGCTCCGCCTCTTGACCAACAATATTACCAGCATCATCAAATGTGTTTAAAATACCAACGACTTCATCAACCGTTAAATTAACTTCTGCTGTTTCATTTGCAAGTGTTAAGATTTTCGGTCTGGCCAAAAACTTTGTGGTGGTGTCTGAAGTTAAAAACTGAACCGCAGTTACAAATCCTCTTAAATTCAGGGTTCCCGTAGTAACAGTGCCCCCCGCACCTCCTAAGCGATCAGGAAATGGAAAACCACTTGTTTTAGTGCCCGGCGTATACTGACCCCAGTTTCCCCCCGGGGTGCCATATTTAAATCCGAATTCATCAACCAATTGTTTTGAAACATCGAGTATCTCAACCTCAATCATAACCTGCTGCAAAGAAAGATCTAGCTGACTTATAACTTTTTCAATAACGGAAAATTGCGAAGGGACATCAGTAACAACTAACGAATTAGTGTATGTATCTTCAACAACATCACCGTAATCGCTAAGCACTTTTTCTACAGCACTAAGCAACTGGGACCCTTGCGAAGATGCGCCATCATCGGTGCTGCCTTCTAATTCAGCGTCTGATGAATCAGAATCACACGAACTTCCTAAAGCGCTATCTCTTTCACTGAGCAAACGGGAAGAACCAACTCTTGTGTATTTCAAATAGAAAACTTTTGTTTCTAGCTCAATCTTTGGTTTACCTAGCTCCTTCACAACGAAAATATTTGATTCTGGATAAAAATCATATATCAAGTTGTTTGCTTTAAAAATAATATCCATCGCGTCTTTTAACGGCACATCTGTCATATACAGCGTTAATGCTCGCTCCTGCACCACCTCGGTAGACAGAAAATTTAATCCTGTTTGGCGAGAAAGCATTTTTAAAACAGTAATTAGCCGTGCGCCTTCTAAATCCAAAGAAACCGTTATATCCTCGTTGGATATAATATAGTCTCCATAAATGTTGTCGATTGCTCCTTGGGGAAAAACCTGCCCCACTGGAATCAACAACAAAATCATAACTATAAAAATATTCCTTTTCATTCTTCCTCCTTTGTATAATCATTTGTATTCTTAATATTTATTCTGAATAATTCTCCTTCAAAAAGTATTAAAACATCATTATTTTCAATTTTATGAATCTTTGCATTGGTTCCGATAACACTGTCACCCACGTTATATATTTCTCCCTCGATCAGAGCTAATGGCAGCTCGGTACCCCATAAAACACCTTGGAGCTCTATCAAAGGGGGCTCAACCACGTCTTCTTGGCGCTCTTTCTCAACTTCAGTCACCTGGGTGCGATCTTGCTCCATTTTTTCTTCCGGCAACATTGGACAAAAAGGATCTTCAATGTCTATAATACAATATCCAGATAACGGCAAAACAATGGCACCTAATAAAAGTACACAAACCAGATATTTTATTTTTTTAAAACCAATTTTTATCATTTTCTCACTCGTTAATCATCATCGCCAGAAACAAACGTCTCCAGAGTTAATGTTGTCTCTTTCTCTTTTTCGATACCTTTCATTTGAAATGCTCTAATGTCTATATTTCTTTTTTCCAAAGCTGCAATAAACTGCACAGTATTTTTATACGTCCCCTTACATTCAAGACTTATGGTCACAAAATTATAAGGATCTTCTTTTCTTTGAGCAGAACGCAAAGCGCTTATATCAACTCGATAATCCCATGCCTGCTCCTGCACAAACCTCTTAAACAGCATTGCATCTTTAAAAAGTAATCCATCGATTACTTGATCATACTGATCTTTTACTTGCCGCCATTCTTTGGTTAGGGATTCTTTCTTGCTGAGATCTTCTCGATGTTGATGTAAGCTGCGCATCTGCATATTAGTTGTGGAAATTCGGTAATTCACCAAAAAAGCAAAACAAACAACCAAAACAACAGAAACAATCTCATTTTTATAAGGCAATATATTTTTCATGCAAAACCTTTATCGTTCATTTCATTCAATAGAAAAAAGTTCAAGAGAAAAAGTAGTAATCATAAACTCTTTCTCTTTTTTTCTTCCTGTGAATGATAGCTCCACTTTAGAAAAGATATCTTTAATAACCGGATCTTGTTTTAGGGCGTACACAAACTGATCTATTATTTCCCTTTCTTTAAATTCATCATTCATAAAGGCTAAACCCTTCATGGAACCCGAACGTTTATCATTATTGGATCGTAAATTTATCGACTCAAACCACACGCCACTTGGCAATATCGATTCTACTCTTGTTTTAATTAATTTCTGAAGCATAAGATTAAACTGTTTACGTTTGCCCTTTGCTTTTTCATAAAACTTTGTTTGATTAATATTTTTTGAAACATCCGCACCTATTTCTTCCCAGGAAAATCCTTTGATTTCAGATGGCACTATAATCGCTTGCTCCTGCACATATGCCAAGCTCTTCTCTGCGGTTACCTTTACCGCTGTTGTGACGTAAAGTGCGCCATATACCAAAAATCCAACACCTAATAAAACCGCAATTAGCACCTTGTTAAAAGGTATCTCTTTTTTAACCCGATCCAGTTGTTCGGTTGTTTTGCGTAGATTGGGTCTAAACTTATAAACAGATTGCTCCATATCACCAGCACCCAAAGCTTTAATATTCTCCACACAACCGCCAGTGCCCATGAACTCACCAGGATAGCAAACGTCAACATCGGTTTGCACATCTTCCTTTAGCAACCCAATTAATTCTTCGTTAGCTGAATCAGTGACAACAATTAATTTGTCTAATTGGTAAAATTTAAACTCTCTTTTGAAATACTCAAAAGAAAGGTGCACCGGCTTAACAAGCTCTTCAGCATCTAGGGCATCTTCCTTTCTTGGAATAATGAAATATCGATTAAATACCGGCAAATCATAATAAAAAAACGTTAAATACCCTTCGGTCTTGGTAAGATCCAATATTGCATAATTTTTTAATTTTGAAAATTTCTTTATTGTTTTCAAACATCTGGCCAAAGACACCGAAGAAGGTTCACAGGTTAATGTGGTAAGGCCCAGGCGAGTAAACAAATCCTGTATATTTTGGTAAATATCTTCCTTGATGCCTACAAAAGATATGTTGATCTTCTTCTCTTTAGAAAAACTAATATAATTGTAATCCCAGCGTAGCTCGTTAAGCTTAAAAGGAATATATTTTTCAATTTCATAAGTAAGCGACGATTCAACCTCTTTTCTTTTCATAAGAGGCATTTCTAAAAATCTAAAAATAAAATCTCTATCTGCTAAAGACAAATAAACATTCTTGCTATCGGCTGAAATTTCTCTTAAGGTTTTGTTAATGAGCGCTTCCCACTTAATATCTTCGCTTAGATTTTCTGCTCTTGACTCATCTTCTAAGGAATCTAAATCAAACTTGGCCATAGAAATAACTTTCTTTCTATCGATTAAAACCCCACCTAAGGAATTAACACCTACATACAAGCCAACTTTATTTTTATTCATTTGTAGCCTTTCCGCAATTAGCTAACCACTCATCAATATATTTTCTGTCAAAGCGCCATACTTTACCAATTTTGATTCCGGCAATTTTTTTCTGATGTAGCCAATTATATATAGTCTGCTTTTGCAAACCTAAATAATCTGCCAGCTCATCAACGCTCATTAATCTTGGGATTCGTTGCTTTTGTTTTTTCATTTTTTTTTATAAATAAGTTACGTTTATATTAAAATACTTTTGTTTTGCCAAGTCAAGCATAACCAACTATAATTTACTATAATTTTGCAATATATTGTATCGAATCCTGAAACACACTACATGTTGTGGTCTATTATTCGCCAAAAACCCCAATTCCTGGGGATACAACACTTAATTCTGGCGCAATTAAGGAGTTAAATGCTGTGTCTTTGAATTTACAATGGAAGTGCAGGCAAGATATGATGATCGAACATACGGCGAGCTTTTTACATCTCTAAAACCAAGACTATAGGCTTGCTTTTTAAAGAAATCAAAACGCCCAACCGGAACATACTCTATAACTGGATGATGCTTTAAGGAAGGCGATAAATATTGGCCCAAATTTAAAAAATCACAATTCACTTCTCTTAAGTTCTGCATAACTCCAATAACCTCATCGTCTCTTTCACCAAAACCAAGCATTAAGCCGGATCTTGTGAAAACATTTCGATTAGCCAGTTTTATGGTTTCAAGAACGCTAAGTGATCGCCGATAACTAGAGTCACTCCTTACTTTCTTATACAAAGAAGGAACCGTTTCTAAATTGTGACCAATAACATCTGCACAAGAAGTGGCAATGCTCATTAAAGATTTTTTATCTGCTTTGAAATCAGGAATTAGAACTTCTACCTTTTGCTTGGAGCTTATGCTTTTTACTGCTTGAGCAGTTTCAACAAAAAGGCTCGCTCCTCCATCGCACAAATCATCTCGCGTAGGAGAAGTAATCACAACATAATTTAAGTCCAACCGCTCAGCCGCTTTTTTTATTCGCTGCGGCTCATCGTAATCCGGTAACGTTGGCCTGCCTTTCTTGACTGAACAAAAATTACAATTTCTTGTACAAACATCGCCTAAAATCATAAATGTTGCAACCGAACGACTAAAACATTCTGAGATATTTGGGCACAAAGACTGCTCACACACGCTATGCAGCCGCAGGTCTCTTAACATCTCTTTTAAGTGGCGGCAACTGTTTAGATCTATTTTCTTATTAAGCCAAAACGGTTTTCGCATCGCCTGCTCCATTGTTTTGATTTGTACTTATCAATCAATTTCGTGCACAAAGCATGAGTCGTTTGATCTAAATCGCTTCTTTTGAAATCTACCATAAAAGAATTCGCAAAGCTTTTCGCTAGTTTATTCTTTAAATCAGCTATATCGCTAATTTCCGCAAAAATCTGTGCCAGCGGAATTGAACCATGTTGAAATATGATATCTTTTTTTCTGCATTGAGCATTGCCACCAATTTTTTTACCACCGGCAACAAGATCAAAGTGTTCAAGAGACGAAAAACACCAATCTTTGTAATTGCTAAGCTCAATGGAGCTATTCTCACAGGCAAATTCAGCCTTTATTCCTAACTGCGAATAAAACTCAATTAAAAAAATACACAACTGCCGATACGATTGCCTGACGCCTTTGGATAAATTTAAATCACCCAAAGAGCATACTAGGCTGTATGTTAGCTCACTATCATGCAGTATAGCAGCACCACCGGTTATTCTTCTTACAAAAGGAATTGATTGGTCACCATCTAAAGCTTTTCTATTTTGATGGTAACCTATAGAAAAAAAAGGTTCACTCCATTCATACATTCTAAAGGTAGGTACTCTACTTTCTTGGTAAGACAAGAACAAAGCCTCATCACAAGCCATGTTGTAATAACCATCACATTTTCCATCTTTAATTAGTCGCCACTTTCTTGCCATCGTAAATCCGGAAAACGCGCAGCCCTTACTTCATCAACGCGTTTCGTGCAGGTATTATTAGGAGCATTTTTAAGTATTTGCAGATCTAGACTGATTTCTTTATCAATCGCAATCATAGCGTCTATAAAATTATCCAGTGTGTATTTGCTTTCTGTTTCAGTCGCTTCAACCATAAGCGCCTCAGCAACAATCAGCGGAAAATACATTGTCGGCGGGTGTATGCCATAGTCCATCAGCCGTTTAGCGATATCTAATGCAAGGGCGCCTTTCTCCTTTTGTTTGGAACATGAAAACACCACTTCGTGCATGCATCTTTTTGGGAAAGGTAAATTATAATAATTCTTTAATTTTTCCTTTATGTAGTTTGCGTTGATAATTGCGTTATGACTAACATTAAGCAATCCATCTCTGCCCAAACGTAATATATAAGCATACGCTCTTACTAAAACAGAAAAACTGCCATAAAAAGTTCTTAGACGCCCAATTGAATGTTTGATCTGATAATTAAGATAATAATTTTCTCGTTTGGAAACAATTGGACTAGGGAGAAAATCAGCTAAACGCTTTCCTACACCAACCACGCCTGCCCCCGGCCCTCCGCAACCATGTGGAGTAGAAAAAGTTTTATGCAAATTAAGGTGGATAACGTCAAAACCCATCAAGGATGGTTTAACGATCCCTAAAAGAGCATTAAAATTAGCACCATCGTAATAAAGAAATCCATCTTTATCATGAATAATTTGCGCAATTTCTAGAATATCTTCTTCAAATAATCCTAATGTATTAGGATTAGTAAGCATAATCGCAGCTGTCTTTTCATTAACCGCTAAGCGCAGTTTTTCGATATCTATTAATCCATCACTACCACTCTCAACGACAATTGTTTTATAGCCACACATCGAAACCGTAGCCGGATTGGTTCCATGCGCAGAATCAGGCACGATAACCTCTTCTTTTTGGTTGCCGGCAATATCGTGGTACTTGCGAATCATTAACATTCCAGCTAACTCACCATGCGCACCGCTTGAAGGCTGCAATGTGAAGTGCTCCATTCCGGTGATTTGACAAAGTAAATTTTGCAAATTATACATTAATTCCAGCGAACCCTGAATAAGATCTTGATCCTGATACGGATGAATATCACAAAACCCATCCAGACAAGCAACAGCTTCATTAAGCTTAGGATTATATTTCATGGTGCAAGAACCTAATGGATAGAAATTAGTATCTACCGATAAGTTATCCTTAGCCAAGTTTGAATAGTGACGAATCACGTCTAATTCCCCTAAACTTGGTAAAGGTAACTGACTTCTAGACAATTCTACCGGAAAATCCTCAAGCGGGACTTTAGGCTTAGCTATAAAATTTACTTCACTTAAGTTTGTATTTTTATCAAAAATAGTTTCACCCATGCAGCACCTCAGCCAGAGTATTTACTAAGTCATCAATTTGCTGTTTTGTCTTTTTTTCTGTACAACAGCTTAAGATACCATTTTTATATTGAGGGAATTTATCACCCAAATAAAAACCCGCGATAATCCCCTTATTTCTAAGCTTACTTAGAACATCTTTCGCGTTATCGGTTTCCCACAAAAACTCATTAAAAAACGTAGAAGCAAAAGGAATCCTGACACCACGAATTTCTGCCATGCGATTATAAAGATACTTTGTATTGCAAAAAGAAAATCTTGCCGCATCACGCAACCCTTCTCTACCAACCAATGATAAGTAGATTGCGCTGCCAATAGCGTTTAGTGATTGATTGGAGCAAATATTGCTGGTAGCTTTCTGCCGTCTAATATGCTGCTCACGAGTTTGCATGGTAAGGCAATAGGCATCCTTGCCATCTTTATCAAGTGTTTTTCCAACAATCCTTCCGGGAAGTTGACGCATATACTCTTTTTTAACCGCCAAAAATCCAAACGATGATCCGCCAAGGTTAGAGCCCGCACCCAATGGCTGACCGTCTCCGCATGCAATGTCTACACCTAATTTTGCCGGTTCCTTTAACAAAGCAAGTGCAATTGGATTAGCCGACATAATCGATAAAGCTCCTTTGGCATGAGCAGCCTTAGATATATTTTGCACATCCTCAATAAGCCCAAAAAAATTAGGATTTTGAAAAACACAGCAAGCAGTATTATTATCAACTGAATAACCAACTGTTTCTGGGTCAATTTTTCCGTCTTTGGCCGCAATCTCATAGATAGAAAAACCTGCGCTAGAAGAACCCGAGGCATTAAAGCCACTTAAGTAGGTATTTAATGTTTCTCGATATTCTGGATGTAACGCCTCAGAAACCAATATTTTTTTCCGGTTGGTTATTCGCAAGCTCATTAATACCGCTTCGGCTAAAGACGATGCGCCATCTAAAAGCGATGCGTTAGATACATCCATGCCGGTCAACAAACACATGTAGCTTTGATATTCGTAAATTGCCTGCAAAATCCCTTGCGAACATTCCGCCTGATATGGCGTATAAGCAGTAAGGAATTGCCCCAAAGAAAGAATAAAAGGCAACGCCGCTGGAACATAGTGATCATAGCATCCTGCGCCTAAAAACGAATTAAATTCACTTATTGTTTTATTTTTCGCAGCTAAACCGCCCAAGGCGTCACGCACCTCCATTTCGCTTAGACCCAATCCAACATCCAACGAAGACGTCAATCTAACTGCCTGCGGCAAGTGCGAATAGAGCTCTTCTACGGAAGATACCCCAATATCTTTAAGCATCTGCCCAATTTCTTTTTCAGAATTTAATACATACGGCATAATGTAAACCTGCTATTACTAATCAAAAATAAAAGACCGAAACCAAGTTACAAAATACAAGAAACAAGATACAAACAAATTCCAATATTTAATTATCAAACCGCTTCCTTATTGAATACTTTTGAGCAAGCAATGTTGTTGAATAAAAACACCAAGCAAAAATAGTTTTCCAGGCAGGCTCTGAGACCTTAAAAGCATGGTATCCTGAGCGAAGCGAAGGATTTTTAAGGTCGAAGCGCCAAAGAAAATCATCGCTGGATGATTTGAATGGTGCCAGGAAAATTGGTTTTTGCTGGGTGTTCGTTGTAAACATATCTTGGTTATTCATGAAATTAATTAATCGGATTCTTTTGCAATAAATTCAGCGTAACTTGCCTCATCCATAAGGTTTTGAAGTTCTGCTTGATTCTCGATTTTAACTTTAACCATCCAACCCCTTTGCATTGGATCTTCATTAATTAATTGTGGACTAGCTGCTAAGTCATCATTCACAGCCACCACCTCTGCACTAATCGGCGAATACATTTCACCAGCGGCTTTTGTTGACTCGATCGTTCCGAGCTGCTCACCAGCAGTAAGCTTATCGCCAACCTTGGGCAATTCAATATAAACTACATCGCCCAGCTCTTTTTGTGCGTATTCGCTTATCCCAATTGTCGCAATATCAGAATCAACTTTTATCCATTCGTGTGTTTTTGCAAATCTCATACCGTCTCCTCCTCTGTCTGTCATTACGAGCCGAAGCCATTGCTGAGGCGTGGTGATCTCATTGTTAGAGATTGCTTCGTCGCTTACGCTTCTCGCAATGACATGCTATTTCATTTTTTCATCCCTATTTTTCTTACAACTTATAACTTAAAACTTAACGTTGCGTTTTCGCACATTTCACGGCATCTCCCGCTTTACTTTTGATTCTATAAAAGGTAATTTTACAACCTTACCGCCACACAGGCGATCTCTTATTTTAAGAGTGATGCTAGTGCCTGCACTTGCAAATTCTTTATCAATCATTGCCATGCCAATGAATTTATTAACATTAGGCGAATAAGTGCCGCTAAGAACTTTGCCAATTAGCCTGTCTTCGATATACACTTCATAGCCTTGACGCGGAACACCTCCTTGAAGTAAAACAAAACCTACTTTCTTCTTAACAGTGCCACTTAATTTAAGGGCAATAAGTTTATCCTTGGCAATAAAATCTTTATCAAGTTTTATCACCCAACCCAAACCCGCCTCATAGGGATTAACGTTTTCGCCGATTTCATGTCCGTACAGTGAGTATCCCGCTTCGATCCTTAAAATGTTGCGTGAACCAAGACCGCAAAGAGTAAGACCAAAGTTTTCCCCCGCTTTTACCAATACATCCCAAATGCTTTCGGCATCATCCCAAGAACTATATATTTCAAACCCATCTTCGCCGGTATATCCACTACGAGAAACAAAAATAGTTTTACCGTCAATGTCACTATAAATCGAATGCATATATTTTAAATTATTAAGATTACATCCGCAAGTATTCATAATCGCGGATGATTCAGGCCCCTGGATACAAATAAGAGCTGTATTCGCACTTTCATCTAGAATCTCTACGCCCCGATCATTATTTTGTTTCAGCCAAAGTAAAACCTTGTCTTTATTAAGTGCATTCACAACACATAAAAAACTATCCTCCTGGCGATAGATCATTAGATCATCTATTATTCCACCATCAGAATTAATAAAAAGACTATATTGTTGTTGTCCAACATCGATTAAGGAAACATCGTTAGGCGTTGCAGCCTGCAAAAAACTTAGCGCCTGTTCACCTCTTATTCTGATTTCCCCCATATGAGAGGCATCAAACAATCCACAAGCAGAACGCACCGCTTTAGCCTCCTTCAACGTACTCGTATATTCGACGGGTAGGGCCCAACCTGAAAAATTAACAATGTGCCCTTTTGCATTAATGTGTTTTTGGTGTAGAGATGTCTTTTTAAGTTCCATATTATACCCCTGTTTAAAGGCGCTGAGGCAAGATAAAACAGCCCCAGAAGAAAAATATTTTACCATACAATTTGCTAAATGTAAGAATATTTTTATCCCGTAAAAACCCAAAAATTTAACAGGGTTTAAAGCCTTAAAATAAAAGATAATATGCGAGAAGAAGTCTGATTTCTGCGAAAAGAAAAGAGCCCTTTGTCGCTGCATTTACTGCATACTTTCAGATCAAAAAACCTATTATCACTCAATCCATTTGGATAAAGATTATCCTTAATAAAACTTACCGGGTTAAATATAGCCTTATCATCTTTCTGTGAAATATGTTCTGTAAATTGAGGGTAATCAAAAAACTCACAGCCAACCTGATAACAGCACCTACGCATACCGGCCCCAACAGCAACTTTAAACTTAGATAAATCACCTGGAGTGTTATTGAGTACCCCCTCTTTAGCAGAGCGCCAGCCCATATGCACCATGCCAACGCAATTTTGACTTGAGAAAAAAATCGGCATACAATCTGCACTACGAACAATTAAAGCTAGATTATTTTTTTTCGTGAAAAGCCCATCACCGGTGTAAACCCCACTACTTTCTATTAAATGAGTTTGCGCACCATGAACCTGGTTCAAATATGCTACGTCTGGTTTCTGGTTTAAAAATGATAAAGCCGTCATGATGTCTGCGGGTAATCGACCAGTTAAGATTGGCTTTGTGAATCCCGCAACTATTTGAGGGTGAAAAAAATCTTCGATTAAATAACAATATTCTTTTTCTATTAAACGCATATGGATACCTGTGCTATGATTAAGTAATAACCAAATTACAACTTACAATAAACAAACCACAAACAAATTACAATAAACAATCTCAAAAACCAAAACGGGTTCTATCTTTTGGTATTGCCTGCCCGCCGGATTGGCAGGCGGGTAATTTCGTAGTTTGGCATTGTTTGTGATTTGGTATTTGTGATTTGGTGCTTATTTAATTATTGTATCTTGTTTCTTGTATCTTTTCTATTAATCATCTATCGCTAATTCAATAGTTTGAGGTTCGTCTTGGCGGGGTAGTTGCTGAACTTTGTTTAATTTTTTCTCAATGTTGCGTTGTTTGCTTGATGCAGTATCAATCGTTTTACTAGCTTGATCAAGTTTCTCTTTGGTTTTATCAAGAATAGCACCGAATTTAAAAAATTCTGTTTTTATTATCCCCAGCAATTGCCACACCTCACTTGAACGTTTCTCAACTGCTAAAGTACGAAACCCCATTTGCAAGCTATTAAGTAGCGCCGCTAACGTTGTAGGACCGGCAACAATTATGCGATAATCACGCTGCAGTAAATCGCATAAGCCAGGAATACGTAATACCTCAGCATACAGCCCCTCGGTCGGTAAAAACATAATCCCAAAATCAGTGGTATTTGGAGGATCAATATACTTGCCCTTTATCTCTTTTGCTTCCAGCTTAATTTTTAACTCAAGTTGTTTTAAGCACTTATCGCAAGCCTCTTTATCGGCAGCTTCTTGAGAAACAAGCAAACGCTGATAATCCTCTTGTGGAAACTTTGCATCAATCGGCAGCCAAACAACACCATCCGAGCCATCCCTACCGGGCAATTTTATCGCAAAATCAACAACATCTTTACTTCCTTTTTTAGTTCTTACTTGAGATTTATATTGATCAGACGTTAGTATTTGCTCAAGTAATGTGCCAAGCTGCACTTCTCCCCAAGTTCCTCTGGTTTTAACATTAGTTAATACTTTCTTTAAGTCCCCAACGCCAACAGCTAATGCCTGCATTTCGCCTAGCCCCTTTTGAACCGACTCAAGATGTCTGCTCACCAGATTAAACTTTTCTCCTAAGCGTTTCTCCAATGTATCGTGTAGCTTTTCATCAACTGTTAAGCGCATCTGCTCTAGCTTTGAGCTATTCTCGCTCTGCAATGTCTTTAATTGATTTTGCACAGTCTGGCGGATACCCTCTAAAGTCTTGATTATTTCTTCTCGATCTTGGCGAGCATTTAAAGTTGACTCACTGCGAAAACGCGCAATTTCATCTTTCATTACCGTCTCTGTTCTCTGCTGATTTTTTTCTAAAGCATCAAATTTATCCAACAATGGCACCCGACGCGAAAGTAAAAATATTACCCCCAAGAGATTCAAAAATAACAATACTATTACTAAATTCATATATTTTTTTTGGCAGCAGTAAAAATATCTTTTGGCTGAGGCATCCGTCCCTGGCCGTAAGATCCGCAGGCAAGCGCGCCTTTGGCAGGATCAAGCAAAATATATTTTTTAAATTTTTTCAGCTTCTTTACGTTCTCGCTGATAATTGGGTTGTTCCACATATTTTCATTCATTGCCGGAGCAAGTAAAACTTTTGTTTTTTTATCTAAAGCGCAAATAACAGTAGTTAATAAATTATCACATATTCCATTTGCTACTTTTGATAGGGTATTCGCTGATAGAGGCGCAACCACGCAAATATCGGCCCAATCACTAAGATTTATATGGCGGATACTCTCTTCTTCTAAAACGGTAAACATATCACAATAAACCATGTTACCGGAAAGAGATTGAAATGTAAGCGGAGTAACAAACTTTGTGGCCGCGTCGCTCATAATGACCTTAACCGCACTGCCGCTCTTAATGAAGAGCCTCACCAATTCACAGGTTTTATAAGCTGCGATCCCTCCACAAACACCAATAAGAATATTTGCCTTCTTTTTCATAGGCTTATATTGTAATCCAATTTAGTCAAATTTAAAGGACTATTTTTGGGGACCCAAAATGACGATTATCCACCCGCCATAATGCCTAATCACATTCATGGCATAATAAATATTGTAGGGGCGGGCCTTGTGTCGACCCGGATAAAAATAAAATATCAAATGACGATCGTAAAATAAATCATAACGGGCGGACACAGGGGTCCGCCCCTACAATTGGCAATATGATTGCATATTTTAAATATCAATCAACAAAACAAATAAATTTATCACAAAACACCCCTGGCAACAAAATTTGGCAACGTAATTATTATGACCATATTATTAGAACAAATGAATCATTAAATAATATTCGTCATTATATTGTAAATAATCCCGAAAACTGGGAAAATGATATTGATAATTTGATTAATTTATAAAAACGCACGTCAAGAAAGTATAGATATTTTCAGCACAAAATGGTATAATTTGTTAATGATTAATGAAATTGATAAAAAAATAATAAGGGAGCTATCAGAGAAATACCACGTAAAACGGGTATTGCTCTTTGGCTCTAGCTTAGATTCAATTAAAGAAGGTCGCGATATTGACATGGGCGTAGAGGGTATCGACCCCGGAGAATTCTTTGATTACTATGGCGATCTCATGCTAAGGCTATCTAAACCGGTTGATGTAATAGATTTATCTGAAACATCAAAATTTGTGGCTTTAGTCAAAAGGGATGGAATCCCTATTTATGGCTAGTTATAAAGAATGTATTGAAGCTGAATATGAGGCTATAGAAAAAACATTAGCTACCCTACCGCAATGCCCACTCAGCGAACTATCCAGTCTAGAGCTTTCCGGCACAGCAATTTTACTGCATAATTTTTATAACGGTATAGAAAATATACTGAAACAAATATTTAAAATGCGATCTATTGATTTACCCGAAGGACCTTCCTGGCATCAAAATCTCATAACTTCCGCGGTGCAAGAAAATATACTTTCTGAAAATTTATCCCTAGAAATTAAAAGGTATATGGGGTTTAGGCACTTTGTGTCGCATGGCTATGCTATTGATTTTGACCCTGAAAAACTAACTAAGCTAACAAATAATATTCTAGAGATATTTGAGAAACTCAAAGAAGAAATAAACAAAATTCTCATCTAACAAAGCAATCCACCCGACCATCTTCGCGGCTTTTTCAAAGCCACTCAGCTGGCGGGTGATTTTTTATGTTATACCCAATAAAATGAAACAATATAAAACCATAAAACCTACCCGATTAAAAAATTATGATTATTCCCTGAATGGTTATTATTTCATCACGATATGCACACATGAACACGCAAATATATTCGGCAGAACAATAAATAATGAAATATCCGTAGGGGCCGATGGCTGTCGGCCCTCTATAGATGTAAAATTAAATGAATTTGGTTTAATTGTTAATGACGAATTAAAAAATTCTGAAATTATTCGAAAC
>JAAEQW010000100.1 GCA_024231025.1 Candidatus Omnitrophota bacterium
ACTAACTGTAGAGCTAGTGTCAGCTACAGTATGAATCCATTTTCGGTGTCGTTTCAATTTTTTCAATTGTGAGTGTTTCAGCAGTAAATTTCCTTTAATCAAATTCAGACAGCAACAGCACAGACAAGTAATCAGAGCGTCGGGGCCGTAATTCAAAATGGACTTTTTAATTCGATGATCTAACTTTGAATCGGCTAAAATTTCCAATAATGATTGATTTTGATCGATATCTTTCGGCATTCGTCCTGCGAGAAATATAGAGCTAGCGGGGAAAATGCAGAGCTTCGGCTAGAGTTTCATCACATCACTAGGTAGAGAAACTTCTTATCGCCGGGTAAAAGTCCAGATCTCAGTCTGAATCGAGAGTCTGAAAGATCAGCAAAGAGTTACTGTAAGAGACTTTAGCAGAAACACTGGAAGTGTACAAAGAGCTGAGCCATGGAGTACAGAGACGTCGAGAAAGGACGAACGCAAGATATGGGAGGACTGCAATTTTTCTCCCACCCGACTCATCGTGCTCCCTCAATGAGACAACGTTAAACGAATTGTTGAAAATAATTAATTTTAATTAATTAATTAAAAATTTGAAGGGGCTAGAAAGTTAAACGATAAAAGTTTTTAGCATCAGGACATGAAAGTCTTCGACTAGGAACCAATTTTGTCCCATTACGAAATGTTTGACCAAAGTTTTCGAGCTTTTAAATTAAATTAAAAAAATAACTAGACGCCGCTAGGTGTCAGCCTATGTATCGCTCGAGATCATTAGTTTCGTATTCCGTTTGCTAATGATTAAGGAATTGCTGAACCGGTGAAGGTCAAGTTTTTCAGGTCTTACAAAATAAGGCATCAAACAGCTTCAGCATGTTGCTAACAGCAGAACTAAGCTGTTTCTTGTTATTGGCGACGCCCTGTACCAAAATCCAACAAATGAAGAAATTTCATACTGTTGGATTTTGGGACAGGATTTTGCTGATAAGCAATTTCTTCAAAGCGACGCTTTGTTTGGTAAGTTTTTTTGAGCGGA
>JAAEQW010000101.1 GCA_024231025.1 Candidatus Omnitrophota bacterium
AGCTACCCCCTCCAGAGCCAACGAAAATTTGTAATACCCCTAGGAGCGACCTGAGCGACCAATTATCCATATCTGTTTTTTTATAAAAAAGTGGAATAAATTGTTGCATTTTGTAAATGAAGTTAGTGAAGTATTTTAAACCTTTTTGATCTAGTAGGAAATCGGCCGCAACACATCAACTTTACGGGTTTGCATACCTAACTCCTAAATACTGTTTAACCGAAAGTAATGCCTAAGTTTGCCTTAGGTACAGTTTCATTTCCTACAATAATTTGCCGAGAGTCTATTCGAGAAATACCCGCCTTATCTGTTTTCTTTTAAACTAAATTCAAAATCATGGGCCATTTTGCACATTGGTCAAAATATCTGTGTACCATTTGAGATTGTTATTGGTAAAGTGCCGAACTTTGATCACCACTTTCATTTGATTGCACGTAACTAAAGAAGTTTAAGGCTCTCAGCAAAAAAATTATAACCAGATGATGCGGAATTTAGTTGCGCAAATTCGTGTGGAGTGTCATTTTATTCCGTCTCGTGGAGGACA
>JAAEQW010000102.1 GCA_024231025.1 Candidatus Omnitrophota bacterium
CCATAGATCTTTGGTAACTTTGCCTTTTTCGCGGGTAGTAGTTGATTCGATTACATAATCTTTTTCTTTGCCTTTGGTGGCAATATATTCAGTAATCTCTTTTGTAGCGTTGGCTCCGTCTGGCTTAATGATTGCAAGAGTTACGCCTTTTTCTTTTAATTCACTAACGGTAATTCTTGTATCAGGGCCAGCTGGAACAGCTACTGGTGTTGGTGGTGCCGGTGCTGGTGGTGTAGGTGGAACAACTGGTGTTGTCGATGGTGAATTATCCTTTGGAGGTCCTCTTTCTTTTTTGTTATCCTTCTTCTTATCGGATGGCTCAGAAGAAGATTTGCCCGAAGAGCCCTTAGAGCTTGATTTTTTGCTTGAGTCTTTATCCTTCTTTTTATTGCCGCCGGTTCCGTCACTACCATCACCTTTCTTCTTTTTGCCATCTTTTTTCTTTTTGCCCTTCTTCTTTTTATACTTTTTATACCAAGATTTGGCCGGCGCGTAAACTGAAAGAGGCATATCTTTAAAAATCAAATAACCAACGGCCCTGAAGCCATCGCGAATCGCTTTAGGAACACCACCCATAAACATACTATTTTTAGTAAATGGACCAAAAATAAAAGCAAAAGGAAATATATAAAAGAAAAGCTGACTGGTTACACCGTCAGGATGAAACGGAGTGAACAAAAGCACCGCTAACAGAAAAACACCCATTTTTATCGAAGGACGATATAAATCGTAAAGTCCTGGGTTTTTTGGATCACCGGTTCTAAACGGAGTCATCGGCCAACGCATAAGTTTTTCACCGCGAGTGAATACACCGGCTGCTCCATCGAGTGCTGACCTTATTTTCTTTGCGCCAACGCAAATAAGCGGTAGGAAAGTAAACACTAAGCTCCAAAATCGAAACCAGTAATAAATTACTCCTCGCAAGAATCCCCGTTTGGCAACACTACCATTCATTGCTCCTGCGCAAATTGCCAATGCCATTAAGTACTGAAAATTAATCCAGAAAAGCGGTATAGCAAAACCAGCAAAAGGACTAAGTGATAAGAAGAAAGCAACCACAAAAATAACCATGTTGTACCACGGAATAAGCGGATTGTTGATATAATAATCAAAATTGTTGAATAAACCAAATTTTTCGGTTAAATGGATTAAAGGGCTACGTGCAATTTGTTGGAAACGAACGCCCATCCATTCGTCGACAACTAAACCATCAAAACGATTATTAAACGATGGTAAAGCTTCCATGTTTTTCTCGCGCGGACGACCCAAAGTAGTGCGACCACTGTAAGTTGCCCGCCATCCTCCTAATAGGATCTCTTCGCCACTCGCACTATCTTCAATATTTGAAAAATAAGTACCATTACCTCTAAGAGCATTAATCCGAATCATCCCTGGTCCATAAAAGCTATGGCTGCTAACCTTAGCCAAAGCCTGTATTATCCTGGTGTTCCAGTTATCCTCAGCCATTGCCTGATTTGCAATTGTCGGCGTAATCTCATTATCAAAAACTTCAAGTTGCACGCAACAAATACCCAAACTTGGATCTTTAGTAAATTGATATGTATCGAACGGCAACATGAATGTTGACGAAGGATACATACTATGTACAAAATCCATCATATAGCCAACTCCCGGCTTATCGCTGCCATCATCAATATAAGGAAAATTATATGCCCAACCACGCATTTTAAGCGGTGGTGGCGGATCTATAAAACTGCATGAATTTTCACCTTGATCTACGGCATTGATAACTGTACGTAAAGCGCTTTTATCATCAACTTTCCAAGACTCTGTTGGATGAGTCATAAATTCATTGCGGAAAATATCACTCTCTACTGGCTTAGCCCAAGCAAAGGTAATTCTAAGATAACGCTTTATATCGTCGTCGGTAGGCTCATAGCCAATCTTGTGTCTTAAAAATACTTTGTAATTAAGGTAGCTCGCATGAGCAGTTTCCTTGGTAGTGCGATAAAGATTCCAGGCATGATGAGATACCCAATCCCTACGCACTCGATAGCCAATTTCCCCAGCAATATACATTTTGATATCATCTACCGCATGCGCTCCGGTAGGTTGATGTTTCGCGGGGTCAACCAAACGTTTTAAAGATTTACCTTTACTGCTCTCAACATCAGCTGTAATCTTTTCATAGAGCTTCGTGTAAAGCACGCTAGCCTCTGGTGTAACGCCTGATGCTTCCATATGTTTAATAATTGCGTGAACTGCCTCCCCTAAGGAAACTTTACCTTTAGCCAAAGTTTTTCCAAGATCTTTTATCTCTTTTTTCTTTCGATCCCGTCTTGATTTATCTGTTATGCTGCTAGTTGCTACACTTTTAGTAGCACCAACGTATTTAGCTATATTTTTAGCGAAAGCTTGTTGCAGCAATCCTGTCGATAATGCATATGGCTCTCTTAACTCCTTGAACTTATCAGAAGAGGTAATGCTGCTAGCAAGACGACTCATTGTTTCTTCAAAGCTTAGATTCTCGACGCATAATGAATCTCGCAATATTCTTAAATCAACATCATGCTCTAAATCTGCCATCCAAGCCCGATATTCGCCTTTATATTCCCCACCGGTGGCGCGATCAATCGCTTTCACAAAAGTAACATCTTTAAAATCCACCTCTCCGCCAATCGGTGAGAAGATAAGAGATCCACCGGTACTTCTAAATTCAAGGTCAAAGTCAACTTCACTACCGTCATAATTTACCCCTACAAATCTTACATTAGGTATTAGCGCGCGTGCGGAATCTATTTTGCCTTCATTGATCAAGATATCTATTTTTGTTTCAAGCTCTTCACCAAAATCTACGTGCACGCTTCCATCTTCTACGCCACTTAAATCACTAAGCAAATCAGTAACATATATATTCCAATTCTCTTTATACTTGCCGGTGATCAACTTCCATTGGCCCATGACCATTCCTATTTTTCGGTCCAACTCATCAGCCTTAGGAAACATCTGCTCAAACGCAGCAGTGATACTAAACTTTAACGGCAGCAGATCCTCAAGGCTGATATTATCGATGGAGAGCCCTTGATTATGATAAACTTTTATTTTGTTAAAAAAGTCAATAACAAGATTCTCAGCAAACCAATTGTCTAATTTTGGTAAAACGCCACTCTTTAAGGCTTCTTTTAATGCTTTCGCTTTTTCCTTGGTAATAAAATGATAATAACGCAAAGTTCCGTCAACCATAACTTCATTATAAACATCTTTTAAATAAGGGTTTTCAGCAATTAACATAATTATTTCCTTGTCGATCTGTCCATAGCTTTTGTAATGGTGCCAACCTTCTTTCTTATCGCTAGCTGCGGCTACTGCTTCGGTCATAGTATAGTAAAAACTACGAATTGATTCCCGTGCATTCAAAATCAAGACAATCACCGCAAGCGGTATGGCAATCGAAGCTACAGCAAAAGAAGATAAAGAGTAGTAGATACTTAAGAAGATTATAAAAAGATTGGAACCGATCATCCAGCCCATCGTAACCTTAAGGAAATGCATCTTTCGCTTTACCTCTTCCTGAGTTAAACCACCAGTATAATTGTTTCTTGTTTTCCAGGCAGTAATAATAGCTTGAAGCCAAGGACCAGGCTCAAAAAACATGGCAAAAATAGCTAGTGCCAAAATAAAAATGGCATTAGCAATATATCCTTGCCAAGCCACAAAGGCTGTAGCAACAAAAAGAAACACGACAAACGCCCAATCCGCAATGTCATTGCTACGAAGGCCTTTCATAGATGCCGACCCTACACTAAATTTTAGATACGATAACCATCTTAACCATTTATTTTTTATAATTGGGAATTGCGGCGGGTTCAAGCCATTTTCTTTATATTTTCCTAATATGTAATCACACATCGGATCGGTCACTCTCTTCTTTAGTCTTCCTCTCATCTGCCCAACAAGCTTTATCCCCTCATTTGTTGCAACATACTTCTCGTATTCAGGAAAACCATGTCGTAAAGAATCAACAAAAGGCTCTCGTCCTTCAGCCAAACAGCAGCTGATATAATCTTTAAGGTAGAAATCCATAAATATAAAACCATAGTCATTACTTTTGCTAGGGCGTTTTTCACCACAAGAAAACTCCCTCCAACGTAGCCCTTCGCCACCTAAAATAATGATGCACAAAAAGATCATTGGAATAATAATCGCCCGCTCTAATTCTTTATAATCACCAAGGCAAAGCGCATCGCGCACTTTCGCCTTCAATTGGGAACTCTTAAGCGCAGATTCTTCAATATATAGGATATGTCCTTTTTCATCATAATAAGCATAGAAAGTGCTCTCGTCAGTTTCAACAATTCTTATAGTTGGACGACCACGACCCGCATTGGGATTACGCTCAAGTTCCATATGTTTCATCGCACTTTTTATTGTTGATTTAACTTTGCCTTTTTCCTTTTCAGTAGCATCACGAAACGTACTTTTGCTGCCCGCACCAAAATGCTTTTTAATCCCTTTATTTCGTTTCTTATACCAACTATCAATCTTATCTCTAAGCTTATTTCCTTTAGAGCCAAAATAACGCTCCTTTATGTGCTCCATGCCGTCTGGGGTCTGAACCTCTAGGTACAAGCTTTCGATATGCGCCATGAAGTCATCTCGTATAAATACAGTAAGGTTAGCGTTTATTGCATATGCCCGATTACGCACAAAAGCGCTAAATGGTGAGCTTGACGCAACTGGTACATGCCCGCTTATCCCCAGTGGAATGGATGCTCCGCTAACGCCTACACCTGATGACAACACAGCTGTTGTACGCTTCCTTGTACTTGACAGCAACTCGTTAAAACGAGGAATATTACGGAAATGCATGAAGGAAAGCATACTAATAAAGAAAATAATGAAAAGGATCAATGTTAAAGGCTTGAAAACTATACTGAATCCAATAATTACAAACGATGGAAACCATACTTGTGGACGAAATACATTAGCAAGAACAGAGTTCTTAGGCGTATGCTTTGTAACTAATATTGCGGTATATTCACCAAACTCTCCATCAAAATCAACCCAAACCTCAGGATTTTCCATACTCTCAATATCATATTGTTGAGTACCTAAAAAGAAATGTTTTCCATCACGTTGGGCAAATGTAATCGCTGCTTCACTATCTAAAAGTAATATTTTGCCCTTATCCAACAAAGCTTGGTTACCGCTCTTAAACTCATCATAATGCCAATAGATATCTTTTTTAGCATCAACATCAAAAACTAACCAATTACCTAAATTATCACTCTCATAGATAGTTGCGTGGTATTTAAGAATTTTTTCTGATTTACCAAAGCCAGTCTTCCAAAATCCAACTTGATAAGTCTTATCGGCCACACCATAAACCAAATCATAAACCATTTTCATCCTCGGACCAGTAAGGAATGTACCCTCAAACACTTCCCAACGCACTCTTCCTGCGATATCTAGAGCACGCTCCTGCAGGCTTCCTTTTGATACCTTAGTGTCAGAAACATCATAAACAAAACGCACTCCGGATCCATCAACCGCATTAGATACATTGGTAAGCGATAAATTATAAGTCTTACCTAGCGGATCAATATTATCCGCATAAAACTGACTGTCCAGAAGAACATTGCGATTAGCATCATGCAACAGCGGATAAGTAAAGCCGCCTCGACCAAAACCTAAACGCGCGACTCCCGCCTCATAGGCAGAGTGAACAAGCACAAATGAATTAATAAAGGTAACTTTCCTAAACTCTCCCATTAACGCCATAAGTCCGCCTTTAAACTGATCAATATTACTGATCAAGTCACCTCCCCTTAACAGCGGCCATTCGTTTAAAGTTTCTTCACCTTTCTCCACATCTGACTGCCAACGATGACGCGATAAAACTGCCTTCATATCGCCTTCACCATCAACTAAAGAAAGTGTAACGCTCTTGATGCCGCGATAAATAGTTCCAAAGTTTACTTCATCTAATCGAGCCGCATTTTTAGCAATATCTCCCGGCTGCGGCGAAAGAACAATCTTTTTGCCTTTTTCATCGTTTAATTCAAAAAGGCCTTCTAACTTTAAGAATGCAAACAATCCTGTACGCTCATCTTGGCCGGCATAAACTGAGATTTCCCTAATCACTACCCGACCGGTCTTACGATCAACATCAGTTGCTAAAGAAATCTTACCAATACCGTATTTATCAAAATTCGCAACATAAGTGATTGCTCCCCGACCAAAATCCTGCATCACAACGTTACCCTTGAAGTCACGATGGACTATTACACTCCCTCGCCCAAACTCTACCCTCACTTGGTCTTGCTCATATAAAACAGCTGTATTTTTTGAGGAAATTAACTTATTTTCCCAATCAATACGAAGAAGTTCACCAGCTGATACAAGTACATATTCCGCTGCATCAATTGCGTCTTTAAAAGAAGATGGCGGCGCAACAAACAAATTTTTCGCCGAGCCAATAACGCCGCCCCAAGCTCTTTGCATCACAACATAAACTTGTTTTTTTGTACCATCACGTTTAACAAAACCCCAATATTCAGGGTTATCGTAATTATCAAAACCGGCTCCGACTAGTTTATCGCCATATTCATCTTGGGTTGTTGGATCTCCGGCTTTTGCCCAGTTATCTTTCCAGGCCATGAATGTCGCACCAAGACAAATGTCCTGTCGGTTGTTAGCTTTAGTCCAAATCCGTGCGGTAACCCTTGCCTGCTCAGCTTCATTTTCTGCACCTGTCTTATTGTCGAAAGAATCAACACCAACTTCACCAAAATACATTGGAATATCTTTGCCAAGTACTTCAGTAATCTGTTGCCATTCGGTAAAGATATCGACATCGTTCCAATTGTAAAAGTTAAAACCGAAAACATCCACATAACTCATTAAAGCCTCGACCGCTCCACCAAGATCAATCACTCCTCCCTTAACACCAAAAACTGTTGATATTGGTCTATTATCAATTGCTGGTGCAACAACTTCTAAAGTCTGGACATGAATACCCTTAATTTCTGCTGCGGTTTGGGCTAATAACCTGTACCAATTCCTAATATCATTGTCCTTAAACCACTTTGGAAATAAGTTGTATTCATTACCAAACTCCCACATTAAAATTGCAGGATGATTCTTTAAATTTTTTATATATTCTAAGTGGGATTCGTCTTTTAGGTTTGGTCCCTTTGGTAAGCCAACTGAGATGTAGGCTTCTTCATCGTAAGGAATGCCGATAATCGCTTTTATACCGGCACGTTCTAAATCGTTTAATAGGTAAGAATTAATTGGAAAGTATGTTCGGATTGTGTTTACGCCTAATTCAACTAAAGCAGGAATGTCGTTTGAGGTAAAATACTCATCAACTGTTACACCGCGAACTTGATAAACTTGACCGTCTACAATAAGTTCAAAGCCATTAGTTTTAACTTGTGGCGGTCCACGATCAAAAATCTTCGTTTTACTCAATGAAGTTATAGCAACTCTTTGGCTGCCAACTGATGCTCCTGCGTCTTGATCGGTTTGTGTATCCTCGTTTTCAGGAAATATTCTGGCATGTGTTTGCGGATTTGAAGGAATTTCAAAAACACGTTCGACAGATCTGCTATATTCAAATTGCTCAATTACATCAACCAATAAGGTTGAAGATGCACTTCTCTCAGACACCGACTCTTTAGCCCCATCGATAATTGAAACTACCGCATTAAGATTGCTTAATTCTGGAACAGAAGTAAAGTTACCGAGTTCAAATATATTTTCATCTAACACCTTAATGTGCCACCTTTGAGTTGAATGCTTATACGCGCTATCACGAACATTTACAAAAGCTATTCGACTGTGAAAATCAATAACTAATGTTTTTGTATCTGATAAGTAGTACGATAGGGCAACCAGTTTAATTACTCCGTCATCTGTGGCAAATTTTAAACTAACGATCCCTTCATTATGAGCAAAAGCAATGTCTATAAAGCCGTCTTCATTTATTTTTATTAATGGATCTTCGCTATATCTAAAAGCTTGAATTGAATCTGATATTTTCGCCTGATCAGCGGATAAGCCTAAACTTTCGGGCGCAACCATATTCATACTTACCCAAACAAGATCGTCTAAGGTCCAGTCGAAAACAAAATCTTTGTTGCTATCGGTGATAATTGGATTAGCAAAACCCTTAATGTAAACTAAAATACTCTCTAATGCCGCTCGCCAAGCATCATTTCTAACAATATTTGCGTAGTCGCCTTCTTTTGAGTCGGATGTTAAGTGTTTCTTTATAATTTGACCATCATTATTAATATCACCGGTAAAGCTAATACTGCTGTTACCATGAAAACTCGCCTGCTTAAACGTAAAAGCTAAATCTTTTCCTCTTGCGTTCCAATATTTGATTTTAGCAACCTCTTCTCCGGTTTTAATGTCCACGCCAATAATCCCCGGCTTCATTAAAGTGCCTTGCTTATCGCCTTGGGCGTGAATATGGCGAATAATGCGAATAATAAACTTTCCATACCTACCCGCAAGTGGATTAGCAAAAGTGTATTTTCCTTCGTCAATTGCCCAACCAATAAGATCCTCTCGATCCATATTATAACGAGTATCGATTTTGTTCTTTTTGAAATTATAAGCCGCAATATTGCCATTTCTTGAACCATAATAAAGAATTGGCGTTCCCTTTTTATGGCCCCTTAATGTACCCACTTCTTGCTCTAGCACCAAAAGTCCGCCGATACCGCGAACATCAAAATTGCCGTTGGCTACTTCGCGATACGGATATAACCTGCCAAAGAAAACACCGGTTATAATTGTTTTATCTAAAATATCACCTTTTTTGGATTTCATATTTTTAGATTCCATAACCGCGTATTTCTTTTTTCCGCCTACGGTTGACTCAACAATTTTAACCGGCTTACCTTCGAAGTTGTAATCATAAATTTTACTATTGGCTAAAATCTCAACTGACTCCTTTGGATAATAAAAACCCGCGCTGCGTTCACCGTGCTTATCGTAAAGTTGAGTAAATAAGAATCTAATCTTTTTTACTTCTGCCTTGCTCATTCCAATTTGCCTGTTACCTGAGAAATCATATCCGGTTAATTCTTTAATAAAATCCACTGCTGCATCGTTTTTCCTTAATTCTTCTAAATATTTTGCAAAAGCTCCTAAATCATCGATTGCTTGACGAGGGTATTTGTATCCACGCGATTCTACAACTCTGCCTTCCCGCCACTCATAAAGAATCATTGCCAACTGCTTTATCTCGGCAACCCTGCTAACCCTGCGACCATTTCTTGGAACATTTCGTAAAAATGCAAATGTTTTCCACAGTCGATCCTTATCCTCCTCATCTAAACTAGCAAATGCACGTATAACTCTGCCACCAAAATCTTGGACCTTGGACTCATTGCTATCGCCCTCGGTAACTTTATCATACAACATAAAGTCCCACTTAGAATCAATAATTACACCCTCATTGTATAGTTCAGTAATATGTTCATCTAACTTTCTCTTGTTATCCAAACCGCTATTTAGTGTATGCTTTAAAACATTTCTTTCTTCTTTTTCTTCGCCTCTGCCTAAAATATGTCGCGCTTCGTGATGTTGGAATATTACCCGTCTCGCCCTTAAAGAAAGTTCAAGCACATCAGGATCAACAATAAGAGTGTATTTTCCATTTTCAAGTTTTGTTGTTACTAATTTTGCTGCTGCTTGAGTCACTGTTATATCATCTTTCATTAAGATAACTCCCGCATTTTTCATTTCGTCCCAAGCCGCACCAAAAGACTCCTTAATGATTCTCATGTGCTTATCAGTAGTTTCAACTGCCTCAGCATTTTTATTAACCTTCTTGTGAGCTGGATAATCAAATAACTCTATTTTCTTCCACTTTGTCTTTTTCTTTTTCGAGGCAGAAACTTTTTTACCTTGTGAACGTTTTTTACCTTTTTTAACGGTTGCCCCTCTTTTTGCTTTACCGATCCTGTTTTTACCGTCTCTGTTCATATTTTCTATTCTTTTATTCTTAGCAGTTCTGGCCTTAACCTCTTTTCTCTCTTTAGCTGTAGCGGGTCCAAACAACCAACTAAATGCAAGTTTGCGCACTAAAGCTGAAGTAACCACTCCTTTTATCGGAAGCTTCTTAAACGCAGGATCTTTTTGGATTATAGCTTTCCTCTTACCGTCAGAAAGCTCTTGCCATGTTTTAACTAACTTCGCGGCTCTATAGATATAATCAAAAACATTATCTGGATTTTTCCCAGCCACAATTAATTTATACAACTCTGTAGGACGAACCGCATTACGTTCTTCATAATTTATTAGTTTATATTCTTTACCACCTAAATAGTCACTCCATTCTTTTGCCATTGCTGCAAAAACTAGTTTCTCCTTGCCGTTTTTGTCTAAGAAACCGTACCACTCTTCATCAGATACCATATCTGGAGCAAACCCATTAGGCTTTAACTTATTTTTTTTGCTTTCAAAAGTACCTTTTTCAGCTCCGGTGTTATGCCTATACTTGTTTCCAGCCTTGGACCAATTATCCTTCAAAGCCATAAAAGTTACCCCTTTAAAAATTCTAGAATTCTGATCCATATATTGCCTAATCGCGTGCCAGATATTCACATTAAACTCTGCTTGCATTTTCTGATCTTCTCTATTTATATCCATTCGATTATCAAAAGAATCAACACCCGCTTCTGATATATACATCGGTATCTCTCTATCTAACTCTTCTATAATCTCCAACCACTCTGCAAACAAATTATTTGGATAAGCGGGACTATCCCAACGATAAACGTTTAAGCCCCAAACATCAATCGCAGGGCAAGCCTTAACGGCTTCTTGCAATTTAAATGTATCTCCCCAAGCTACAGATACTAGATTATCTTTGTCTATACCATAAATTTCACGCGCGGTCATCTCCATGCTGTTATAAAGAATACGGTAATCTTCGTGGAAAACTTCCCAATTCTCAACTTGATAATTATATTCATTACCAAGCTCCCACATGAATATCGCTGGATGACCTTTGTATTCTTCAATATACTTTAATAACCTTTTTGCTCTATCTTTAGATGACCAATGCTTATAAGGTACGCCCATTATGACCTTGTATCCAGCATCCGCTAGGGCTTTCAAAAGATCTTTATCCCTTATAAGGTCATAGGTACGTATCGTGTTGCCCTTTATTTCTTTTAACTTCGATACGTCCTTACTCTTAAATCTTTCATCTATTGTAAAACCCAATATGTTTGTAGTTTTAAGTTCATCGGCAGCATATTTTTTAGATACATTTTTTACAACATCGCTCGTCCAAAGATCAGGTTTTTTCAGTGTCATTGTCTTGCAGTCTGACTGCCTAATGCCTGATTTGCCTGCACACGACTTGATTTTGATTTTTCGCAAAAATCCTTTAAACCACTTTACTGGATTTTTATATGCACCAGTTGGCACAGGAATTGAAGATAATTGGCTAACCTCAAATCTTGACCACAATTTCCAAGAAACAAAAGTAATTTCTTGAACTGTTAAGCTATCCTTTAGCAAATCAGCGTACTCAGGAAAAACGTCTAGAATGACGGTTCTCTTAATTAAGCTAAGCTGCGCGAAATATCGTCTTAGTTCTTTGACGGTTCTCACAATAACGAACATATCATTGAGTGCTTTTTGCAAGCGCCCCTCTTCGGTTAATTTATCTTCATCAGTAACAAGAGGGTTATCACTATCAAAGGCAATACCATTTTTTGCCCTAGCACGACTACGGTGGAAATAAGCCTTGGTTTCTTCTACTTCAATTTGGCCATTATACTCAATAGTTTTACCCTCATGGTTAAGGTGTAATCTTGGTTTTCTTTTTTTACCCTTAGTTTTAACTCGTACAATTTCACCCTCGCTATCAAATTTTATAGTATAAATTTGACCAAATACCGCAAACGACTGATCAGGAGTTTTAACGCCGTTTTCTAGTGGAATTTCATTTAGCGCCCCTAAAATAGCAAACGCTTCCCTAACGGCTACTGGTGGTTGAGAAGCAATAAATGCCCTAAACGCATAAACAAATTTGGCTGCCGCATACACATCATCAAAAGCCTCTAGAGGAGCTTTGTCATTAGCAATCAACCGATGGGCTTTACTCTTTTTGGTTATCTTCTTACCCTTGGTATAAGTTACCTTTCCATCCTTACCAATAACCTTAACTCTTCGATAAAGTATTTCGCCATCGTCACTGCGCACCAATTCAAATAATTGATCAAATACAGAGTCGATCTCGCTTCTGGTTGTTAATCCGCCTTCTTTAACCGCATGTCTTAAATCAACAAACACAGACAAGATCATCTCGCGTTCAGAAACAGTCAATATATTATTAAGATACCTCTTTAAATATTTAACATATTTTGCGCCAACTAAAAGATATTTGAAGGCGATTTTAGCACTCTTGCCGCTTGCAATTAACTCATAAGCTTTGCTGGTTTCAGTAACAATTCTGCCGCCTTTCTTAATTATCTTTCCATCTTTATCCTCTTTCGGTGCAAATAATTGCTCAAATAAAGCATTGATTCCTCTGGTGCTTGTCAGCCCTTCATCGCCCATTAAACGCTTTAACTTAGGGAATGTTGATAAAATCAAGCTTCTGTCTCGGCCGCTTAAACTAGCCATAAATTCTCTAAATTCTCGAAGATACTTTGCGCCAATTAGCATGTGTGTGAATGTTATTTCAGGGCTCTGACCTTTGGCGATAAGCAAATAAGCATCGGTTTTTTCGGTTACGATTTTACCTTTCTTTCTGCTAATTTTACCGTCGTCATCTTTCTTTGGTGAGAATAATTGGTTAAATAATGCGTCGGTCTCTTCGATTCCCTTATAGCTTCCCTTTACTTCTTTACCCAACGGTTTACCACTTAATAAAAACCTTAGTTTAGGTAAAGTGAATAATATCAAATCTCGATCAACTGGTTTGATCCTGCTAATATAATCCCGAAAAGCCTTTAAATATTTAGCGGCAATAATCATATGTTCAAATACCTTTTTAGGACTTTTACCCTTAGCGATTAACTTATAGGCCTTGGTTTGGACCGCTACAATTTTGCCATTCTTAATAATTAACTCTCCGTCATCATCCCGATCCGGACCATATAGCTGTTCCCATAAAGCTTGCATTTCTTTGTCGCTTTCTAATGGACCGCTGCCCAATAAATATTTCATTGAATGAAACGCATATCTCAACCATTGCTCATCTGTTTGCGAAAGTTCTCTTAATTCACTAAGGAAAAATGCGGCAATCTTTAATTTCTCAATTAATTTAGCTGGCTCATCAAAATCCTTTACTCGATCGCCATACTTATCAAATAATACTTTAAATAAGAATTCCCTTAGCTTAGAATCACTTACATTTTTTCCAACTTTTGGTATAACATACCCCTTTAGAGTCCAAACTGCTTTTGCGCCATCGGCATCACTTTGCAAGGCGGCTAAAAGGTTAGCTGCTGCTTTAGTGTTTTCTACTAATTCCTCGATGTTGCGCGATCTGCCGGAAATTTCATAAAGAATGCCGCGATTAAGCATCATTTCTACTTCATCGGTATCAAGCCCATCGACGATATTAATCGAATAAAGTATTTCGAAGGCTTCGCCAAACCCATCAGGATCGCTTAAGATATGCACTCTTATCTGGTTGATCAGCTCTAAGCCAATCATTACCTTAGCTGGTTTTGTTGGCTCACCAGAATGTTTATAACATAAACCACTTGCCCAGGCGTTGTCCCCTAAGGCAGAAAGAGTATCCGCATCCGGTGAAAGAAGATTAATGTCAAACCTTTCTTTAATATATCCTGCCATCTCCGGTGTTGCTTCATGTTGTAATCCAGCCAAACATTCAAGATGTTCTAAAGTTTCAAGAGCATTAACGTGCCCTCGCGCACTGATCATGATGTAACTCAAAAATTTCATATCCTTGGCTGTAAGATTTTCAAGATCAATACCTTTAATCCTACTCATTAAATAAGGCGCTAAAATTGGATAACGACTCGATCCATCTCCTAGGCTGTCTCTAAACTTACGGAAGTGAGCTATAATTTGTATCTTTTGCTTTTGCTTGGCCGCGAATTGCTCTGCGGTCATATTAGCTGGCGTAGTTGGTTCTTTGTTGGCGTCTTTAGCCGCCTTAGCATCAAGCGCCTTCTGCCGGTTGTCGAAAGCAATATGCTCATGGGAGGTTACTCGATAAGGTATATATTCACTGCTTTTTTGAGTTGTTGTTTTTTTGCCAAAATCATAAATACTGTAGGATGCAAAGAAACTCCAATAATCACTATTACTTGCTACAGGAAAATTAGCTTTAAAATCTATGCTTGAGGCAAATGGAGTCGGCATTCCTATGCTAAAACCAAGCAATTTGCTTATGAAGTATTGATCTTGGTCGAAAGCATATTCACCGGCAAATCTATGTGCTACGCTTAATCCCGCGTAAGCATTATATCGACCGCGAAATTTAGCCATTGCATAAATTTCAGCCGCTTTAAAATCAAAACGATTATCCGGTCGGCGTGCCATTTCAATATTTCCCGATAAACCCAGCCCCATGTATAAGTAATAACCGGTTAAATCAGTAACTATTTTTGATATTGATAAATCAGCACCCGCGCTAATAGTAGTTAAACCAAATTTATCAAGGCCAATTTTTGTGCCAACGCTGGCGTATGGATACCAATACGCTCCGCCAAAAACTTGACTAACCCAAGGTGTATCGACCGTTGATTTAATTCCGAAATCTAAAGATATATCATGGTCGAAAGATACCCTAGTTGAAGCAAGCAGCATATTGAAATTAAAATCTTCATTGTCTTGATAGCCATAATAACCAAGTTTTAATACAAATTTCTTTAAATCAAAAGGTTTTGTTGGAGTAAGTATTGCCTGGTACTCTTTGATATCGCCATCTTCATAAACCATCGGAATATTGCTAAAGAAACCTTCAATCAATCCGTCGTATATTGAGGTAATTAATTCTATATTAGCAAAAGTAGAATTATCGCCCCACAAATTAAATGAATTAACCGTTAAATTAGATTTAAGAACCGGTATGCCAATATTAAAACCTAGGTTACCTCGCGATGAAGCCGTGCCGGTTCCAGCACTCCAATTATCAAGATAATTCTTATTAAGCCCCCATACCTGCACTGATGTATAATCATTTGTAAATCCAGCCTTCCAATATTGGGCCGTTGAATCACTGCCGTAGAAGCTATCATGCTTTATGGTAAATGACCCATTAGCAATGCCGTGCTCAGACAATCGCCCTGCGCTCATCAACGTGCCGCTAAGACCACTGCGGCGATAATATTGCTGATTAACTATGTTGGCCCCGATCATAAATTCCGGCAAAGGAGTAATTGAATAATCAACATCGAGCATATATCTTTGTGGGTATCCTTCCAATGTTAGCTCGCTATGATGAATGCCTTTATCAACTGTCAGTGCAATATTTTCCTGCAAGCGAACACCCTTTACATCATTTACAACACTAATCCCACTTGTAACACTGCCGGTTAGTTTTTCTTCTACTCCGGCATCTACGCTATATTCCTGAGCGTCAACATCAATTATATAAGCGGACTCTTTTGTCCCGGCGTCTTCTGTGCCGGCGTCTCTTGTACCAATGTATTCTTCTAGTTCAGCAACTACACCTGCAAGACTATTGGCAGCTTCTCCGATTTCAGAAGCAGTTTCTTCTAATGACTTTAGATCTTTCTCTAGTTGGCTCTTTCTTGCAAAACTTGCCTCTAATTTCTCTAATTCATATAACCACTCTTCTTCAGCCTCAATCTCCAGATCATCAGTCTGATCAGTTAAAAGTTCATAGTGATTCTTAGTCATTTCATTTCCCGCTACAAGATAGTTTTCGGTTAAGTAATTAATGGTGTACTCTCGAGCTTCCTTCTCATCTTCATCGATTAAGTGACGTATTTCATGGCCCTGGAATATTACCTTTCTTTGTTCTAGAGGAAAATTATCTTTTAACACACTCGGTTGAACGCGAAGCACTTTGATTGTTTCATATGCTACATCAGCAAAGCTCCTTAGGCTTGGAGAGATACGAACATTTCTGCGGGTAAGTTTAATTTTATTTTCTGCTAAGCTGTCACCAAAAGCTTCTTTAATTAACTTTAGTTCTTTCTTTGTTGGCCGGCGATCTTTCCCTTTTCCAGCCTCAAATCCTGCTGGGTATGGATAATGCACGTAATTAAGAATCCCGATCATTGTGAGTGCGCCTTCGCGCTCAGCAATCACCGGTAATAGATTACCAACAATAATTACCGAAAACTGAACTTCTCCTGCCAAAGCCTCTTGCCATGTTGATAATGACCCTTGCAGCGCTTGACCGATTTTTTTAATATCAAGAGAATAACCATTCCAGTCATCACTTGTAATGCCATCAGAAAGATCAATCGGATCATTAAGATTAAGTGTTTGTGGATATTCAATTATTCCATTGCCGGTGTCACGGCTAAACTTAACAATTACTTTTGAAGGGCCATTTGTGCCATCGATATAAAAATCACCCTTATAGAAACTAAGATGTACCGAATCATCGTTGGTATAAATATTGTTCAATAAATTTGCTGGTAAAGCTTTGGTGGTACCTACCGCTTTTGCGGGATCTTCCCTAACTTGATAACGAAGAATCGAAGCGCCATAACGAATACCAGTTTCGATGTTATACCAATTAGCTTTATCATCGCTTACATCATTAGGTGATGGATCAGCCGGAAAAACTACGCCTTCAAGCGGATCAATAACTCCGGGCAAATCATTAGATGCAATGAATTCAGAGTCAGGATTAACTTCTCCTAATTCCCACATTCCTTCGATGATGATTTGGCCTTCATCAATATCGCCAAATATACTAGGAATAACTACTACATTAAATCTTATATCACCTGACAAGTCAGCTTGACCAAGACCTAAAGCAATGTCAGCATAAGGAATGCTGGCGCCATTCCAATCAGCATCATTATTTACATCGCTACCAGGATTAATTCCAACATATCGTTGAAATAGTATTTCATTATCCTCAGGGCCGGTGGCA
>JAAEQW010000103.1 GCA_024231025.1 Candidatus Omnitrophota bacterium
ATATCTCTCGTTTTCTGTAAGATGAGTATAGGGCATGGCAGGCTCCTTCTGGGTGTAAGGTTGGTCGTACTTCCTACACTACCAGAAACCCTGTCATGTCTTCTAGTTATCTCAAATGGTGCACTTTGAACTTGAATTCACATAAAAAGTACTAAAAATTAACCCCGTCTGAAGCCCTAAAATGGCCGTTTTTTAGTGGCTCTATTAGGGCGATCATGGGTGGCTCTTTTAGGGCGATCATTAACACCGGTTTTAATCGGCGCTCTCAAGAGTAGATCTGCCCCCTTTATCTTGACAGGGGAAATATAGGATGTCCCGCAAACCAAATGGTGCATTTTGAACTTGAATTCACCCCCTCATTACAGCCTTACAGCCATACGGAATTTATTTGGCGGTTCTGAATATATGGCTCCTTCTTTTACCTTAAAGAAAGAGGGGAATTTTTTTACGACATCAGGAGATTCAAATACAGTATCGTCCAGCAATATGATTTTTTTCTCTGGGGCATGTATTAATATTTGCCCAATTTTATTATCTGCATAAAATTTCGTAAAGATCATTTTTTTGTTTGGTAATGTAGATACGATTATTGAGAAATGAAAGGACGGCCCTTCTGAATTATCTGTGTGTTTATTTATTTTAATTTCAAAAAAGGCAAACTGTCTATCAAGGTCGGAAACCCTATAAGCAGCAGTAGGCCAGGTTATAAAAGCTTTCTCAGATAAAAAATTCGTCAAAGCTAATCTTTGATCAGGTGTGTCTTTGGCATTAATCATTTTTACTTTTATAAATTCTTCTGGTAGCAAGACTTTTCTTGCAAAAAAATTACAAAGATCTTCATGTTGCCAGTATTCACTTGGCCCTAAAGGAAGAGTTGTATATTTACGCCTTAAAAGGAGATGTCCTAATTCATGGATAATTTTCAATCTTTCGTAAGGAGTATATGTTAACTCTTTCTCTTTTCTTAATGGTAAGTGAATCTCAGCCGGAATGTTTTCAGTTAGTAGAATAGCTTCTTTATTTCTCTGTACGATATTACTTCTAACAACTATTACATTAAATTGGGCACATAACTTATTCACATCCACAGGAATATTGATTTTGTGGGAAAGTTGATCAGCTATTTTGTTTAAAAAATCCTGGTATTTCTTTTTTAGTTTTGGGTGCATTATGGTTCAATAAAGCTCCTTAAACTTGGCACACCAAAAGGGTACATCCCCAAACTTATGTCCGGATTTCCATGAGCTGCGGCAACAGGTTGTCGCAGTTTTTTGCCATACCATGGAGAATCTTTCAAATAAATTAGATTCCTCGCAACTTGATAAGCAACGTCTTGAGGCTTTTCATCTGTATCATTTAATATTATTTCTTTGACTACTCGCCGAAGATCAATCATAAAACACTTGTTACCTTTAATTCGTTTATATTCTTTACGTTCAATAAAAAAGTAGACTTTCCATAACCGCTTAAAACGACGTAATTGGGCATGGAGGTGGCCTTCAGTTAAATTACTAATGCCCGCATTTCTTTCTTTTTCAAAATCACAGAATCGGAATATTTTATTATCGACCGCAACATTTACTTCAGCGATTTTGCCATTCATTCCAGATTTTGGACAATACATACTAACGGATCCAGGTGCAAGTCCGAAGTCTCTTTCGAGTACTCGCAAAGCGGTAATTCTCTTTATTCGCGCCATATACGGTTCCTTAGTCTCAGCATACATACTTTGTATTTTATTCCGTACCTCATCTCTAAAATCTTCATAGCTGAAGATTTTAAGGACAGTAAATAGCTGCCTGTTTTCTAACGCATTTAATAATTTCAATGCAATCACATCTTTTTCTTTCTTTCCATTTCCTATCATTCTCTTGCACTCTGCCAGCAATTCCTCATCGCTGAGGCCAAGAATTTTTTTTTCAATACCATTTGCCTTCTTGTCCCATATCTCGGACAATGCCCGATCTAACATAGAAGAAGCCGCTATTTTTGTCCGGTGGAAGTAAACAGATTCAGCTAGTTGATAACGCCATTCTAATAAGTCCAAAATTGCAGAGATGGCATCTGTTCTAATTTTTGGACGCTTGCCAAGATAAATAACAAGCTGATCAGTGGATTTTGGTTTGGATTTCTTCCCAGGGTTTTGTTTATCCACACCTCGTATTTCCAAATTTTGTGATTCTAGCGTAGGCTTTATATCCATATATTGAAATAATCGATCATCAAAAGTTCTTGATTTTCCTATGTGATACCAGTCTCGATATAGGTAATCGAGCAGATCTGCACAAATTGTATTACCAATAATATCTCTGCAAATCTGTAGTCGAAATATATCGCTTTTCTCAACTAATTCCTGATACTCCCAAAACTTATCGTGATTCTTCTCAGGTATTTTTCTTATGAGTAGGCGAGCTAAAATCGAAGCACTAACTTTCGAATTAAAGACTTCTGGAACATAATTCTCGAAATTTATATCAATTAATTGCGCAAGTGTTTGGTTATCATTGTCTATCCATTTTTTATCCTCTAAAAGGGTATCAAGTCGATAGTCAGAATCATGCCTGCTGATAAGACAAATTTCATCTTCAAGTGTATGCCCCGAGGCAACATGACCTATATCGTGCAAGAGTGCTCCTAGCCGTATAAAGCGGTACTCTTCTTCTTGGATAGGAGTGCCAGAAGGAGCATTTTTCAACAGAGATTTTTTACTCGTGTGTTCTATTGCGTCTATCATTCGTTGGACAATATGCAATACACCAAAGGCATGTTCTATTCTTTTATGTGTGGCCCCCCTCCAGACGAGATGAGTCAGGCCCAATTGATTAATACGCCCCAACCTCTGAAAAACGGGATGGTTTACAACGGATATTTCCTCTGGATAGAGCCAAACAAATCCGGTTACTGGAAGAAAAAGCTCCTGCCTTTGAGCTTTATTGGTTTTGTTTTTCGTTTTCGAAGAATCTATATCCGAATCATGATTTGTGGCCAAATGGGTCTTTTTGGACGTACTTACGGATGATCCTTCTTCTCTTTCAAGTAAATTAAGTTGCATCTGCTTAACGTCTTTTTTTTCTTTAGCCATTTCTCCTCCTTTGACACCTAGTCACTTACCTTATATTTGTTAAAAGCCTCTGTCATCCCAATGAAAAGGGGGCATGTCGACCTTGCTTATCTTTTTAGCTAAACTCTTTACCCGTTTTCATCAAGTCCTTCAAGAAGATCAACAAACGGCCATATAGTCTTCTTTTGTTGTAAAAATCTTTTCCCCACGCCTGCCACGATTCATCACATGATACCATGCATCTGGATATTGAATTCTTAATGGTCTTGACTTGCGGACAATCTATCAAAAAATACAGCAAAAGTCAACGGCAACCCCTTTTTTATACTTTTCGATAACAATAGGGATGTGTCTTAATTATTTATATCCCCCACCCATACGATACCACTGACACTCTCATCAATCAAAAATTCTTTGAATGATAAGCTTTGTGCCCTCTATACCTTGAATTTTTAAAAAATTATTTTCTTCTTGTTTGGTTACAATTACATCAGCATTTGTGTATATATACCGAACAGGACCCAGATCAACCCTTTCTCCAAAAAGTTTAAAGGGAAACTCTGAGCTATCAATCTTTGCCGCTTCTCCCTTTTTATGTCCTGTTTTCTCAAATTCAACTAAACCTTCATTAGGTATTGAGATTTTTGGTGTAATAGAGGTTGCATCAATTTGAATCTCCCCTTTTTTAATTAAACTATATGTTGCATATATGCCTTGGACTTCTGTTTTGCTGTAATCATATTTTGCACGATACTTGGGATTAATATCTAGAGATTTAGTAATGAATTGTATTTTTTCAATGAGATCAAAGTATCCAACAAAATAATTAAAGGCGTCTTCATTTAACAACATAGAAGCATAACCCATCGTCAAAGACTTACCCTCACTTTCGAAAACGAATTTTACCTTGTTACTGTTCTTTACAGATTTGAAAATAAAATTCAAAGCATCAAAGTATTGTATTTGTCTTATGGGTTTATTTTCCCAAACATCATCATTAAAAAAGTATTCCACATTTGCCACCATGTTTTCTTCTTTAAGGTGATCTCTGTCTTCAAAAGAAAAAATTAAATTAATTTTTAACGGCAAACTTTTTTTAGTGCATTCAAAACGTATCTCTTTTCGAGCATACACAATTTCACCATCGACTCTATATTGAGGCCCAATTTCGTTTCCTCCTGAATCAATTGCAGATATGAAGACTTCACCCTCTGAGCGATTTGAAATTTCAAGTTCAAAGCGTGAGAATTTCTTTTTAATCATCTCCAGAAGAGGGGAGCCGAACAATTCAATTTCATCTTTTTTAAATTGGACGCGGCGACCACGTTCCATAAGGTCGGTATATTTTTTTAGTAAAATTTCAGAATCACCATGTCTTGTGAAAATAAAAGATTGATTCTCTTCGGGCATTACTACATTTACGTTTGTTGTACTGTCTTTGTAGGACACATCAACCTTAGAACGTGGTTCTAGTGAGTTCCATTCTTTCTGTAAGGCCATAGCAGCTGAATGAACCGAGGAAGGCCTTAGTTCCCTCATGTATTTTTCTGAGTTATGAATAGCTTCATGGAAGCTATCAATATCATTCAATAAATTCTGAATTGGAATTTTTATGGTTGTTTTTATTAGTTCTCGCCAGTTACTTAAATTCAATACCTCTTTAATGTACTGTTGAATAAATACCCAATACCCTTTTCGATGAACCACATCAATAACAACTAAAAAAATTGGTTGTCTTGCATTATCAAAATAATATTTCAGATGCTTTACTTTCATTGAAAACTTAACATGTTTTTTAGTGGTACTTAACTTTCTTGTCCCCTTTAATTGAACCCCAAAAACTACTCCTGACGGCTCTCTCTCTTTATCTACCTCTACAAAATAATCAACGTAGAAATCTGGCGTCTGTTTTCTTTTTAACCAGGTTAGAGGCAGGGTATCCGTAAATATAGATTTCGCTTCCTCTTCAATTTCAAATGATTTTTCAATTGTCATAAAATGTCCCGTTGAAAAAATCTTTTCACCTCGCCTGCCACGATTCATTACATGATATTGGGTATTCTATTCTTAATGCTCTGTGCATGAATCTATCAAATAATATAGCAAGAGTCAACGGCGTCCTCTTTTTCCCCTTTTCGCTTCATGACGGCCCTTCTGCTTTTCGATTTATTACTCGTGTTTTTCCAATGTGTTCGTAAAAATATAACTTATTAGATCAGCTTCGATTAAATATTTTTCTCCATCAAGATTCACATTTATCAGATCGAAAAGAGAGATTTCGATAAGGATTGAATCACCTTTTTTTAAATAATAGTCACCTGAGTCTATAACAACACTAGCTTCAATAATAATAGCATCATTTTCTGCTATTATGGTTGCCCTTAATAAACCATCTCCATTAACATTAAATATAGCCTCCTCATCTTCCGCTATACCTTTTGTTACGGAGACTTCTATAAATATTGTGATTGAAGAATCCACCAAGAAGTTAAATAAATCTTTTTTTTGTTTTATTTTCATAATTTCAGCCTATCCTTATTTAATGTTCTATGTAACCAAATTTTCATATTTTGATACTCCTTAAAATTAATGGGCAAACCAATAATTAATAAGTTTTACGGATATTTATCACAAAATTAAATCCTTGGTAAATAATATTTGGTAAATTTTTCTACAGCAAGAAAACCGTACCAACCTATGTAGTTCATCACGTCACCCGAAACACTTTCATAACTTCATCGTCCAGATGGTTAATCACCTTTACCGCAATGCGTCCTGACGTGGGCTTGTTGAATGGTCGGGAAATATCGCTATTTAATGTGTCCATAAAGGGGGTTGTTGGTTCCAAAACGATTGAAATATATTTCCCTACCTTTAATCGAGTGTGCCGTTGACCCTTAATGGTTTTTTCAGCTAAATTATTTTTCGTTTTTTGAACTTCCCATCAGCATTCGTCTCATATTTTACTCTTTCGACAATGACAGCTAAAATGGAATAAAATCCACTGTCACTTAAAGTCAAGCACTCCATCCGGCAATCTTGTATTTCCGGATGGCCACACTTAGGTCATTGCTGCAATTTCACTACCCCCTATTATATATATACACGGATTTGAGAGATTTTGATCACTTTAAATGAAAAAAAAATCGATTATTTTATAAAACCAGACAAAAGTAAGAAGGTTTTTTTATTGGGGCGACCATGCTAACCAATTGAATTTATAGCTTAACGTTCCGAAAATAGGTGCTTTCAGGGTTTTATTGGCCCAGGTTCTCGAACGACAAGAGCAAATGTGTTTGAGTTGGCCTATTCTCCATTACTGCTGCCTTTAAAAACTTCAATCGTAAGGCCGGTGATTGGCATTATAGTTTTCCTCGAAAGGCGCGTTGAGTGAGGGAGTTGAAGAGTGTAGTATCCCATCCACTTGCATTTTGGAGCAAACGATTTTGCTGCATTTTCTTTTCGTATATGTATGTCCATTTTTTTTGTAACAGTTCTGGTGGTAGCATCATTTCAAGCGACCTTACGTTGTCAAAATTCAAACCTGCTTTGACACCTTCACGATTTAGCTTCTTTATTTGCTCTTGCCCTCCTGGAGATGCTAAAAAAGCTGAAGAATATAGCGGCTCCACTCCTTTAAAACGAAGTATTGCCAGATGCTGATTGATGTGTGCGACAGGTAATTCTTTGGGAATTATGGCAGTTCTTCCAAGGTCTGCTGTTATGCTTAGCAAAACATCGCCCTCCATGACCCTCGTGCGACGTGCTTCTGCACTCTCTGGGGGATTAACGAAAGCAACATCTTCGAGGATCAGCTCATTTTTACCGATGTTCTGGATTCGCAAAAATAAAGCCCCGTCGTTTGAGTAAAACTTCGCCCAGCCCCGAGAGCCACTTGTCAGAAAAGTTAGCATTTCACCGATAGGCTTCACTTCCCACCCCTTGGGATTGGTGACCGGATCGCCGAACATGTCGAGGAAGGTGGCGCGGAGGAACTCGTCGGCGAGTTTGATGGCTGCCTGCCGTTTCCGGCGGATGGCGTCGGCCTTGTCCAGAATGGCCGCAATGCGTTTCTGCTCGGGCAGTAGCGGCAGAGGGATTTCTGCATCGGTAAGCATCCCAAGTTTTATGTACTTAATGACTCCTCCAATACTCAACTCTCTTAATTTTTCCACATACTTTGACATGAAATAATAGAGATAACGCGAATCAAGTTTTGATTCATTGGCCACTTTTATTATGTAAGTTCTTTGGTAAGCTTCAAACTTGCCTTTGTAATGTTTGACATTTAAATCACCATTGCCTGCAACAAGTATCGCATCACAATCGTATGCGTATCTATTTATCGCTAAGGGTTCTTGAGCGCAGGTAAAAAATGGATACTTTCCGGCAGGATCAGCAGCGTTGGCATCAAGCTTACCTGTTCGTATTTTTGTGAGATTGCCAATTAAAGCATTTGAAATACTCACCTCAACATCCCCCGCAGTTTTTTCATATCCCCCATGATCTCCTTTTCCAGGTTCATCATCCGGTCAAGTATTTTTTTGGGCGGATCATACGCCTCTTCCTCATAAACAATCTCTTTATAGCGATTAATGCTCAGATCATATTTGTTCTCAATTATCTCTTCCACAGGCACAAAAAAACATTTCGCCTTTCTATCATTCTTTTTCTTTTTATGCCGTTTCTTCCACTGCGCAACAATATCCGGCAGGTCCCCATATCCTTTGATCTTATCCCTCTTGTCATCAAGGGTATAGCCGTCTGATTCCATATCATAAAACCAGACTTTTTCCGTAACACCGCCTTTGACAAATATCAGGATAGCGGTGCTCACCCCGGCATAGGGCTTGAACACACCGCTGGGCATGGAAACAATGCCCTGGAGTTCACACTCCTTGATCAGCATCTTGCGCAATTGCTTATGGGCCTTGCTTGATCCAAAAAGCACCCCGTCCGGCACAATAACACCGGTCCTGCCGCCGATAACAAGGGAGTTGATCATGCGGTTTACAAACAGCAGCTCGGTCTTGGTTGTGGGCAGTTTAAGGTTCTCGTTGATATCCCCTTTGTTTATGCTTCCCTTAAAGGGTGGATTGGCAAGGATGACATTATATTTGTTATCCTCATTGTAATCTTTTGAAAGGGTATCCTTGTAATCAAGGTCGGGCCGGGAGATGCCATGGAGCAAGAGATTCATCAGGCCGATGCGGACCATGGTGGTATCAAAGTCATAGCCGTGAAAGGTCTTTTCCTTTAGCTGTATCCAGAGCTTTTCACTGGTCAGTTTGTCTCCGAACGTGCCCCGCTGAAAACCGTTGTCATCTTTTTTTACCCTGTTTTTGGTGGTGTGCTGTGTCAGGATATGCTGATACGCGCCGAGCAGAAAACCGCCGGTGCCGCAGGCCGGGTCACAGATGCTCTCGCCGAGCCGCGGGTCCACCAGCTCGCACATGAGTTGAATGATATGCCGGGGGGTGCGGAACTGGCCGTTTTTGCCTGCTGTTGCTATTTCGGAAAGCAGGTATTCATACATGTCACCCTGGATGTCGTGAAAAGTCTGGCCTTTTGCGGCCTCTTTTTCAGCTTCCGTATAAATACTGTCTATGATGCTGATTGCCTCCGCCAGGAGGGAGGGCTTGGGGATC
>JAAEQW010000104.1 GCA_024231025.1 Candidatus Omnitrophota bacterium
CAATAGAGGGATCACTTATAAAAATAAAAATTGAATCAACGATTGAAACATTCAGGGGTTTTCAGGAGTATTCCGTTAGATATTTACCAGAGGGCGCACCTGTGTCATATCCGTTTGAGCTTGATACGACAAAAGTTACAGCTGAAGCAGCAGTTTCAAAAATTCATCCTGCTGACACTGTCGAAAGTTTTATGCAAATAAACCGGGCAGCGATTTTAGAGCAGGCTCTAGGAAGTATTGGTCCCTATAAGGTGAATTTTAAAGAAGAATTTCCTGATCAAATAAAGAGTGTTATTACCAGCTTAACTAACAATCCATACCCTCAAGGTGATCAGGGGGCTGTGGTGGCTACGCAGGATAACGTGTATAACGGTTATCGCCAAAACCTCTATATGTACGAATCGCATGTTCAGGGGCGGATTAAATCTTTTGATGGTTTTACTTTGGTGATTTGGCTTAGAGCGGGTCAGAGCAGCTCGGCAGATTCAGGTAGATTTGCTAGCAGGTTTGAGCCTGATAGCTGGGATGCGTGGAAAAAAGTAGAAATCACTGCCGATACTGATGATGCTGCGCAAAAAGTAGTCTCATCTGATCGTGCTGCCAAAGGCGTCGGTGGCTCACTCCTTGGGCTGATGGACTCGGCAACTAAGGTAGAAAGCTTACGCCAAGGGTTAGCGACCGATGGCTTAACTGCTAAAGAAATTCATGGGATGTATCAGAGTCGTTGGATAGCTCCAAATAATTATCCTGAGGATGATAAAGATGGGCGGGTTAACCCTAAAACAAGGCGTCCTTTTTCCGTTAGGACGATGCAAAGAGAGATTGAAGCCGGGGTGCGTGCGGGCTTGATGATTAACGATGGAGGTAGAGTGAGATTTAATCCGTTGGTCGCGTCCCTAGCGCATAGCTCTAATGCTTTTTCATCCTTCGTTGAAAGTTTAAATGAGATTAAAGTTGAGGGGCGCTATCGAGGTCGTGCTGGAGATAATCCTATCGCCTGGGGCACAATTCCGGATGAGGTGATTAGTGATGTTAAGATTCAAGTAAGAGAACTTATTAAAAAATACTTCCTGCTTTTTGGAAATGATAGGAGAATCAAGAGTCCGTTGGAATTCGCGAAGATGCATTTAGGTGATGATGAAATTGCAAGTCTTTCTGATTATCTGATCAAAAATGTAATGAGAGTTCCTTCAGATAATCAAGCGGAGTCTTTCGCGCAATTGCAGTTGATACTTAAAAAAATGTTTAGTAACCTTTCAGCGAGAGAAAGCGATGGCAGCGATGTAATCAAAATCTCTTTATCTGGAGATGATAATTATTTTTATGAATATTTTTTCACCGCTGAAACAAAATGGATTACTGAGGGTAAATTGCCAATTATTTTACGCGTAAGAAAGAGTTTGAAGAATATTACAGAGGGATCTATGCATGATCGCAACCCACAAGATATTGATCTTGAGCTTTCGATTGATGGACTTAGAGTTGTTAACCCTGATTCGTTTACTCTTTCTCCAATTCGTCAAAGTATTGATGATCACCGGCAGAAAATTACTAAAACAGTAGTGAGCATGCTGGAAAAGGATGCCAACATTACTTTTGAGGATGATGCTAATCGAGAAAAATGGCTAAGCGAAACTGAAAGTAATGTGGCAAACGTATTAGCTTTTTTTATTAATGAGCCGGAGGAGACATCATTTAGTGAGCACAAGCAACTCATTGAAAAAACAGGTAATAGCAACGAAAGAATGGTGTATGGTACTAACTTTCATACAAATCTTTATGAACGTTCACCCACTGCCGAAGTTGAGAACGAACTTATGACAATTGAAATTTCAATTTTTCCCCGAAAAGAGCATATGGTTGACGGCCAGTGGGAGCGGAAAGAATCAGGCAAAATCGTTGGCCCTTACACTTTTAGCGTTAAATTTACTTCTGAGGGCGTGGTTGTCTCTTCTGGTTATGATGACCTCACAATCCCAAATGGATCTTCTAAAAGCACCGTCAAAGGCGTTGGCGGCTCGTTGCTTGGATTTATGAAGTCGGCAATTCAAGTAAACGGGTTGCTCAAGGCATTGATTGGCAGAGAAGGGATTACCGCCAAAGAAATTTATGACTCACAATATCGCTTTAACGTTGATAATGGTAAGTCTTTTGATCCTAGAACAATTAAGAAGGAAATCGAAGGTGGATTGCGTACGGGATTGTTGGTTGATGTTGATGGTAGTTGGCAGTCGGGTGATTCAGTTTCAGGTGTTCGGGTGGTATTTAATCCGACAATTGCGCCATTAACTAAAGAATATGATGCAGCTGAATTTCTTATTAATGGTCTTAGTGAAGAAGTTAAACTTATTGGCTTTTTTTCGGGAAGAACCGGCGATAATCCTCTTGCCTGGGGCACGATACCCGATGAAGCAATTAGCGCAGTTAAAGAGCAGATTGCCGATGTTGTTGATGAGTGTATTGAAAAATATTCGTGGATGACCGTTGATAGTAAGTACATGGAAATGATTGAAAATGTTTTTAAGCAGAAAGCGTTGGAAGATAATAAAATTGGTCGGTTATTTAGAATGGCTCTTACCAATCGCGAAAAAAATAATGGCATTCGTAGGCAAATCGATCAAGCAGTGGAACAACTCATTAATCAGAGGCTGGATACGGTAGTAACAGAGCCGACTATCGTTTCGGAGATAAATGATGATATCAGGACAGAGAACACGATTGAACTCAGCGGGTCGATGGAAGATGGAATTATTGAACTATCGCTTGATTCGGTAGTTAAACACTATCAACCCGGTTTTGGGACGTGGAGCTTTAAACGTAGAGATCCTGACAAAAATTATAAATTAACGATTGATGTCACGTCTAAAGTTTTTGATGCTAAATCATTACACCAGGAGCATGACTGGGCCTTAAGTGTTTTGCGCAATGCTAATGAAAGTGGAGACTCAGCAGAATTAACAAGAGCCAAGATCGCACTATTAAAGCAAAGAGATATACTGCTGAATCAGGATATGCTATCGGCGATAGTAGATTTACTCTTTTCTAGATTGGACAAAGTATGGCGTATTGGTCATGAATTAATTGCTGAGCTTAGCGGTGATCAAAAAACTTTAGAGATTTTTCTTGGGGTTGTTAATGATAAGCGATTTACTGCAGAGACAATTGAGATTATAAACACGATGGATGTCATTTCTTTACTCGAAGGCATCAATAAACCGTTACGTTCAACCTTATTGCAACATGATGTGATTCTGTCGCGACTAGCTAAAAATGTAGTAGAGGAATTATATATGAATTCCGAAGGCAGAAATGGAGCAAATTTGATTCAAAAATTAACACTCAAAGAACAAAAAGCTTTATTTGAGTTGCTAGACAAAGCAGAATTAACAGAAATGTTATCAGAGAGCAAGGGTCCAACAATGCAGCAAGCAGCGTTGCCGTGGATAACGAATCTTCCTTCAAAAATTAAAAACGCTCTGCTAAGAGACAAAGGTATTGCCGCAGCGATTAAAAAATCAGGGTATACGTTTGAATATTTCAGTGATGCGATTGTCCAAAACCAGCAGCGGGATCCTAGCGAAGAGCCGCTTCGTGGTACCGCTAACAATGACACCGATAAAGAAATCCTCTTAGCGCAAAAAATCAGACTTACTACCGGAGTTGAAGAAAACGTAAAAATCAATACAGTAAAAAAACACATGAAAGAGGCAATTAATCTATTAGCTACGCTTGATCCTGATGAGCCTGATTCTTCAGGTTTTCCTCGGGCAGATATGATTAATCAAGTGGATGTTACGATCTTAAATTTAACATTTTTACAGGAACACTCTAGTTTGGATTCTTCAATGCAAAAACTACTGGATCACTTACTCGCAGAGAAGGTAAAAAAGAAGGGACGGGATAGTTGGTTTGATTTAAAATACAAGTTAGGTTATCGTGGACCAAAGGGTAAATTTTCAGAGTGGCAAACATTATCGTTTAATGATTATCGGTTAGAATTAAGAAATACTGCTGATAACACAATGATGCAGGTGGTGTTTACCGAAGAGCTTTTAGGCAAAGAAGAAGCAGTAACAACGGGGTTGCTCACTACTAAAGAGGCAAATAATTTAGTTGATGCACTTATTGCAGCTGAAAACGATGATATATTTAAAGATGTGTTTGAAGGTGGCAAACGTCTTCGCAGTAGATTAGATCTTGAGAGTTTTGATGCCGATGGCAATCTAGTTTTAGGTAGCACTGGCGGTATTAATTATAAAGCAGTTGATACGGCAGTAGAAATTAAAGGAGAGGGGATTTATAATTTCCCGACTCAGGCGTTTCCATTTAAATTTAATAATTTCGGCGGATTCGGATGCAAAATCATGTCGATGCAACGCAATGATAATCCGGATAAAGTGTTTGCTGGGAAAAAGCAATTGCTCAAAGCGGCAGGGTTAAATAAAGATAACAATTTGCCCCGTCACCCAAACCGTCGCCGGAGTGAAATTCCACCTCAGCCGCTCAGCCTAGTGCAAGCTATACGGGGTGAGTTTCGAAAAACGGAAAACATTTGTTAGAAAAAACTCTTGACACTTTAGTTTAAATTGATATATTTGAAAAAGGACAATGGCGTCTTTTCTGCGTAAAATGCTGCAGAAGAGACGCTTTTTTTATTTGAGACTTAGGTTTTTTAAACGTGAGCGCGAAAAAAGCTTTAGTCGAAAATATCCTGAGCGAGCTAATAGCGAGCGTAGGATCAAGATAGGGGGTTTTAATATGCCGCAAATATGCACAAGGTCAAGGTGTGAGTCAAAACAAGGAGGTAACATGAGTGTTTCGCAATTCATGAAAAAGATCGTTGCAAAAAATCCCGGTGAATCAGAATTTCATCAGGCAGTGCAAGAGGTTGCCGAATCGGTAATGCCGTTTATTGACGCAAATCCAAAGTATAAAGAAGGCAAAATTCTTGAAAGAATTGCCGAACCCGAAAGAGTAATTATGTTTCGCGTTCCTTGGCTTGACGATAAAGGAAAGCCTCAGGTAAATCGTGGTTTTCGTATTGAGATGAATAGCGCGATTGGTCCTTATAAAGGTGGATTAAGATTGCACCCTACAGTTTATTTGGGTCTATTAAAATTTTTAGCTTTCGAACAGGTTTTCAAAAACAGTCTTACTACTTTACCAATGGGCGGAGGAAAAGGCGGTTCTGATTTTGACCCTAAGGGAAAGTCAGATAACGAAGTAATGAAATTCTGTCAAAGCTTTATGACTGAGCTTCAACGTCACATTGGCCCTAACACTGATGTTCCAGCCGGTGACATTGGCACTGGTGGACGAGAAATTGGGTTTATGTTTGGGCAATACAAGAGATTGCGCAACGAATTTACCGGTGTACTTACCGGAAAAGCTTTAAATTGGGGGGGAAGTTTAATCAGGCCTGAAGCTACTGGTTATGGTTGCGTATATTTTGTAAATGAAATGCTAAAGCATGTTAATGACTCGATGAAAGGCAAAATTTGCACAGTTTCTGGTTCGGGTAATGTTGCCCAGTACACAATTGAAAAAGTAAATCAGCTTGGCGGAAAGTGTGTTACTTTGTCTGATTCCGGCGGAACTATCCACGACTCTAAAGGAATTGATGCTAAAAAATTGGCATGGGTTATGGAGCTAAAAAATGTAAAACGCGGTCGCATTAAAGAATATGCCAAAAAGTTTGACGCTAAATATTTAGAAGGCAAACGTCCTTGGGGCGTTAAGTGTGATGTTGCTTTTCCTTCGGCTACTCAGAATGAAATTGACGGCAGTGATGCCGCAGCTTTGGTTAAAAATGGTTGTATTGCTGTTGGTGAAGGAGCAAACATGCCTTCAACGCCTGAAGCAATTGAAGTTTACATGAAGGCTAAAACTCTTTATGGTTTAGGCAAAGCGGCTAATGCCGGAGGAGTTGCAGTTTCTGGGTTAGAGATGTCTCAGAACAGCCAGAGATTAGCCTGGAGTAGGGAAGATGTAGACAGCAAGCTTCAACAGATTATGGTTAGCATTCATGAAACTTGCATTAAATATGGTAAAGAAGGCAAGTTTGTTAATTATCCTAATGGTGCAAACATCGGCGGCTTTGTTAAAGTAGCTGATGCAATGCTTGACCAGGGACTTGTCTAGTTGAAAATTACATTTCAGGGGACACGAAACTTATTTCAGGGGACATGATATTTAATTCAAAGAATTAAGTTTCGTGTCCCCTGAAATAAAATGAAATCCCTGAAATAATTCCGTCTTATTTCACTTGACTGTTTTTATTCTCTTGATATATTAAGTGAGGGCAAAGGTGCTTATCGCTTACCAACAATACGAAGGTGTATTTCTTGCTTTTGAAAACTACACTCAAATTATCTAAAAGTAATATTTTTTTTCTTTGCGTGCAGCAATTAAAAGGTAGGACTCTGTTTAATTACCCATTAAGAGTAGGAGGGAAGAATGCCGAAACGTTGTGACATTAAAAAAGTTTTGATCATCGGTTCCGGGCCAATTATTATCGGTCAGGCTTGTGAGTTTGATTATTCTGGCACACAAGCTTGTAAAGCTTTAAAGGAAGAGGGTTATGAAGTTGTGTTGGTTAATTCTAATCCGGCAACAATTATGACCGATCCCGGCATGGCCGATAAAACTTATATTGAACCACTTACCGTAGAGAGCCTTGAGAGGATCATCGAAAAAGAAAGACCCGATGGACTTCTGTCTAATTTAGGTGGTCAAACCGGTCTTAATCTTTCATCCAGCTTATACAAAGCAGGTATATTAGAGAAATATGGCGTTGAAATTATCGGTGTAAAAGCCGATGCGATTGAACGTGGAGAAGACCGGATTGCTTTTAAGGAAACCATGGCAAAAATTGGTGTCCAAGTGCCATTAAGTGAACCTTCTCATTCGGTCGAAGAAGCAGAAAAGATTGCCCAGAAGCTTGGCTATCCGGTTGTTTTGCGCCCTGCGTACACAATGGGAGGAACTGGCGGAGGAATTGCCTATAACATTGAAGAATTAAGAACGATTGTAGCTCGTGGTCTTAATGTTAGCCTTGTGCGTCAGGTTTTGGTTGAAGAGTGTGTTTTAGGTTGGGAAGAGTTAGAGTTAGAGGTTGTTAGAGATGCTAAAAATCAAAAAATTACTGTTTGTTTTATCGAGAATATTGACGCAATGGGAGTACACACTGGCGACAGTTTTTGTTCAGCACCAATGCTAACAGTTCCTACTGAGTTGCAGCAACGTATGCAGGATCTTTCTTATAAAATTGTAGACGCGATCTCTGTTGTCGGTGGAACAAATGTTCAATTTGCACATAATCCTAAAGATGATCGTCTAGTTGTAATCGAAATCAATCCGCGTACATCGCGTTCGTCAGCTTTGGCTAGTAAGGCTACTGGTTTTCCGATTGCAAGAATCTCAACCAAATTGGCGGCTGGTCTTACAATGGACGAAATTCCTTACTGGAGAAAAGGTACCTTAGAAAAATATGAGCCCTGGGGCGATTATGTAGTAATTAAATTTGCCCGCTGGGCGTTTGAAAAGTTTCCTCAAGCTATAGATGTTTTGGGCACACAAATGAAGGCTGTTGGGGAAGCAATGAGCATTGCAAAAACTTTTAAAGAGAGTTTTCAGAAGTCAATTCGTTCACTTGAGATAAAGAGATATGGCTTAGGTTTAATTAGCGAGTTTAAAAAACTGTCTTTAGAGCAATTAAAGGAACGGCTCGCTCAGCCATCAAGTAAGCGGGTGTTTCTTATTTATGAAGCTTTGCAAAAAGGTGCGACAGTTAATGAGCTGCATAAAATTACCTATATCGGTGAGTACTTTTTGAATGAAATGAAAGAAATGGCTGATTTTGAAAGTGAAATGGCAGGCATTGGCTGGGATAAATTAAGTGATGATCAATTGTCTAAAGCTAAAGAGTGGGGTTTTTCTGATAAATATCTATCTTTACTTTTTGGTGTTGACGAGGCAGCAATTCGCGAGAGAAGAATTAAAATCGGTAAAGTGGCCGCGTACGAACCAGTTCCTGTAAGTGGTATTGAGAATGCCGCATATTATTATTCTACCTACAAAGGCAAAGACCAAAGTGAAGTTTCTCCTAATGAGAAGATTTTAATTTTAGGTGGCGGTCCAAATAGAATTGGCCAGGGAATTGAGTTTGACTATTGTTGTTGTCATGCTTCTTTCGCGCTTCGCGAAGAGGGCTATGAGTCGATCATGGTTAATTGCAATCCCGAAACTGTTTCAACTGATTACGATACTTCAAACAAGCTTTATTTTGAACCGTTAACAGTTGAGGATGTGCTGGCAATCTGGGATAAAGAAAAACCAAAAGGGGCGATTGTTCAATTTGGGGGTCAAACTCCTTTAAACCTTGCCGAAGAATTAAAGAAGCACGGTGTAAAAATACTTGGTACCTCGCCGGAGAGTATTGGTTTTGCCGAGGATCGAGAAGCTTTTCGCCAAAAGATGATTGATTTAAATATTTTGCAGCCTGAAAGCGGCACCGCTCACTCTCTTGAGCGGGCGCTAGAGATTGCTAACGATATTGGCTATCCGTTAATGGTTAGGCCATCATTTGTTTTAGGCGGCAGAGGAATGGAGGTCGTTTACAACGAAGAGATGCTCATAAATTATGTTAAAAAAGCAATCGACATTACCCCGGAGCGGCCAATGTTGATTGATCGATTTCTTGAGCAAGCAACCGAGATAGAAGTCGATGCTCTTTGTGACGGCCAAGAAACATTTGTTGCCGCGATTATGGAGCATATTGAGCTAGCAGGTGTTCATTCAGGAGATTCTGCGTGTGTAATACCATCACGCAACATCAGCGATAAACATATTGCGACCATTGAAGAATACACTAAAACAATTGCCAAAGAGCTTAAAGTTTCAGGGTTGATAAACATCCAGTATGCAATTTGCGATGATCAGGTTTATATTTTAGAGGCAAACCCACGTGCTTCGCGCACAGTGCCGATTGTTTCAAAGGTTATGGGTATGCCGATCGCAAGCATTGCAACCAAAATAATGCTGGGTAAGAAAATAAAAGATTTCCCAAACTTAAAGAAAGTAAAGCCGCCTTATGTGGCAGTTAAAGAGGCAGTGTTTCCGTTTAATATGTTTCCCGAAGTAGACCCACTATTAGGTCCGGAAATGAGAGCGACCGGTGAGGTTATGGGTGTTGCTGATGGATTTGGCGGGGCATTTTTTAAAGCTCAAGAGGCAATTGGGTCAAAGCTTCCTTCAGGGGGGAATGTTTTACTCACCGTTACTGATAAACATAAAGATCAATTGCTAAGCATTGCTAAGCAAATTAATGGTCTCGGCTTTAAAATCTATGCCACCGAAGGAACAAGCAAATTTCTGACTTCTAACGGAGTTGAAAATTCAGCAGTTAAAAAGATTCACGAGGGAAGGCCCAATATTGCTGATTTAATCAAAAACAAAGAAATTCATTTAGTTGTTAATACTCCGATTGGGCGTAGTAGTAAATTTGATGACAGCTATATTAGGATGTTAGCAATCCAACACAAAGTTCCTTATATTACGTCGATGGCCGCTGCCTGTGCCAGCGTGGAAGGAATTGCTTCGCTGAAAGAAAAAGAGTCTGAGGTTACGTCTTTGCAGGAATATCACAATCGACTTGATGAAGTGTGTACGGCGAGACAATAGACCAAAGACCAAAGACCAAAGACCAAAGACTCGGGAGAGAATGGGGAATGAGAATAAAGATTATTACTAATGTAAAATTTTAATTAGAAGTAAATAAATTGGAAAGGTTTAAACGTTAGAGTGTTAAGGTCTGTAGTCTATGGTCTAATGTCTATAGTCTAGTGAAGGGAGATAGGAATGGTTAAAAAGATTGGTTTTGATAATGAAGAGTATTTGAAGCAACAGACAAAAGCTATCTTAGAAAGAGTTAAAAGGTTTAACAATAAGCTCTACCTAGAGTTTGGTGGAAAGATTATTTTTGATTACCATGCTGCGCGCATTTTACCGGGCTTTGATTCGAATGTTAAAATGCGTCTTTTGCATAAGCTTAAAGATAAAGCCGACTTAATACTGTGTATTTATGCCGGTGATATCGAACGACGCAAAGTGCGAGCTGATTTTGGTATTACTTACGATGTTGACGCGCTAAAGTTGATTGATGACTTAAACGGCTGGGGCATTAATGTGGCCGCGGTGGTTATAACTCGCTTTAACGATCAACCGGCGGCAACGATTTTTAAGAATAAATTAGAACGCCGGGGGATAACCGTAAAGACTCATAAATTTACCAAAGGGTATCCAACGGATGTTGACTTAATTGTTAGTGACGATGGCTATGGCGCTAATTGTTATATTGAAACCGATAAACCACTAGTGGTTATAACTGGTCCTGGTCCGGGAAGTGGAAAATTGGCAACTTGTCTTTCTCAGCTTTACCATGAACATAAAAGAGGAGTAAAAGCAGGTTACGCTAAGTTTGAAACATTTCCTATTTGGAGCATACCTCTTAAGCATCCGATTAACATTGCTTATGAAGCTGCCACAGCTGATCTTCGTGATTTCAATCTTATTGACCCATTTCACTTGGAAGCATATGGTGATGCGGCAATTAACTATAATCGTGATGTTGAAGCGTTTCCGCTCCTTAAAAGAATTTTAGAAAAAATAACCGGTGGCGAATCTTTTTATAAGTCGCCTACTGATATGGGAGTTAATCGTGCCGGTTTTGGCATTGTTGATGATGATGTTGTTCGTTTTGCGTCAACGCAAGAGGTGATCAGAAGGTATTTTAGATATTCTTGCGAGTATTTAATGGGTTTTGTTGATAAGGGCACGGTTGATCGCGTAAAGTTGATTATGGAAGAGCTTGGGGTCGAGGCTGAGGCTCGAGCGGTTGTTGTTCCGGCAAGAGATGCGGCTAAAGCTGCGCAAGAGAGCGGTAAAGGCAATGAGGGTATTTTCTGCGGTGCTGCAATTGAGTTAAAAAATGGCAAAATAATCATCGGTAAAAATTCATCTTTGATGCATGCAACAAGCAGTGCTGTTTTGAATGCGATTAAGGAGTTGGCCGAAATACCCGATAAAATACATTTATTGTCGCCGTCGATCGTTGGCTCAATCGGCAAGCTAAAGAAGGATATCTTACACGCAAAGGCAGTTAGTCTGGATTTAGAAGAGGTGCTAACCGCACTAAGCATAAGCGCTTCGACAAATTCAGCTACTCAGCTTGCGGTTGAAAAATTAAATGAGCTCAGAGATTGCGAAATGCATATGACCCATATGCCGACACCGGGGGATGAAGTTGGCTTGAGAAAATTAGGAGTTAATTTAACAACTGATCCTAATTTTTCTTCTAAAAGTTTATTTGTTGGATGAACAGCCGTAAGTTATAGGTAAGTGTTTAGGATTTTCGTTATTAGGATTTAGGATTTGTTTCGGATTTCGAGTTTAGAATTTCGGATTTTCTGGAAGATAATCTGTAAGTTTTTACAATGCGTACGACTAATAAAAGGAGCAAAGCATGAGTGGATTATTTGGAGTGGTTTCGAAGAAGAATTGCATTGAACAATTGATTTACGGCACAGATTATCATTCTCACCTTGGAACCGGTTATGGTGGATTGGCGGTTTTAGGTGAAGAGTTCAGACGGCGTATTCATAATATTTCTCAAAGTCAATTTAAGTCGAAATTCTATGATGAGTACAATTATCTCCAAGGCAATAAGGGTATTGGTGTTGTGAGCGCCTTGGATGAACAGCCGATATACGTTCAATCTAAATTTGGACCATTCTGTATTGTTACTGATGGCTTTATTGATAATGCTCCTTTTTTTGGCGAAGGGTCTTCTTGATAAAGGGTGTTCTTTTACTGAGGTAAGCAAAGACACGGTAAATACAACAGAGCTAATCGCCAAGCTGATTACTCAAGGTAACGACATCGTTGATGGAATAGAAAAGATGTTTGCCGCGATTGATGGATCATGCTCCTTATTATTGCTGCATAAAGATGGATTATACGCGGCAAGGGATAGATTGGGCTATACCACTCTTACGATTGGAAAAAATGAAAATTCAATTGCTGTAACCAGTGAAACCTGCGCCTTTGTAAATAACGATTTAAAGATTGATAAATACTTGCAACCCGGCGAGATTGTTTTAATAGCTGAAGATGGCTTACAGCAGAAGCGCGCTGGGGGTAAGGAGAGTCAGGTGTGTGCGTTTTTGTGGATATACACTGGGTTTCCGGCATCAAATTATGAAGGAATAAACACTGAAGTTGTGCGCGAGCGTTGTGGTCGTTTTCTTGCAAGACGTGATAAGGATTTAGATGTCGACATTGTTAGTGGCGTACCGGATTCCGGAATAGCACATGCGATAGGATATGCAATGGAGAGTGGCAAACCGTATAGGCGTCCGCTTGTAAAGTACACCCCAGGTTATGGAAGAAGCTACACTCCCCCCACACAAGAAACCCGTGATTTAGTGGCTAAAATGAAATTGATTTCTATTGAAGAAATAATAAACGGTCAGAAAATCATTGTTTGCGAGGATTCGATTGTTAGAGGAACTCAGCTAAAGAATTTTACCGTTAAAAAATTACTTGATTCCGGCGCAAAAGAAATTCATGTTCGCCCAGCTTGTCCACCGTTGATGTTTCCTTGTAAATATAATCTTTCAACCAGAAGCATCAACGAACTTTCAGCGCGTAAGGCGATTAAAAGTATTGAAGGAAGTGACATTGAAGATGTATCAGAATACACCGATCACACATCAGAAAAATATAAAAAGATGGTTGACTGGATCGCCAAAGATATTGAAGTCAATAGCGTTAAATATCAGACTGTTGACGATATGGTTTCGGCGATTGGTCTGGAAAAAGAAAAACTTTGCCTTTACTGCTGGACAGGAAAATGTCCGACCAGTGAGGGAGCTTGCTGTAAGAAGAGCAGCTGCGCTGCTTCTAAATAACGTTAAAAGTTTGGAATTACTTCGTAGCCGCGAGATTCGGTTTTATGCACTTTTTTCCATGCTTTATCGTAATCCTGGTTGCTGCGATAAGCGGCGGTTTGATTGCGATAAGATGGCATGCGGTTAAGGTCGGATTCAAATGTTTTGATAAAAGACGATATAGTCTTCTTGTTTTTGGGTTGTTTGTTGTGTTGTTCCCACCTATTTAATGATTCTTGATCACTATTTATTTTTGGTTTGGAAGTTGATGCGGTTTTTGATGTATTAGCTTTATTCTGTGTGTTTTTGTTTTCTGCTGATATTATTTTATCTTGGCTGTCGATAAGTTTAAAAAACTGAGAAGCTGTTTGCCCAAAACAAGAAAAGCAAAAAAAGACGCTAACATAAAGTGTGATTAAATATTTCATAGTAATGAATTATATCACAAAAAACGATCCTAAAAAAACTAAAGCAATAAAAAGTCCTTCGCAAAATAAATTTCACCTGCGGCTAATCTACCTTCTGCTCGTGTCTTGTTTTGTTTCTTCCAGAACCGCTTATCCAGCCCCAGCGAGGCTGGCTTTCGCTCGGCTTCAAACCTTCGCTCTTTTTGACTATCGTCAAAAAACCATA
>JAAEQW010000105.1 GCA_024231025.1 Candidatus Omnitrophota bacterium
TCATTACTTTTTTACTATTTTGAATTTTTCGATTTTTTTTTTACCGTATGCTTTATCAAAACAACTTAGTCCTTATTTAGAGAAGCCTGCTTTTACTCGTAGCTATCATAGAAAAATGCGGTACCAATGGGTGTACTTGTATGCCAAGCAGCTTCACTTTCCGTCACGTTTTCTAGCAGAAATTTTACTTTTTCCAAAAGTGGCCAAAGTTAGGCACATGGCCAAAGTTAGGCACATTACTGGTATATCTTGTTGCTATTTTCTTATTTAATTGTAGTTTAGAAAAACAACAGTAGATCCACTATTTTTGAAGAGGAAGATGGCAAAAGATAAACAAAATGCGGTGGAAAAGAAAGCGGGTGTATTTTCGCTCAGCCATCCACAAAGGGACAAAGGTTCTACCTATCCCAGAAACACACACGTACATACTATATGTGATGCGTGTCCTTTAGTAAATCCGACAAATGACGTGACAGTTGGTGGTCAAAACACTACAAGTAGTGATCTAAACACTGACGTTCACACTATTGTCATTGATTGTTCTCATTTCAACTTCCTGGATATTATGGCCGTGGAAGCCTTATCACAAATTTACCAAGATTACAAGGCGGTTGGCATAAAGCTCTGGTTTTGTGGACTTGACGGTAAGCTTGGGTTTGAAGGTTGCTGTGTGCCATTTGCTCAGAGAAAACAGAACGTTTTGTTGAGGGTCTGCACTAACAAGTTTGGCTACGTCGGAATTTTGGAGAAACATGCCAAAATCGAATGTTTTTCATGATGTTGGAAGTGTTGTTCAACGTCTTACTGAAAATACAGCTTGAAA
>JAAEQW010000106.1 GCA_024231025.1 Candidatus Omnitrophota bacterium
AGCCCACGGATTGGGCTGATATTATAAGAAGTAGCGTGGAACTAGCCTCTAAACTTGTGCCAAGTCTCATCCCGATCGGTTGTGTTCAAAAACAGTGTGGGCCAAAAAAACTTGTTTTTGGAATAGTGGAAGGGGGGCTTTTTCTTTTTTCACCAAGTGCTTTTCCCACTCCAGACCATAATAAATGGATGCATTATCGAAAAATAAAAACTTATTACTCCTGTGAATTTTCTGATTAGAGGCTTCGTTAAGGCGTGGCATACCATCGGCTGTATGGGGATTTTGTACCTTAGTCACTTTTGGTGAGTTCGAGTTAGGAAAATGGTCACTGCTCAGCAACTGGGGGGAAGATCAGAACAAGCGGACCAAACTGTTGTTGCTGAGATTTCTGGCTATCGACTGATGAATAATACCATTTTCCCTCGATTAGACAGGTTCCTCAAATAAACCGGTCCCTCAAATAAACTGGTGTCATAGGCAGGGGTTGAAATAAATAAACCATTCCCTCGAATAAACCGGTACCAGTTTATTCGAGTTACATGCAGGGTGGCCTAGCCTACACTTTCAATGCTTTTTTAAAATGCATAACTACCACACCTGCTGGCCGATTTTGTTAATATTTGGCACTTTTGTAGTCCAAGGCATGGCTTAGATTCCTGCCGAGTTTCCATGAAAACCGTTGGAAACAGAATATTTTATTAAATTATTCTTAAAATCAATGGTTTTCGAAGTGAGTGAAGGATTGAAAAGAATGGTACTGGATTGTGCAAATTGGTAAAAGGCATAAAATATATTGAAACATTTTGAAACATATTTTAGAGTGACGTCCAGCTGGATTCCCCTTGATTACACAAATGAAAATGTTTGATAGACAATAGTAAAAATAAACCGGTCCCTCAAATAAACCGGTCCCTCGAATAAACAGGTGTCTGAAAGGCAACTTGAAATAAATAAACCGGTACCGGTTTATTCGAGGGAATACGGTATTCGATATATAGAAAATTTCTAGCTGAAAAGATCCTAAATAAATTTTAGTCCAGGTTTTCAGGCAGAAATAGTGCCTAAATCTGCAAATGAGATCAAGAAATATTTTTTTGCCACAGAATGCACAAATTTGGAGTAACGCCATTAAAAGGAGATAGGATGGTGTTCTCTCTTTCATTTGAATACAGTTCTTCCATTTCTCTTGTTTGCTTACTTAAATTACACGAGTTTTATTATATAACTTTTACTACTGATTTTTGCAAAAGTTAACTTTCCCTAAACAAGGGCCAAGAGCTGCATAGGTTAAACATATATACCATGTTTCATCGAAATTAAGCTGGGTTAGAGAGCACATTGAAGGCAGCTTGAGGGGGCTTAATTTTGAAGAATCATGGTTGATTTCTGTAGTTCCTAGTACCAGCAGCTGGCGCCAGTCTCGAGGATGACTGCCAGGCACAGCAACTGCAAAACTTAACCATATTTCTTCGAAATTAAGCTGGGTCAGAGAGCAGACTGAAGCCAGCTTGAGGGGGGCTTACATAATTAGCAGCTGGCGCCAGTCTCAAGGATGACTGCCAGGCGCAGCAACTGCAAAACATAACCGTATTTCTTCAAAATTAAGCTGGGTCAGAGAAGAGAGCAGACTGAAGCCAGCTTGA
>JAAEQW010000107.1 GCA_024231025.1 Candidatus Omnitrophota bacterium
CATTACGAATTCTACGTAGAGAGTACAATAGAAGGTTGTACTTGTCATGTATGCGGCCAACACATTAGCAAGCCACATGGAAAAGACCGACTAAAACGAATAAAGCATTTACCTCTGTGTGGTAGAGAAGTGTATATCATACTCACGTTTCGGGGTTCAGTTTTTAGTACATGACTTTCGGCTATTTAAAAAAAACGTTACATTTATTTAAGACTGGTGATATAATGAGCATAAATAAACATTATATCAGACTGATAACAGGGGTATTCACAAATGCCAGTCAAAAAAGACACCATTGTAACATGGTTGAAACGTATACAAAGTTCAGAGCTTTCCGTTTCCCAATTTTTTTCTAAGTATACAGTTCCGTTTAGCAGATCGCAATACTTCCTTTACAAAAAGAAATTTGCAGAAAATGGTATTGATGGACTTGTAGATCAACGTAAAAATGGAGGAAATCAGAAAATAGGTCTCAGAGAAGAAGCATTTTTACAAGGATATGTTGCTAGAGGTGGTTCAGTTATCCTTGAAGACCTTCAAAAAATATTAAAAAATAAGTTCAATTGTGATGTTACATCTCACGTTTCGGGGTTCAAATTTCAGCATTAACACGTTGAATTACAAAGTAAAAATAACTAAATTTTGCTTCCAAGTCGTTAGTCCACATAACCTTTGTGGTAATTTATAAAAAATAACGATATGAAAAAAAAGATGCAATAATGCTTCTGAAAGTATATAATATCGTTTTCTTAACAAAAATTACTAAAGGTGGAAACATGAAACATAATACAACAAAATCAGACTTACCTGCTCTAACGGAAGACATTTTAACTGACCCTCAAGTTTGTGCCGATAATATGTTCGCTGGTATGTGGAAGAGCTTGAAAATGAAGACGTTGCTGAATAAGGCCGGTTTTAAAAAGCGGAGTGGTACTCCAGTAGGCGAGGTTGTTTTTTTGTTGTTATTATGGGTTTGGTTGAGCGGTTCGGTTAGACTGTTTTCACGAGATTCACTGAAAACTTTCTCAGATGCAAAAAAGGATGTGATTTACGAAATGGTAAAACGTGAAGACGCAAACTGGCGTAAACTAAACTTGGAAGTAGCATCAGGGGTTTACAAAGCCCCTCAAATAAAGGACAGTGAGAATAAAGCATTTGTTGCTGATGATTCCGTGAAGGAACGGCGAGGGAAGAAAATGGAAGGAGTTTCCAAACACTTCGATCATTTAACTGGACGCAGATGTATGGGGCAACAAGTGCTAACTTTGGGACTAGCGACCGGTCAGGCATTTTTGCCGATTGACTCACAGATTTACATAAGCAGTGTTAATGCTCAAGGTTTAAAAAAACCATTCAAAGATGGTCGTAGCGTAGTAGCCAATCGTTATCGTGAAGCGCAAACCAGCAAGCCCCAAATACTTAGAAGCATGATTAAACGTGCGTTAAATCAAGGAATTAGTGCTTCTTATTTGCTTGGTGATGCATGGTTTGGTACCAAAACGACTATAAAAACTGCCTTAGATAACAGCCTCACACCTGTATTGAGAATGAAAAAAAACGAGACAAAATATCGCTACACTGGGTCTGAAGAAGAAACTTCTATGTTAAAGGTTGCGGAAATCTACAAAAAGGTTGTGAGAGGAAAATGGGAAAAGATAGCTGGTTTGGACTATTATGGCAAGATTGTTGATGTCGAATTAAATCTGGCTACTGATAAAAAAGAGAAAGCAGATTGGGTAAATATACGCTTGCTATTTGTACGTGGTCAATGCGAGGGAGACAAGCCACAGGTTGGCAAGAAAGATTGGGCTGTTTTTTTAACTTCGGATATAACAATGGAAGCTGTTAAAATCCTCGAAGTATATGCTATGCGATGGGGCATTGAAGTGTATTTTAAAGAAGCAAAGCAACATTTAGGTTTTTTGAAAGAGCAGACTGAAACATTTGCTTCTCATATTGCTTCTATCCATCTGACGGCAATACGTTACCTCATGCTTGTGCAGGCTAAATTGGAATATGCTGAGAGTCGTGTTTGTGATGTACGAAATTATCTCAACAAGCAACTTGAAACTGTAGACTTTGCTAAACGTTTATGGGGGTTGTTCCAAACTATTATTAGTGGTGCTTTAGAAGGTGTACGGGAACAAATAGGTTCGGCGGTGGATATTGCTATGTCCGCTATTGAAGAGAGCATACAAGGCTTTTTCATTCAGGCCTTACAACTTGATACCTTTACGATGAAGCTCGAAGCCAAAGACTGTGGGGAACTTGATGACTAGGAAGGGTAAATATCCACACAAAACTTAGGTGTTAACGACTTGGAAGCAAAAAATAGCTGTTTTTGCTTTAAAGATTAATATCTTAATACTAAAAACTGAACCCCGAAACGTGAGTTATATGATAACTCAAAAAGATGTCGGAATAAGTTTGGAATTAAACCCAAACGAAGCTTTCCGAAATGACCTATAATTTAGC
>JAAEQW010000108.1 GCA_024231025.1 Candidatus Omnitrophota bacterium
ATAGACGGCCTCACGGAATATTTCATCCTTCACGAAAATTGCATGCAAAGTGCCGGCATATGCATCGATAAATGAGTCTCTTGCAGCTAAGTAGTCAATTTGCTTAAGCGGGTTGATCGACATGATTTTTGAAGACTGACTAGCAGACTGGCTGACAATAAATTTTGGATGTCGCGTCGACCTTTTTAAGGATCCGAGACCAAAATTAGTTATGCGATTCTTCTCCCCGGCAGAAGCGAAGCGACCTGGCATAATTGACCCATATTTTTAATTGATAGGGCGGTGAAAAGAAGCGGCCATACCTGGCGTAATCTATTATATTCCATCTTTTCTCGAAAAGGGAAGACCGATTGGTCATCAACACATGACGCTCTTAGTGGGAAAATTCTATTCATCTCTTCTCGATTAACAAATAAGTGCTCGAAAGTGTTACCACTAGATGTCAGCCAGCATTTAGGATGAAATCATTATTTTTGTAGTCCATCCGGTAATGATTAAGCAATTGCTAAATTAGTAAAGTTAAATTTTCGCAGTTCTTATAAAAAGGCTGCAATGCTAGCTCAGATGAGCATTTTGCAAAGACTTTTGACTTAACGCTCTTATCTCGTGTCAGCGACGATTTTTCAGCTACTTTTGCAGGGGGTATTTTTTAGAACTCCATCTTTGAAAACTGCACTTTCAATAATTGAGCCAGCAAGCAAAGAAGAATAAACGAAATGGCGGAACGAAGCAAGGAATGGCAGGCGAAAACAGGAAATTTGCATACAAGTCAGATTTTTCGTCGGTCTATCAAACCGGTACACAGAAAAGACTGCGCAGATTAGATCGATTCATTTTGGATGCTCTCCGTATTCTTCCCGTTTTAATTACTAGTCGCACTATTAGCCGTCCCCTTTCTTCTCAACTTTAGACTGGTAAGAAACGAACAAAAAATTTATCCGAACTTATCTTATATATTACTAATGCAAAGGAAAAACTTTGCCATAAAAAATAGGCCTATGTACGTGATTGCCGTTTCTGTCTTCATTTTTAAAGACGTACTTCATCTTCAGGTACTCTACAAATCCTGCAGTGCTGGATACCACGAGAGTTTTCGTCCTCACAGCTGCCAGCATTCTCGTGTCATTTGCTGTCTTTGCCACATACCTTATTCGGTATAGTTCGTTTTTTATCCAATCATACTGACACATTTGAAAAGCTTGTAACTTCGCAACCACCAAACGGATTGAGATCTTCTTTGTCGCTGAAAGGGCGGGTCAGAGTTTCAAGTTTCAGCCCAGCCGTTCAGATGTTATTGACACGTAAAATTTGAAATTCAAAATGCAGGTGTCTCAGAGTTATCCTCAAACAAAATGCATATTTCTCTGCAACCGCACTGCCGAGGTGAAAGTATATGGTGTCAATGGGTAAGTTTTGGTACCGAATTTCAAACTGCGAGGGTCAAAAAATAGATTTCGGCAATAAGATGATACCATGTTTGAATTCAGTACCAATAAAAGTTTGATTGAATAACGGGAGACTGATTTGTCCAGACCCAGATAAAAGATCGAATTTTTACAGGCAACATTTCACACCTCTTGAAGGCGCTTCTTCAGGCCCAAACGGTTCTAAACAGCAAAAACCACAATCAAGACTGAAAGACAAAAGAACTACTAAGAAATACAAAGGCAAAAAGTGATCGCAACCTAATGCAAGCCCGGGCAATTACAGCAAAGATGCGACACGCAATACGTAGGTAAGCGACAAGAGACACTTTTGACACTGAATTCAGTACCAAAACTTACCCGTTGACACCATGTTTCATAGAATTTGATGAACTTTTATTTCTTTACCAATTTAATGAATTCTTTCCCCAAGAGGGGTGGCTCGGGCAATCCTTAAGCCATCTACGCCCCTTCCTTCCGGCCCACCTCTGCCTGGCTTCACGCCTTTACG
>JAAEQW010000109.1 GCA_024231025.1 Candidatus Omnitrophota bacterium
AAGGGTCCGCGTTAGATCCCAACAGCTATTGCTGCCGTTTGTGAAGTGTCGTGGACGTGTCGTGTTTTGCCCGTGTTTAGCCATTGTTTTGAAGTATCTGACAGTGCGCACGGACGGTACCGGTTGTCGCAATATGTAACTGAAAACAAAAGAAATGCAGGGTGTTTTTTGATGTGAACAACTTTTATTTTGAATTACTTCGCTCTGGGTCAATCGATGTGGATGAAATTTTGCACGTTGGAACTAGACTAAATAGGAAACTGTTCCACCAAGTTTCATGACAATCCCTTTCTAGATTGCATAGCCCTAAAGCAGTTAATTTGAAATGTCAGTAAATGGCAGTTTTATAAGCAAAACGTTAAAAAAATTGGCGTAAATAATAACATATTAGCCTATATGTTTTCTGAATGCTCTCTTTGAGCGCAATAACATCCTGGTCAATTGAGTTTTTACAAAAATTTCGGATTTCAAATCTCTTTACGAATTCGGATAACCTTATCTAAGCTGACTGCAAATATGTATATAATTCGGGGTTTATTTCGCGTTTTTGTAATGTTATTGATCATAAATGTCCACAATTTTCTGAAAGTTTTTGCTGCATTGCAATGTTTTACTGTGAATAACATTGGAAAAACACAAGATAGACCCAAACTATATATATGTTTGCATTCAGCTTAGATAGTGCTATCCAAATCCGTAAACAGATTTGAAATCCGACATTTTTGTAAAAACTCAAAAAATTGCCATAAAAGGCAAAAAATTTCAAAAATGAGAAGTTTTGGTAGAATTGACCAGGACGTTATTGCGCTCAGAGA
>JAAEQW010000110.1 GCA_024231025.1 Candidatus Omnitrophota bacterium
CGAATAGAAATTCCCTCACCACTCGAATTGCAACTGACTGAAAATGAGACCTCGTGTTCAAAACTACCCAAGTTACTAATTATAGGAAAACTTTGGTAAACGTATAGGAATGTCCCTAAGTTTGTGCGTGCCAAATTTAGCTTCGCTATTTGATTTGAAATCAGCTGGACTATTGTGAAACTGAACTGAAAAGAGTCACTACTGACCTGCGAAATAGAAACAATTGACAGATTTGGCTACAGTAATACCTACATAGCTAGAGAAACTACAAGTTTTACCCAATTTTTAAAATTTCAGCCTCTAGCACTGCCTATAGCCATCAGGTTTCACTTTTGGCCAATCCAATCCAATTGGCACTAGTGCAGAATAAACACTGGAGATGAAGCTGGGTAAAAAACTGGTTAGAAATTGGCAGATTCGGTTATACTATGTAATCTAGAAAGTTAGAGCAACTACAAGTTTTTACCCAGTTTCCAAATTTCGGTCTCTAAGCTAATTTCGGTCCTAACTCCATGTATATTTGACATGTGTTCAGTACAATTTACTTTTACGACTAAATCCCCATCTCTCTATCGCTTTACTTGGACATGAAATGAAAGTGGAAAACTGACATTTTCGAAAATACCTACCATGCTCTCGATGTGCAGCAAACAATGCATCCACCACTTTCACAAATGCAAGCGGTGTCAACCGCCGCCCACCACTTCTCGAAAAGCGAAAAATAAGACAAAAAGAAAACCAAAAAGAAGCGATCCATTTTCCTATTATTCGTTCTCCTATTCGGGTACATGTTCAGGTGCGATGGAGACGAATGATACTGTTTCGTCTAGGGTGAAGACTCTGGGGCGAAATTTTACATATTCAACCTCGCAAGGTTCGGCTCATTAGGTAAATAAGTACGCGTGTGATTAACGGATAGCTTTATACCATAGTTCTTCCAATAGGTGTGGGCTTTCTCTCTGTACGCCTATTGGAAGAAATATGGTTACGTTTTGTAGTTATACCACCTGACGACATATGCCAACGATGCTAGCAATTGCAAAGCACTATCGTATTTCTTCCAATAGGCGCACACCCAGTACGCTTATTGGAAGAAATATGGTATCTTAGAGGTCGAGTCCAAAAACTAAGCCAAAAATTTATGCATAATCCACTCACATATATGAAATTATTGCCCGGTAGAACCAAAACCTTTTGTACCTCGTTCACTAGTTTCTCCTAATTCGACAAAATCACATTTAACAAGATTTACATTTACTGGATAATTGGGTATAATTAATAGTTGACTGATTCTATCACCTCTTTTTACTTCATACATAGTCGTATCACTAAGATTGAACATAATTACTCCAATTTCACCTCTGTAGTCTTCATCTAACAATCCGGTTGCTATTAAAATCGAAAATTGGCTCGTTAGACTGCTTCTTCCCATTATTAAGCCGCAATAGTTTTTAGGTAGCCGAATTTTAACTCCGGTCTGACAAACGCGATTTTCTCTC
>JAAEQW010000111.1 GCA_024231025.1 Candidatus Omnitrophota bacterium
CTTTCCAGAGAATCTATTTCTTTCTTTAGGCTACTTAGCTTTATTTTATCTGCGGTAATTTTTTTAGATAAATCATTATTATTAGTTAATGCATTTTCCAACTCATCGGCATTCTTGCTTAAGATAGCTGTTTTTTCTTTTAACCCTTCTATTTCTGCATCAAGAGCGCTTACAACTCCGGCGTTGCTTGTAACCGCTTGTTTCAAATTATTTCTTTCCAGAGTGATCTCGTCTCTTTTGTCGATTAAAACAGTGAATTCTTTTCTCAGCTGCTCCAACTCTTTTTTGCTGCTTATCAATTGAACGTTCATTTGAGCCTGTTCGGCTTTTAAAGAAACTGTCTGCTGCGTGCGTTGAGTGAGCTCTTTACGTAACGATTCTTGATTTTCTGTTGGTCTAGCCATAATCAATGAGAGATTGTTTATCTCCTGATAAGTCAAACGCAGCAATTCATCGATCTTATTTACTTTTTTGGCCTCAATATCTAATTTACCAACAATACCCGACAGGCTTTTTATTTTTTTGTTGATTGCATCGATTGCATCGGCAGGATCATCCGCATAACTAAAAAAGCAAAGAGATATAGCAAAAAACAAAAACACAGCCATAACTCTATACAAAGATTTAATTGCCATAATTTTAATTATTGCACCAATGATGCAAATTATTTATTCGCAAGGATCTCTTCTTCGAAACCCCTTCTCTTACTAATTAACTTGTTTATCTTACTTTCCAGCGAATTCAAACGATGACCCAGTTTTTTCTTCTTCTTTTCGGCCTGGCGCGCCTTTTCGTGCTTATTTTCCATATTCGTAATTTTACCGCTAAGCTTGTCTAACTCAACTTTTAATTCTTTGTTCTGCTTAAAAATTCCTTTTATTTGGTGAATTTTCGATTGCAATTCAGCTTCTTTTTGAGCAATTTTTTTTCTATATACAGACTCTCCTTTTACCATCTTGCTGACACTGAGATCTAAATCCCCCAGTTCCTTATACATTGAACGCAAAACATCATTCAGCTCATTTATTTTCTCAGGAGCTATATCCATTTGGTCTATCACAACACCAACATTTTTTATGTTTTGCTTCATTGGTTCTATCGTATTGCCAGCAACACTGCTCTCTTCTTTTGCTTTAGCAACCGGGCTCTTGCTTTCGGTTAAAACGCTTATCTGGTTTTCCAACTTCTGTATTTTTTTCAGTATAGGGCCGCCATCTGCATCAACAACAATTTTGTTAGACCCAGCACCCATGCAGCCATCAAGAAGACTGCTCATTTTCTCAAACTGGAACTGATAGTTTTCCATAGTAAGATTTGTCATTTTTGAACTATAAAAAAAGTTCGCAACAACTAAAAATATCAGAACAACTACCACTTCAACGAAAATAATATCTTTGTTCATTTTTAACGAAATAAATTATAGAGAATCTTTGCTTAAGAGCCGCTCTTCGAAGTTCTTTCTTTTATTAACGAGCTTGCTTAATCTTTTCTCCAATGAAGTCAACTTACACGCGAGCTTTTCTTTATTTTTTCTATCATCTGCGAACAACGCCAATTCTTTATCTTTACGCTCATCACTATACCATTTACCCACCCCGCGCTCTTCCCGAATCTTCATATCGTCCATAACCGATGGAGTTATAATTTTCGGAGAAACAAAAATCAAAAGTTCTGTTTTCTCTGTAGTATCTTTTTTGCTTTTAAAAAGCCATCCTAATCCGGGGATATCTCCTAATAAAGGTATCTTTGTTTCTCCTTTGGTAACTTTATCTTTTATTAGCCCTCCGATAATCAGTGTTTTTCCATCGCCAATAACAACTTTGGTATTGGCATTACGTTTATCAATTACCGGAACAGTATATGGAATTGTAGTTGTCCCCTGCTGAACCTCTAATTCATAATCCTCTACATATTCACTAACTTCAGGCTCAAGAGTCATTAAGATTTGCCCATCATCAGTTATTGTTGGAGTAACTTTCAGTTCAATACCCACTTCTTCAAAATGGATATCCCAAGTAACAGTTATTGTCCCCATTTCAGATACATCCGCTTGAGGTTCGGCCCAAGGAAGACTGCGGATAATTTTTATCTCCGCTTCTCGATTATTCACAGTAGTAATACTTGGCGCAGACAAAATGTTTGTATCAAACGTATTAGCTAACGCTTCCATAACAACATTAATGTTTTTATCAAACATCGTTACCGTAAAAGGATCTTCGCTACTGGTCGTAGTTCCCGGGGGATAATAGGTGTTCTTATAGGGTATACTATTATCTAAGCCACCGCCACTGCTGGAGTTCATTGTAAAGCGTCCTAAATCAATCCCACCTTTATCAGCATTTACTGACCAATTTATACCTAAGGCGCTTTCACCTTCCAGCTTGACTTCAACCACACGAGCCTCAATCAAAACTTGCTGAGGTGAAACATCTACCATGCTAAGGTATTCATCTACTCTTTTTAAGTTTTCCGGATAATCTATAACAAGCACTGAATTGGGCTCATTACCGTAAAGCATTTTTCCATCAGCCGAAAGAAGGCTAGACACGTCAGAAACATCCTGAGCGCACACAGAATGAAAAAATCCAAAACAAAAAATTAAATAAAATATTTTCTTACTCATTAACAACACCAACAATATCCTTAGCATTTATGTATTTAAGCTTAAAAATTTTACTCGATACACCTTTATCCACCATATCTAAATAAACTGCAACCTTTTCTGCGTTTTCAGGATAATCTATGACCATTAACGAATTAGGCTGCGTGCCTAATAAAATTTTCCCTTCGGGTGAAAGAAGTTGATAGATATTTGCTGTCGTTCCCTCGTCGCCGCTTCCGGTTTCTAGAACGGTTTTTGCTTCAACATGTTTCAATAAAAAGACTCTCGGGGCTAAATTACGTCTAATTATAATAACGTTTCCCTTTTTGTCTATGCGCAAATTATTCATATCAACAATTCTTTCCAATGCTTCCTCCAGACTTATGTTGGTTAAGCTTGCTGTAATAATTCCGGAAACGTCATCATCCACCAAAACGTTTAATTTATAATCATGCGCTAACACTCTAAAAAAATCAAGCAGTTCAGTATTACGCAATTCCATAGAATAAAGCGAATTGTCTTTATCGGATTTTTCTATCTCCAAAACACTCTCAAAAGACGATTCATCGGGCACAACATTAGCCGTTACGGCATCTTCATCGGAAAAATTCTGAACAATTTCCCCAGCATCGGATTCTTCCTCTATCTGTGGTTCTGATTCTTCATCGATAACAGGCTCTCGATCTTGATCGCTAGTTGCTTGCTCTTCTCGTGAAGGCACCAGCTCATCTTGTTGCGCGGCTACTTTATTAAAAGTCAGCGCAATGAAAAACAAAAAAATAATTATTACCCTCAAAAAATTCATAAACTAATCACTCAAGTTAACAACGTATTCTCCATGATCATCTCTCAGAACAACTTTTTCCGGTTCAATCTTAACTACTTCTTTATTATCAACTATATCTGCGGTTTTAATTACTCTTCCGTTTATAACCGCATACGAATAATCTTGTGAATGAAAAACAGCCGATAAATTAAGACTGGTTATAATTTCTCTAACTTCTTGTGAATATTTGTTTTCCTCCTCTTTGCTTAGAAAAGGATTCCTTCTTAGAGCGACCGCATCAATTACATTTGACTCTGGCATTTTTACTTCTTTTTCAACCACTTCCTTTTGCATCGTAATTTGCTTAGGTTGAAAAGCATCATCTTCTTTAGACACTTTTTCCGCCCCACAGCCGCAAACACATATAACGATGGCTAAAAAAATAAATAAAATCATATCCGTCCTATAATCTTTCCCAATTTTGCGATGTCATTGTCAGTATACTCGCGCCATTTATTTACCAGATTTCTCTTAGGTATTGGAAAAACACCTTTTTTCTCATAGCGAAGAAGAGTCTGCTTAGATATACCAAGCCTTTGTGCAACTTGTTGTATGTTTAGGTAATTTCGCTTCATAATCATATTCTACCCAATGTAGTCCTTAATCGGGCAACATCCCCTTCGGTATATTCTCGCCATTTATTTACCGGATTTCTTTTTGGCTCCGGAAATATTCCCTTCTTCTCGTAACGAAGAAGAGTCTGCTTGGATATCCCAAGTTTTTGAGCAACCTGTTGTGCGTTTAAATAACTTCTTGCCATATTTAACTACGCCTTGTGATATTTGACACTCCTTGATGCATCTTAATGCTACTAGCTACACCTCTATTAAAATATTTTTCGTATCGAAAGTCAATGGCCACAAGCAGTAAAAAATAGCCAAAAACCTACATATGGGGGCGTAAAATCAAATATACTATATATCGCGTAAGATTTAAGGTCAGGATTAAGGATTAAATTAGCGCAAAACTAAAAACGCAAAGCGCAAAGCCATAGCGTAAAAGTTAAAAGTAATAAACTCTTTATTCCGAAAAGAAATTTTGAATTTTGAGTTATGGCTTTACATTTTTCGTTTTACGTTTTTCGCTATTTTGGTAGGGGAATATTGATGATAAGTTTTGTTCCTTTTTCGGGGATGCTTTCAATGGCAATAGTACCAGCATGCTTTTCAACGATGCGATCAATGGCAATCAAACCAAAACCCATTGCTTTGCTGGATGGATCAACTGCATAAGACGGCGTAAAAATGTCGGACAACTTATCTTTTGGCACTCCTATTCCAGAATCTTCGAACTCAACAAGACAAAACCCACCAGAAGCGCACACCTTAACTTTAATTTTACCGCCGGAATTTATCGCATCACACGAATTAGAAATAAGATTCAAAAAAAGATGCATAAAAGCTGTCTTGTCAACATTCAAGATAATTTTCTCACTTGGATAAAGTTTCTCTATATCAATTCCCTTAGCGTCAATCATCCCATTCGCAATTGAAAAACTATCATCAATAATGCTGCATATATTTTCTTGCGATTTCTCAAATTGCAAAAGACGTGAACAACTCGACATTTTATTCATAATTTCGGTAATCTTATTAAGAGCCGTGCGCATCATATCCGCAATCTCTTTGGTTTCCTCGTTCGTTTCAGAAAAACTAGTTTCCATAAGGTACACTGATTGCAATATAACCGCTAGAGGATTTTTAACATCGTGAGCAATACGCCCGCTAAGTATCCCCATATTAATAGCTTTTTCGCTACGCATAAGCTGCTCTTTCAGTGCTTTATTTTCCATAAACACATTATAGTTTTTTTTCACTTAATTTCAACTGATTATCTCAAATTTCTTCTTGCCTTCGTTACTCAGCTATGCTATCATTTTTTTAAAGAATAAGTATTAGTAAATATTATTAAATACAACGAAAGGCAAGGTAAAAATGAAAGATGAAATGAACATTTTAAGAGAAGTTGGAACAACTGCTGCTGCTCATGGCGGAACTGCTCTTTCGGAAATGCTGAAACGAAAAATTGCGCTAGCCGTTCCTTCCGTTAAAACAATAAGAACAAAAGATCTCGATAAGGCAATCACAATTGACGAAAACACCTTAGTTCTTCAATCCCGCATATTAACCGGATTAAGCGGAAAAATTATTTGCGCCTTAGAGGAAAAAACAGCTTATAAGTTCGTTACCATTTACCAAAAAATGGACCCTGCCATATTAGATGCAGCTTCCACAGAAATGGCAATGTCTTTAATGAAAGAAATTGGTAATATCCTGATATCCGCCTATGCCGGAGCGTTAGGGTATTTTATGAAAAGAGTCATAATCCCTTCTATGCCAATTCTGCTTAATGCTCCTTTTATTGAAATCATGAAATTAATAACTTCCGATTATCATCCCGACAAAGAAGTGATGGTAATTGAAAGTTCGTTTGAGGAGACGAAAGAAAACATAAAGGGTAATTTCTGGTTGGTGCTAACTCCCGAAGCCGTAGACGAAATTAAGAATGCATGTAAGAAAATTTTAACCGAGCTATAAACTATCATGTCCAACGAACCAGTCGAATCAAGAATTCTTGCCCTGGCAGATAACATTACTGCCAAGAATTTTTTAAAAAATCTTCTAGAAGGAGAGGGGTATGCCTTCACCGGACGCGATGATCCAAAAAATATTACTGACGATTTAATAAAAAATAAAATTGAACTTCTTATTATCGACTTTGAAACCGCTAATATAGTTGAAACCTGCAAAAAGATCAGAACAAATTTCGCATTGCGTCACATTCCAATAATTGTTTTAGTCAGCAAGGTTCATACAATCCAGCGTATTAAATGCATTTATGCCGGTGCCGACGATTATGTAGAAAAACCAATTGAAGCTGGTGAGCTGCTCACGAGAATTAAGGCTAATCTCTGGCGCGCCAATCGCGACCTTGACGCCAACCCTCTAACTCATCTCCCAGGCAACGTAACTATTTTAAAAGAACTTGACGAAAAACTAAAGAATAAAGAGGTCTTCTGCGTGGGCTATGCTGACCTTGATAAATTTAAAGAATATAACGATTACTACGGATTTGAGTGGGGTGATAAAGTAATTCAATATACCGCTTCAGTAATATCTGATAGTATCATCGAGCTAGGAACACCCGGTGATTTTCTGGGCCATATCGGTGGAGATGATTTTCTTTTCATCACAAATTGGGAATCTGTTAAGGCTATATCCGAAAAAGTTATCGCCGTATTTGATAAAAACATTAACGCCTTTTATAAAGACGATGATCTAAAAAAAGGTTACATTATCGTTAAAAACAGAGAAGGAAAAGTTACTGCCACATCAATATTGAGCATATCTATCGGGATAGCCACTAACAAATTCAGAAAATTCACTCACGTTGGTCAAATTATTCAAACTGCCACCGAACTAAAAGGTTACGCTAAGACTTTTTCAAAAAGTATTTACACTATAGATAAGCGAATTTAGCATTTTATGAGGTCAACTCTGTAAAATGCTTGACTTTTAACTGTTAAAATAATATGATGAGCTTGGTGAACAAATATGATAGATAAAAGGACAAAACAAAGAGAAGAAGAAGTCCAGTTAGTTGTTTTTAAACTTGGCGGGGAGGAATTTGCCGTTAACATTCAGCAAGTGCGAGAAATCGTAAGAATGGTTTCCATTACTCCGATTCCACGGTCTCCTGACTTCATTGAAGGCGTTGTCAACTTAAGAGGGCAAGTTCTAATTATAATGGAACTCGCCAAGAGGCTTGGATTACCCGTAGGTACAAGAAGCGATAAAACACGCATTATCGTTGCTGAAGTAAAAGACAGCACGCTTGGCATGATTGTTGATGACGTTACTGAAGTTTTGCGTATCCCGGTCAGTCGAATAGAAAAAACCCCTGAACTGGTTGAAGTTGACATAACAAAAAAATATATCACTGGTATAGGAAAACTCGAAGATAGGCTCTTAATCCTAATCGATCTCGCCAATGTGCTTTCTTCTGAAGAAATCGAACACGTAAAAAAAGCAGAAGAAATAATAAGCCAACCCGAATCAGAAACCGCTTAAACTAAATAAAAATTAAACCAAGGCAGGTTACACTTTGTTTTGATCGTCTTTGGAAAGGCCTTTTCTGAACTCTTTAATGCTTTCTGCGATGGATTTGGCTACCTTGGGAAGGCGACCAACACCAAATATAAGAAGCAAAACACCCATCACAACTACCACTTCTAAAAATCCAATTCTACCCATAATAGATCTCTATGCATTCAAAGGTACTGAACTTACTTTTTCAAAAGCTATTGCAACTTCCCATTCACCATGAATTTCCATAAGCCTGTTAACCTTGCCTCTAACGTAATAGGGAAAATCTAAAACATTAAACTGACCATAAACAACCGAACCAACATCTAATGGTTTATGCAAGGAAACTCGCATGCCACTTACACTCATATCCAATATTGCACCTTCTTCTTTGGCGTCTGCACAAGAAACAACTGCTTTATCAGAATTTTCTACCGCCCAACGATTAAATCCTCTTTTCTCATCCATTTCCACACCTCCTGTATTAGCCCTTAACCCCTAGCACTTCAAACAATTTTCTTAATGATTCAATATCTGGAAAAAATAAGAAAAATCCTTCAAATTCTATATCTTTCACTTTTAGTTGAGTTTTTATAAAAATTGCTTCATCGCTATGCTGAGCAATTTGAATAAAAAGAAAATCTAACAAAGCACCAACCATGTCAATTGCCAATGATGGTATTCCATACATAATCGTCAAACCACTCATATCTGAAAGAGCGTTCATGTAAGCTCCAGTAACAATGTTCACCATTTCTTTAAGGGCAGATTGAAACAAAACATCCTCGGTATCAATATCTTCTGTTTGCTGGCCCAACAAAGTACTACCTAAAATTTTTGCCTCTTTCGGCGGCAAAAGAAAGAAAATTCTACCACCGATTTCCCCTTCAACGCCAATGTCTAAAACAAAATAAACATCTTCCGGATTGCCTAAAATCTTATCCAAAGACTCAAGCGGAATAATTTTTGTTTCCGGAAGTGTAATGTCAACTTTGCAATTAAGCATTTCTGCCAAAGCAGTCGCGGCACGTCCCGCCCCAACAGTGCCAATCTCCTTGAGTAAATCCAAATGACTTAGGGAAATTCTTTTTTCATTATCCATTGTTTAAGTACTCCATGATTTTTGCAGATATTTTATTTAAAGGCATTATGTCATCAGCTATCCCCTTTTCAGCGACAGCTTTTGGCATACCATATACAACGCTAGTTTCTTCATCTTGAATTATAATTCTGCCCCCTGCGGCTTTTATTTTTTCTGCACCTTCGGCGCCATCTTTACCCATACCGGTAAGAACAACACCGATAATATTTTTGCCTTCAAACACTTCTGATGCTGAAGACATAGTTACATCCAGAGCTGGACGCACATAATTAACTAATGGCGTATCATCCATTCTTAGGCAATGTCTATTCTTTTTGCCTGGTATCTTCTCCATAACCATATGATAACCGGAACAAGCAACGTAACCAACATTACTCGTTAAAATATCGCCGTCTTCAACCTCTTTAACCTTAATACCGGAATGCCAACTGATCCTTTCGGCAAAACTTTTAGTAAACCCCTTAGGCATGTGTTGAACGATTAAAAAATTGGCGTTTACTTGAGAAGGTATTTTATGCATTATGTCAATTATCGCTTTGGGCCCGCCAGTAGAGGCACCAATAATAACCAGATTTTTTACCGATGTTGTTGCTTTTTCATCAATAAAAATATCGGTTATGAAGGATTTTTTTAAACTAACTCCGGCCAACAATTTTATTTTTGATATAATTTCATCTTTAAAATTATAAAGATCCAAAGACACCTCGCCAGAAGGTTTTGGTATAAAATCCAAGGCTCCAAGCTCAAGAGCTTTCATTGTTGCCTCAGCGCCCTTTTGAGTATACGCTGAAAGCATTACAACTTTAACAGGTGCAGCATTCATAAGACTCTCAAGAACAATCAATCCGCTAACATCAGGAAGGTTAACATCTAAAGTAACTATGTCCGGTTTAAGTTCTGGGATCTTCTCTAATGCCTCTTTACCGTATTTGGTAGACCCAATAACTTCAATATCGGGATCCCCAGATAGTATATCGGCAATAATCTTCTGCATTAAAACCGAATCTTCTACGATGAAAACTCTTATTTTTTTCATATTAAAACCTAAATTAAACTTCTCGCTCACCATGAAATAGAGTTTTAACCCTAACTGTCCCCGTCTCTAAATTAAAAAATAGCGTTCTTCCGTAATTACCCCCAACATCCTCTACCGCAATTTTTATTTTAGAGTCAGCAAATTTCTTTTTAACAATTTCAGCATTTCTTGCTCCAATGTTAAAAACACTGCTGGCAGGAATCGAACTAAACATATGTCCTCCACCAAAAACCTTCGCAATTAAGCTAAATGTTTTACACCCCTTTGCGTGTAATTCGTCGATCATTGCATCAATTGCAGAATCAACAAATTTGTATGGATTACTTTTCACCCTGCCTTCGGCAATTTGTGGCAACATTGGGTGTACCAACCCTCCCATTTTTTTAATCGGATCATATAAGGTAATACCTAAACATGACCCTAGCCCCCTGGTGATCAAAACATCAGGGGAAGAGGATATTCGCATATCTGCCATGCCTATTTCAATATTTTGCACAGAAGCTTCCTCAGTCATCGCAACTTTACTCCCCTACGACTCTTCTTATCGCCTCAACTACTCTTGACGGCTGAAAAGGCTTTACAATAAAATCTTTAGCTCCTGCCTGAATAGCTTCAACAACCAAAGCGTGTTGCCCCATCGCCGAAACTATAACGATTTTTGCCTGAGGATCAATCTTCATAATTTCTCTAACTGCTGCTACACCATCGATTTCTTCCATCTTCGGCATAACAATATCCATAGTTACAACATCAGGCTTAAGTTCACCATATTTGTCTACAGCCTCTTTACCATTCTCTGCTTCTCCACATATCTCAAACCCTTCCTTCTTTAAGATGTCCGCAAGCATTCTGCGCATAAACAGCGCGTCATCCACAATCAAAACACGTGATGCCATAGTAATCCCTCCTTTCATTTAGATCTTTTGATAAATTCTATTTCTAATATCTACTGCTTTAAAGAGATGCTTCAATGAAATACTGACGCTCTCAACCTTGCCCAATACCATGTAACCATCCGGATTTAAAGAATTATGCAGATCCTGCAAAATTCTTTTTGATTTGGATCTATCGAAATAAATCCTTACATTTCTGCAAAAAATAACATCTACTCGCCTCAGAGGCTCATCTAAAAGAATGTTGTGCTCCTGAAAACGAACCAATTCTTTTACCTCATCCTTTACTTCCCAGGTCTTGGCATTTTCTTCTTCGCAATCGACTTCCAACTTGTCAAAATATCTGTTTAAGACCGTTTCATCAATATTGCCCACTGCGCTATCGGCGTATCTGCCTCTTTTGCCGTCATTCAGAGCGACTTTGTCAATATCTGTCGCTAAAACTCTAAGGTTAATTCGCCTATTCTCATATCGCCTGAGGCATTCCTGAAAAGCAATCGCGATAGAATAAGGTTCTTCCCCGTAGGAACAACCACACGACCAACAACGAATCGCCTCCCGCGCAAAACCCACTCTAGACTCTATTAGACTAGGTACACACACTTTCTCAAAAACGCAAAAAACTTCAGGATCACGAAAAAACTCTGAAACGTTTATGCTGAGATTATCTAAGAACTTATCCCATTCACTGGGATCTTTTTTTAAAACTGCTGTATATTCAGTTAGATCGCTTACCTTCGTTGCAAGAAACCTAGCTGCCAATCTTCGCGCAATAAAAGAACGCCGATAAAAACCAAGGGCAATGTCTCTGCGCTTCTTCGCTAAAGAGATAAATAAGCTAATGTCATCCTGCGATATGGAACTCATTTTTCAGCTTTATCACTTTTCTAATGCTGTGGTCTGGCTTTAACCGCACCGAACGCTACAATAATTTCTTTTATAACATCCGCCTTGAATTGCACTTCCAATTCAGATAGCTTTGTATAAAGCCTTCCTTTTTCAGTTACAACATACTTTGGAGGCAGCTTATTCAAAGCTAGCGCTAATACATCATGTTTGCACTTTTCGCATTTACATGAATCCTCCATATCTACAAGTACCTCGTCTAAAACGTCACTAACAATATCCTCCATATAATTATGCACTTCGGTCATGTTCTTCTCCTGGTATAATCTTCAGGCACAACCTTGTTATGATTACACCTGATTCCATAGATTCAATATCGATTACAAAGATTAATTGCTCTATCGCTGTAATCTTACCCAAATAATACTATATACTATTTTACATTAACTATGTCTAAAATCAAGACTACTCTTCCATCACCCAAAATAGTCGCACCAGCAACACCTTTTACCTTCTTAACAAATGACCCCAACGGCTTTACAACAACGTCTTGTTCTCCAATGACTTTATCGACTACTAGCCCCATATTCTTTACCCTTCCTTCAACTATAACAACTGATATTTGCCCATCTTCAGACGGAGTTGTTTCAATCTCCAGTTCCTTACCCAAACGCACGATGGGTATAATCTCATCACGCAAACGAATAACTTCCGCGTCCTTAATCGGCTTAATCTCGTCTTCGCTTACTTTTACAGTCTCTCTAATATTCATTAGAGGTATCGCATAAATATCTTTACCCATAACAACCATCATTGCCTTGATGATTGCTAAAGTCAGAGGTAAAGTTAGAATAAAGGTCGTTCCCTTACCTTTTTGGCTTTCAAGCTCTAGGCGACCGCCTATGACTTCTAGCTTGTTTCTGACGATATCTAGACCAACTCCACGACCCGATACATCAGTTATTTCCTTAGCGGTTGAAAAACCCGGAGCAGTAAGAACATCTAGTACTTTGTCAGAATCAATTCCACTAGTTTCATCAATAGAAATTATTCCTCGTTCTTGGCCCTGGTGCAAAATTTTTTCAAAATCCATGCCTTTGCCATTATCCGAAACTTCTACAACGATGTGCCCCTTCTGCCTAGAAACATCTATCGCAATCTTACCCTTAGGGTTTTTACCGGCCCTGGTTCTTTCTTGCGGCGACTCTATTCCATGATCAATCGCATTACGTATGAGATGAATCAACGGATCACCAACCTCATCTAAGATGATTCTATCCAGTTCAATTTCGCTACCCGATATTTCAAGATCAACACTCTTTCCTATCTTCTTTGATAGATCACGAATTAATCTAGGAAAATTATCTAAAACAAATGATACCGGAAGTAATCTCAATTTTAAAGCTTCCTCCTGCAATGAAGCCACCAATCGTTCCAAGAAATGAGTGGTCTCCTCTAATCTAGCATGATCTTTAGTTTGAACAATTTGCACGAGTCGACTTTTTGCTATGGATAATTCTCCCATCAAGTTCATAATTTTATCCAAACGCTCAACAGGAATCCGCATGCTTTGAATCTTTTTAAGCATCGGATTAGCGCCTTTTTTGCCCTTGCTGGGTTCTGGATCATAAACAGAAACTTTAGCCTCATCTACTTCTAGTATTCTCGACAATTCTTCGGTTACAAATTTCTCATTTTTGTCGGTTAAAATAACAAATTTAAAATTTAACTCAAAATTCTCGTTCTTTAAATCATCCTCAGACGGAGTAACGCCGGCAATCTGACCAAAATCTTTTGCCCTATTTAAAACTAAAAAGGCGCGCACTCCTTTCATTGAGCAGGCTTCATTGAAAACCATTTCTACAGAAAAAAGATTATTATTCTTATCGACCAGTTTTTTCAAACGGTCGACTTCATCACCAGTTTCCACTTTACCCTTGGATGTTTTTTTAAGCGACTGGTGAGATATGGTCTCCCCCGCAGGAAGAATGTTTTTGATTCGTTTTATATAATCAGTAACTTTTAGAGAAACTCCTTTGTCTTCTTTTATTTGTTCAGTTAAGGTAGCAAAGGCATCGGCACTCTCAAAAATTACATCCATAACCGCTGAAGTTAATTTCAATCTCTTCCTTCTGAATCCATCGAAAACATCTTCTAGAGCATGTGCGAGGTCGGCTAAATCATCATAGCGCATGGTAGCCGCCATACCTTTTAGGGTATGCATAAGGCGGAAAATGGTATTGATTGCTTCATCATCATTAGGATTCTTCTCTAATTGAACCAAGGCCTTGTTGGTTTCTCTTAGATACTCTTGAGACTCCGCAAAAAATAAATCGCGATAACTTTTATCCATGTTTAAAAGATTCTACAGCTTTAAGAGGAATTTCCAAACCATTGGGGTTAGGAAGTAAGAAAAATTACCTATCAATAAGGAGCCCTCTCCAATTATTTTAGGGACATCTTCTACGGGAAGGAGCATCACCTCAAAAGCACAAACCTCAGCTCTCTTTGGTGCCTTCACCTAGGACTTTAGCAATAACTTCTAATAGTTTCTCGGCGGTAAAAGGTTTAACAACGAAGTCTTTGGCCCCACAGGTTAAAGATTCCTCCACCAACCTTCGTTCTGCCAGAGCAGAAACGATAATAATATTAGCCGCAGGGTCCTCGCCTGTTATTTGCTTAACTGCAGTTATGCCATCCATTTCTTCCATTTTTGGCATAACAATGTCCAACGTAACTAAATCAGGTTTTAGATCTCGATATTGCTCAACCCCTTCCAGGGCATTAGCCGCCTCTCCACAAACCTCAAAACCCGCTTTAATTACAATATCCTTTATTAAATTGCGCATAAACAGCGCGTCATCAATGATTAGAACACGTTTTCCTTCCATAATTACTTATTATACCTCCCAAGATACCCTCTCACAAGCAAAAAATACCAACTACACCGTGATTTTTTGATAAATTCGGCTGTGATTTTGGGTCTCTTTAAATACTAGCCTTGCTTCAGGAACTAGATTCTCAGTTTCACCTATTATGAGATACCCTCCTTCACGCAAGGAACGATAAAATCTATCCACAATCTGCTCTTGTAATGGCTTTGTGAAATATATGAATACGTTTCGACATAGAATTATATCTACGTCATTAATAAATTCCGATGATGTAAGATCAAGGTACTTGAATTCTATTAATTCTTTAATTTCATCTTTTACATAATACTTGCCATTTTCAAAAGAAAAATAAGTATCAAAACTAAACGGAAAATACCCCTTCAAAACATTTCGCAATGCCGCCATCGAATCGTAAACACCTCCTCGAGCGCGCTTAAGGCTGTCCTTGTCGATATCTGTTCCGTATATTTCCAATGAGGTTTGTCTATTATTTACCTCTTGAGCAAGTATCGCTAAAGAATAAGGTTCTTCTCCTCTAGCGCACCCAGCACTCCAAAGCACAACGGGCTTTTTTCTTTCGTTATTCTCATCTACAATTTTCTCTAGCAAATCACCAACACTCTTCCATACATACGGATCACGAAAGAATTCAGAAACATTGATAGTTAACGCTTCAAAAAGTTTTTCATATTCACCCGGGTTATCCGCTAAAACTGTCAAATACTGCGCATAAGACTTGGCATTATTAGCAACAAGACGCAATGCCAAGCGCCTTTTAAGAATACTTTTGCGGTATTGGCTGAAGTCCACTCCACGAATATCTCTAATTTTAACAATAAGATTTTCTAAGGCTTGTTCCTTGTCTTCTTCAACTGGATGAGGTAGGTTTGCATTAACGCTGTCTATCGCACCGCTAATCCTGCTGAACATATTCTGCAAGTACTTTTGGGTAACTTCTCTTTCTACTTTTCTATAGCTAGGGTCATCTTCATCGATGTAAATCGGATCAAAATCTGCGAGAAGGCACTGCAGCATTGCTGCTTTGCACTTCTCGCAGGTACAAATATCAAATCGCAAAGCTAAACTTCTTTCTAGAAAGTATTTAAAAACTTCCTCTAAAACATTCTTAGGGTTTCCCATAGTTGTAAAATACTTCTTCTATCTTGCCTGATTTAATTCATATAAGCTAAGAGCTATGCTAAAAAGTAAACACATTACAGAAAAAAATAGTACTTCTTTATAATTTATTCCAAAAGCAATCCGCGAAACACTCAAAATCCTCAAGCCAATACCAACAACAAAACTTACAAAAGCCATCGCGATAAAAAAATCATCACCAACACTGTACACGCTTTTCATAATACCCCCCCCCTTTTTCTGGTTATTAAACAACTTCTCGCCTAAACAAACTACACCTTAGCTTACCCTAATATAAATAAGTCGTCAATGTAATAGTTGCCTGCTGTCTTGGCAAAATGCTCTCACCGCGTTCAATCGCTACGCGATCAACAGAAATAACTGTTGTCAAATTCATTAGATCCCGCAAAAAAGAGACTATTTTAACAAACTCTCCTTCAAACTTCATTCTCACAGCAACCGCTCGAGCCTGTGATGACTCTTGCACAAAGCCTTGTACGGGCTGTTTATCAGCATAGTTGAATTCTATACCCTTAAATCTATTATTTGTGCCTAAAAGAGTTATCTTTTCCAACATGTTCAAAATTCCTTGCTCATCATGAGGAATCATTTCATCAACATAAGATGACGCCTCTTCTAATTCATCAATGTCTTTTTGAAGTTTCTCTATTCTTTTTTCTGCATGTCGCGCCTCTTCGATTCTATCTTTTTTTTGAGATATTTCATTCTTTAGGCGAGATATTTTTACGAATTCTAATACAAAAAAAAGAGCAAACAAAAAAATTGTTAAACCGATCGCTCCGACTATAAGCTTAAAACTTTTCATTCTTTACCAACCTTAATCAATTCTGCATATATAGAAAAAAATCTTTCCCGCTGCTGCGTTAGCAAAACTCCTTGGTCTCCATCAACTGATGGTTGGATGCTCCCCATTTCCGGCACATTTACACTCACAGCCTCAAACATATTACTTTTTTCCAATTTTTCTGTAAAACGTTCAGCCAACTCAACTGCCTTACCGTAGTCGGCAAAACAAATCACATCCATATTCACAATGTAATTCTGGTCCAAAACCTCTGATGCTTTTTTCTTACTGGGAGGACGACGCCTACGCGATCTCGAAACAGGCGCACTTACAACCTTAGGAGATAGAGTAAATTTTTTAAGTGTAGCATCTATCGGTGTAGCTTTTGCCACTTCCTCTAAGACAGACGCCATATCCAAACGTTTATCCAAAATATTACGCACTTCCTTTAGGCGATCATCAATATTACGTCGTTGCTGCTTTTTCTGGTCCAACATGGTGATTATCTTTTCAGATTTTTTTACCTCTAGATCCAAAGTGATTATCGTTCTAGAAAGCAATCGATTGTCTATATAGACCTTGAGCCATCCTAAAAAGGTGAAAGAAAGTATAATTATGCCAATAATTATAAGCCCCAATTGTTTTTGTACGGCCCCTCTCTGCTTTTTCATATCCTCGGGCAAAAAGTCGATCGTCTCTTTCCTCTTCTTTACCAAAGGAATACTTACGGCAAGCGATGTCGCAGCAGCAAACAGCGGTGTTTCTTCTTGTGAAAAACTGTCTTGAGCGCTCTGTGGCGCTTTCTCAATATTTTGAAAAGGAAAAAGAGGCTGACAGTCACCGCCGATATCCTTAACTAGAACTGGTGCCAGACCTTTAATTGTTGCAACACCACCAAGAAGAAAGACACTGTCAACACGCGAACCATGGGTTTGATCACGATAATAAATTAATGTTCTACGAACCTCATTCGTTATTCTATCAATTTCTGTATTCCAAAGCATTCGAAGCTCTAACAAGTTTATTTGGCTATCACCGTCGGCGTTCACAGAAGCCTCATATTTCTGACGCATGATTTCTTCAGCCACTTTAACTTTGTCCTTAAGATTAATATCTACTTCTGGAACACCTTTATCTTTTATTGTTTTTTCGACCACGCTGGCTTCGACCCCAAGAGCCCCAGCTATATGCGTGATAATATCTTTTAAACCAAATTTAATATTTCTATAAAAATGTAATTTTCCCTTCTTAGCAATAGCAATATCTATAGACTCATGACCGATATCAACAAAAGCACTATCCTTATTTAAAAAATCAGATTCTTTATAAAATAAATTCGCCACGCTATAACAAGTAGGGCTAATTAGCGCTAACCTTACGCCTTCAAAACGATTAAAAATTTCAAAAATATTTTCGATACAGTCATTCTCGGTTTTAATTATTAAAACTTCATAACGAGCAATCTTACCCACCATAACTTCACCCAATAGCACATATTCAAAAATACTATCAGGCCCAGGCGTAGGAACCATCTTCTTTCTTGCCTCTGTAATCGCCGCTATCTCCAACTCTTTCTTGCTCATCTTAGGCAAGTCTATAACTAGAACCGTAACTAACGCAGACGGTATGCTTATTGCGATATCAGCATCTTTTAATCTTTTGATTGATATTTTAGAAGAAATTTGATTGAAAAAATCTTCAACATCAATTTTTTTGGATGACTCTTTAGCAAATGAAAGAGGAAACAAAAAGTTATCCAACAAAACAGTTTTTTGCTTCTGTTCCATTGAAACAACCTTAACTAAACGCGAACCAATATCAATACCTATTAATTCTGCCATAATTTTGTATTAATTATCCAACCATCTCCACCATCTGAAACATTGGCATAAAAATTGCAAGCGCTATTCCTCCAACAACAACACCCATCACAACAATCATTATCGGCTCAAAAGCAGTAAACAACTTCTTTATTGTAGAGGATACTTCTCGGTCATAATATTCCGCAACCTTAGATGACGTTTTAACCAGACTTCCTGACTGCTCACCAATCGCAACCATTCTAGTTACCATTGCCGGAAATTCACCAGTCACCTTTAACGATACGGCAAGTTTTTCACCAACGTTAACTGAGTCTCTTGCCTTTGCTATGGCGTTCTCTATTCTACTATTACCTGCCGTTTTTCTCGCTATGTCGAGACAAGTAAGAAGGTTTATCCCCGCCCTAAAAGACAAAGCGAATGTATGCGCAAATCGTGAAAGAGCCACCTTACGCAACAAATCACCAAACAAAGGTATCTTCAGCTTTACACCGTCTACATTATAGCGCCCTTTTTCAGTTGCGTTATATGTTTTATATGCAAAAAATAATGCACCGATAGCTCCCATTATAACATACCAATAGTGACGAATGGCATAGCTTACCCCTAAAACAATTCGTGTCGGCAGTGGCAAATCGCTTCCCAATTGTTCGAATATCGGAGTAAACATCGGAATAACTTTTACAACTAATAGCACCACAACACCAACCATTACCACAAAAAGAATTAAAGGATATATCGCCGCTTCTTTCATTTTAGCCTGAAGTTCCATTTGCCATTCTAAAAGAGCAACCAAATCGTCTAGCACTTGCGCCAACTTTCCTGTAGCTTCCCCAGCACCAATGATCGCTCTATACAATTGCGAAAAACTATCAGGATGAAACGATAACGCTCCCTCCAACGAATCACCGCTTTCGACACGATAGCGTATATCATCCATAACTCTTTGGATTTTATCATCCCCGGCCTCTCGCGCTAAATCTTTCAGTCCTTCTAAAAGCGGAAGTCCAGCATCTATCAAAGTAGCAAGCTGAAAAGTAATCCGCAACACTTCTCGAGGATGCAAGTTTGACGCCTTTTCTGAGCGCTTAGCCGTCTTAACCCCTTTTGCAACTTTAAAACTCGTAAGATAATAGCCTAAATTAGATAACTTATCTCCCAACTCAATATCGCTTTCTGCTAGCATATTACCCTTAACCATTTTACCTTTTTCGTCTCTAACTGTATAAAAATATCTCTTCATGATTTTATAATTCGCGCCAACTATAGGAATCCTGGGCACCGCTGCTACTGTTTATGGTCACTTCTATCCTGCGTTCAGCTAAAATATTACCACCAGAGTCTATGACTCTTCCTCTGCCTTCAATTATTCTATCATTTCCTGACTTTACAACTCTAAACCTATGCCACCCTCGCGAAGAAAAATCACTGTGCCAGCATGGGCTGCGGCTATCTTCATCAACGCAAGGAGCAGAAAGATCATAAAGAGGGTCAAGCGGATCCGAGTATGGATCGGGCCACCATTGGGAACCACCAAAATCAGAATTTTCCCTTACTTCATATTTCCCCTCTTCCAAGCCTGCCTGGGCCAAATAGAAAGCTTCCATTTTCTTTTCCTGCAAAGATCGCACGTCAACCATATCCTCCCACAGAACCATAAGGCTACTGCCTAAAATACCAACAATAATCAACAGAAGAAAAGTTAATAATAAAAGTTGCGCCTTTTTAATCATCTTGTTAATTTCTTGCCCTCACCATTGTTCTAATTACTATGTTCTGGTTGCCATAATCAGCCGGTTTATCCGGTCGGGCTCTTAAAACTGCGTTAACTCCAATTAAACCATTACCGTAATTAGTAAACATCGCGGTACCATCAAGAAGGTTCGCCGCAAAAACTGCCATATCGGTATCGTCGGTTGTGCCACTGCGATAAACTATTGGAGTTTTTTGCTCAGGCACCCACGTTCCACCATCAACATGCCCAGGAACACTGTATATTTCATAACGCACATAGGTGTCTCCGCTATTATTATTGTTAGTATCAACACGCATGCGAATCCTTGTTCCATTATCATAAAGGCGTATCCTCCTAAACCCTCCGCCGGAATAAGCAAAACGAAGATCGTTAGAAAAAAATTCAACCAACCAACGTCCATCATGCATCACCGCCTGAGTCATAAATTGATCGGCCCATGAGCGCTGAATATTTATCGCAATGCGCGTAACCGAAACCATCAATAAACCAAAAATCGCTACACCAACAATGGTCTCAATTAAAGTAAAATTCTTATGTAACTTCTTCATATTAACTCTTCAGCCGCCTCTATCAATTAAAAATTAGTAATCAAGGTATTAAAAGTTACCGATTTTTCTTGCTTTTGCCCATCCCAATATACCACCACTTCAATATGCGCTACATCTGTAAACTCTACATCAAGAAAAGTCTCCCGATCAGCATAGAAAGGGCAAGTTACATCTACTGAACGCTGAAAATCAGCAAAACCAGCTACCGGAGCTTTTAGTTCATCCGGAGGTATCACCAAAGAATAAGGCGGCCCACTCTCGGGAGGATTATTAGCTGTAAACAATGCCGCATAACTATCGGTTGACAATTCTTCCATTTTTTCCTGAGCCAAAAAACAGGCAATTGTATACATCCTGTTGCTTCGATCGTAAAGCTGACCCTGATGAAATAAGCGCAACATAAAAACTGCGATCATCGAGATCAAAGCAATCGAGAGAGCCACCTCAATAAGTGAAATATTTTTTTTCTGCAATTGCATACTATTCACCGGTAATCTTTCTACAAAACCAAACCACAGGGTCCAAAATTGCCTTAGCAGTTTTTTTCGCCCATTCTTGGCGTCTTATATAATCAGCGATATCCGGACTAAATTCATAATACAATTCAACAAAATCACGCCCGACCTTGTTAGTTAATAGGTAATCATCCCTAAACTTGCGTAATATCTGCAGCTGTCTGCAGTTGCAATTTTCTTCATAACAGTAAGTAGCGGTAGCAATAAAACACCACCCATAACTAGGGTGAAAGATTTTGCGTCGAGCATAACCGGCGCCCTCTCCGGTAGGACCACTCCCCCAACCTGTACTATCAGAAGAGCCAAGCAATAAGCGCTCTTCTCTGCTTCCTTGAAGCAATATAACTTCACTGGCAGTTGCCGGATCTATTTCGCTAAATCCACGCGGAGCATAAAAAGTCATAGTGTCAGGAGCGGTATTAAGATCCACGCCAAGGTTACGAAAAGGCCGAACCATATTGCCTGTTCCATCGGTTATCGAATATCTATTATTACTAGTATCGAAATTAACTATGTAATCCTTGCGCTTAGCTGTTGCCATCTCTCCCGCCCACCAAAGATCAGCTAAAAGCGTGTTGGTTTCAGCCTTAAGGCGTCTGCTATCAACCAAAGAAAAAGACACAACTGCCCCACCGCTGATTATAGCAACGATTGCCATAACAACGATTAATTCAATTAATGTAACCCCTTTTTTATTCATACCCCCCTATTAAATAGTAACCTAAAAACAAGCAATTTGCAACCGATCAAAAGTTATAACCAACATAAATACAGTTAGTTGCGTACTATTTTGCTGTTTTGGTCTTCTTAAATCTTCGAGACAGCTCTTCTTTAATTAAGTCAAATCCAAAAATTCCTCCTAGCCCGCCCCAAAATAATGTAGTCAAAACACGATCGCAAACCGCTACAGAAATAGCTACCCCCGAATCAATACCGGCACTTTTCAGCAACAACACCATGCCGGTCTCTTTAAACCCTAATCCGGCAGGAGCCGGAGAAAGATAACCAAGAGTAAAAGAAACTGCTATGATTTTGATTGTTTCCAAAAAACCCAAAGAAAAATCAAAAAAATTGAAAAGATGGTAATAATAAAATACAAAAAACAATGCACTAAACGCAACTAATGGAACAACCAGCGCAACTTGGCTCCCAATGTTTTTAAAATAATTCAACACATTCTTAAAAGAGTTAATGGACTTCCTCTTAATCCATAGGGCAATAGCAACAAATAGCAAAGCCACAATCAAAACAAGCGGCACCTTTACAGCCAGTTTTGCGCCAAAATATAATCCTAAAATTAACCAAAGTGAAGCCGAAAGAATTTCTAAAATAAAAAACGCCCCCAAAGCCTTAAATGAAGGTAGGTTTTTGTTCCTAGAAAAATAACTACCTGCCAAAAAGCCTGACCCGGTAAAAAAAACTTTATTTAATGCAGTAGCCGTGCAAGTTAATCTATATGCTTCTTTCATTTTAATCTCTCTGCTCACCAAGAGATAAAAAATAAACGCGTTAATTAACGATATCAAGATAAGACTTTTTATCGCAAAAACTATTTCCATGATAAAGACTCCAAATAATCTGCTATTTCGCGTGATGGAGATACTGCTCCATCAAGATTTGTTTTTCTGTGCATTGTTTGGTAGTTTTGTAAAAAACTATCTATCGCTTTGTTAGAAATTTCAGAAAGCATAACGTTTTCGCCTAAACCCTCAATCCGCTCGGTACATTTACGCAGCAATATGCAAGGTTTATCAAGATAATACGCTTCCTCTTGAATGCTGCCCCCATCAGTGATAATAAACTCAGATTTATTAAGCAAATTTACAAAATGAGCGTGCGAAACTATTTTAAAAAAATAAACATTTTCAATTTCGGCTAGTTGTTCATCCAGTTTAAACTTTTTTAAACGGTTTATTGTCGGAGGATGCCTAACAAACACAACCGCTCGCTTCGCTGCTATTCTTTTTACCAAATCAATTACAAATTGTAATTTTCTCTTAGAAAAAATATTCTCCATTCTATGAACAGTAATCAAGGCAAACTTATCAACTTTAACTCCTAGATCCACTTGCTTTTTAAGACTGTACTGCAACGATTCATACGAAGTATTACCACCGGTCCTTACAACCTTTTTATCAAGTTTCATTTTTTCTAAATTTTTTGCTGCCCATTCGCAAGGGGCAAAAAGAACATCGGAAAATTTCATAGCAATAATACGCGTTATCTCTTCAGGAAACGGTTCAAAGCAATTATAGGAACGAAGCCCCGCTTCCACATGGGCAACTTTTATCCCGACACGTTTAGCAAGATACAAAGCAAGAAGGGTTGAAACCGTATCGCCATGGATAAGGCAAATTCCTTTTTGACTGCGAAATACTTTTTCCTTAACCCAACGGGAATTTAATCCTTTTAAAAATATTTTAGCAATCCAAAATATTCCTTGAAACAATTTGGAAATGTTCACTCCATTCGAAAGACAAACATCAGGATCTTTTAAATTAAATTCTTCCCGCAGATTAGAAGTAAGCAAGGCATGCTGGCCCAAATCAATTAAATTAAACTCCACCCCTCTGGATGTGAGCTCCTGCATAATCGGTGCCATTTTAATAAATTGCGCTTTGGTTCCAATTGCAATATGAATCATAGTAAATCCGCCTTTAGATAACTCTCTTTTGATTTAAAAAAACCTAACTTTTTTTCTTAAAAAGAATAACACCGACATCCAACGAAGTAAACGGTGCCGGACCAAACTGTTTAACCGTAATATCGGGGTCAGACCTTGAAATGAACGGAATATCGGGGTCAGACCTTGAAATGTGAAATGAGTTTATCAACATCTTTTTTTACCCGCTTTTCCTTCGCTATAATTATCTGCATGCTCTTGTCAATCTTACTAACTGCAGAATAGCTTATGCCAAAAATATCACCAATGGCCTTATTGGTTAAACCACTGTGTCTTTTTAATAAGTATACTGCTACTTTTTTCGCCAACAACGGCTTTTTAACGGCTTTAAACAATTTGTCTGGTTCTGTTTTATAAACTTTTGCTATGGCTAAGATTATCTCACTAAAATCAACATAACAAAGTATCTTTTTATGAGCAAAATCACCTGACTCTATCTCCGGTTTAAAATCCTTTAGTTTATCTAGAATAAACTTTTTACCTCCCAAGAATGATCCGGCATATATATTATCCATAAATGTATCTTTTTTGCCTATTGAACTTAGAATAAACTTTTTATAAGCAGCAGGTTTCATATTTAAATAGCGGTTCAATTCAGGATAATCAATATATTTATCGTAACCAAGCTTTGTATAGCCTTTGAAGCTCGACCAGCGGTATTTTTCAGGGCTGTCTACCATTTTAGCCTTTACAGGGTTAAGATGAATATAACGTGTGAGCTTTAAAAAATAGCTGTCTTCATCAACCAACAATGATTTAAATCTCCCTTGGAATAGATGACCCGTCTTATTACGTTTCTTATTGTAATAAGTAGTATAGGATGTGTTAACATACTGCATTATTCTTGATAAATTAGGTTGCAGTATTTCAAGAAACAGATGATAGTGATTCGACATCAAACAATATGCGTAAAGGTTGAATTGGTACTTATCCTTAGCAATAAGCAGATACTCTAAGAACTTTTCAAAGTCATACGTACTAATGAATATTTTCTTGCAGTTATCTCCCCGACTGGTTATATGGTAGAAACAATTTTCTGCTTGTAAGCGGTAAGGTCTGGCCATGAAACTATTTTAATATGGGTGAGGGGAAAGTCAAACCATTTCACATTTCAAGGTCTGACCCTGTTATTGTTAAAAACTCATCATCTTTTTATGATATAATTAGTTTAAATTAATTTATTAACCGTTACTACTTCTTATTTAATATGCTATTTAACACTTTTCAATTTGCCCTATTTTTCATTATTGTTTATAGCCTCTACCTAAAATCGAATCATCGTTGGCAAAACGCAATCCTTCTTGTTGCCAGTTATATCTTCTACGGGTCCTGGGACTGGCGCTTTTTATCGTTAATTGTCTTATCAACTATTCTTGACTTTTATTGTGGAGCAAAAATATACAATTCCCCACAACAGTCAAAACGAAAAACGTTTTTAATCTTAAGTATTTTTGGTAATTTAACTATTCTTGGATTTTTTAAGTATTTCAACTTTTTTGCATCAAATTTACAAACTCTACTCTATCATTTTAACGTTGCCATCCAACCACGGTTTTTAAATATACTTCTTCCTGTGGGAATATCGTTTTATACATTTCAAACAATGAGTTATACAATTGATATCTACCGCAAGAAGCTTGAGCCAACAACAAAGTTTTTTGATTTTGCTTTATTTGTTGCATTCTTCCCGCAACTTGTTGCTGGTCCTATTGAACGGGCTAAACATCTTCTGCCACAAATACTTTCACCGCGAAAAGTAACTTTAGATAAATTTTATCAAGGCCTTTACTTGATATTCTGGGGACTGTTTATGAAAACTTTTGTCGCTGATAACTTAGCTCAAATAGTTGACCCAGTTTTCACCTCATCCGTCCGTTTAACCGGAATAAGAGTTCTCTTTGCTTTATACGCTTTTGCCTTTCAGATTTTCTGTGACTTTGCCGGATATTCAAATATTGCCCGCGGTTTAGGTAAAGTCATGGGCTTTGATATCATGGTTAACTTTAATTTGCCTTACCTTGCAACTAACCCAAGGGAATTTTGGCAGCGTTGGCATATAAGTTTATCAACCTGGTTAAAAGATTATCTTTACATTCCTCTTGGCGGCAGTAAAGGTAGTAAATTAAAAACATATCGCAACTTAATAATTACTATGCTGCTCGGCGGCCTCTGGCACGGAGCAGCTTGGACATTTATTCTTTGGGGAGCTTACCAAGGAACAATTCTTATAATTCACCGGTTATTTAGCCCTTTACTAGCAAAAATACCACAACCAAAAAGTGCATTAGCACAAAAAGCCTGGTTTGCTTTACGCGTTGTCTTTTTCTTTCATGTAACATGTTTAGGCTGGTTAATTTTCCGTGCCGAATCATTAGCACAAATAGGACAAATGATTCATGCTTTAGTATTTAGTTTTCAACTAATGCCACCAATAGCAGCACAATTGACCCCATCAGCATATCTTTTTGCTATTGTCTTCTGGCTAAAGATCCACATCAAAGATCTACCTTTCCACACCGCTGTTCTCTTAATTATTCAGTGGTATCAATATAAGAAAAATGATTTACTAGCAGTATTTAACTCTAGTACTTTTATTAAAGTTATTTTTTACTACACATGTTTTCTATCGATATTCTTTTTTGGCGTAGCAAAAAAAATACAGTTTATTTATTTTCAATTTTAAGTTATGAAATTATTCAGAAAACTCATTAAACCGATCGCCATTTACCTTCTACCAACGATTGCAATAATTACATTTTTTGAAGTCGGTTTAAGAAAAGTTTTAAACACATACAATAAACGAAAAATCGTCTTTGAAAAAAATATCGCTGATTACCAAATTCTTGTTCTCGGCAGTTCCCACGCTTTCCGCGGCATTAACCCAGCGCTGTTTAGACATAAAGGATTTAACCTTGCTAATGCCAGCCAAACTTTATACTACGACTTAGAAATAGTAAAAAAATATATTGATAGAATGCCTGCCCTAAAGATGGTTTTAATCAATGTTGACTTTCTTTCCTTTGAGTTTGATTTAGATAAATCACAAGAATACTGGCGCTGTTTTTTCTATGAAAAACATCTTAACATCCCTCTTGAAAGCAACAACCATCGCTTTGATATTAAACGATTTAGCCTTGCTGATATGTACGGAAGGAAAAGAAGCTTGGGATTTTTCCTTAAGGGATTTAATGTTGATTTAGCCAAATCTGTTGCTGATGACGGGTTTATGGCAAAAGACATCACGCATAATGACAGAAATTTAATTAGTACCTTTTCCGGCAAGAAACGTGCTGATTATCATCGTCAATTTTGTCTCGGTATCACTGACCCTTCAGAAAACATCGCTTACTTAGAAGAGCTTATTAAATTACTAAAAGACCACGACGTCACCCCGGTAATAATGACAATTCCAACCTTTATAACTTATTATCAAAATTTTAGCGAAGGAGAACGGGCATTTATCACAAATACCGCCAAGGCAATAGGAAAAAAATATTCAGTAAACTACTTTGACTATTTAAAAGACCCTCGCTTTATTATTAGTGATTTTTATGATAATGATCACTTATGTCATCACGGTGCAAATAAATTCAGCAGAATTATCAATCAAGAAATCCTAATCCCTCTTTTCAGGAAAGAATAAAATCTATTTATAACTTCCTGAAACACTTTCCATGGCGGAGAAATATCGAGGTCAGACCTCAGAAATACTCTAATATGGGTAAGGAGAAAGTCAAACCATTTCACATTTCAAGGTCTGACCCTGTTATTGGTTTTCTGGCCTCAATATATAGAGAACCGGATATTTCGCGTATCAAAGGAATTGATTCCAAGCAATAACCGACTTTTTTCATAAATGGAACTAAAATTTTCGGGATACTGGGGTGTAAGAAATCAAAGTTCTTAATCTTAATACTCTTAAAACCATGTTGCTTAAGTTTATCAAGCAACTTCCAGCGAATGAAAGCTGTTTCATCAGGGGAACTATGTGCCATTTTCTTAATAAATGGAACATTTTTTTCTACCGCAATTTGAGGATTAAGCATATTTGGTTCAGCAAAAAAGATTGCCCCATCCGGTTTTAGTACCCGATAAAATTCCTCTAATGCAGCATCGAGATTTAAATGATGCAATACTGAATTGCCGACAACCACATCAAAAGTAGCACTATTTAAGGCGCTTTTATAGGCATTGCTGCAAACAAAATTAATATTATCACATGCATTATTTTCTTTAGCAATTTTAAGCAACTCTAAAGAAATATCTATCGCAATAATTTCTGCCTGTTTTTCTTTAAGCTCCGAAGCAAGCGAAGATTCTCCGCATCCAACCTCAAGAACCAACGCATTATTTCCTATTCCAAAGGCAAGCATAGACGCTCTTCTCCTCCAACGCTCCTTGCCGGCTGGCGTCTGCCAATACCAAATCCTATCGGCCGTAGCAGCTAACTTTTTGCCATGGACCATTTCATTGCGAATTCGTTGATCCATACTTCTCCTTAGCCGTCAATATTAACCCTGGAAATTTCATCCATAATTTTAAAAATATCATAACTATAATCCCACTGCGGAAAATGCGCCTTAAACTTATCAACATTTGAGATATACCAAATATGATCGCCCCTGCGAGCTTGGTTAGAATAGGTCACATTCGCTTTTTTATTAAATGCCTTTTCAAAATAAGCAATCGCCTCATTCATTGAAACATTCGAATGCCGGCTTCCACCAATATTATAGACTTCACCACAACGCGGTTTATTGTAGAAATGCCAAAAAGCATTGACGCAATCAAAAGAATGAATGTTGTCTCTTACTTGCTTGGCTTTATAACCAAAGATGTTATATTTTTTAGAAGTAGCAATGCACTTAGCCAAATAAGCAAGAAAACCATGCAATTGCGCCCCTTGATGGGTTGGACCAGTAAGACAACCCCCTCTAAAGGATGCTGTTTTAAGATTAAAATACTTACCGTATTCCTGAACTAAAATATCCGCCGCGAGTTTTGACGCGCCAAATAAACTATGCAGACAATTGTCAACATCCATGCCCTCATCGACTCCGCAGTAAAAAGGATGCTCCTTACTTAGCTCCCAACGAGTCTCTAGTTCATCAAAGGCAAGCTGATTAGGTCGATCACCATAAACCTTATTAGTAGAAGTAAATATAAATACTGCCTGAGGGCAATAATTACGAAAGCTCTCTAGCAAATTCAAAGTTCCATTAGCATTAATTTCAAAATCAGTAAACGGTTCACGCGCCGCCCAATCATGTGATGGTTGCGAGGCGGTATGAATTATAAGTTCAAAATTGTTTTCTCTAAAAATCCGATCGATCGCCTCTTTGTTACGAATATCAATGTCTAAATGGTAGTATTTATCTTTATATTTTTTGCTTAAGTATTCCTGATTCGGTCTTGTGCTAGCCTCAGAACCAAAAAAATATGCCCGCATATCATTATCAATACCAATTACTTTAAAATCCCTCTCGATGAAAAATTCTACAGCACTAGAACCAATAAGTCCTGCCGAGCCAGTAATTAACGCAACCTTCTTATTCATTAATGAATTTAATTTTCCACAGTGCCTCACAGGCGACCCTAAACATTACTAAACCATTTCTTATTCGCTTATTCATTTTGGTAACTCCTTGCAGTCGCTCAAAATACCTTACCGGTAATTGAGCAATTTTTAAACCATAGCGAGACGCACCAAAAATTAAATTATAATCACCCCAAAGATCACGATCACCAAGAATAAGTCTAGTTTCTTCAAAAAGCGGCCAATCGCTTCGCCAAAAAGCCTTAGTTCCACATAGTGTATCAGTCATGCGTTGATCCACAATGTAAGAAAAAATAGCTGAAAAAAACATATTACCGATAATATTAGCAAACCTAAAAGCTCCCGACTCATAACGATAAACAAATCGTGTCCCATGGACAAAATCGGCACGATGACTTTTTAAGGCTTCATAAAATTGCGGAAGGTCCTCAGGAATAACCGTTAAATCGGCATCCAAGATCATACAGATATCACCACAGGCATGCTTAACGCCTTCGGCAACCGCTGCTTTTTTGCCATTGCCCGCGCCATGGACTAAAGTGATACTCCTTTGCGACGTTGCCTGCACATCAATTATTTTCTTTTCAGTTCCATCACTGCTTTTATCATTAATAAATACTATCTCAAGATGCGACGAAAAATCTGGCATCCGCTCAACTATCGCGGCAATATTGCCTTCTTCGTTCTTGCATGGCACTAAAACCGAAACGCTATGCTCTCTTGTTTCCTTAATATGGGATTTGCGAGCAACAAAAAAAGTATTCAATGCTAATATATTTAATATCGGCAATCTAACCAACAAATTATCAAAAAAAATACTAAGGATCGGCACTCTAATTGGTAACATATACCGCCTAATCCTCTTAACATTTTCCCATCCAGCAATTTGAAAAAAATCATCTAAATCTTTATCGCGATAAAAATCACCGAATTTTCTGTTACGAGAAAATCCCAGCAAACCTGATAAACGAAACAAAAAAGTCAACTTCCAATTATAATTTAAGTAAATGATTTTAGCCCGGTTAGGCAATTTGATATGCAGTTTATTAAGAAAATCAACTATGTCATAGATATCAGCGATAGTATCGCAGATACAAATATAATTTAACGAAGAAAGATCACAATCATCGCTATTAAGTTTTTCGCAAAAACCAGCAACGTCTTGTGGTGTTTTTAGCCATAATTGATTTTGCGGTTTTGAATGCGACGGAATAATCGATTTGTAAAAATCAACAACTCTACTGCGCCAACCCTTACTCAGTAGTCCATCCTTTATGTCGGGATCCAACAAGACCCTCTGATCAGATTTAGGATTCTCTAAAATAGATCGTTTTTTTTCTTTAGTCATGCTCTTTTTCTAAACCTACTGAATTTTGTAAACAACACCTAACCCATTTGAGCTCATATAGATAGATTGTTCAGTATACCCCGAACTTATCACTTCATCAATGAAATTACGATACCGATTATTGCAATCAATAATAATTAGCGGAGTTTCTAAATTATCATTTAGATAATCAAAATTAACTTTGCCAATAGATTTAATTTTCTGAGATTTTTTTTCGCCCAAAAGATAAGAAAGATAATCATCCTTGCGAAAAGGGGCAGATATTGCCTTACAATTTTTTATATACTGCTGGTTTTTCAACAAAAACTCTACTGCCTCTTCAATTGCACGACTCACATTTTCCTCATTGCGCACTTTTTCTTTGGCCCAATTAAAATGAGTAACGTTAAAGCTAAGCGCAATTAACAAAACAAGATATGCAAAATTTAGGTATTTTCTATAAGGCAAATCTCCAAACGCAAACATCACGATCAAACTAGCATAAAAAACAATAATATTAAGCGGCAAGCAAAAATATCTGCTAACAACTACCAAATCTCCTTTTAACGCCAAACCCCAGTATAATAGAAGTGGAAACGAAACCATGATCACCGGAAGCAATGTTTTTTGCTTAAAGTGCCCCCTCAATTTAGAAGTTACCAGCAATAATCCGCATCCAAGGAATATCATAACAAAATTATATCTGGAAAAAGTCTCTTGTGCCAATACCCTCCAATAAGCAGAAAAGGAAGTGAACTCTACCAAAAGCACGTTTATGTAGTATTTAAGAATATTGTAAGAATAAAGCGGATCACCAGAAATTCTATAATCAAAAAAGGCCCAAACAACCGGTGCCAAAAATGGCAGAAAATAAATAAGTTTCATTTTCCCCTTATCGCGCCATATAAAAAAAATAAAAATTGGCGCATAAAACCAACTTTCCGGTCTAATTAAACAAGTAAGAAAATTAACGAAGAAACAAAGACTGTATCGTTTGGCTAAAAACAGTAAGATTTGTAAAAAAACAAGAGGAACGTAAACTATCGGCCACCGAACAAAAATAAAAAAACTCCAAATAATCTCTCGACTGGCAGTAAACATAAGAATCGCGGCAAAAAAACCATTTAAATAGTTGCCGACGATCCTTTTAGATAGTTTCATCGACACCGCAACCCATAGCGCCGAAAAGAAAACCGAAATAAAATAGGCAAATTTTGGCGAAAGCAAACCGTGCAAAAGAACCATCAATGGTTTGGGAATTTCTATAGATAGTTTATAGTTGGCACCTAAGAAATTACGCCAAATTACATGGTAGGTTATAGCAAAATCATTTTGAAAATTTACTTTTAGAAATTCGGGCAGGAGCAAGAAAAAAATAACTAATCCAATAAAGAAACTACAAAAAACCCGCGGTGAATCAAGTGATAATTTAAATTTTTCCATAAACACTTTAGCAAAAAATTATTAAAATGCTAGTCAACAAATCTGTATTTAAATAACGTAATGATTGCCTTCACTCCATCAATCGGTTTAATTTTTTTACCCTCCTTATAACTTCTTCCATAATAAGTTATTGGAACCTCATATACTCGACACCCACGCTTAAATATTTTCGCAGTAATCTCTGGTTCAAAACAAAATCCACTAGCATTAATGTTTATGCCGGAGAAAACATCTCTCCTGAAAGCTTTGACTCCGGTTTCCATATCCGAAAGCATGGTATCATAAAGCACATTAGCAAGTGCCGTTAAAAACTTATTGGCCAAGTAGTGCCAGCAGAAAAACACTCTATGCACCCCTAAAAATCTTGATCCATAAACTACATCGGCATGACCATCAAGAATCGGATCAATTAAAATCTTATAATTTTTTAAAGGAGGATATTCTAAATCAGCGTCCTGGATAATTACTATATCGCCGGTTACCAAAGGTTGAGCAACCTTTATAGCGTTGGCTTTTCCGCAGTTTTGATCACAAAACAACACTCTTATGCAGTCATTCTTTATTTCGGACAAAAATTCTTTAGTGCCGTCACTGGAGCAATCATCTACTACTATTATCTCTTTTTCAAACCCTAAATCTAATTTTATAAGATCATCCAGAACTTTTCCTATCGTATTGATTTCATTATATACTGGGATAATTACTGATAATTTCATCTTCTTCTCACTCGTCACTTTCATGGTTTCTGCCATCATTCAATTCCATTAAACTTGTATTGCCCACCCGCAACAAAAGCTTAAATTCATCGCTATATTTACGCATCATCGGCAAAAGATAACGAACTGTTTTTGTTGAAAATTCATCAAGCACCAAATATTTTATCTTGTTTTTTAAGAGCTCCTCATACACCTCATCCGGATCCAAAGAGAATTTATAACTCAAAGATTGATGCCCAGTATAAAGATAAGTGAGCCTTGGTTTGCGAGAACAAATCACTCCATCTTCTGGCAAATTTTCACTTATCCACCCATGCGCACGAACAAAATTGCCGAATCCCGGCGACAAACTTGGCGGAAAATAGGTAGAAAAAGCTACCGTTGTCAAACAATTAACCGCAAAGATTGCAATTACCACTGATAAAAAAACTAATTGTTTCAACTTTTTAGGAAAAAGCCCCGCAACTGTTTTTGTTCCGATAAGGAAATAAAAAATCAAAAGCGGCATAAGCGGCACTAAAAAACGAATTCCCTCATGAAAGGGCCAAAAAATTACAAGAAAAAAATAAAACAAAAAATAGTAAGTCAGCACACATTTTCTATTTTCTATAAATTTACGCCACAATCCCAAAAAAATCAAGCCAGTAGTAACAAACGGTGCAAAACTCTGCCATAATTGCCATTTTGTCATAGGGTAAAGACAAATAATCTCAGCAATCCTCTTACTATAATAATCAATTCCACTTACGAAACGAGTAAAAATATACTCCGGATGCTGCAGGAATGTTCCTTTATCCAAAGCATAAGCGTCTACAGCAAACAACAACTTAAATTGAGACACCACATAACTGCGATATATGAATTTAAAGACGTTCCATCCCAAAAAGACCACAAGAAAGCCACCTCCCACAAGCAAGATCTTTTTCATACCAACTTCTTTACGAGAAAACCACAGAGCAGTAATCACGCTGAAAAATAAAATTACACCGATATGGCGAGTGAAGTAAGTTAAAGCTAACGTCAAAATAAGAAAAAGACCATCACGATTAAACCATTTCGGTTTATCGATATATTTGCCAAGCATAAATAAGACACAAGCAGAAAAAAATAGATAGGGTATTTCCGAACGAATATATCTGGCGCAATAAATAATGTAATTCCAATTCACCGCAAGAAAAAATATTGTAAAAAAAGCCATTTTGGAATCTGAGTATTTCTTAAAAATATGGTAAAACATGATCAAACTCAAAAATCCCAAAAAAGCTACCAGCAAATACATTAAATAAAAATTTCTCCCAAAAAAGAAAACAACAGAGGATAATAGTAGCGGGAAAACCGGCGGATACATAACGCAAATTGGCTCACCTGGGTAATTTAACATCCGCAGGCCTTGACCACTTGCCACACTTTCAGCAACAGTAATGTATTGCGCGCTATCGCCGCCAGTATCAAAAAACTGGGGCACAACGCTATTAAAAACAATGGCCCAAAAAAGTAAACCCAATACAATCCAGCACCAGTTAGTCTTGATAGCGCTTAGGACTTGTATTTTTGAAAATTTTAAATCATATTTTTTCATAAAGTGATTTTACTATTCGCAGGAAACGAATTGAAAAGAGTGTTTATTCTATTCTTATTTTTTTATTCCGAATTTAAGAAAAATAATTGGCCTTAGAATCCGCCACCAATCTACCACCGGTATCATCTTTGTGTATCCTTTATCGATAAAATAACTTTTTGTTACACCAACTTCTTTTATTTTTAAACCTAATTTTACTGCCTTATACAAAATGTATGGTTCCAGTTCGTAGCGATTTAACCATTTGGCATCGAGTTTTATCACTTCCAAAGCAGAAACTTTAAAAGCCCTAAACCCATTGGTTCCATCAGTAAAAGAAAACCCAGTACAAAAACTTAAAATAGAAGCATATATTTTGGTAGTAACTCTTCTAAACAAAGGTATGTCCTGAGTGCTACCCCCAGCAAGCCACCTTGACCCTTGCACAAGGTCGTAGCCCTCTTCACTAATCGGCTTTACGAGCCTGGATATCTGATTAGGATTATCCTGATTATCACCGCCCATGACTACTATGATATCTGCGCCATCTCTTTGGGCGCGACTAAAACCGCTTCTTAAAGCTGCACCAACTCCCATATTAACTTCATGCTTTATCACAATCGCACCGGCTGCGGTAGCTAAATCTGCCGTTTTATCCACAGATCCATCATCAACAACATAGATTGCTTCTAGCCCCGAAACGGCCTTAACTTTAACGACTAGACTTTCTATATGTTGTTGTTCCTGATAAGCTGGAATAACCACTGCAACTCGCATTAAAAACTCCTTAGACAAGTACTTACATATTCCATTTCTTCTTTTTTTAAATAGGGAAACATCGGCAACGAAACAATCTCTTTGCAAATTTGTTCTGTAATCGGGAAACTACCTTTTTTATACCCTAAAGAGCTATACGCCTTGGTTAAATGTATCGGAATTGGATAATGAATCCCCGTAGAAATACCTTTCTGCGTTAAGTAATCTTGAAACTTCTTACGCTTGGTAGTGCGAATTACATAAAGATGATAAACGTGGTATGCCTCTTTTTGCTCGTTAGGTAAAATGTATCCAACACCTTGCAAAGTTTTATTGTAGAAATGAGCTATTTGACGTCGCATTTTATTGTGTTGATCAAGATAATTCAATTTCACTTTTAGAACTGCAGCCTGAATGGTGTCTAGCCGGCTATTATATCCTTGCATTAGATGATGATATTTTTGTTTCTGTCCGTAGTTGCGCAACATCTCTATTTTATGGGCAATATCTTTTCGCCCGGTCACCACCATCCCACCATCTCCCAGGGCTCCCAAATTCTTAGCCGGATAAAAACTAAAACAACCGGCATCACCGAAACTACCAACTCTCTTATTCTTATACAAAGCACCATGAGCCTGGCAAGCATCCTCGACAACAGACAAGCTATACTCTCTAGCAATTTTTATAATAGAATCCATTGCCGCCGGATGTCCATAAAGGTGCACCGGCAAAATCGCCTTAACTTTTTTCGCATGAAGAAGATATTTTCTTATTTTTTGCGGGTCTAAATTATAAGTAGTAGGATCAACATCGATAAGAACCGGTTTAGCCCCCAAAGACGTGATCGCTAAAACAGTAGCAATAAACGTATTCGCAGCAGTTATAACTTTATCGCCCTTTCCAATTCCAATGGCTCTCAATGAATATTGAAGGGCATCGGTGCCCGATGCTAAACCTAGGGCGAATTTTGTTTGACAGTATTGCGCAAAATCTTTTTCAAAAAGAGAAACTTCTTCTCCCAATATAAAATTTCCCTTTTGAAAAACATTGTTAATCGCTTTCTTGATCTCTTTTTCTCTTATTTTGTGCTCACGGTTTATATTCACAAAAGAGATCGTATCTTTACTCATACGAGCTACCTTCTTCTACTTTTACAGGCTCTCCATTTTTAGCCAACGACTCCTGAAAAGCTTCCAGTATTTTTACAATTTCGAAACCGTTTTTCCCATCTGTCAAAGGCATTTTTTTCTGTTCAACGCACTCAAGAAAGTGTTCACACTGTTTTTTTAATGGTTCGTAATCACTCACTTTAGGGCTGACGATATTACCATCCCTTAGAAGAAGTTGAAATTCTCCAAAATTTGAAATTTCACGCTCAACCTCAATACCTTTTTCAAAAATTCTTATCTTTTCTAAATTATTTAAATCATCAAAAACAATTCTCTGTCTTGCGGCAACAATGCTTACTTCTCGCTCTTTATGTGAATCTATCCAACTTACATGAATATTGGCAATTACATTGTGTGGATAAAAAAGTGTTGCGAATCCTACGTCTTCCCTTCCTTCTCTTATAACCTGGCTGCCAACAACACTAACTTTAATTGGCATTGCCCCCAAAAGATAATTGAAAATAGATATATCATGAGGAGCAAGATCCCAAAAGGCATTCACATCCTCTCTAATCAATCCCAAATGAGTGCGGGTTGCTTTTAGATAATAAATTTTGCCACATTCACCGTTGTCAATGTAGCGTTTGATTTGGCGGATTGCTGAATTATACAAAAAAGTATGACTAACCATTAAAGCCAGCTTCCTTTCCTCAGATAATTCTACCAGCTCCTTGGCCTGATCACTTTTTAATGTAAATGGTTTTTCAACTAAAACATGCTTGTTGCTTAGGAGCGCTTTTTTGACTAATTCATAATGGGTAGTCGCCGGAGTAGAAATGGCTACCGCTTCAATAAGTTCATCTTTTAGAATATCCTCTATGTTGTGGGAAATTTTAACCCACGAATATCTACTGCTAACATTTTTCAATTTTTCCTGATCACAATCGTACGCGCTAACTACAATATCTTCCCGACTCTCCTTAAAAACTCGCAAATAATTTTTACCCCAATGTCCACAGCCAATAATTCCTATTCCTTTCATTATAGCCTCTCCCTGTTTTTATAAGGTTCATCGGTTATTCCGCTAATACACTTTAACTCATGGATAGATTTATGCACTTTGGCAGGATTACCGTAAACTACTGAATTCGGCGCAACGTCTCTGGTAACTACGCTACCGGCACCGATTAGACTATTTTGGCCAATTATTACACCGGGCAAAATAGTTACGTTTACTCCGATTTGCGTTCCTTTTTTAATTGTTGGTCCGCGCATACACTTCCTTGAATGTTCACAACCGGGGTGAAAGTCATTGGCAATCATTGCTCCAGGCGCTAAAAACACATCATCTTCAATGGTGGTAAACTGAGCAATATAGCAATTACAATGGATTCTCACATTATTGGCAATTTTGCACCCATAATCGATAACCGAATTGTTCCAAATAGAAAAATGGTTTCCAATTTTATTTTCTTCACGAATAACTACATTGTGACCAGTCTCCAGAAAGCATCCAATTTGACTACCTCCGTAGATAACCGTTCCTGAGCGTATCCTTGCTTGATCACCAATCACAAGCAAAACTGAGGGCTTAACTCTATCAGAAGGATATCCGAGCCGAACCCCATCATCTACACGAGAATTAACCCCAATTTTAAATTTTTCATGCGTCATGATTTTTAATTTGTTTAAAATTACGAATTATTGCCGGCCGGTATTAGTCTATTTTCTCCATCCTTAAACTGGCAATCTGCTCAGAAACCAAACCCAGCATAAGTATGATTACAGAACTACTGAGCAAAAGTGCGCTCATATTAGTAAAACGATGCGCGTTAAAAAAAGTATAGCCGTAATAGCCTAGGCCAAGACCGCCAAACAATAAAGAAATCGGCAAAAATACTTTCAATGGAGAGAAAAACACACAAATCTTCATTATGATAACGAAAAATCTTGTTCCATCGCTCAAAAGATTTATTTTGCTTTTTCCTTTTTGCCTAGGCAAAACAGATGCCTCAATAAATTTGACTGAATATGCGGCTTTTATAAACGATAAGGTTAATGTTGAAGGGTAAGAAAAAGTATTCGGCAAAAGATACAAAAACTTCATGGCCTTATCTTTTTTGAAAGCCCTGAACCCGGAAGTTAAATCGTCTATCTTCATCCCACTAATGTAGGAAGCTAAGCAATTGTATATATTGTTTGCTATTTTTCTCCAAAAAACCTGAGCCGACTTCGTTCTCGCTCCAACAACCATGTCAAAATCGGACAATCCCTCCAGCAACTTCGGAATTTCTTCGGGATTGTGTTGGCCGTCAGCGTCCATCAACACTATTGCCTGCCCGCTAGCTTTTCTTATGCCTCTTTTCACTGCTGCTCCATTACCCATGTTATAAGGGTTGTGAATCACGCGAGCTCCACAATCAACAGCTACTGAGGCAGTATTATCCGTTGAGGCATCATTGATTACGATCACCTCGCACTCTTGCCCTAAAACCTCATGGATTTTAGAAATAAGATCCTTAAGACTCTCTTCCTCATTATAAGCCGGCAAAATAACTGTTACCTTCATCAATCTTTATAATAAAGCAAATCTAACATTTATCAAGAGTTTTTAATCAGGAGCAAGAAGAGGTGATCGCCGTTAATCCTATTATCTGGGGAAAAAACGCGCAATGATGAACTTCCAAAAGCGCCATTCCCAGGCAAAATCAAAAAATCTGTGTTTCCATCTAAAATTTGCCGATAAATTCATTACCGGTATTACTAAACCATATAAGAAACAACCTAATTTACCTAATTTTTTCCTGCGAAACTCCTTAGAGTAAAAGTTCATACGATGTATATAAAATTTATAAGTACTTAATGTCTCTATCGCTTGAAGGCTGGCCCTTAGCTTACGATTCAACCACGGTATAACCTTGGCGTCAGAAAAGCTCCAGTTTATCCAATCCTGAAATGTCTTATTTTGCTGGTACCCCAAAGCAAGCGCTTCCGCATAAAGAGATGTACCAGGGTAAGGGGTATATACAAAAATGCCGTTTATCTCTATTTTACTGCTCACCTTCATTATCTGGTCATAAATATCTAGAGTAGCTAAGCGGTCTTGCTCTGTCTCATTAGGCATTCCGATCATAAAACTAAAAACCGGCATTATCCCCCCGTCAATACAGTTCTTGGCAGTATCTATGATTTCTCTAGGAGTAATATCTTTATGGATATGCTCAAGCTCGGTAACTGATCCGGACTCAGCACCACACTGTAAATAGAGACACCCACTTTCTTTGAGCACAGCGAAATCGCTTCGATCATACTTTGCTAAATAGTTTGCCCTAGCTGCTGCTGCCCAATTGATACCTTCATTTTTTATCCCTGCGCAAATTTCCTTTACCCGCGGCAAAGAAACCATAAAATTATCATCTATAAAATATAATTTTCTTGCACCAAGATCATTTTTTATACGCTTTAACTCTGTAATAACTTTTTCTGATGATTTCTTGCGCCACTTGCGATCATGGAAAAGCAAATTGTAACAAAACCGACAACGATAAGGACACCCCCGACTTGTTTCATAGCTAAAACCCTCTATATAATCGGCATATTTTGCCAAATCTACTAAATCATAAGCTGGGAAGGCAAGCGTATCGGGATCTATAAACTCTCTATTTCCTCCTGAGTAACACTTACCTTCACGATAAAAGATAGCGCCATCGATGGCTTGAAACTCTTTATTAATAATTACCCTCTCAATTACCTCAATAAAAGATTCTTCTCCTTCACCCCGAACAACATAATCAACCAAATCATCAGCGGCAGAAATTTCTGGATAAAAACTGACATGAGCACCACCCCACACCAAGGGAAGATTAGGGTAATTAGCCTTAATTGAAGTTGCTGCATTAACAGCATGCTTTAGTTGCACCCCAGACATAGAGCTTATCCCTACGCAAAGATAATCACTAAAATCTTGATTATCAAGACTATCTAGTCGAGTATCTAAAATATCAACCTGGAAGTTTTTCTGACGCAAATGCGCAGCCAATACAATACAAGACATTGGCAACCTAGGAAGTTTCGTTTTAGGACCGGGATATATCAGCAGTACTTTTCCTTTTGAATCCATAATCTTCATTGTTTTTGCTTTTTGCCTATTTGCATTTACCATACATAACTAAAAACTACCCTGCTAAGGGCATAAGCGTTCAATCTTCGATAGAGATAGATACTTGCGTCAAATAATGATAATGACATAAGCAAATTAATATTCATTTTAACTAATCTTTATAGTAAACTAATTTTCCGCTTTTATCAAGAGATAATGAAACTCTTGCAATTGCCCAAAAAAATATAGTAAAATACCTAAAAATAGTTTATAATTGAATCATTATGAATGATTTTGACCCCACTCAAAGTAAAATTCTTTTAGCAACCGAAGACCTAAAATTACAAGATTTTATCACGCTAATCCTTATGGGAGAAGGGTACAATATAAAAGCCTTCTTCAACCAAGACGACCTATCGCAAGAGCTTAAAAAAGAGCCCGTAGACTTGATAATCATAGATTTTTTGTCGCCAAAGATAAATGGTCTGGAGTTTTGTAAAACCATCAGAGAAAACTTTACATCAAAATACACTCCTGTCTTATTAATTGTACCCGAAGAAACCCCCTTATTAAAAACAAAAGCTATTTTTACCGGTGCGAACGATTTTATTGAAAAACCGTTCTCATCCGAAGAACTTTTAGCCAGAACCAAAGCTTCTCTGCTTCGCGCTCAAAGATATCAAGACACTAACCCATTAACTAAGCTCCCTGGCATGTCTACTACAGTAAAAGAATTGAATATCCGTATAGAGTCGAAAGAGCAATTTGGCGCGGCTTATTGCGATCTTGGCAGTCTAAGGCGATACAACGAACGCTATGGCTTTAAACAAGGCGACCAGCTCCTTAAATATATTGCAAAACTTCTCACGCATTCTCTTAAAAGCTTAGGTAATCCATCAGATTTCCTTGCTCACATTGGTAGCGATGACTTCTTCTTTATCACTTGTGCCGACGGAATTGAGCCAATATGTAAAAAAATTATCAATGACTTCGAGCAGACAATTACCGATTTTTATAACGACGAAGACAAAAAACAAGGTTATGCCATCATAAAAAACAGAAAAGGAGAGGTTTCTAAAATACCCCTTCTTCGCATGCATATCGGTGCAGTCACCAATGAGTTCTTTCCATTTGTTTCTGCCGCGATGGTGCTTCAGATTACCACTGAGCTCAAAAATCACGCTAAGAAATTTCAGAAAAGTACCTATATAAAAGAGCGAAGAAAATCTTACCCATTTTGTTAATCTATGCAATCTAAACAAAAAGAAAATATATTTTTCATCGTTTTAACCGCGGTTTGCTTTATTCTGTACCTTAAAAGCTTACACGGACCCTTTATCCTTGACGATAACCACATGATCGTAGAAAACTCTCTAATAAAAAATCACGCTTTTTTCCCGATGTTTTTTAAAGGGCTAGTAACAAGCTTTCCAATTGCTAAGGGAATGTGTCGGCCGCTTTTAATGCTTACTTTTGCTTTTAACTACTTAACTTGCGGTCTTAATCCAATTGGATATCGTATAATAAATATTCTTTTTCACATCCTAAACGTGACTCTGCTTTATGCTATCTTAAAATCGTTTAAGAAAGACTCACCGCAAGGATTGCTTTTTCTGATTAGCGCACTATTTGCTGTTCACCCCATAAATAGTGAAGCAATCATCTATATCTCTAGTCGTTCTGATTTAATGGTCACTTTTTTCATTCTAGCGGGATTTATCCTTCACGCCAAAGGCAAAACCGTTTATTGCCTACTCCTTTACGCGGGAGCCCTACTAACAAAAGAAACCGGATTATGCTTTGGGCTCTTGATTTTTGCTTACGATTTTATAAACAAACGCTTCAGTAAAGAAAGACTTCCTTTTTATACCGGTTTGATACTGGTAACATTTTCGTATTTTTTGTACAAGATGGCATTTTTCGCCTCCCCGGGCAGTGCGCCTCTTCGATCTTACCTCTCTAATAGCGTCATTCAATCAGTAGTGACTTCTTTATACCTTAAATTATTTTTACTGCCAAACCCACTAAATTTAACTCATCCAGTTTCACTATCAATACCATCGGTTGCTTGGGCCATTTTCGTAATGATTGGATTAATTACTCTTCTGTTTGCCAGCAAAAAAAAATACCCCTTAGCAGCATTCGCTATCGCCTGGCTATTAATTGGCTTGTTACCAAAATTTTACGCCCGCCTTGATGCGGTTAGCATGGAGCATCACTTCTATATGTCTAGCATTGGTTTATATATACTGCTGCTGGTTGTTCTAGGCGCTGTTTACTCGAACTATAAAAAATACACTCTTTATGTGGGATACGCTATCGCTCTTTGCTTTTCAATATTAATTATATTTCGTAATTTTGAATACAGCGATCCTTTGCTTTTTTGGAAATTATCTGCCAAGCGTAACCAACAATCAGGAACAATTAATAATAATCTAGGTCTAGAATATTTAAAACGAAATTTTAATAAAAAAGCAAAAGAAAGTTTTGAAAAAGCAATACTTACATCAACTCACAAAAGAACTACCGTTCATGCCATGATTAACTTATCAAATATTTACCGAATGGAAAAAAATTATCCTAAAGCCTTAAGCCTTTTAAAAGAAACTTTAAAATTAACCACCTTCGCGGCTAATGGCGTCTATCAAGGTATCGGCATAATCTATATGAACATGGGAAAAGAAAAAGAAGCTATCGCAGCCTGGAACGAAGAACTAAAAAATTATCCCGGATCAAGCGAAACCTTCCTAAATCTAGGCATATTTTATCTTCGCAAAAATAACACCGATCAAGCTAAAGAAGCATTTAAAAGAGCAGTCTTTACTAATTCCAGCCATTATGCCGGTTATTACGGGCTGGCTCAAACTTATGAAAAGGAGAATCAATTAGCTCAAGCGATAAGCATGTATGAGAAGGCAGCCGCACTTCAGCCTAATGATGCTGCTACCCATTACTTTTTAGGTGCTGCTTATGCTAAAATGGGAGATAGCCGGGCAATAAACGAACTAAAAAAAGCTATTTATTTTAATCCAAGATTTCACAAGGCCCACAATGATTTAGCCATCGCTTACGCTTCATTAGTTAACCCTAAATGGAAATTGGCAAAAAAACACGCCAAAATTGCCAAAGAGTTGGGTTACAAGGTAAAGAGAGAATTTTTAGAGTTACTCAATAAAAATTAAAAATGCTTAGTCGTCAAAAATTTATATTAGTTATCACTTGTGCTGTTTTTGTTTTTCTGCTTTACCTTTCTTCGCTGCAAACTCCTTTTATTTTCGACGATAACCATATGGTAGTACGAAATTCCTTAATTAAACATATAAAACACCTACCAGCATTTTTTAAGGGCTTTGCAACTAGCGCTCCTGTTCCCAAAGGAATGTGTCGGCCGCTTTTAATGCTTACTTTTGCCTTTAACTACTTAACTTGTGGCCTTAATCCAATTGGGTACCGCATAATAAATATTCTTTTTCATTTTCTAAACGTAGCGGTTCTATTTCTTTTGCTAAAAGAATTACTCACTAAAGTTCACGTTAAACCGCCGAATTCGATCTTTGCTTTTATTCCCACTTTAATATTTTTGGTTCATCCAATTAATATTGAAAGCATAACCTACATTTCTAGTCGTTCTGATTTAATGGTTACCTTATTCTTATTGCTGGGCATCACCTGCCACATTAAAAACAAATACTCTTTGAGCCTGCTATGTTACGCAGCAGCTCTACTGACTAAAGAAACTGCCCTTAGCTTTATTTTCTTTATCACAACTTATGACTTTATATTTCGAAAAACATCAATAAAGCAATGGTTAAAAAATAGGTTTTCCCTTTACGCCGCAATCGCTTCGGTAAGCGCACTCTATTTGATTTATAAAAATACTACATTTCGGGCTGACTATGTTGCACCACTACGGTCGTATTATTCTAATTTTCTTATTCAAGCTAGAGTTACTTTTCTTTATCTTAAGTTATTCATTTGGCCGAAAGGATTAACCTTGTTTCATTATATCCCCGACTATAAAACCATTTTTAACCTGGGAGCATTTTTATCAGTTTCGGGATTGCTGGGAATCGTTTTTATCGGATTTAAAACAGTTAAAAAACAACCGCTTTTTTCTTTGGGGATATTTTGGTTTCTTGTAGGGTTAGCACCTAAGTTTTACGCACGGCTTAGAATCGTCGCAATGGAACATCATTTTTACCTTGCTGGTATCGGCATTTATCTAATTATTGCGTTTGGATTAAGCAAATTTTATCCAAAACTTAAATATAAAACATATTTTACAATATGTGTAATCTCTATCCTCTCTTTGCTTACCTTTATACGAAATCTTGAATATCGAGACGATCTTATCTTTTGGAAAATAACTGCTCAACGAAATCCTCACTCGGCTAATGCCCGCATGGGCCTAGGGGTGAGATATATGAATCTTGAAATATGGTCAAAAGCAAAAGAAGAAATCGAAAAAGCTATTCCTTTAATCAAAGATGAAGAAAATGCACAAAAAGCCAAAATAAACCTCATCCGTGTTTACAAAGAAGCTGGAGAAAATGAAATGGCAGAAAAATTATTAGAAGAAACCACCCGACAAGTCGCTAAAACCGAAAGGCCACCAGCAGGAGTTCTCCAAAACTTAGGAGTTATCTACTTTTTAGCCGCCGAAGATGAAAAAGCCCTCACTATCTGGAGGAGAGCATTAAAGCTTTACCCCCAAAGTGCAGGAATTCATACTAATCTCGGCAATTATTATTTAAAAAAGAGTGCCCTGGCCAAGGCAGAAAAGTTACTTGATAAAGCTATCGAATTGGACCCCGACTCTTTAGAGGCAGTTTTTGCTTTGGGAAACTTATATCAAGTAAGTAATCGCTCTAATAAAGCTATCGCTCTCTATAAAAAGGCTCTCGCAACCGGCCACGGTAAAAAAAACCACTTATTGTACTATAATATAGGAGCACTTTATTTAAAACAGGATGGCCACAAAGGGGTAGAGTATTTAGCTAAGGCAATTGATCTAAAACCAGATTTTGCCATGGCTTACAACGATTTATCAGTTTTCTTTGCCTCTGTGAATCCTCCGGACTGGAAACTAGCTAAAGAATTTGCCGAAAAAGCCGCTAATTTTGGATTTAAGCCAAATGAAGAATTCTTAAAGTTCTTGGAAAATGTTGATAATTAAATACTACTGGTACAAACAGGATCGCTAGTCATAGTATAAGCAGTTACAACGCCTCTAAAAATACTAGTAGTGTAGTAATCGTTCCAGTCCACACTTGGATTAGGATGAGTAGGTAATATTCTTTCACTAAAATAGTCCGCCGCAAACGTAGCATCTAATGAGGCTGGAAATTGTGCCGTTTGATCAATCGCATAACGAGCATAGTAATTACCTAAAGCTGTTCTTATTGCCCCTAAAGATTGCGAACAAGCCGCTATTTGAGCATCTCGCCTTAAATTTATAAACTTTGGTATCGCCATTGAAGCCAGAATTCCAATAATAACGATAACCATAATTAATTCAATAAGGGTAAACGATTTATTTTTAATCACTGTAATCTCCTGGCATACTTCAAATATACCTTTTAAATAACAGCTATAGAGCTGTGGTTATTCCGCAACAGCATCAAGTTGTCTAAAAAAAAGGCCCCACAAAACTGTGGGGCCTTTATTGTGCTAACTAAAAAGCAACTTAGATACTGTCGGTACAAATAGGAGCATTGCTTAAAGTATACGCAGTTGCGACAGAACCAACAAGGCTAGGGACGTAATAACTATCCCAAAGAGCACCTTGAGGATGGCCTGGTAGTGTTCTTTCAGCAAGATAATCTACCGCAAAAGTTCCAGCCAATTTGGTTGGAAATTGTGCTGTCTGGTCAATCGCAAAACGAGCGTAATAATTAGAAAGCGCAGTCCTAATAGCTGATAAGCTTCCTTCGCAAGCTGCCATTTGAGCATCTCTTCTCAAATTAACAAACTTAGGCACAGCAATAGCAGCTAAAATACCAATGATAACAATAACCATGATCAACTCGATAAGAGTAAAACCTTTTCTCATAAACATCCTGAATCACCTCCTTTCTTTCGTCCCTTTTTTTCGGGACAGATTTAAGAATTAAAATAACTTCTTATAAGCTCAGAGTATCACTCCCCGCTTAAAAGTCAAGTTAAAATGAAAAAGAACAATAAAAAAACCGAACTATTTCTCGATAAGTCGCCTCATAGTTCGGTTATCCCGTTTACCTTCGGCAGCCTGGCGACCCTTTCAGGGCCCATAGCTTTGCTCAGCCATCGCTATCATAAGCGTTGGCTAACCCGCTCTTGGCGGGGCCCCCCGATCACTCGGGGTTTGCTCTTATCGAGTATCCAATTTGTCTTACAACCCATGTATAACACACCATGGCATAGATGTCAAGGAAATCGACAATCTTTTATGTAAATGACTGGCACAAAAGGAGTTATGAGCGAATTCTACAGACACCTACCCCCCAATGGGGCCATCCGAAGGGGGATCAATTTCGGCTTTCCAATCGGGAACTTGTTTTACTTCAGCTAAAATACTTTTTATGATATCCTCTCTTATTTCCAGAAATTTGACCCCAAGAAAATACCGCCCGCCACGCTCGAGGTTGCAACGCACAACCTCTGCACTGGCCTCATACGAAGAGTCTTTTGATGGAAATTTAATCATTACTTTCGAATATGGAGGCAAAAATATAAAAGTTCTTATCCCCAGAGCATTACCGCTGGCAGAAATATCCAAAACCGTAGCCGAAACATACGATGATGACACAAGCTTTACGCGCTCATCCACAGGTTTAAAATCAACCGGAAGTTTTATTGACAATCTTTCCGATTCTCGCCAAAAAGGCATCAAGCCAAGCCCCTGTGGAGACACAATTAAATCTTCTAAGTCAAAATACTTGTCATCTGGTCCAAAAAATGCGTTTACTGCTCCTTGAATAGCGCTTGGGGTGCCAAACACCGGATAAATCTCTAAATCAGTAGCCTGCATTGTGAGAGTGCTCACTAAACCAGCATCCAAGGGATTGGCCATGCAAACATACATGATATTTTCCACTTTAAAAATCGGCAAGAAATAATTTTCCCGATAGAGAGCTTCGGGAAAAAAGCTTAAAAGTTCTGGATCCAATTCGTAATCACTGATTCTTAAAAAGGGGATCAAGGCATGTTGAGCAAAGAACATGTAAACATCCTCTTCGGTCATAAAATTCATTCGTATCAATGTAGAATACAAAGACTTACCGCTCTTCTGTTGCTCCTCTTTAGCCTTTATAAACTCATTAGGCTTAACCCAGGACTCTTTAATTAGTTTTGTTTCTAATCTTTCTGTCATTATTTTGATTATGGGATCTTTCTGCCGGTAACACGCGAAACCGCGGCCGCTTCGGGATGCGCCATTGCGCACCCCCATACGATTAATTCAACTATCTGCTCTGATTTAACTCATATAAACTTAGCGAAATGCTAAAAAGCAAACACATCATAGCAAAAAACAAAACTTCTTTGTAATTAATACCGAAAACTATTTGGGAAATACTTAATATTCTCAAGCCGATCCCAACAACAAAGCTCATAAAAGCCATTGCAATAAAAAAATCATCACCAACACTATATACACTTTTCATAACACACCTCCCCTTTTTTACCTTCACCAAAAATTATTTAGCCCGAAAGGATGCCGTATATAAACCAACCAAATTTACTTCTTTTGATTAGGATAATATTTTTTCATGAAATCTTCGATAATCTCTGAAACATGCTTCTCGCCGGTAGCATAAGCAGCACTTTCTTTAATATCTTCGGGTACGATTTTTGGGTGTTTTTCCTCCAAAGCCTTAAACCACTCCGCCTGTTGACGTACTATTCTTAAAAGCGCACGATTTTCCTTTAGTATGGAGTGATAATCAAACGCTTGTCTAACTAATATTCTTAACTCTTCTACTTCAACCGGTTTCAAAATATAACGCCATATGTGCACCCTATTTATAGCGTCCATAGCACTTCCTAAATCGGGATAACCAGTAATCAAAATCCTTATGGTGTCAGGATAAAGACGTTTCACTTTAATAAGAAAATCAACCCCCATCATACCAGGAAGTTTATTGTCACAAATAATTAGCTCTACTTCACCATAATCCTGTAAAATTTTCCATCCCTCTTCGGCATCTTTTGCGGTTAATATTTCCCTGCTATCATCTTCCAGAATCCTTTTCAAAGAAGAAAGAATATGCGGTTCATCGTCAACAATAAGAATTGTACTTTTCGACATTTAATCCTCCCAATGGTCAATTAATTCTTTTAGAAACTTTACTCCATCTACAGGAAAAACCTTGGTAAACATAACTCCCATTCCAGAAGGCAATCCGGCCGCTGGGGTTTTTCTAACCCAGGCAACCACTGCACTCGCCTGAATTCTTCGCACTTCTTCTCGGCCTACCTCAAAAATAACTTCCAAGGGAGCACCGATTTCCTCGATTTTGTCGGTAATAATGAACATCCCGCCTTGAGAAAGGTTTGAGATCTCAACACTTTGCAGGATCTTCTCCCCCGTGCAATCAACCGCCAATTTTATTTTAATGCGCCGATAACGTCGTCTTTCTTCACTCATCTTGCTTCAAACTCTTCCCCTTTGGTAATGATACCACAAAGGTAGTACCTTTTCCAGATGTAGCTTCAACCTCAAGCGCTCCACCATGGTTCATTATGATTTTCCTGCTAACATGTAGCCCTAACCCAGTTCCACCTTTAGTTGTAAAAAATGGATCAAAAATTCTGGAATAAACCTTTTTCGGTATTCCAGGTCCGGTATCAATCACTTTTACGATTACGTTTTTATCATCTTCGGTGGTACTAACCGATATAGTGCCTTTTTCCTGAGAGGTAACTTGTTTTATCGCAGCAGCAGCATTAAGTATTAAATTCAAGAAAACCTGACTAACTTTATTGGCATCCACCCAAACATGCGTCGTTGCTTTATAATCTTTTACAACATCAGCCTTATACTTTATTTCATTCCACAAAATCCTAATTGTCGCATCCAGCAATTTATTAATATCATCACAAGAGCGCCGCCCTTTCGAAGCATGAGAAAAAGTAAGTAGATCCTGCACAATTCTTTTTATCCGATTAGCACCATCACAACATTCCTGAACACTTTCCTCAATGTTGGCAATTGTTTTATTACGATCATCAATGTCTTTTACATCGGTAATCTCCTTAGCGTAGGAAGAAATTAAGCTTAGATTCGTAATAAGAAAAGTTAACGGATTATTGATCTCATGGGCGACTCCTGCCGATAAGGTACCTAGAGATGCCATCTTCTCCAACTGTATAATTTGACTTTTATCTTCCTCTATTTTTTTCACGTAGAATCGCAGCTTCTTTTCCCAACGAAAATGCAAAAAAACCAAGTAGACAAACAAAACAAAGAGTAGCGAAAAAAATACAATTGTGTCAAACATATTACTTCATTGCTCCAATTAAACTCCACATTGGTAAAAATATCGCCAGCGCCATGCCCATAACAACCGAACCTAAAACAGCAGTCATTATCGGTTCAATCAATGCTGTTAGCCCTCCCATAGCATTTCTTACTTCCATTGTGTAATAGTCGCATAAAGAATCAAGCATTGCTGATAGGGCTCCTGCCTTTTCGCCAATCGCAATCATATATCCAACAAGTCGTGGAAATAGCTTGCTAGCTAAAATCCCACCTGATACGCCCTTTCCGTCAGCAACATCTATCTTGATTCTGTCAATATCCTTTGCTAAAACAACATTACCAATAGTAACTTTAACAATATCAAGGATTTTTAGTATCGGCAAACCCGCCTGATATAAAACATTAAGCATCGACGCAAATCTAAGCATAACTATTTTATTGTAGACTTTACCAAACACGGGCATATTAAACTTGAAATTATCCCATATTTTTCTTCCACCGGGAGTATTGATAAAGAATTTAAGACTAAAAATTATACCGACAAATGACGGAAAAGTAATGAACCAGTAATTTTTAAAACCTTTACTAACTAAGATCATAACTCTGGTAGGAAGCGGAAGCTCCATTTTCATTCCAATATATATTTTGGTAAACTGAGGCACAACAAATACCGATAAAACAAAAACAGCTATGAACAAAGCTACAACAACCATAACCGGATATTGTAAAGCCGCCTTGATGCTAGATCTAGTTTCTCGTTCTTCTTCTAGCACTTCAGAGAGACGCAATAGAATTTTATCTAAAACACCGCCAGCCTCACCAGCGATTACCGTGCTAACATACAAATCACTAAAGACTCCCGGATGTTTTGCCATAGATTCGGAAAGTTTTGAACCTTCTTCAATGTCATGGATAATTTGATGAAGCGCGCCTTTCAATGCTGCATCTTCGGCCTGCTCGGCTAAAACGCCCAAGCCTTCAACAATCGGAACGGCCGCTTTAATAACCGTGGCAAACTGCCGGGTAAACACGATAACTGCCTTCATTGAGGCTTTTTTTACTCTTCCCTTAGTAAACTTATCCAGAATTGAAACACCTTTCTCGCCCTTATAGCTTATGCTTACCGGCAAATAACCGAGCTTGGCAATTTGGGTAGAAACATCTGTTTCGTTTGCGGCATCAAGCGTACCCTTAACCGACTTGCCGCGAGAATCAACTGCTTTGTATGAATATACACCCATAAGTTTAAGTTAAGCTGAATTCTTTTATTACCGAATCAACAAAGTTATTATCTATCTTTTTTGTTTTTTTGGCAAACCCTGAAAGTAAAATCAAATCGCACAAAGTATTAATTCTGCGAGGAATGCCTCCACTATACTTTGCAATAGATGCTACTACGTCATCGGCTAAGATAGCTACAACATCACTTTCACCATCTCCAACCGCTACCTTTATTCTATGAGCCATATAGGCGCCTACGCCTTTACCACTTAGAGGATCCAATTGACAACGAATTGGCACGCGTTGTGCCAAAGGTTTTAGCGCATCTACTTTGGCTTTTATTTCGGGTTGACCCAAAAGAATTAATGTGAGTAAAAACTTGTTTTCTGTTTGAAAATTCAATATTAACCTTAATTGTTCAAAAATTCTGGGATCTTCTATAGTATGCGCTTCATCAATTATTACTATATTTTGCCTACCCTCTCGAGCATTATCTAAAAGTATATTATGCATTTTCTCAAGCAAAGGATCAACAAGAATCTCTGATTTTCTATCCGGTAAATCTTGCGGGCTCAGCGATCGGACTATCGCTCGTATAATCTCTGACGGTTCAGATACAAGAGGATTACTTATGTACGCTGTGCAAAATTTTTGAATCCCCAAATCTTTTAAAATAACTCTGGCAAGCAATGTCTTGCCGCAACCAAACACACCCGATAAAAGACCAGCACCAAGATTCTGAGCAACCACATAGGTAAGTTTCATCAGAGCATCCTCGTGTTGCGAAGAGAGATAAAGATACTTTGGATCCGGCGTATTTTGAAAAGGTTTCTCTTTTAAGCTCCAATATTGTTCATACATAGATTTCTCTCATACTTAGATTAACCAAAAAACGAAAAACCATAATTCAAAATTCAAAATTTCTTTCCGGAATAAAGAATTCATTTACTTTTAAATTTTACGCTATGGTTTTACGCTTTGCGCTTTTAGTTTTTCATTAGGCTGCCACTTATCACTTGTTTCTATTTATTACTTAACCACCGCGTAATGCGAGACTGATATTCACCAAGCGACTCCTTATCAACCTTAACTTCTTTGGGCGTACTCAAACCATCCAACACCGGACCTTTTATGCTAACATAAGGCTGAACTTCCTCAACCTTTGCTTGTTCTGGTTTCAATTCAACCTGCTCCTCGCAAACTCTAGCGACTTCTTCAAAGGTGGTAATTCCTTTCAAAATCTTTGCTCGCCCATCTTCAAATAAAAGCGTCATCCCCATCTCTTGCGCTTTTTTGCGAAGAGCAACCGGAGATGTTCCAGAATTTATCATTTCTTTCATTTCGTCATTAAGCACCATTAATTCATACAAACCACTTCGCCCCTTGTAGCCGGTTCCTTTACAATCTGGGCACCCTTTCCCCCTATATGCAACCAAACCTTCTTTTTCCTCTATTCCCCACTTCTTCAAAGTAGCCTTTGAAGGTTCATATTCTTCCTTACATTTAGAACAAATAACTCTTATAAGACGTTGAGCCATTATCCCAATTATTGATGCCGCAACCAAAAAATTTTCTACGCCCATGTCTACAAGACGAGCTACTGATCCAGCTGAATCATTAGTGTGTAAGGTAGAGAACACCAAGTGCCCAGTAAGCGCAGCCTGTACTGCCATGCGAGCAGTTTCCAAGTCACGAATTTCACCGACCATGATTACATCAGGATCCTGTCGCAGAATAGCACGCAAGCCATTGGCAAAAGTAATTCCTGCTTTGGGATTAACTTGGACTTGCCTAATCAAACCTAATCTATATTCAACGGGATCTTCTAGGGTAATGATATTTCTGTCAAGTGTGTTAATCCTTGTTAAAGCCGAATAAAGCGTTGTTGTTTTCCCTGATCCAGTCGGACCAGTTGAAAGAATAATCCCGTGAGGCTTTGATATCAATTCTTCATATCTTTGCAAATCTTCATAAGTTGTAAAACCTAAGCGCTCAAGACCAATACTAACTGATGCAGTGTCAAGCAAACGCATAACAACGTTTTCTCCATGTATAGTAGGTAAGGTTGAGACACGAAAATCAATAACCTTATCCCCGATCTTCGATTGAAAATGCCCATCCTGGGGAGAACGAGACTCCGCGATATCCATTCCGCATAAAACCTTAACCCTTGATATTATAGCTGATTCCCAATCTTTAGGTGGAGAGGGAATTTCATGCAAAACGCCATCAATACGAAATCTTATTCTGGTCATGTCTTCCTCTGGCTCGATATGAATATCTGATGCCCGATCGTGCGCCGCTTGAGCAATTACTAAATCAACTATTTTTACAATTGATGTAGTTTCACTCAAAGACTTACCCTCTTCGGCAGCTTCTTTCAATTCACTAAATATGTCTCCGCCCTCTTTTTTATAAACCCTGTCAAGAGCCGCTTCAATATCAGTCGGGGCAGCCAAATAAACTTCTATTGGGTAATTCGTAAATAGTTGTACTTGGTCAATTAATGAGACGTCGGCCGGATCTTGCATCGCAATGTGCAAAACTTCATCCTTAATAAAAATAGGCATTGATTGCGTGGAACGAGCCAGATCTTCCGGATAAATTTTTAGCAAATCTTCGGCAATTTCCAACTCCTCCAAATCCTTATATTTTACATTAAGTTTTTCAGATATAAGTTGGTAAAAAGCACTTTTGTCTAAAATATGCATGTCTAGAATCACAGCGTCAAGTGGACGATTCAACTTTTGCTGCTCTTCTAATGCCTTATCAAGCTCATCGGAAGTAACCAAATTTGAATTCAAAAGTAATTCTTTTAATTCTTCTTCTTGCATATGCTTAATAAATTAAAATACTAATTCACCCCGTCAGGTACACAGCCTATATAATAGTGTATCTAGCGGGGTGAATCAATACTCTTTAATCTAGTCAATGTGTTGGTTTTCGATGCCGTCAATCCAACTCTGTACAACTTTTCTTTGCCTTTTAGCTGAACTATACTTTACGTATTTCTTATAGCACTTTACGGCATTTCTGCGGTCATTAATATAATTCTCATAAATAACCCCTAGGTTGTAGTAACTATCGGCATCCTTTTTTCTATGTAAAACAACTTTTTTAAACTCTTCTGCTGCTTGATTATATTCTTTTAGACGCAAGTGAAGCACCCCTAGATTGTAATGTATGAAGTGATTTTTTGGGTATTTTTCCAAAGCTTGTTCATAAAATCTTTTAGCATTTTTAAAATCTTCATTATAATAGGCTTCCTTAGCCCTCTCTAAAGGATTATCCACAACGCTAGTTACTGCAGGGATAATCACCCCTTCCGAAGGGACATCGACTCTAGACACTTGCGTATGTGGTTTGACATCTACATCTTTAAGTATTTTTTGCGCCTGCATAAAAGCCTTATTAGCCTCTTCGTATTCATCATTACGTAAAAATTCTTTTCCCTTCAAATAATAATCTTCCGCGGTATTTATACTAACGCCATAGTCGGAGGTTTGAGCAAGCGCGACAAAACAAATCGCGCTACACACAAAACTAAGGAGATATTTCTTTAGTTTATTCTTCATTTTCTATCTCTACAGAATCAATGTTCACCTTAACAGCTTTTTCTGTCGGAACTACAGTGCTGGGGGTTGCGTTTTCATTAAAAACACGCGATGCATTTATCATAGATTCACGAAACTGCGAATTAGCTTCATTTATCCTTATAATCTCACGCCTAAGAGAGTCGAATGCAGCTTCTTTACTGATTAGATCTTCCTTAAACCTAGCATTTTCTAATCTTATTTGAACCATATCGTTACGCAAAACCGCCAATTCTCTTAATTGATCCTTTAATTTAACAGTTAACGCAATAGTTGATTGCTCTTTTTCCTCTAAAACATCTTGTAAGGTTATTATCGTATTGGCTCTTTTAGATAACTTTTTTTCGTAATCGACGATTATCTCTCTTGTTTCTAAATATTTGGTGTTTGCTTCTTGATAATCTCTACTCAAAGCAGCAATTTGCTTTTCTGTTGAGGCAATTTTTGCATCTTTACTTTTTACGTTTTGCAAAACTTGCGCTAACTGCTCACCGAGACTCTTTTTATTTTCGAAAAGTTCCTTTTCTTGCTCCACCAAAGAACCAAGCTTTTCTTGTAATTGAGCTGTTTCTTTCTCATAAGAAGCAAGCTGTAAACTCACGTCATCTCTTTGAGCCTGCAAAGCTGAGATCTGCTCTTTAGAAGCAGCAGCCTCTTTCCCTGCTGCCTGCTGAACAGAAGACAACGTCTGTTTCTCTCCCTCAAGAGAAACCACCTTTTCTTGCAATGCCGTGATACTTTCTTGAACCTGGCTCAAACGTGCAGTTAATGTTTCATTTTGACGAAGTGCAGCGTCAAGTTGGCGGCTTTTCTCTTGCAATCGTTTTTCACTCTGTTTTATTCTTTCACGGTATAAAGGCTCATTCTTAACTAATTTTGTTACGCTGAAATCTAAAGAATTCACTTCTTCATATATCGAACGCAAAAGCGCATCAAGCTCTTCTCTACGCATCGAATCAATGTCCACCTTATCTAAGGCAATTACAATGCTTTTGATTTTATTCTTTATAGGAAGCATCGTATCAGAATTAATTTTTAAATCGGATATCTCTTGGCTTAACACAATTATTTGCTCTTTCGCTTTTAAGCTCTCGCTTTTTAAAGACTCGTTTTCAACTTCCATTCCTTTAACGATTTTTACCAAATTGGCGCTGCTTTTACGCGAATCTTTAGCCACACCTATCGACTTAGACACAAGTTTGCCCATTTTTTCTAACTGGAACTTATAGTCCTGCACCGCCAAATTAGCTGTTTTAGAACTATGGAAAAAATTAACCGCTACAAGAAATAAAAACACAATTATTACTTCAACAAAAATGATAACTATTTTTTTACTCATTTCTTTTTCCTTGTTTTGATTGCTTTCAAATCCAACTTAAACGGTCTACTCGGTGAAAGTTTTATGCCGGTTGTGTGGCCAATTAGCCCTTCGTCGGTATCTTCTAAAATTTTGGCTGTTACAAAAATAAGTAATTCTTTTTGTTCATTTGGATTGGTATTTCTATGAGAAAACATCTTCCCAACAAAAGGTATACTGCCTAAAAAAGGTACCTTCTTGATAAGCTCTGTTTTTTTGGCTTCTATCAACCCACCAATAACAATCGTCTGACCGTCCTTTATAATAACCTCTGTTTGAGCAATGCGTTTGCTAACAATATGAATATTTGTTGCTGCATCGACTTCATCAGCAGACGAGACTTCAGGTTGTAACTTTAATTTTATGTGTCGATCAGGCGTAACGTGAGGCGTTACGGTTAAAATTATACCTACGTCTTCGGCCGCATAAGAGTAATTCGTGATGCCGGTATCTGAGTCGGTCTCTTCTTCAGTGCGCACACGACGCGTTTCGCCAATCTGAATTCTTGCTTCTTTATTGTCTACGGTAACTATTCGTGGCGAGGAGATAACTTTGGCATCTTCTTCTGTTCTCAAAAAATCTAATGCCATCTGAAGCTGAGTAAAATCCAACGTGCCAAACCCAAAATCATCGGACTCCGCATACGGAAAACCATAAGCATTAGGAAAACTGCCAGGTACATCGGAAGATACAACCCCAGGAAATATGCTTTTATAAGTTTCGTCACTGCCATCCGCTCGAAACGGCACAGTAGTTTTTCTTGACGCGCCGTTCATCGTAATATTGGGCTGGCTTGATGTTTTAGGGCTCCAATCGACACCTAGCTTCTCGGTAACGCCGGCGGTTGCCTCAATAAACCTGGCTTCAATTAAAACCTGAGGGGTTCTTCGATCTAAATCGCGTTTCAACATGCCATCGATCTCATTGATCACGCGCGGAATATCAGTAACAATTAAAGAATTTGAACGCGCGTCAACCTCAATCGATCCATCACTAGACAAAACCCTCTGCAGGCTATCTTTCAACGATGCCGCATCAGCATTATTAAGTCGAAACACTTGAGTTTGCTTGCCTTCTTGCTCGGCCTCTTCAGCGGTAGTGACTTTAATTACGTTCTCTTTTTTTGTATAAACAAATCCATTTATGGAAATAATTGCGTCTAACGCCTCATCAACTGTCACATCGTGCAATTGAACCGTAACCATGCCCCCAACCGATTCAGAAAACACAATGTTCAAATTATACTGCTTAGTCAGCTGACGCAACACGTCTTTTATGTCAACTTCACGAAATTCAAGATACTCTATGCGGTTAGTCTCTTCATTAAGCTCACCAACAGTATCCGCACAAAGCCCAATAGGCAAAACTCGCGTTGTTAAAAGTATAAAAATGATGATAAATTTTTTCATCTGATACATTATAACCCAAAAAAACTGTTAGTAAAACATCTTTTGCTGTTACTCATCCTGCGGCAAAACCAAATAAAAACTCTCCGCCCCCCTCTTGAGGAGTACCTTATTTTTTTCTACTTCATCTACTTTATAACCGAAAACAAAGTTACCGACTGTAACTATTTCATTATTTATTATAGCATACCCTCTTCCCTTTTGGTCAATTGACACGCCTTTGAGGGTTAGGCTTGAGCCATGATAAACATCTTTATTGATTTTGTGATAGAACGGATCCATACCCCACTCGAGCCCCGCTCGTTCATGCTGTTTTCTAATCTCATCAGGGCTGGCCCTAACAAAAGTTGATTGGCTAGATGTTGCTGTTTTAGATTTAACAGCTGGAGGAAGATTTATTCCGCCAGTCGAAGTAGCCACCGCAGAGCGTGATTTTTTTTTCTTTTTCTTAGGTGCAAGATTATTAATCACGACTACAATCAACACCAACACCAAGGCACCCACTATAATCATTTGTTTTTTTTGTTTGTCCATATCAATGCCAAACTGTGTAACTGCTTATGAGCAAAGTAGCAACTAATTTGCCCGCTAGCTCATCACCATCTTTTACCAAATCTCTATTACTCATCTGTTCAAATTTATGAATAGTTATGCCCTCTATAGTAAAAACAATCGGCAGCTCTTTTAGTGCTTTTAAAAAATCACCTAAAGTTTTATACGGCGCCTTAAGAACCACCTCGATATATGCCTTGCTAACACCTTGAGGTAGCTTGCGTTCATCAAAGCTGGCTTCCTCCAACGGTCTTATCGAAATTATTTCCATGCTTAATTCACTACTTTTTTTCGTTAATTGCTGAATAATACGCGGGAGCTCTTTGCCCGAAACCGACTTTTTCTTAAGTTCCTCCATCTTATCAATCATTTCTTTTGACTTTTTTTTCGGATTTGGATATTCTCTTATTAGTTTTTCCGATACGTCCAATTTATCTTGGGCATCTTCCATTCTTTTTCTTGCCTGATCAAGGGGTTTAAAAACTATCTGACGAGCAACAATGTGCAAAACAATAAAGATTAAGATGCCTATCGCTATTTTTATGCCGACTTTAACCGTTTTGTCTCTTGTTGAAATCACAAAGCTCCTTAAATTACTATCAAAATTTTATCAAGCGAAGTCCACCATAGCCTTGGCGAAGGCGGATAATCATATTTTTAAGTCACACATTATCTCAAAAAGTGCTTTCGGCACCGGTGAATAAATATCTCTTTCACTAGAAACAAGTTTAACATCAGAAAAATATGGCGACTCACTCATGTTTAACGTATACTGCGATATTGCCAAATCAAGATTGGTGTACTCACTAACAACTTCTCCAATTATTGTTAGTTGCCGAGGTAATTTGCCGGCTACAACTTCAAATCGATGCAAAACAACTTCTTGAGGTGTGATATTGCTTAATTCTTTTAAAACTCCTCCCCATAACGGCTGCTTTCCAATAGCTTTCGCAAGCAACGCTTCTCTCTCTTCAAGTTTCCTTTTGATTTCCAAATAATCGTTTACATCTTTTACTATCGGCGAATATTGCCCAATTTGTGACTGGGCACGAGTTTCTATTGTTTTGTATATGAGTCCTCGAGCGTAAGAAAAACTGTAAAAACCTAAGGCGCTAATCAGTACTATCGGAAAAGTAAGACGCACCAGAAACATTACAAACAATGCTTTCTGCTCTATTTTCTCTCGAGGAGGAACAAGATTAATCGCGCCACCGTTATCAATACAAAGGCCAAAAGCAACGGCTAAATGCGGTGCCGCCTCTTCCATTACTAACTCTTGGCGAAATACCCCAACATCGCGCCATCCTCTAATTGCCTTTAAAGAATCTAGCCTTTCCACAGTTTTTATAGACAAATTACCCAGATTAGCCAACAAAAACTTATCGATATTTTTGATTCGCGAAGCACCGCCAGTCAAATAAAGCGCATCTAGTGAGTCTATTTTGTAAGTTCGAAAATAGAAAGTAGTTGTCCGTGAAATTTCGGTTACCAATCTTTCAAGAACCGGACGCAAGGCTGTTGTTATCTGGTTGCCCTTAATCGCTCCGTAATCAGTGTAGAATTCAGCATCTGCCTCCTCTTGCATGGGAACACCACATTGTCGCTTAAAAGCTTCTGCGTCTTCAAAGGCAACGTCCGCACCCAATGGCGTTAAAGCTTTTAGTATTCCTTGGGTAAGATGCTCACCGCCTACAGGAATATCGCGGGCAAATTGCAAAGCAGCTGTTTTATAAAAATGCAAATAGCTCTGCTTGGATCCCATGTCTAAAACAGCCACGCGCTCAAGGCCCTCGGCAGAGTGCATTAAATTGCCTAAAGCATCTGCGCCAGTGTTTATAACAACCGGACGAAGATTAAAACTTTTTAAAAAATCTAGATACTTATCTAAAGCGCTGTTATCCACTGCAATGCAAGTAACCATAATCGAAGGCGGTTCATCGTCAAAACGATCGGTAACAAAATAATTGAAAGACATGTTCTTGAAGTCTAATTGAAACGGAAGGCGCTTCTTTAACTCTATACCAACAGTGCCTCTTAAATCTTTTTCGGAAAGTGGTGGAAGACTAAAAGAAAAAGTAAATATTCCGCTTCCTTTTATAGCTAGCCTTCCCAAAGAAGTTTTAATCTTTGACTGAGCGATAAATTCATTTATAAACTCTTTGATGAATCGATTCTTTTCCTTGGGATTATTTTTCAGCTTAAACGGTATGGCCCGAACGCGATAGTCAGTAAGAAGATACCCCCCGCGCGATCTTTGAAGCTGAACGATTTTTATATAGCCTTCACCAGCATCAATACCAATCGTGTTCTGTGTGGCAAGAACAGAATTTTTGATCGCAGAGAAAAATTCTCTAATGTCGAATTTGTTTTTTTGAGTTGTTAAATCTACACCCATAATCAATTAGTCATAAGTCGTAAGTCATAAGCCTGCCCGTCCGACAGATATTAAGTCACAGAAATCGAAAAAACTTATAGCCTACAACTAGCTTCGCTTTGCGTTTTTAGTTTTAGGCTTAACGCCAAAATGTTTTGTTAACGCGCGCGCAAATTACAGACCTATCCCATTCATATATTGCCGAAGAATAACAAGAAAACGCAATATATGGCACCAAAATTATCGCCATACCCAAAATATTGTGTCTCCTTAAATTTTACCTACTAGAGACTACAATGTCAAGAGAATTAGTGAGTTATGAAAAATTTTTAGTTGGCAGGACAAAAAATAAGGATTAAGGATTTCCGGACTTAATACCTGCCTGCCGGCAGGCAGGCTTATAACTTAAAACTTAAAACTAAACCAACAACCCATGGTTCTCTATTTCTCTTTCCATGATAGGCCGGTTGCACCCAAAACAAATCCATCGGACGACACGTATGGATCCGTATATGTAGCAAATATTCCATTTTGTAAATACACATTATGACCGGCAATTGCTACTCCTCGTTGGCCGGCGCCAAAATTTTCACCAAAAAGATAATCAAAAGTTACATCACCATTTTCGGAATAAACGACTCCGGCAAATATTCTTTTCTGCGCGGTAAGTAATGGAAAAAATGATGTTGACGGCGGCCCAGAAAAAATATTACCGCCCTTAGTAGCCAATAGAGCTCTCGGACTGGCGGAACTCGCGGTTAAAGTTAGGCTGTCGTCGCCGATGATCGCAATATCTTTTTCGGCACAAATGCTTTTATTGGTTAAGCTTAAACTTCCTCCGCTGACATCAATTAAAACACCTCCCCCAACATACCAATTTTGATTAGCGCTATTATTGGCACTGACTCGCATTGCGATGCCCACATCATGGTTGGAATGCCAAAGGTCAGCTTCATTATTATTTATCCTGGCACGTCTACCACCAAAACCAACTCCGGTTATCCGCGCCCATTCATCATCACTCCAATCATCATTTAAGCTATAGTCTTTTATAACCATACCATTCATTCCAGTAAAAAATCCGCCATCACTAACGTATACCCGATTTCTAGCGGCACCACGTGGATTCCCCTGGGCTCTGGTCACTTCAAAAAATATGTCAGGTTGGGCAACTGGCGCTTGCCATCCTCCGCCGTCAAGTCTGGCACGACGATTCTGATTATTATAAAAACCAGTGCGTACTCTGCAGTAGGTGTCGTTATCCTGATCGGGCAAATCCCAAACTGCCCAATAAGTTCCGGCGGTAACTGCAGTATCAGCAACATCAATTTCGTTCCAGCTATTTGCAACCGGAGTGTAGGTCCCTGTAAGATTTGAATCAGCCAGAATTCCTGATGGAGCTCCACCGGCATTAGTTTCGATTCGAACGGTTATATCATCGCCTGGAGCCGGGTCACTGCTATTGCCGTGTAAAGTTCTAATCGTGGTAATTGTTCTTCTGTTGGCATTACCATTCATTCGAAATGATTGAGCGTAATCATATTCAACACCAGCTACATCGCCTAACTGTACAGTATCTAAGTTAAGGGTTACGCTGCGCGTCAAAGGCGTCGGCCAAGTATTAGTTGCATTATTCTTAAACCAATCCATATCAATCGTTGGGTACGCTTCAGCCCCCATAAAGCCTCGACTTCCACTACCCGTAGGAATTGACGCACTTTGCCAATCAACTCCGTTTTCATTGTGAGTAGCATCGCCATCACCCTCATAGCCATCATCGGTACGGCCTAAGTCCTCATTAATTACAGTAATATCACCATCAAGATGACTTAATAAACCTGTAATTTGTGACCAATCAAAATAGTTTTTCGCCTGAAGCACTTTACCGATGGTTGCTGAAGTTAAAGTGAGTTCGATTGTCCTCTTTGCTCGACAACCGTTGATCCCCGCAACACAAACCGACTGCGAAGGAATATACCCAACAACCGAGACCTCCACCAGTCCACCACCAGGACGAACAACTGTTATATCGTATTCACCTTTACCAATCTGATGCGGTAAATTGTCAGACACATCAGGCGCCCAGTCGCCATCGAGGTCAATTTGTTTTGCGGCCCAATTAACGCCGACTTCAGCAATCGAAAGTGCCCTCTCTGAATCAAGCGTACGAGTGCTTACCTCTAAATCGACTGCGGTAAAATTAACTATCGTCCAGCCAATAACCGCCAGAATAAGCATCACAAAAACCGCAATAATTAAAGCTTGTGCTTTTTTCATATTAGTATTTAAAACTTCTCGGAAAAACTTGATAACTTAGCTGCATCGTTTCATTCATATTTTGTAAAGTTACCGCAATTACAATAAGGTATGCATCCGCCGGAGTTGAAGTTGAAACATTATTTCTATCAATGTAGTCAAAATCAAAAGCGCTAACTCCATCTAGCAAAACATATGACGGCTCTGGCGCAGAAAATGTACCGTCGTCGTCTGCATCTACCTCATATAATACTTCACTATTTCCAGCGTCATACCTATAACGCACTCTGGTTTCAGTGCCGCCAATATCTATTAAAAAAGTACAGTCATCATCGTTAGAAATCTCAATTACGCTGAGCTTGCGCATATCACGGCCCATACGCATCAGTCCACGGCGCGCTTCATTAACAACATCACTGCGAAAAGACAAGAAATTCCATACATCCATAGCTTGAATCAAATAAGCCGAAACCCCCAGCGTCAAAAAACCAATAGTCGTTATAACCACGACCAACTCAATTAAAGTAACTGCTTTTCGTTTCATTTTCAATAACCGCTGACTAGCGACTCCATCTCAACTGTTCCCGCTTCACCGTTAGCTTTAGTGACTGATACCGTAATCTTTTTAAAATCTGTCGGTGGGCTACTTGCTGCTTGCCAAGTGCTAGTACTTAATTCTTGATATTCTACCACGACCGAGCGCGCATAGCTTGACTGTGGTATGTCGCTAAATCCGTGAAAATCATCGACATCATCAAAAGTAGTTTTATCGGCTGGATCTTCGCCATCAGCGCTAGCACCAAGATCGGCAACGGCGGTCCAACTGCAACAGGCATTTTCATCAAATCGTTTCGAAACAATTTCTTCCATTAATCCCTGCGTATAAAAATTTGCCAATGCTACTTCTTCCGAAAAATTAGCCCGCCTCGTAACTTCAAAAAGCAGATTAATGAGTGTGGTAACCGCAACACCCAAAACAATAATAACCGCAACGATTTCTATTAACGTTATTGCTTTTTTAGTTGATTTTAAAAACATATTAATAAGTCGTTACAGTGTTAACCTTACCAGTCTGAGGAATAATAGTAATCGTTATACTCTCGCCAACATAGTCTAGCACAACTGTTCCGTTTGCTGTTAAATTATTGCCATCTCTATCCTGGGGAATACCTTCCCAATCAAAACGCAAATAATCAGTAGCATTAAAATTAGCACTAGCAATCGCCGGCCCTCGATACTGAGGGTCGGTTGTATAGTCGACTTCTAGATCTTGCCGAGTAAAAGGATCCATCAACGCTGTCCATTGACCAGAATCGGTGCAATCCGATAAACCCGGATCGCACTGAAAAGCCAAGTATCTCTCCTGGTCAGTTCTAAAGTAAATTGCGGTGTTTATATGTGCGGAAACAGCCTTATTCTGAGCGTAGCGGATGTCTGATATCAATTTTCTGCCCGCTCCTTGAAATTTTATCAACTGAAACACCTCAAAGCGAGGGGTAGCTATAACCACCAATATGCCGATAATAACAATCACGGCAATTGATTCTAAAATCGTGAAGCTCTGCCGCCTCACAGTGGTGGATTCTGATCTTTCAGTGTCCCGCTTTGGTGAAGCGAAACCCTGAGCAGAAAACCATCCATCCACGTCCTTACAGACGCGGTTTTCTGTCGAATGGGTGAACCCCGCCGAACACTTTTTTAATTTTTTAATTTGGAAATGCATCGCTTAATGGCGAAGATTATTTAGCCGAAGATAACAGCTCTATCCGCGCGATAGCGCTCTTGATGATGGCTTTTAATTTCTCTATTTCTTTTGTTTTGTATTCTACTTCTTCAATCAATTCTTTTTTACTTCTTACGCGCGTATCCAATTTTTCTGTTTGCTTATCCATCTTTTTTTGAAGACTAGTGTTTTCGGCGTCCTTAAGCATTGCTTCCTTAACCATCGCGACTATCTTCGCCTTATGAATAGCAACTATTTGCTTTGGGTCCCCTATCTTTGAATCACTACCGGTTGGAAATGATTTTTCAATATACTCAACCGCATATTCAATTGAAATCATCAAACGTTCAATCTCTTTATTTTTTAATTTTATCTCCTTAAGAAGACGTTTAATTTCTCTGGCTTCTTTGGTGTCGCCTTTTTTCTCGATAGCTAAATCACTTTTTACTTGCTTTAGCTCATCATTCTTTTTATCTAATTGGTCACCGAGTTTTTTTATCCTTTCTTCATGAACCGATATGATTTGAGAAATTTTCTTTTCTTCAAATTGCCGCGAAGCTGCTTTTTTGTCGAATTCAGCTTTTTTTAATTGTTTTTTCAAATCAGCTTCACTGCCAGATGAGGCAGCCAGTTTACCCTCAATCCTTTGAACAACATTATCTTTTTCAGCAAGTTTAGTGTGCAACTTTTCTATTTCCTTTTCTTTATTGTCAAGATTATCAGATATCCGGCGTTTTTGACGCACGAGAGTATTTATTTCTTTATTCGCGGCAGCCAATTTCTCCTTAAAGCCATTTTCCTGGCCGGAAAAATCATTTAATTTATTCTCGACTCTTTTGGCAGCCTCTTTTTCTTTTTTTGCAATTGCTATTAAATCAGTTACTTCATCATTTCGGCTCTCAAGCTCAGTTGTTAACCTTGCTTTCTCTTTTACAAGATCGTTTATTTTTTCTTCAGCCTTTTTTAGTTCTTTTTTAAAATTAGCTCCCTGCTGTTGCAATTGAAGTTCTTTTGCCTCGCCTTCTTTTTCAGATAATTTAGCAACTAACTCTTCTTTTTCCTGAAGTAACTTTTGCGTGTATTCGCGGCTTTCTTTTAGCTCGCCCTCGATGCTGCCTGTTTGTTCAGAGGCAATGCGCGCACCCTCTAGAGCTTCTGATTTTACTCTTAGTTGAGCACGTAAGCTGCTTATCTCACTATCTTTGTCTTGCAACTGCGCTGAAAGTTTTACTCTTTGCGCGGACACTTCTTTTAATTCGTTGTCTAATTTTTTTAAGCTTTCTGCTAAACTGGATTCATCGCCCGTTGCTTGCTTGAGTCGCTCATGAGCATCTTTGGCAGACTTCTCTTTTTCGGCCAATTGAGACTTTAGTTTTTGTACTTGGTTTTGCAAACTATCAGCCTTAATTGCAATCTCTTCTTTTTCTTTCAACGCAATTTTTAAATTGCTATTTACCTCGTCTAAATTGTTTTCTATTTCGGACTTGCTCCCGGAATACTTAGCAATCTTATCGCGAGAACTTTCAGTTTGACGCACTTGGCTGGCTAAATCTTTTTTTAAATTACCTATCTCTTTGCTTTTGCTTTGGAGCTCTACCAATAAGTCTCTTTTTTCATTTAAGGCAAATTCCAAATTATCACCCAGTCGTTCCAATTTATTTTCAGTAGCTATTTTATCGCTTGATAATTTGTCCAATTGGGTTTTGGCTTCTTTTGCGATTTTTTTCTGCTCGGCTAGCTCAACCTTTAAACTTTTTACTTGCTGATCTCTGTCGTTAAGTTGAGTATTAAGCTTTTCTATCTCTTTATCTTGCTGCGGTGAAGATTTATAGACTATCTCTTTTTTAGGAGCTTTCTTTAGGTCGGCTTTTAATTCTTTAATGGTGTATTTGTTTTCGTTGAGCTTATCTTTTAGAGTGTCAACTTGATTGGTGAGGTTCTTTTTTTCTTTCAGAAGAGAAAAATATCTCTTCTGCAGGCTATCGATATTGGCAGTTTCTGCTTCGATAACTTCTTCAAGAAGCTGTATTTTAGAAGTAAGTTCGGCTTCCAAATCCTCCGCGAATAATGGATGCGCAAAAACTAACAACAGGGAAGTTATTTTTAAAACATTCTTAATTTTCATACTCTTATAGAAATTATATCTGTCGCTTATGTATTGTCAATGGTTTTGTTGAAGGATGCCATCTTCTTGTAGGGACGCGATTTATCGCGTCCTTTACGTTATCATTCATATTGTACATTATTTCGTTTTTATTTTCCGTATCCAATTGCCAATTTTTTGGATTATTACGAATATATTTTCGAACCGCATATAATGACTGGTCATTTCGAACAATTTGGTCATAGAACCGTCCTTGCCATAAAAAAATATTCCCTGACTTGCGGATTTCGTATGTTACCCGCCCTTTATACCAACGTATTATTTTTGATAATGAAACGCCGCATGAATCGCGTATTGCAATAATACCATGCACATGATTGGGCATTATAACATATTCATCTAATTCAACGAATGGAAATTGGACCACAATATTATCCCAATATTTATTGACAATTTTACCGTTATCATTTAAAAGGACGCGATAAATCGCGTCCCTACAAATAATTTTGCCGAAATAATTTTCTTTGTTTTTTACACATATGGTAACACCATATATACCATTTCGTGAATAATCATGATTTCTTAACCGAATTAATTTACGATTTCCTGACATAGCGACATTATAACAAGAAGGCCCTGCCTTGAACATTATTTTCCATCCATTTTTGTTTTTGGTTCTCAAAAGGAAGCGCCTCGGTTTAGGCGAATTGATGCAAAAATATTTTAAAAAAAATGAAATATTGCCTCCAAGAGCTTACCGCTAAATCGTCGATTGTTTGATAGGGCGAAATATTATTCATAAAAGTAATTGTGAATATGGGCGTATCAAAATTATCATCGTGGGGGGGCACATTGCATGTGCCCTGTTATTTTGTTGTCAAGTAACCCGCCTACACCTACGCGGTGTAGGCGGGTTTATTAAGAGATGTTTAAGATTTCGTCTAGATTTCTTATTACCTTAATACTAATGATCTGGAAAGTGAATCCTTTAAAATCATCAAGATCAATAGTAACTCCCTGAGAAGGAATGTTGATTTTGCCATCAATAATTTGCATACCCGCACCGCTTAAATCCAAGTCGATTCCGCCGGGTCCTGAGGCGCCTGATTCACCCGAACCGCCTGAATCCGCACCCACTGCGCGAGTGTAAGGAGGCTTTCCTTGTGCTTTCCTAATGTCTCTTATTAATTGTTCGTCTAGATCAACGCCCTTTGTCTCTTTTAGAAGTTGTGCAATCTGATAAAAGAGAGCACGGATCATGTAGTGATCAATGTTGGCTTCAAAATAACTCCTTCGGCCGGAATCAATATACTCGCGCTCCTTATCCGCAAGCCACTGTGCACCGATCATGTCTCCCGAATGAATTATATTATCAATATGATCCATAATATACTTGCCCTTAGTTGTCTTTTTATATCGCTCAGTCAATTCATGCCCAAGCGAAAATGGATTATCAAAGACACTTTCATCAATTGCAATGAAATCATCCCCGGCTACGCCGAAAAACCCCTTACCCCCTACATCTGTTATAATGATGTGTTTTGGATCGTCGACAGGACGATGGCTCGGTGTCGCATGTAAGGCTCCTATTAATTCATTACGTTTTTGAACAAGGTCGTTATCTAATTTATTTAATTCATCCCTATCGCTGTCGGAAAATGTGCCATCTGTTTTTTTCGCTTGCAAAGTTTTTATCCTCTCGTTAATCACCGCTATATCGGATGATATTTCACCTCGAGATCGATGTTTTACCTCGTCAGGACGAGGAAGATTAAGATAAGCGCTTTCCGCAAACTCTGCGGTTCTTTGGTCTTTTGCTGGATCATTACTATTCGTACCATAAATTTGGGTTAACCAATTAGCCAATTCAACATGAAAGTGATTTAGCATTTGGTCCATGAAAGCCTTCTCCTCACCATCCGGAAGAAGCTTAGCTAAATCCTTTAATTCTTGATATTTCGCAATTATTTCCTCTGGCACCGCGCGATAAGAATTACTTTCATCAAAGGTGATTTTCTCACCAGTCTCAAGGTGAGTGATCGTCCCAATTAGTCGACCGTTGACTACTTTAAGATTCTCAATACCACTGAACTTGCCCATGAAATCTATGACTCCTGCCTTTGGACTCAATTCTATTTTTTGTTTTTCTTGACGGTTAGTGACTGCATCGTTGTCGTCACCGCTAAGAGATATATAGTCAGTCGGGAAGGGGCTCTCCCCCATATTATCTTCGGCAGATGTTTTACGGAATCCACCGTCAGTAATCCCTAAGGCGTCTCGAATTTTTTTAATTATTTCGACATCGGGCCAAAAAATTGTTAAATCTTGATATTTTATCATCTTTATCTCGGCCTCATGCAGCACACCAATAGTAACCGGACCCAAAGGTTTCCACTTTTTTACATTGCCTTGATCGTCAAGCTCTTCAATGGAAAAAGGTCCCTTATTTCCAGACACTTCTCTTATAAGATCAACCATCACTGACCCCACATTGCCCAAATCATCTGGCATCGGAATAGAATAACCAAAAGAGAAAGTTCCTCTATTGGCAGAAGCGATAATTATTGGTAAATCTTTGATTTCGCCGTTTAATAAACTTAAGAGAAGGTGGTTATAAAACTTTATTGCTGAATCAGTAGAAAAGCATTTATCCAAAACAGCCACGGTATCGGAAAGCATTCCTTTATGTTTGCCCTTTAGCTTTTGAGCACGAGCGATAAAAGCATCGGCTAGCTTTTCTGCGCTAATCGTATTTCTAAAACCACCACCAAATACCAGCTCCCCCTTCAGACCGTGTCCGTTAAACCAAACAATATTATTGTTGGGATTAAATGATAATCGTTTAATTTTTTTAAGAAAACCTTTTCTCTCCTTTTTTCCCTTAAAAGTCGCGATAAGATTACCCCCATGTTCTGCTACTAAATTAACAATCTCATCAACTTCAAAACCATCTTCACTGTTAGAGCCAGTGATTAGAGAAGATCCTTTTTTTATGATTTCCTTATTAAGATATTTCTCACTCGTCCGCAACTGAACAATAATCGGCACTATCTTTTCAATGTATTCCTCTTTTACATCAAGATTGAAACGTTCTAGAATATTATAAATTGCTCGGGCAAGAAAAACTTTATGAACCTGATCAAGACCTCTCTCGCTCATTGCCTGATTGAGCGCCCAACTATTATAGGCAGTTCGAAAATCATTAGGCACCAAGGCCTTATTAAAGATAGCCTGAGCTTGGCTAGCAAGATACAGAATGAGCGGATCCATCTGCTCTGCCTCTTCATCTTCTAATTCATTGGTGATCCCGGTAAGAATAATGGCAAGCTCTTCTCGATTGTCATTTTTATTCTGCTCTAAAGCTCTAAGCAAACCAGGCACGACGCTACCGCCCTTAGCAACCAATGCTTGACCAATTTTAAGAGATACATCTGGTCTCTTCACATCTAAAAAACTAAGCATAAGCGGCAAAGCGTCATCTCCAATCTCAACTAATGTTTCTATGATGTCGGTTCCAATGACCACAGGGCTTTCCTTATATCTGATAAAATCTGCAACAAAATTTAGTATAGTCTTCTTTTCATGCTGACTAAGCCAGGAACCCGCTTTAGAATATATTCGACTCAAAGCAATAATTCCACCATAAGAATCTTTTTCTGAACTTTGCAAAAATGTCGGCAATAAATGTTTTTTTGCCACAGCATTAAAATCTCCTCTATCAAGCTTCATCGAAAGATTGGCCAAGGCAATTGCCGCTTCCTTGCGTAATATTCCATAATTAGCTTCATTTTGATAAAGGTCAAAGAGTAAGGCAATCACCTCGTCCGTAGCAATATCCATTTGCCCCAAAGCCTTAACCGCACTACGGCGTACATATAGCTTCACACTACCTGCGACTTCTTTGTGTTTTTCTAGAAAATTGCATAAAGCACCACGAGCGGCTTGGACATATGTAAACGCACCTAAGGCATCGACTGCTGCGGCAACAATACGATCATCATTGTCATCAAGCAACCTGACTAAAGCCTCTATTGCCCGATCAAGAGGCGGACCAAAACGCCTGTTATACTCCTCTCCTCGTTCCATAAAAGCATAACGGAGACCAATTCTGCCCAAAAAATTAGCGGCTTCCTTACACACAAAATCATCTTGGTGCTTAAGCAGTCCAATAAGCACATCAACATGTTCTATTTTGCTTACGGCTAAAGCGCCCATTGCCCGCCGCCGAACCAGAGGCGGTTTACTATCATCACCAATAATTTCAATTATTTTGGCAGTTATATCTTTAGAACTTAACAGCCTTAAATCGTAGGCGGCGATCTCACTCACCCTATCATTGCCATTAATTAGTAGGTCAGTCAGAACGCTCACTTTCTCATCAACGTTCTCCATCTGTGTAGCTTGGCTAACAAACGCACGCGGATCTTGCGCAGGCTTTTGAGCCTGAAATGCTGACATACACGCACCGAGAAACAAGGGCACTGCTAAAGTTGCAGCAATAAAAAATCTCCTCAAACGACTAGTGGATTTTGGTTTTGCCTGCCGTGCTCGAATATCCTGAGAAAGAAGCACGTCACCTTCGGGGTCAAGCTGATAGGTAAAGGCACGAATTACATAGTGTTTACGGTTTGCGATAAAGTAATCTAAATCGCCTAACCGCTTATATTTCTCAATGCGATCGGCGAGCCATTTTTTGCCAGTCGCATCAAGTAAGCCTTCAAGCTCGGCAATAAGATCAGAGTCATTGTGTTTCTGGTGTTCGATAATTTCGTGTAAGAAAGAAATTGGATTGCTAATTACATCCTGATCAATTACTGCAAAGGTTTTTTTACCAGCACCAAAAAACCCTTTGGCTCCTTCGTTGGTTATAAAGACATCTTCGAGGTTAAATTTCTTAACAAGTTCTTTTGCTTTTTGGCGAGCTTGACTTGGCGGCAAGCTATCGAGATAATCATTTACTGCCTTAGTATAGCCAGCTACCTCACTTGGCGGCGCCCGAGAAGAATTGTCTTTATCAAAAGTAATTGTGATATCTGGATCTTCAGTGTGGGTGATTGTTCCGGTTAATTGGCCGTCAACTACCTTAAGAGTTTCAATACCGCTGAATTTGCCGATCTGATCGCGGGTATCAGAAAGCGAAACTCCGGTTCTTTTTTTAATTTCATCTTTTGCGCCTTTTTTTATTCTTTGGTTAACCCTGTCCCGGAATGCATCTCGGTCTACTGTTTCGGTAGTTTGTAACACTCGGTCAATTAATTCTTTTGAAGTTTTTTCAATTAGAATTCTCTCAATCACATACTGCAAAGTCTCCTCGCTTAGACTGCCGGCTTCGCGGATAACTTCATAAAGAATGCGCATCGCACTTATATCTGCGCTGAGATTTTTGTCGTGGTGGCTCCTTGCCAAACCTTCCAACTCTTGATGATCTTCAATCGCTTCGTCAATACCAAGCCCTTCGGTGCCATTAAGCATAAATTGAATGCTTCTTACAATGACTTCTCCTTCTTGAATGAGCTTTTCCACAACTGCATCTTCTAATTCATTTTCAAAAAGGCCTCCCTTTTTGGTAATCTCTTTTTTGATGTGGCGCATAAACGCTTCCCCAACCATCAAGTGATAAAACTCATGCTGAATTTCCCAAAAAAGTTTTCTTACCGAGTTTTTTCGCGTAACAAGAAGCATCCAGTTGACATAAACAATCGTTTCTTCACTTTCATCGATATAGGCTTCTGCCAACGGCCCCTCATCGGAAACGATTATTCTGTTTATCGAATAAGAAGCGCCGCTGCTCTCTAATTCTTTTAGCGCTCCATTAACTATCCTTAATGCCCTATCTCTTCCAACCGATCTTGCTCCGCCATCATAATCTATAACCTGAGCGCCCCTGATATTAAAAGTTAAAGGATTCTCGCCAACCTTACTGCTTGCCGGAAAAGCCACAGCAGATAAGTCGTCTTTGGCTAGTGATATAACTTCTTTACTGCGAATTTTGGTTACACCTTTTGGCGAAGGTTGAACTTTTACTACTCCTCGGCGGCGCCCAAACATGCTTGCTGCGTTAATAACTTCTGCACCATCACCTTGCGTTTTCGCTTGATCAGCGATTGCCGCAAATGTGTTATAAAATTCTTCATCCTTTTCTAAATTTTTGTATTCATAAGCTAAATCAACCAATTCCTGCCATTGGTTTCCCAACGCATCTTTTAAAGCGTTCTTTTTTCCCGTGAAATATGCCTCTAAAACTGGCGCCTCACCAATAACGTCGATTAAGCGCTTCATTGCTAAAACTTCCCAATAGTAAGCCGACGCACCAATACCCTTTTCTATATCTCTAGCGGCACGCCTATCCATGAATTCTTTTAACTCATCAAAAGTGAAAACGTCCTTGCCTTGCTGGCGCATTAAAAACTTAAGAGTTACATATTCGGTAGCGGCTTCATTTAAAACATGGGGAGCAAAACCATAACACTGGCTATGGAAAAACTCATGAATAAAAATTTCATAAAAAATTTGAAGATCAGCAATACTGCCCTCTGCAATACCAACAATATCGTAAAGATTAAAATAAAATGCTTGCGCCCCCGGCAAAGATTCAGGAATATTTTCCTGGGGAACGCTTGCTCTTCTTATGGCTTGATAGCTAAATCCTAATTTTCTAATAAAGCCTTTTACTTTATCTTCTAGGGCTATGAGACCATCATCTCTTGCGGTCTCGGCCTCGCTACCTTTAAGCATTCTACTTTGCACACCAGCATAGCCTAAAAACATCTCATCAACATCTTCAACTGTTTCGCCTCGCTTGAGACCATCCAAAGCTCTTTCATAAATACGGCCCGGTAACTTTGCTTTTAATGATTCTCCCAAAAACACTATTTCTGGAGACTCCTTCTTCACTCGATTGAATATAGTACGCACTGCTATTTCTCGCTCACGAATCGGTCGGCTATTGAAAGTCTGCCCTAGGCTATACCCACGCTCGGCATAGTAAATATCTCTTTGCGCATCAGCTAAAACATCTTCATTTAACTCAAACTCAAAATCAAAGCCAACAATCGCCCAGACAGCATTCGCCTTAAAAACGATCGCACCTTCATCTCCTTCATCAACGTTAAAAAGACGCCTTTGCATTGAAACGGCCACTGGATCAGATCTTGCCGCGTCAGTGTCGGTTTTTATTTTGATTATTGTATTGCCGGCGCTATCTTCTGTTTCATCAAGAAAGCCTCTTTTTCTTAAATGGCTAATACAAAAATCAAATATTTCTCTAGAGCCTTTTGCGTTTCTCACTTCTGCAATATCTTGCTTAATACTCATAATGCTAGAGACTTTTTCTGCCGCTTCATGGAACTGTTCATCTAATATTTCGGCTTCCTGGAGATTATCTTGTATCCACCCGCGCATCCTGTCATAAGCAATGCCTCTTCTGTCTGCTTCTTGGCGCCACCTTCTTAACACAACTGATTCACGAGTAATTAACCCTTCGAGGCTTCCCTCTTTTTCACACTTATCGTACGCACCAGAAGCGATGTAAATAACCCCTCTGCCTATTCCAATATGCGCAGTTTGCCCTGTATCCTCATCCAAATACATGTCGGAACCACTGCCGATAAGACAAATCTTATTTCCTTTTAAATCAGTAATAAATTCAACTTCATCGTGAATAAAAGCCTCCCTGATCATTTGGTTAACTCTGCTATGCGGACCTGCTCGAACACCGATATCGGCAACATTTACATCTAAGCGGTCCTTTTTAGGAGATGGTTCAATGTCAACCGCATCATCTTCTTCGCTGGCCAAAACTCCTTCTTCGGGTTGCCTAAAATAAAGACTAAAAACTGTGCCAACGCCAACTTGGCTTTCTACTTTAACTACCCCGCCAAAAGATTCCAAACTTTTCTTAACAAAGTCAAGACCAACACCGGTTCCGCCCTCTTTACCAGAGGTAACGCCATCAGCAAAGATGCTATTCAGTCTCCCATCCGGTAAATTTTTCGCATCAATGCCCTTGCCATTATCGCGCACACGCAAAACGGTGTAAATTTGGCCATCTTCTTCAACGAGTTCGGTTGTAAACCATATCGCTGGAGGTTCATTTCTTCCCTTGTCTCTTGCCTGATAAGCATTAGTAATCATGCATTTAATTAGCATTTCAAGTTTGTCAGGGTTGGCATATATCTCGGTATCTTCTTTTATTTTAGAAATATGAATATCAAACATTTTATTCTTAAGTAATTGCTTTGCGTTATTTATCGCAGAAAGAACACTAACTGCGCCAGTGGGCCGTTTACCTAATTTGTCTATAAACTTTTTAAGCCGCATTGGGTATCGCTTTACGTCTTCCATATCTTTTCTAAACTCTGCTACATCTTTATAACCAACTTCAGTAAAATAAATATTAGCTGTTTCGACAAGGTCAACAAAATCATCGAGATATATTTTAAGCTCAGAAAAAAGCTCAACCGCTATTACATCTGCATTAACACCTTCTAAGTTATAGCAAATATATAAAAGCATTTTCCAGCGTTCACTTAATTCTTCATTACGAGCAATTAAATTTCTTTTTTTCTCGCTTGTGCCGTTAATTTCACTAAGATGCCACTCTAAAGTCATCACTAAACCTGCCGTAGAGTTGGCGATATCATGGGCAATGTCTCTGGCTCCAACAAGCTTTGCTACCACCAGATCGATACCTTTACTCTTGTCAAAATTTCTTTCCAAAACAATAAGGTAATTAAGATAGCTCCTAAGCTTGTCTGCTTCTTCCTCAACGCTCTCAGCTACCCCTTTATTAATTGTTTCGTTAAGAATAATTAGCTGTCCTTCCAAGATCTTGTAGTAGTGCGGCTGACCAACAAAATCAATTACCTGCTTTATCTGCGAAACCGTCTCATCAATTGCTTGTCTATCGCCTTCCTCTCCAAATTGTTCTAATCTATCAAAATGCCCTTTAAGCAACCTGCCATAACCACGAAAATCAGCTACTACACTAGATACCGCTAATTCTTTCCAAAGACGCTTGACCAATGTCATTTTCTGAGGAGCATTGTCGCTTTCTATAATCTGGTCAACCAAATCACCAATACCTTGCATGAAAGGTATTGTTTCAAAAAACTCCGTAATTTTTGGAGGCAAGGTACTATGATCTTGTTCGGAAATCGCTATTGCAGGAAATGAGTAAGATTTTAAAATTTCAATTAACTCTCTATATCTGTCCTGCCCTGATCTCTCCAGTATATCTATTGCCGCGGATAAATTAGCGATATAACTTTCGTTAGCGTTTTCTTCTTGGGCCCATCTTTTTAGCTCAGCAACAATCTCTTCGCCATCTTCAAAGTCAACAGAACCCTTTTGATTTATCCGCCTGCTAACAGTATCAATCACACCGTTAACCCCTTCGGTTGATCCGATCATCGGATCTAAATCTAAACCCCTAATGGCTAGCGGTTCTAAATCATTACCTAAATTACTACCCAAAACTTGTGGGCGATTATTTTTTAAAAATGCGCTTACACCACCGGCAACCCTTTTCACATCGACCGCTAAAACTTCAAAATCATTAATAAATACTTTTTTCTTCTTAGCAGCTCTCAGATCATTGCTTAAATTAGTTAATTCCGTCACCAGTCTATTTAGATTAGCATCCCACGTTTCTGAATGCTGTGGCCACTTCTCATATAAGTAATTAAGGACATCTCCATTTCTGTCTAAAATCATTCTTTTGGTTTTTGCATCAATATATAAAGACAGCGCATCAAAGAGAAAATTTTTCATATTGGCGTAATTAACCACAAGTCCAAGGTCAACCAAAACAAGCCTAATCACCCAGACAAGACTTGCATCAACTACAACATTATCAGAATGAACATCTGACGGTGCTCTAAAATTTTCTAAAGTCGTGCCGTTAACTTCAAGCACAGACCCGATTAAAGCTTCGAGATACATTTCTCTGGCTTGCGCCATGTTTATGCGATTGCCCATATACTCTGCAGCATCAGTTTCTTCATTGGTTAGTTTTTCTGTCATCTGACCAACTGTCGGACCTTTGATAAGCTCCTGCAAGCTAACTACTGTATAATGCTTGCCCATTAGATCATCTCTCTCCCAGCCTACTTGACCGTAACTGCCGTTTTCTTTCTTTTCAATATACAATACCCCACCCAAGTCAGGCACATATCCTGTTCCCTGCAGATCCTGCTGCATCTCCAATTCTCCATCCATATAAAAAGTTCCCTCGCCATCACGATCAGAATCTAATGCCATTAAAATCGTTCTTCTTTTTCCATTGCATTGCGCATCAATGCGAAATGTTCGCTTCGATACGCCAAAACCATAAAAACTAATATCCATCTCCTCAATCGGTCGGGCAAGATTTAAATTACGCAAACATTCATCAAGAAATTGAGGCTTTTCAAGCATCAAATAATTAAGTATTTCTTCAGCATTAGCAGTCTCTTCTTTGATTTGTTCTGGGTCTAGTTCATACAAAGAAGCCCCTCGTTTAGTCCTGGCCCTAACTGGAATAATTTTTGTTTCATTATCAGCAACTTTTCTATCATCCTTGCGTGTTATACCTTTTTTCGGTGTAACACCCCGACCAATCATTGCCGCAACAAGCGCGGTTGAATCAAGTAAGGCAGTAACCTTTGGTAGGTTTAGGATATTTGCGAATTGGGTAATGGTTAAGTGTTCTTCGCCCGCGATAAGGTCAAGGGCAAAAGCAGCGTCGAGGTCGAGGTGCTCGCCTTTAGCGCCTCCTTCATGACGGGCTTCGTGGCCAATGCCTAGGGGAAAAATTACACAAACGAATGCCGCGGCAGTCTCTTTGTCGTATTCTTCTTCTACCGCTGCAACGATTTCAAAAAACTCTTCACCGATACCAATGAAGTTATCTTCTTTACAATTAGCGAAAAGATGCTTTGAGCTTCCTTTAGGGAGAATGGCAGTAAGAATTTGATTATCAGTAAGTGCGGCAGGGTTAAAATCAGGTATTTCTGCTTGATCTTCTTTTAGACGATCTAGAGCTTTTTGAATCAGACTGCCTGCTGCTGCATCAGCCATTCCTAATCTTTTAAATAACCCTTCGAGTCTTACTTGCTGCGCAGAGGTCATAGCAAAAACATCTTCACCTTGATCGGTCTTAAGATTTGCTCCTGCGATAGGTTTTGCATCTTTTTTGGCTTGCTCTTTGATATCCTTAACCTTTTGATCGGTAAGCTCCTTGCCATTTACAATTTCCAGGGCTTGAAAGGGAACTACTTCCTCTTTAGAAACAAAGTTCACAGCAACATCTTCCTGCTGGCGAGGAATTATAGTTTCTTGAGTTGTGCTGTGTTGTATAATTTGCAAAATATACCCTCCAGAATCAAGTTCAACGACAGCCAAAGAAAGGTGCTTTCGTGAAAGGTATCTATCGTCGGTGATTGCATAGTCGACTTCGTCCGGGTCCCTGCCAACAAAAAAAGAATCGCCTTCTTCAAGCGAAAGGCTAGGGGCAATGCTGGCCACCTTGGCTCCGCTCTTTTGCGCTTGGATTTTTACTTCCTTACCATCAGTCCAAACTTTATATATTAATCTGCCCGCTTGAAACAAAACAAAATTATCAAACCGCAAATATGCCTCATCGTCTTGACCCAACCGAGCTACAGGATCATCTCCTTTTCTGATGGAATTGATCAAATCAATAAACCTGTCTCCCCTTGCCGCAGCCAAAACTGCTTCTTCAATGACTTCCGCCTCCTTGGGAGTTGCTTTACCTAAGGCTGCTTTCTTTAAAAGTTTGTTTATTCCATCATCAAGACCAAAAACAGCTCCCAATTTATAACCAAGCGCAGCTGCATTAGCAAGATCATCGCCCTGATCAACAATATGGGTAGTTTCTCCGTCGTTCCTTGCAATGCGCGCTAAAACATTGCCCAACATATTTCGAACTCTCTCCTGGACACCCGAAGATATAAGTCCCTTTTTCAGCTCGCTCATTGCTCGTGAAATCATACCACCTTCATCTTTGGCAACATCGATAAGCTTTTTGGGAGCCATCGGCTTTCTACCGATAACGCCAAATTTATTTTCTGCAATGATTCTATCTAAAACCTTCTCGATTACACCGCTGTTACGCTTAAAAATCTCCCGTTTATACTTTAGCATTCCTTTTATATTTTTTGCGGATTCAAGCCATTCAATAATTATGTTGTCTTTTTCGCCGGCATCGCGTAAAGCATCCCCGGTTTGTTGATAAGATTCGTCATCACCCAATAAACGTCTTGCTTGTACAATCTTTTTTCTTACTCTTTTTGCAATTTTAAGCAATTCTTTATCGAAAATGACATTCTTTCCGATTACCGTTCCTACGGCTTCTTTTGACTCCTGATTGTCACCATCTATATTTATGTCCGGTCGATACCTTCTTATTGCTTCGGCATAACTCTCGGTCATCCCTTTGCCATCTTTTTCTCTTCCAAAATATTTTGTATTAATATCCACCAACTTGGATTTGTCCTGGGCAGCATCAAGAACATAAAATCTATCGTCACTAGTTTGATAAATCATCCAGGCATGCCCCTTTCCTCTGCTGTAATAAACTTTTCCACCAAGTTTTTCTTCTTCAATTAATTTTTCAAAAATGCCCGCCGCAAGAAGAGCCATGTGCCGGCAAACGCCGCCTTTTTCTTTTCCAATAACATCACCAACCAAAAGCACCCTGCCCAACATTTTTTCATAGCTAAACTCCTTCCGATATGGCACCTCCTCACGGATATGGTCAAGAACTATATTCAAAAGCTCCCCTCTTTGCTGAGGAGTTTCCTCACCAGATTTAACCTTTTGAGTTCGACGATACTCGGAATATCTCCCTTTAACTCTTGCGTATATTTCGCTTGCCTGCACATCTATAAGTTCGCCACCGCTATCTTTGCCTCCAATATTAACGTAAATGGCGCTTTCGCCGCTAGTACCGAGAGTGCACCAATGACCATTGACTTTATCACCAGTTACACTTTTCTCGGTTCCGATTTCTACGAGACCGTCAACTGACAATTTTTCAATCGCCTTTTTTAAAGCTCTTACAGCATATTTTTTCCTTCCCTTCTTAGTAGCACCCATAGCCATTGTTTTTTGCATAAAATCGTAAACTTTCTTAACTCGACCGCTTTCTGCCGCGACTCCAATATCGATAAGTTCCTTGACATTAGCCGGCATATTGCCAAATTTTGCATCGATTATTTCAGTAAGTATTGACTCCTCCAGAAAACCATAATCTCCTTTCCTATACTTTTCAATTGCACCAGCAATACCTTGCGCTATCGCTGCTGCTACTGGCGAAGAATCGCCAGCTGCCCTCTCTAGTGTATTTTCTCGATACTCCCACCAATCTTGCGCCGTTATTTGGGCAATAATCCCATTGGCCAATTGATCTCTTTTTTCAGCTATCGCTTTTTTCTGCATGGCTGCCATCTGCAAGCGTTTCTCAGAAACCATAGCCATCCGCGGATCAGCAAAACCTGCCGCTATGTTTTGAGCTTCTTTTTTCGGTGTGACGTCCTGCCCAACCACTGCCTCATCCATCAGGCGGACTATTTCATCGCCACCATCCTTTTTATAATCACGCTCAAACCCAGCAGCCTCGAGAATTTCTCGTTTCTCTTTCAAGGCGCGACGGCGCGCTTGAGCCTCTTTAATATCTTTTTTGGCTTCTTCGGCGTCAGGAATTGGAATCTGATGCGCCTTCCAAACTGCTTCGTGCTCATCTTCAGTGAGTGTCCGGCCTAGAACTCTTTCGGCATCTCGGCGAGTTTTAGCTTTTTTGGCGTTTTCAGCGATTTGCCCAAAACGCTTTCTAATATCTGCTTCATTGCGAGCACCATTTTTAGCTAGTATTTTTGTCATAGGGCTAACTTTACCTTGCAAACCTTCAACTGTATCAATAAACTCATCGCTAATAAAATATCCTTCTAACGCCTCACGTAATCCACGCACAGCTAAACCTTCTCTTTCAAGAAGCTCTGCCATCAACGCTACATCAAGCTCAAGATGCTCTATAGCTTCTCCAGCTTCATGACGAAGTTCATGGGCGAGGCCAACAATAAACATAATTTTTGCAATTTTCGGATTCTTTCTGGCAAGAGCAAGAAAATCTTTGTTGATCGCAACAAAATCATTTTCTTCGCAATCTTCAAACATATGCCAGGAAGAACTTACAACTGCGATTAAAACCTTTTCTTTATCCTTTATCCTGCCCATGTTAAAACCCCAACTTTCTACTATCGAGTAGGCTTCCTTAACTAACTCGCCAAGCTCTTCACCGTTTGTCCCGAAAGCCTTTGTGTCGATAAGTTGCTGACGATCAACTTCGGTCATTTGGAAAACATCCTTGCCGTCAATCTTGGCGCCAGATATCGGCTTTCTTGAGACTTTCGAACGAGCTTTCTTTTCGTTCCCAGGATTAACCCGATCCTTGTCACCCTTAAGACGGAGAGCCTCGAAAGCATTCACTGCATAATATTCCGCAGAAGGATGGTCTGACTTGGGCGGCCGGTATTCAATTTCATTAAGATCAATGGCTCCCTGGCCACTTACAACCCTGCCGATAATTTGACTGGCAACGCCAAAACCACGACGATGAAAATGGTATACTCTATCGGAAATAATCCCGTCGCGGCTTGAACCAACATTGATTCGTAATGAGCTGTCCAACGCATCAAAAAGCCCGCGGTCTCCCCCAAAAAGACCAACGCTGTTGGCCAATACAAGGCTATTTCCTAAAGAAATGCTCGTTCTTTGAGAAAAATCACGCGCAGCGAACACTTTATCTTTCAGGTAAATATTTATATGCCGACTACCCTGGAAAGAAACAACCGCATCAATGCCTGCTTTGGCAAAAGCATCAACTAACTTTCTTGCGTATTGCACCTTGTTTTTCTTTTCTTCCTTTGAAACCTCCAATTTGACCTTATACCCTCGCGCTATCCCCCTGTAGACATTTGCTGGCACAGTATCGGAAACAACTTGCAGAATTCTTTCTTTTTCTCTGCTGGAAACAGTATATGAAAAAAGTGATACCTTATTACCTGCCCGGTCAAATGTAAATCCTCGCGTACCGCCATTAGAATAAATAAACAAATTTGATCTTAAATTTTCAGGAATATGCTGCCAAAGGCGATGTTTCATATTTCCTTCGGTTTCTTCTGTAATAATTGCGACTGGCTTAATTTCTAATAATGCGGCTAGGTTAGTTAAAACTGCCGGATGATCGCGAATACTGTCAGGGTACGGCACCAAGGTATCATCGAAGTCGGCAATTACTGCCTCCACCTCAAAATTATTTACATCCCTCACACCTTCATCTTCTGATAAATCAACGTCCAACATCCGAGCAACCCTTTCTTTTTCATCTTTGACTGCCTGAGTAAAGCCTTCAGATACTGTTGGGCCGCGATCAGAAAGCATCATAAACGCCTGCTCAAATGGCTCAGTATCATCTAAGTGCGCTGAATTATGGTATTCCCACTCCAGCTCTAATCTCCTTTTGTCTTCAATCGGTATCGCCGTATCCTCCATATTTGCCAAAGTAAGAATTACTGCCGGCCGCGTAACCTTATTCATAAAAGGTTTTTCAGGATCATTGGAATTAAACAACACTCGCTCCTCAGGGATATCAACTAGCACGCGCTCGCGCGATACTTTCGGTTTTTGCCGACCCGGATACCAATAAAATCCCTCATAATCCGGCAGCTCAACGCCCAACCTTGCAGCAATTGCTTCTGCTTTTTGCCGTACTTCTTGATAAATATCATATTGCTTTAACTGCTCAGAAAGTGGTACGCCATCCTGCGTTGTTACTCCATCAATTCCAAAATCACGGTCACGTTGATGACGACTAATTGCCTGAAAGTAATGAAAATAAGCTTGCAGACCATCGGAAAAACGAGCATCTTTTCGATTCATCGCAGCAGTTCTCTCCGGATCAAGCGAATAAGATCCGTCAACCACCATCACGTAAGGATTATTCTGAACAATAAATTCTAAATCTTGATCGCTAAATAAATCGGCATCATCTGGCGCCGCAGGATCTTTGCCGTGCATTGCTAAGGGGTGAGTGTGAGAATAGGTAGAGCCGGATTTAGTGCGAATCAGCTTTATTCCTCTGCTTTCTAAATCATCTTCGATTGGCAACATTGCCATCCAGCCATAAGTAAGATTTTCAACTACCGCAATTGGCCGATCACTGTGTCCGTCGATTGCGCTGACGCGGCTTCTGAGTGTGTCGAGAAAAGTTCGCACCTTAAATGCCTCGTAAACAAGATAGCGAATTTCATTCTGCTCTTTTTTACTAAACCCTCCCAAAGATTTAGGATTTTTTAAAAACTTACGATATTGTTTATACGAAATTATCTTTTTAACCGTCGGGTGGTTTTCAATTGCCTCACGAAGCATCTTATAACCAAAAAGAACATGGTCATGGTTATTGGGATCAAAAATAACTCTACCCATAACAACATCGCTATGCTTTTTATCCCTAACTTGCAAATAGCGTATTCTTTCATCGCTAGAAAGGCTTAAAAAATCAGTGAAAAAATCTTTATCAACCATTCCCTCTTTCTCGAAAAAATCCACTAGCTGGATTAAATCTTGCCGAGAGCTGATTGGGCCTTTCAATTCGCCTAGAACTTCTCCGAATAATAGTTCTGTCTGTTTACCCGCAACCATGGCCAAGCGCATAAACAAATCCCAGTTATCTTCAACAAACCCATCTTCGAAAGAATGAAATATCTTATACATATTTTTAGCGAACGCAAAACTTACCTTGCTTCCCGCTGAACTTCCCAATGAAATTAAATCTCGCCCTATTTCGCGTATTTTTTGCACTGTCTGGTTAATATCATCGCCAGAGGCAACTATATCCTTAAGATCGGCCAAGCTATCATATAATGTTTCATCCTTCCTGCTCTCAAACCCTTGAGCTTGAGCAACTTGATCAAGCTTAATTAACTCATCATTAATTAAAGACAATCTTCTAAGGGTTACCTCGATATCGCCGGCGACGATCACTGGAGAAAAAATACGGATGCTCCTTATTACTCCCTCACGATTAGAGCCAAGCTTGGTGCAAAGATCCGAAAACTCTTGAATAAGGCGCTGCAAATTGTTTAAAGTTTTATTAGGATCAGGAACAACAAGGTCACTCATTTCTTGATAATCGTAAAGATTGGATAAAGCCTCCAGCAACAAATCTCTGCCACCAGGAAAATCAGCTCCTAAATCAATTAGCAGATCAATGCCAATCTTTTTAATTAATGATTCGAATTTCTTAATATTACCAATACCCCTTCCTAAAGAATGCTCGGTCAACAAAAGAATTTTATCTAAACCATGCTCTTCAAGTAAGCCTTGTGCGCTAGAATATCTTTTTTCGGCGTCTCGCTCCGTGTTAAATAGGTTATCTTTAAAATCGGTGAATTTAATTGTCTCCCATCTGTGAGCAATTATGCCGTCACTATCTGATTCGCTCTCTTGGTCCTCTTTTGCGGTTTGCGCCTCTTTAGCGCGCAACTCTATACTCTCAAGCATCTCTAATCCACTATCTATTCCGTGTTTACCAAATTTAATGTTATATATGTTGGCCAGTTGAGCATAAGTTGCCAGGGCAACATTCTCGATGCCGTGATTATCAATTTCATCCTGGTGATTTTGAAGAAACTCAAAAACATCTCGGCTGGAAGCCCCAAGACTGCCACCGCAACCAGAACCTCGCACAAGCAATATCAGTTTCTCGATCCCATATTTATCAATTAAATCTTTATGGCCCGCAACCCATTGAATCTTATCTTCTGCTTTTTTTGCTGGTTGATTGGCAAAGAAAACTGCAAGCTCAAACCCTTTAGATTTTTCTGCTAACTCAAAAAGATACTGCAAGCCATCATTCTCGATAACCTCGGAGAAATCCCGCAATAGCCCCATCGCATCATCGAAATTATGCGCGCTTAGTTCTACTACTCTCTGAAATTGTTCAGAAGTAACCTTGCCTGCTCTAGCTAAAGATACAATCGCATCTGTTTCAACGCCCAATTGCGCCAATGCATCAGCGCGAAACTCTCTTTTTCTAGATTGCAATTGTTGATGTATCTCTTTTTGCTGATCTGCACCCTCATCAGTTACCGAGCTTACTGCCCGCCCTTTGCGCTTGGTGGCAATATCTCTTACTAAAAACAGCTGTTCTCTTTGCTCAACCCAAGCAATGAGATTTTCTATGCCTAAAACACCAATCAACTCTTTGTCTAGATTCATGCGTAGTTCATCCCCCACCTCTCGGGCGACATCTTCTCGCATGTCAACCTGAGTGTTGATATAAGTTCGCAGTGCTGCTCTCACTTTGTTCTTGCTTCCAAAAATAGATCTTTGAATTCCAGTGTAGAGATCCTGATGAGTAGCGTCCCAGCTTACCGCCTCAAGCGCTTCGTGGGTGATAATTTCAGCGAGAAGTTTCGGGTTTTTGCGAAATGTTGAATTACTGTCCAAAAGCCCATCAATTAAGGCAATTGTTTCTTTGGCAGCATTGCCCTCTCCAAGATGATACTTTTCTTGTCCTTGAATTGCCGAGGGCTGACCATTAACAAAGGCAGCAAACTCCTGTATGTCTGCCTCAACAATAAAACTAACCGCCCGCCTTAATGCCTTTCGATAAGAAATTGCACCTTCTTGTGAATTAGCGCTTGCAATAGTTCCACTGCCAAGCTTTTTAGATTTATCAATCAAGCGATTAGTAAGCTGCGTAAGTTCTGCCAATTTGCCCTGCCTGGCCATCAACCATATTCTAGAACGAGCAAGAGGATTTAAAGTAAGGCCATAGGCGATTTGGGCAAGAGTCATTACCTTTAATTCTGCCTGCTCTCGAGAGTCAAGCGACTCTTGACGCCTGTTAATTTGGTTTAACTCCTGGATACCCTGCTCGCTTTCCGAGAAACCGTTTGAAATTTGACCTGCACCGGCACCTGTTCCTTTACCTGGACCGGGTCTGACGGCGCCGACTCTTGTGTCTTCTGTGATTTCTGCATCAAGACCGGCTTGGCCAGCATCTGGCATAAATAGATCGCCATAATTTGTAAGCGTAAATTTACGTAGAGCATCCCTGTGGCTTTCGGGAATTGCAGAAAGCTCTTTCTCTAAAAAAGCTTCATCAATCTTTATTCCCTTTTTACGATAACCGTTTAAAGCAATTTGTAACTTTGTAAGATTACTTGAGAAAGCTAGCCCTTCTCCAGGTGGTATCCCCAAAGCCATTTCAGCATCAGCCAATCCTGCATCAGCAGCCACACCTGCCACCTTACCTGGGCCGGGTCTGACGGCGCCGACTTTAGTTTCTTCTGTAATTTCTTCACCAAGGCCAGCTTGACCAGAAGGCTTGACACTTACCGCATCTGGTCCAGTCGGAGATACAACCATCTTTGAAACTTTTTTAAAGGCTCGATCCCCCACCATTTTTTTCAATCTTCGTAATCCGCGACTAATACGCCCCCCAACTTCCGTTCCGTCAAAACCTCCGGAATAGTATTGCCGCTGCACTTGCCGTTTTAAATATGCGTCGAAATCAGTTTTTTTATAATTGTATAGCCCTTTTCTATAGGCTTCTAAGTATTGATTATAAATTTTCTCTTTTATTCGAGGATCCTCGGTTTCTGCCCCTTTAATTTTGCCCTTATCAACATAAATCTGCCCTAGCACCGTATCTTTTAACTTTTTCTTAAACCAGGTTGCGAGGATTAAAGAATTATAAATCTGGCGTAAATAAGTGAAGCTTTCCCCGCCATTAATCTCTTCTTCAATTACCGGCAAAATTACCTCTTTCATAACTTTGGAGGAAAAATTACTTATTTGACTAACCTCTTCTAAGCTAAGCTTATTAGTTTCAATCTTAGAGTTAGTGGAATTTTTCCTTAGGGCAAGATAATCTTCCTCAAGCATTACTTTTAGGCGGCTTTTACCAATAATCGCTCGGTTAGCATCCTCATACAAAATAATTTTATCCGGCACAATCCAGATTTTGTTAAATGTATTAATCGGTATATTGGTTGTTCCATAAAGATCAAACGCACGCTTATAGATTTTATCCCAAAACTTTTTGCCTAATTCGCTATCAGGATACGTTAGCGATGCAAGCAGCTGTTTTAAAATATAATCTTCGCCCAAAAGATCACGGCCCATATCGGTTAGACCAAGTTCGTGAGGGACAATTGTATGGCGCTCATAAGGCGACAAATTTACCCAGAGATCCTCTTCGGGAATAGTCAAAGCGGCAAGAAAATACTTCATCATTCTTGATGCCTTAATCTGCATGAGTTTTTCGCTATAAGTTAAATCGCCCTCATCAATAATAAAATCAAACTGCATTAAATTGTCGGGATAAAATTTTACACCCCGCAGAAGTGGTGGCGTAAACTTAGGAGTTGTACCGATAATTTTATTCGGCAAAGGCATATAAGGAAGAACTGAAGCATAAGAGGTGTTTGTTTTAGAAAGATAAACTCCAAAACTCGAGGCCAAAAACGTAACAATCACGAGTATTGCTACGGATTTAAACGAAATGCTTGCTTTCTTTTTCTCTAAAAATATTATCATTTTTCTTGTGTATATATAGGTATTATGTACTCCATCTATATTTAACATATTTAAGCGGCTAAAGCTCGCCTAAATCACACTAAAATCACCTCCTTAGAAACCGCTTACAATTTGATTTATCTAATGAATACAACACTTTTTAAAAATCAGTGCAAAAAAAGTTTATCTAAACAAATAAAATTAAACTCTTTTGAAAGAAAAAACTCCCCTCTTCCAATCTCGAATTTCCGAACTTAATACCTGTTTCTATATCCTTGTTCAGTCGTAAGTAGTAAGCCTGCCTGTCGGTAGGCAGGTCGTAAGCATTAAGTCCGGAAAATCCGGAAAAACTTATAACTTACAACTTAAAACTAGACCTATGGTCTTTGGTCTATAATCTGTGGTTGGTGCCTTCGCAAAAATAGATTTTACCTGCGGCTAATCTACCTTCTGCTCGTGTCTTGTTTTGTTTCTTCCAGAACCGCTTATCCAGCCCCAGCGAGGCTGGCTTTCGCTCGGCTTCAAACCTTCGCTCTTTTTGACTATCGTCAAAAAACCATACCCGCTTACGGTTTTCAGACGTTCTTTTAGAAATCAAAACAAGCCACTCTTTAGCCTTTGGTCGGCGCCTGTCCCGCCAAAGGCGGGAGTCTTTGGTCTATGGTCTTTGGTCTTTGGTCTATCCTCTATGTTAGCTTGATAGGCTGGTAGTAAGACATTTGCATGAACTCTTTTAAGTCCTGGATTGTTTTATACGCTTTCTGGCCAAATTCATTTCTGCAATTATAGAGGGAGGCATTAAAAAATAGGTATTCGATTTCACCGGATATATCTGTTTCGGGCTTAAATTTGTCTACTTCATAATTTTCATCAATGTCAAACGGCACTGCAACCGGCTCAGCCAGCATAAAGTAATAAAATGTTTTTGATTGACCAAGCGAAGCTTGCCCTTCTGCTTTTAATTCGTTAAGCTTTTCTATATGAGCAATAATATCTGCCCTAACTTTTTGTTCCTTTTCGTAAAGGGCAACAACAAAGCCCCAATCTGCCCCGCAAGCCATTATCGCCTTGGCATTACGCAAGAGATAGTATTGCTCCAAACTAAACTTATCATTAGGACATTGTAATTTTAATAAGCTTACTGCTTTTTTTATCCATTCCAAACTAAGCGCAAGTCTATCGCTTAACTTATTTAAACTCAATTCTTCGTTTTTCGGTATCATAGTAAAATTTTACTTTTCTTTTCTCAAAGTGTCAAATATATCATCGCAAGCTTAATACAGGCCAAACTCATCATCGCGGCAACCCAGCTTTAATGAATGTAGTGCTTTTTGATAATTCTAAGGAAAAAGTTAGGCGGTTTTCTTTAGATATGTCAAGGCGAATTGAGCAAAATGATCTAGAAGTTTATAGTAGCGATCTTTTATTCTGCGGTAGATTTTTATGGCCTGTTTTTCATCGTAGATATGCGAAGTTTTATTTCTGTCTTCTAGCATTTCGATCCATGCTTCTCCGTCATCAATCATTTTAGCGACAAAAGCTTCTTTTATCGCAGCACGAGGGGTGGTAGCTTCAACACCATTATAATCTAATACGGCTTTGATCGTTTTCCATGCTAATTCAAAACTAAATTCAAAACGTTGGATTGTTCCGTCAATAACTATGCTTCCCTTATCTAGGTTTTCGGCCAAAGCTTCAGCTAATCTAGTTACGGCTTTTTGAAAATCAAAATGGATCTCTTTAACCCTTTCGAGACTCATAAATCACCCTTCCTTTATCCAATATATTATTCTTTAAGCTGGCTTTTTCAAGATCATAAAAATTAACCAGGTCAAATTTCAAAACGGTTTTCACATCTTCCTCTAAGCTGTGCTTTACTAAATTTATGTCTTTGTTCGTCCACTCTTTGGCAAAAATCGCAATATCAATATCTGAAATACGCTTAAAATTATCGCAAGATCGGGAACCATAAACTACAATCTTTTCAACCTTCTTATGATTAACGATTACTTCAACAATGCAGGCGGTTAACTCTTGGCTCAATCCATTGATTGTCATATCGCTACTATTCTACCCCATCACGCACCCAAGATCAAGAAAGGATTAAGGATTTCCCGTTTTACGGGACTCCGCTAAATGAAACAATTCGGTGCGGGGAAGTTTTTGGGGAATTTTCCGGATTTCCGGACTTAATCCTTACCACTTACAACTTATAACTTACAACTTAAAACTAGACCTATTGTCTTTGGTCTATTGTCTCTAGTCTGCATCCCATGGCTTTATCTTTTCGATTACTTTATGACACCTCGATAAAATACTGACTAATTCGTTTTCTTTTATCGCTAGTGGAAGAAACAAATAGACTATATTTCCCAATGGCCTTAGGAGAATATTTCTTTTTAATCCTTGACGGTATATTTGCATACCTATTCTCTCCTGAAAAGAAAAAGGAGTCTTTTTTTTCTTGTCTTTAACGAGTTCTATTGCCCCAACCATGCCAATCGTGCGCACATCGCCAACAAAGGGAAGTGCATGCATTTTCATAAGTTCCTTATGCAACAACGGTATTATTTTACCTATTCGTGAAAGAGTTTTTTCTTCTTTAAAAATTTCTAAACTGGCAACAGCCGCCGAACAAGCCAAGGGATTAGCGGTATAGGTATGTCCGTGATAAAAAGTTTTTTTCTTAGTGTAGTCAGCATAAAATGCTCGGTATATCTTTTCGGTAGTTAGTGTTAAGCCAAGGGGTAAATACCCAGAAGTTATCCCCTTAGAAAGACACATAAAGTCAGGTTTGACACCTACGTGTTCAGCGGCAAACATTTTGCCGGTTCTGCCAAACCCTGTTGCAACTTCATCCAAAATAAGATGCACGTCATATTTTTTTGCCAAAGCAGCAGCTTTTTTCAAATATGTTTTAGGATAAATTATCATGCCACCTGCGGCCATAACTAATGGCTCCAAGATAATTGCACAAATTTCGTGACCTTTTTCTTTTAGTAATTTCTCTAACGAATTTATGCATTCAGTATTGCAATTCTCTTTTTTCTGCCCGATGGGACATCGATAACAATACGGTGACGGAACTTTATACGATGGAAAAAATAATGCGCTAAACCCTTTGTTAAATAAATCAACCCCACTAACACTCATCGCACCAACGGTATCGCCATGATAGCCACGGTCCAAAGATACAAATTTGGTTTTTTTCTTCTTGCCGTTATTGCGCCAATACTGAAAAGACATCTTAAGCGCAACCTCAACAGCTGTTGAGCCATTGTCAGAAAAGAAAACTTTAGTAAGATTTTTTGGCGTTAAAGATATAATCTTATCCGCTAAAGCAATCGCCGGCTTATGCGTAAACCCCGCAAAAAGCACATGCTCTAAAGAATTTAATTGTTTTTTAATTGCTTCTTTTATTTTGGGATGGCCATGTCCATGGACATTGCACCACCAACTAGAAATAGTATCATAATAAAATTTATTTTTATGGTCGTAGAGCTTTACGCCCTTTGCTTTGCTTATTAGAATTGGCGCAAATTTCTGGCAATCCTTCATTTGTGTGTAAGGGTGCCAAATATGCTGCAGGTCTTTTTTAATCCACTTATTCATGCTTTTCCTCCATTAACTCGCTAGGAAGCAAAAACCAATTTCCCTGGCACCGTTCAAATCATCCAGCGATGATTTTCCCTGGCGCTTCGACCTTAAAAATCCTTCGCTTTACTCAGGATACCATGCTTTTAAGGCCTCAGGGCCTGCCCGGAAAATTGTTTTTGCTTCTTTTTATGCAACTTTAATGCTATCTAGCCATCAAAAATTTATTACCGATAGGGATAAATGCTTCATACAGGCGTTGTTCGTTTTTCATAAAGGGAAGCTCTCCTAATATTTTTTCTTTGCTAATTTCTTTTATTATTTTGATGTTATCCTTTAAAATACTTTTATTCCCCCTTGATGATACATTATTAAAAATAATTCCACATATTTTTAAGCCTCTTTTTTTAACAGCCTCAATAGTCAAAAGCGTGTGGTTGATTGCCCCTAATTCATTCTGCGCTACAATTACCACCTCCAAATTAAGCGAAGCGGCAATGTCAATTAACAATTTCCTTCTATTAAAAGGCACCAAGGCTCCGCCGGCGCCTTCAACAATTACAAATTCAAAATTACTCGCAAGCACCTTAAAACTTTGTTTAATTTTACTTGTTTTAATTCTTACCGCTTCAAGTTGAGCCGCCAAATGCGGCGATGCCGCAAACTTAAACGAATACGGCATTATATGCGGCAAAAACTCTTTTACATCTTTTCTTTCTTTTCCCATTAATTTTAAATGCAGATCAATGTCTGAATCCAATTCATCGGTTCCAGTTTGCACCCACTTCTGAGTTGTGACTCTATATTCTTTCTCAAGTAAAAATCGCCCCAACAATCCGCAAACCATACTCTTTCCTACACCGGTACCGGTGCCGGTAATAAACACTGCTCTTGTTTTTTTAACTTTCATGATCTTGTCGCAATAATTTTATTTTTTTCGCTTAACTGCCTGACAGAAAAACGCTTGATACGTTGCCGTAATTTTGGAAAATTTCTTATAATATATTTGCTCTAACTTACTAATCGTTCGTGGTGTCCAAAACCCATTGGCGTTGACCCCCACACCACGCGTACCGGTATATTTTATTTTACGCAAAAGTTCAGATAAATTAGATGATTCTTCGTTTATAACGCACTCGGTAATAAGCACTTTTTTAAAAATACTTTTTAAAATTTTTTTTATTTTTTCTTTTTTCACAAAACCCATAGAAGTTATGGCAACGTTACTTGTGTATAATTGCTTTAGGGAGTAATTAAGCTCACTTAAAGTGCGCGGGCCAAATATCGAAAAGGCGATATGACCTTCTTTTTGGAGCAATTCGTTGTATAAAAGTAAGGTTTTCTCTAAATCATCAAACCATTGAAAGGTTACATTAGAGCTTATCAAATCAAAATTACACCCTAGTTGCAATTGTTCGGCATCGGCAACAATAAATTCTACTTTTTGACAAGCACGTTTTCTTTTTGCCACACAGATCATGCTTTGAGATATGTCTATGGCTTTTATTTTAGCATCGGGAAATTTATCCCTTAAGAGGCTAGTGTAAGCCCCTGTTCCACATCCAACATCTAAAATATTATTAAACCTAGACGGCTGAATGATATCAATAAGCTTCAAACCGCAAGTCTTCTGCACAGCCGAATACGCATCATAATGCGCAGCATAATCAGAAAAATTCTTCCTTATCACTTCTTTATTAATCATTTTATGTATTTTGAAAAATCTTTTCTTAGAAACGGCATATGTCCGGCGCCATCGACTACAATGAACTCTGCCTGCTCTAAGCTGTCTTTTATTTTTTTTGCTTCATCCAACGGTGCAATGCTATCGAATTCACCGTGGATGATCTTTATCTTTTTTATTTTTTTCAAAGATTCTGTTTTAATTTCTGCTTTAGATAAGTAATCAATTCCATTGATTAAAACATCCAATTGAAAATCATTATAGTATTCTTTTGCATAATTTTTCTTAAAATAACTTCGGAGCTTGGAATCATGAAAGCATTGGTTGTAGAATTGATGCAAATATCCTTTTTTATTTTGATTGAGGTATTCTTTTATTTGTTTGAGTTTTACCGGTTCATATTTTTTCCTTATACTAATTAAAATCAACTCATCAACGCAGGTATCGTATTTGGCACTAAACTCACACGCCACAAACCCCCCTAAAGACCAGCCAAGCAATGACACCTTATTTAAATCATGCTCTTTGAGAGCTGCTATGAGATTTTCTTGAAATGATTCCGGCACAAAATTAATTACGATCAAATAATTATATTCTAGATCCAATGCTTCAAAAATCCGATGATCACTCCCCCACCCCGGAATTAAAACAATTGTCCAAGGTTGACCCCTATTTATAAATTTAAATGTTGTAGTTTGAGCAGATGTCATAGATAAGTTTCTCCAGTATCTTTGGGGTATGCGAATAACTTAAAGAAAATCTCAAACGTGCTTCTTTGGCAGGCACGGTTGGCGGCCTGATCGGCAAAACCCACCAGCCGTTTTCACGAAGCGCATTTGCTAATTTTACCGCCTTTTCGCTTTCTCCAACAATCAAAGGCACTATCTGAGAAGAACCTCTAACTGAGAAACCTTTTTCCTTTAAGGTATTACGAAATTTATCGGCATTGCTTAAAAGCATTTGCCGACGAAAAGGCTCATCTTTTATTAATTGCAAACTACTCAAATTTGCAGCAATTACCGACGGCGGAAGTGCTGTAGAGTAAATGAAACTTCGACACATATTTACCAAAAACTTTTTCACATTTTCTGAACAAGCGAAATATGCTCCAAAACTTCCCAATGCTTTACTAAAAGTTCCCATTATAAAATCAATTTCATGATTCAGACCCTTTTCTTCGGTTAATCCCGCGCCATTTTTTCCAAAAACTCCCGTAGCGTGCGCCTCATCAACCATGATTTTGCAATTATACCGCTTTTTAAGTTCAACTAACTCCTTCAGCGCTGCGGTATCACCATCCATACTGAAAACCGTTTCCGTAACAATAAAAGCATTTTTGAAATTTTTTCTTTGCTTATTTAATAGAAACTCTAAATGCTTACAATCATTATGATGAAAACGAAAATATTTAACATTCGACAAAAGTATTCCATCAATTATGCTCGCATGAGCCAACTTATCAAAAAAAACAACATCGCCTCCAGAACAAAGAGCATTTATTATGCCAACATTAGCCTGATATCCTGAATTAAATACAAGCGCGCTTTCTTTAGCTTTTAGAAAGGCGATCTCTTTTTCGAGTTGATGATGAATCTCTAGGTCACCGCTAAGCAAGCGAGAAGCACCGGCACCAGTACCTAATGTATCGATTGCTTTTTTTGCAGCTTCTTTAAGCGTAGGGTGGTTTGCTAAACCAAGGTAATCATTGCAAGATAGATCAATATAATCTTTGTCTTTGATGCGAATTGTTCCATTTCTGCGAAAAACAGCCGCTTGCAGTTCTCGCAAAAGATTATGACGCTTTCTTTGGTGCAAAAAATCATTTATTCGCTCCATAATTTTTTTATTTCCTCAATAAGTTTATAGTCTGCATCGATTTCTCTTCCCTTAATAGTTAAATATCCCCCAATAAGCATCCCATTAGCTCCGGCCATAAATCCCAAAGCCTGAAAATCTTTTAGCGCTGTTTCTCGTCCGGCTGCAATCTTTATTACCTTATCTTGAAGAATAATTCTAAAAATACAAATGGTCTTTATTACATCAACACAAGAGATCGTCTTCTGATCACCAAAGCATGTTCCCTTTATCGGAACCAAAATATTAAGCGGAACAGAATCAACTTCCAAATCCCGCAAAAGACAAGCCATGTCTATTCTGTCTTGGAAACTTTCCCCCATGCCAATTATTCCTCCGCTGCAAACCTGGAGTCCAGCTTTTTTTGCCGCGCTTATTGTGTTAATTCTTTCTTGAAAATTGTGAGTTGTAACAATATTGGGATAAAAGCGTTCTGAAGTCTCGATATTGTGGTGATATCGACTAAGACCCGCCCGGGTCAAGATTTTAAATTCTTCTGCCTTTAACGCACCCAGCGAAGCGCAAACCGTAATTCCAATCTCATTTTTTATTTTTGATATTACCTCACTGAGTGTATCTATTTCTTTAGAGGTTAGGCGATTTCCACTGGTAACAATTCCAAATTTTTCAGCGCCAATCGCTTTAGCGTTCTTTGCCGCTGCAATGATTTCTTCTCTCTTTTTAAGGGGATAAGTTGGCACTTTTGTGGCATTTTTAGCAGATTGAGCACAAAATTTACAATCCTCTCGGCACATTCCTGATTTAGCATTTAAAATGCTGCACAACTCCAATTTATTGCCGAGGAACTCTTTTCTTACTTTATTGGCCTTAGCAACCAGATCCTCGAAAGGAAGGTTCAGCAGTGAATTTGCGTTACTGTTTGTTATTTCGACTCCCATAATTGTAAACTAGTATACAAAATATGGTTAACAATGTCAAAACTATTTTTTCTTCCTCCGAAGAACTCTACTTTCATTCATTTTCGTGATATCACCGGATGGTATTTTCTCAATGAGCCCTGTGCTTTTTCGCAAAAGCAAAAAACCGCTCTCATCAATACCAATCGCCTCACCCGTTACTTGCCGGTTTGAGATCCTCACTTTAATCTGTCTTTTCCAGATAAAGCAGAGCTGGCTCCATTCTTTTAAAATCTCATCAAAGCCCTCTTTTTTAGCTTTTTTGTAGCAGTTTTCGATCTCTTCTATGATTGCCTTAACAATCGCAACGCGATTGTGTTTATTTGCGGTATGCAAAAAAAGCGAGGTTGCCTCTTTCGGTAAATCACGCGTATTAACATTAACCCCTATTCCAGCAACAATGAAATTTATCTTATCAGTTTCTGCGTTGATTTCACAAAGAATTCCAGCAACTTTTTTTTCTTCTATAAAAATATCGTTGGGCCACTTAAGTTGACAATCAATACCAGTCGCCTTCTTTATCCCATAAACACACCCTAAAGAAATAAGAAGCGTAATTTTGGAAGCATCATAAAGATGCAGAAACTGTGGACGCAAAAGCAAAGACATATAAATTCCGCCTTTTGATGATATCCACGCCCGCTGCATTCTGCCTCGGCCCTTAGTTTGCGCTTCGCTAACCACTAATGCCCCTTCGTCTGAATTAGCCAAACCAAGCTGCCAAGCGCAATCCTGCGTAGAGCCTATTATTTCATAATAATGAATCTCTTTGCCGATAACTTTTGTATTAAGTTTATATTGAATCTCACGGGGATAGAGTTTGTCGGGGACAGACACTAATTTGTAACCTAAATGAGGTACGGCAATAATCTCATAGCCTCGGCGAATAAGCTTGTCGATATGCTTCCATAGACCCTGGCGGGTTATATTAAATTTCTGAGCCAACCACTCCCCAGAAACATGGCTATCACTCTTCTTTAGCTCTTCTAGAATCGAGCTGTCAATGTTCATCTGCCAAAAGGATTAACGCCGCTGCTGCCTTCGTAAGCCTTACGCGCACCATCGGTCACACCACCAACAGCTTTAGCTGCTCCACCGATCAGCGTTCCTATTTTTTTTGTTGTCTCATAAAAAACATTCCACTGCACGTAATCTTGTTCGATCAACTGCGCAGGTTGACCAACAGCTCCACTACTGGCATCAACCTTAAATCCTTTAGCCAAGTTTTCGCTTTGGGCCTCATTGCCTTGTGTATCCAAACCCGTAACGCTAACTTCACCTTCAAAGCAAGCAGTGGAGGTTTTGGTCTCTTTGCTTTCTGTTAAAAACCCCGTCCCGGTCACGCCAACAATAGCCGTAGTAGTTCTGATCTGAAATGGACGGCTAGACTTTTTAAATGCCTTTATATTGCCAATGCGAGAAAACACTCGCCCCTGATTTAATATAATTTTCCCCAGCTTAATATTTTCGATTTTAATATGAGAATTTTCTTCAATCGATAGGACGTTTTTTGCGGCTTTATCAAAAATAATAAAACACTTTGCGCCAGGAGCAGTTTTTATTTCGGACTTAACCCCCAACTTAGTTTTGGGCTTCGCTTCTTCCCAGGAGGAAGTTGGTTTGGTTCTTAAAAAAACGTCACCCTTAACTTTAGCAATTTTAGCTATCGCACAAAAAGCACCTGGAGCCAAAATCATCTGAAAAACCACCAAAACAAATAAAATCTTTTTCATGTTTTATTCCGGGGTCAGACCCTGAAAACTGAAAATGTGTTTTTTTTCAGTTTTCAGGGTCTGACCCCGTGATAGTTTATCGGTTATAAGGGTTATCGGTTTCCTGATCAGCATAAGCTTCGCGCGCGCCATCGGTTACGCCGCCAACGGTTTTTGTAATCGCACCAATCGGAGCACCAACGCCCTCGGCTGCCTGCTGTGTTGCTTCACACCCAGCAAAAAAAGCACCAACCATAACAAGTAAAACAAATAATCTCATATTTCCCCCTTCTAATTAATTTTCTAAAATAAGGTCGCCTCTTAAAATCTCTACAGAAGAAGCAGAAGTCTTTGCTTTAGAAAACTTATCTTGCACTTCTGTTATTGATATATCAGCTATTTTCTTTTTGTCTGCCCCCAACTCCATTCCTGTGTCTGGATCAATAAGAGCTTCTCCTTGGCGATAAACAACAAAAACCGAACCGCTTTCAATACCTGCGTTAGAACCAGCATTAATAAATATCACGCCTTCTTTCACCGACACAACCTTGCCTTGCCAAGGCATTCTTTCTAATTTGTCGGCAATATAAATAACTGCTCTATCAATAGCAATCTGAGTAGCCTTGCCCAAAGGAGTTTTCTTAAAGCTTGAGCTACCTAAACTAAAACCACCACTGTACCCAAGGCTAAAGCCAGAAGCGTTAGCTTTTCCTTCGATTCTCTTAGAATCTAGAACCTGGCCGGTTGTAGAATCCATAATTTGTAAAATCACACCAATATGCGCATTGGATTTATTTGCACCCAGAGTAATGCCCTTTATGGTAAGACCCTGGTTTCCTCCGCCGGCATTCTCTTCGAATTCAGTAATTTTTCCTTTAATTAGAATCTGCGCCGGAATAGCTTTTCCTTTTTGCGCGGTAAGTGATTTTGCCATTCTACCTGAATCAACCAAATCCTGCTCTCCAAACACAGAGCTTAGCTCTGACCTGGTTAATACAATAAAATTACCACTTTGCACAAGCGCATCGGTAAGTTGAGTTCCAAAATCATTACCTAGCGACACATAACTGCCCATGCCTGAAGCATTTTCAAAACCAATAACACCAATCGTCTTTTTAACTCCGCCAAGCTTACCAGATGTTGCCCGATCTACTTTGTTTTTTTGCAAAACTGCTTCGGCATTAAGAGGACCGCCACATTTTACACAAAATTTATAGCTATCTTTGTTTTTTGCACCACACCCCGAACATTTAGCAGCAAAAGCAGCCGTTACCCCAATCGCCAAAACAACAAACAAAATCAAAAATGTTCTTAAAACGTTTTTCATCCTTCCTCCTTTTTTAAAAAATGAACAATCCCAATTCGCCCCATTATAAACGAAATCCTAAAATATTAAAGTGTTTTTTTAAGGCTTTTTTATGGCTTTAAAACCTCATAGAATGCAGCCTGACGGTTTGATAGTTTACCGCTTTTTATGAGATCTTTTATTCTTTGCGGCTCTACGTTTTGTAAAATAAGCGTTTGGCTGGGCTCTTGTTGATGAAAAATTGTTGAAAACGACTTAACATTAAAAAAGAATGCCACAAAAATCAAAAAAGCAGTACAGATAAAGGCAATTTTGAAGAAGTTGTCGCTAATAGGTGGTATTTTATGTTGCGATAGGCATCTGTTACACTGCAAGCAATCTAAGTCAGCTGCTCTTACGTTTAACTCACAATTGCTATATCTTTTCGGAAAAAATTTTCTTAGAATACCCACTTTGTTAAACAATGAAAAAAATGCCCCAATAATACAAAAATACCTACACCAAAACCGCAAGAAGAAAATAGAAAAAATTAATGCCGCTATTTTTGCTATAGTAACCGCTGCCGGTTCCTGACTAAACAAGGCGTTATTTCCCAGAAAAACAGTGAAAATAAAAATAGTTAAAAGAATATACTTTAAAAACCTAGCTTTTTTATCAAGCTGATAGCTTACCCCCTTTGTAACCCCAGCAAGTGCCAAAAGCTCCTGGAAGGCCCCTACCGGGCACAACCAACCACACCACAATGGGCCAAACAATAAACCGAGCCCTAATGGAACAAGATAAAAAATCGTTGGTATATGCAGGGTTAAAACGCTCACCAGATGCTCGGACACAAAAACTCCCCTGAAGATAAACCACATAAAAATTACAACAAGCAATAAATATACCTTGCGTAAAAATAGATTGCGCCCGAAACAATAAACAATTATCGCAAAAATACTAGCGATTATCGTTAAAATAGATACTCGATCAAGAATCATTTTTGATTTGGTCTTGTTTACGCCATCAAGGATTGCCAAAGAAGTAACGGTCGCTCCGGTTATCGCATCAATATCTTTATTAAGCTGTAGCTTACCGTCAGGTTTTTTGCCGTGAAACTGACTTAAAAAATTATCTAACTCTCGTAAATAACTCGATGTTTCGTTATGTTTTTGAACTTCGACTTCTGTTATTGCTCCTGCACGATTGACTTCGATCGTCAATTCGATTGGACCACCATGGCCTTTAACCACAGAGGAGTCGTCTTTGTTCAATAGAAAATTAGAGGATAATAATGCTACAGATAAAGCAAAAAGAACAAACGGAAAAAAATTCAATGCTGGATTGCATTTTTTTACATGCGAAAACTTTAGACTAATAATTACAAATATAATTACGCAAATTGCCGCAATCGCTGTTAGGGTTTTTGTAATCCCTAAAATAGGAAACATAAATAAAGCTGCACTAACCCCGGCAAAAGCACCACCCCAATGATCCAACAATTCAAGGTTAACGGCTACCTTATTAAGCGACACCGCATTATTCTCTAATAATTTGGCAGAAAGCGGGTAAGAGCTTCCTGTTAAAATGCCACAGGTCAAAAAGAATAAAATAAAAATAAAAAAATTCGCAAATCCAAGATAAACAAAAATAAAATATGTTAGAACTGTTAAAATTGCTTGCGAGAATAATACCATCTTCATATTCAGCTTTTCAATAAACCTCTTGGCCAAAAAACCACCGAAGCATAATCCAAGCATAAAAAAACCATTGATCAATCCGATCAATTGAAAAATTACCCCGAACTTAATTTGAAACAAATAAATTAACGTAAGGTGGAAAGAAAACCCCAAAAATCCCGAAAAAAACTGAAAAAGTTTAGCATTAAAAATTTCTCGCCTTCTGACGGTATTATCCACCCTAGAAAGGAACCAGCATCTCGCCAAAAGCAACCCAATAAAAGGAAGAAGAAAAATAATCAATCCAACACTAAGGGCGCGAGTGAAAAATCCAACTAAATGGGAGTTAGAATACCGCGCCATAACCAAAAGATTAAGAAAAAATGTGAGTGGTCGATTGTCACTATTAATTAATTTTTCTTTTTCTTTGTTAATATAAACGCCTTTAACAAACTCCACTCTTTTCTCATTAAACAACGTTCTAAAGCCGTGCGCAGGAAAAGAAAACATTGGCGGACGTATTTTTGCAAAACGCTGCTGCAATACTTGCGCTCGATCAGTTAAGTGGGCATGCTGACCACCAGCAAAAAACCAATTAACATCACCCGGAACAATAATTACCTTTGAAAACACATTGCTTAACGTATAGTAAAGCGAAGAACCAAAATTGGCTATTTCCTCGCCGATAAAATTCTGCGCCGCGGTTATACGCGTTGCCATAACTCCTGCATCGCTTAAGCTTTCTTTTAAAAGCGCGTAGAACTCTTTGGTAAAATATGTATTTATCAAAAGACTAGTTGGATCAGAGGCGTAAACAATTGCTAAGTCAAATCTCTTTTGATTCTTTTTTAAAAACTGACGCCCCGGTCCGATAACCACCTTAAAGCGCGTATCAGATATTTTATGACCCATTTCTCTTTGATAGATTTTATCTTCAATAACATAAGTTAAGCTTTCTACCGGAAATTGCAGCAAAGAATCAATTATTGGCTCTGCTCCAATGCCGAAAATTAAAATATTTTTTGGATTATCAGCCTCTGCCATAAAAATAGCAGCTTGAGTGTCCGCGTAAGTAACATCGGGAATAGCCCTTATTATCTGGCCGTTAGAGATTATGACTTTTTGAGATGGCAATTCAGCAAAAAGCAGGTGCTGATAAGGAGTGTACACTTCTTTCTGAAATGTTGCATCAGGGAGAGTTCCTTTTACCCTTATGTTATGTGAAAAATTGACAACTTCTTTGTAATTAAAAATAAGTACTAAAAAAATTAATAAAGTTGCCGCATTGGATATCACCGCAGTACGTTGGCCAGAACCAGCGCTCACCCACAAAGATAATAACGAAAAGATGATACCGGCCAAAATTAATATAAGAAGAGGCGATACCATGTTTCCAATTAAAACAGTAGCCAAAACCCCCGCAAAGAAACTACCGATTGCCTCATAGATATAGGCTTTTGATACGGCCAAATGAGGCTTTTCTTCCCGCAAGCGTAAAACCCCAAGGGAAAAGATAGCCCCTGTAAAAAAAGAAACAAATGAAGTTAGCAAAAACAATCTCGGAAAAACTTTATCGAATGTAAAAAATTCCCACCAATTTATACCGGAAAAACCTTTAAGTTTAATAAAAAATAATATTTCAACTAAGGCAAGAAAGGGATAAAGTGCTAATAATTTTAAAAAGTGTTTACTAGCCGCGTTTAGCGGACCACGCAAAGTCGCATATGCTCCAACACCAACCCAGAAAAACCAGAAAAAATAAAACAACGCGATCCCAAGCTCATTACCGCCAAAAGATATTATAAATTCACGAAGAATCAGCGTCTGTGAAAGAAGTGAAAAAAATCCTAAACCAAAGAATAAATAAAAATTTTTATTTTTCATCCTGCTAAATTATTTTTGTATAAATTTTGCCGATTAAAACGCTTTAACTTAATCGAAAACTTTTTCTCCTTGGAAAAAGTTACCTTAAAAGGAAACGCATAGAATATTGCTAAAGCTACAGTTGTTTTAGCGCAAAATTTTATAAACTGACGACGACTAACTTTTCTCACAACACCTCCATGAAGCCATATTTTAAGAAAAATGTATTTACAATCGATAAGAAGCAAAAACCAATTTCCCTGGCACCGCTCAAATCATCCAGCGATGATTTTCTCTGGCGTTTCAACCTTAAAAATCCTTCACTTCGCTCAGGATACCATGCTTTTAAGGTCTCAAAGCCTGCCTGGAAAACTGTTTTTACTTCTTATCTTTACCTATCAGTATTACTTGCTACATGCGCATATTGCGTATCGTTTATTTCCATCTCCCTGCGATCGATTCATTGCAAACAGGGCAACTTCCGTCTTTTAAATTATTTTCCAACACACTATAGCCTGATCGTTTGATCAAAAGGGTATTATCGTGCGGGCAATATGTATTTTCGCTTTGCCCCCAAACATTACCTATATATACATACTTTAGTCCTGCGTCTTTAGCTACGTCTTTGGCCTTCTCTAAAGTAGTCACCGGCGTAGCCGGTAAATTTCTTAGGAGATATTGTGGATAAAAACGAGAAAAATGAATTGGCACATCTGAACCCAGATTTTTCTTTATCCAGGTACACATTTTAGCTATCGTTATTAAATCATCGTTCAGGGTTGGAATAATCAGATGGGTTACTTCAAGCCATACTCCCATTTCTTTAGCCAAAGTTAAACTATCTAAAACTGGTGCCAGAGATGCTGTTGTAATTTTTTTATACATCGCATCATCAAAAAATTTTAGATCAATATTTGCCGCATCAGTTACTTTATATAATTTCTTTAGCGGTTTTCGATTTAAATACCCCGCTGTGACTAAAACATTTTTTAGTCCATTTTTACGAGCCTGGATAGATGTATCTAGGGCATACTCATAGAAAATAGACGGCTCACTATAGGTGTAAGCAATCATTGAGCAATGCTCCCCTAAAGAAACATCAACTACTTCTGCTGGGCTCAATTTATAAGCGGGAATGTCTTCTGGATTGCTTTGAGATATTTGCCAATTTTGACAATTTTTACAGTGAAGGTTGCATCCAGCCGTTGCAATAGAAAAAATTGACGAACCTGGATGAAAATGAAAAAGCGGCTTTTTTTCAATGGGATCAACATGCATGCTGCAAGGACGCCCATAAGTAAGAGCGGTTAATTTCCCGTTTAAATTTACTCTTACCCGACAATCGCCTCTTTGACCATCTTTTAAAATGCAACCTTTAGGGCAAAGTTGACATTTTATATTCATTTTTTAACTAAGCTCTTAATTAAGCAGACTGAGATTATGGTAATACTGGCTAATATTTTCGTCTTAGCGGAATTTAATTTCCACACCTTTTTCTTTCAAGAAATTAAAAAGTTTTTCTACTTCTTCATTCTCGCCACGCAAATCAAGCAAAACCCAGCCCAATTCAGTAGAAAAAGACGCCTCAATGATATTAGGAATAATATCATAATTTTTAATCATATAATAGAGTATCGGTTCGTCTTTAAAATCCAACGGAATGTTTAACTCAACCCTTTTAGAAATCATAATCACCTCCAATAAAATTGCAATTATCCAGCAGCACCTTAAATTTTATTGGCACTGATCCTGACACTTCAGAAGAAGTGCCTTAACGCCAATTCCGATTATACGTCTGAATAAAAATTCTTTACCGCCCTTGCCATCAACCCCTCATCCTGTTCGGGAAGTTTCACTTTTATTTTACCATACTTTAGATTATTTATAAACTTTCTTTAGGTAAATTGAAATACCCATGCTTTAGGTGAGGAAATTTTTTACTAATAAATTTAATCGCAGGCAATATCCCCATCGGTTTTAAGCGCTTATAAGGCATATTGCTTAAGTAATATTGCGGATCAATATTTAAATTGCGCCACTGAATCATATCGATATTAGAATCAGCAATAAGCCTGCTTAAGGCTTTCACCTCTGATTCGGAATCTGATATCCCGGGAAAAATAAAAAGATTCACTGACACAAATTTATTATATTTCTTAGCAACTTTTATTGATTTCATTACATCCTTGAATTGATAACTGCAAGGACGAAAATAAAGGTTATAAAATTTCTCTTGGGCACTGCTTAAACTAACTCTGAAGGAATCGGCTCCGGCCTCACAAAGCATTTTAATGCTCGACGGAATGCTGGCATTAGTGTTTACATTTATTGTACCGCGCGAAGTAATGCTTCGTGTTTTTTGGATCGCCTTAGCAATACGTTTGCTTTCTAAAAGCGGTTCGCCCTCACATCCTTGGCCAAAGCTTACTATTGCCTCTTTTGCAACTTTTAAGTGATTTGTCATTACTTGAGAGATCTCATCAGAACTTGGTTTGAAATTTATTCTCTGATGAGAAGAGCTGCACTCTCCACCCTTCTGCAAAGACAAACAGCCCAAACAACGAGCATTACAACTAGTTGCGGTTGGTAAAGGAGCTTCCCATCTTTTTAGAAATAAATTTTTAGCGGCAAGACAATTATAATTTATCGCACAATTCGCAAGGTGCTTATAAAGACGATTACTACCGGCAACTGCAATAAACTGATTGATATTTTTTTGCACTTTTTTATTATCATAAAACCGCGGACTCTGGCGCACTCTTTTATCAATACGCACTGCACTAGCATAAAAATTACCCTGACTAAATCCGCATGCGGTGTATGCCCAAAGCGGCAACTTTATATTTTTTTTAAGAAAAACTGCAGGATTGTGCAGACGCAAATACGCCGGAATTAAAAACGCTCCAACCGCACATACCGCTTTGCCATCAAATTCAGTTAAAATTTCGGTTCTGTTTGTCTGCGGATTAAAACCAACTGGAAAGCGCCCCACAAGATAAAACAGACTGCTTCCCTTAGGTAAGCGCACCGCTTCTTCTTCAGAAATAAGTGTGAAATCATCCCCAGAAGCTCCCAACATTCGTAAATAAGGATGCGTGTAGATTTTACCGTCACTATCAGAAAAGACTAGAAAGAAGGACTTCATTGATTAAGCAAATATCAGAATAACTGCGCCTAAAACAGCAAACAACGCAACCATCAAGAGTTTGATTGTACCAATATTCTTTTTTAAGAAATTATTAAAATTTTGTGAACTAAAGCCCCAAAGAGAAAGGGTAAAAACAAAAACCAACGGCAGGATGAACATTAAATTATATAACAAAAGATACATCACGCCCTTAGCGCGAAGATCGGTATTTTTTACAATAAAAACTATTGTTGGAAGATAAACCTGCCCCGTGCATACCGCCTCCAATATAGACACTAAAAATCCAACAACAAAAGAACTTACAATAAGACTAATCGCGGTTCTTTCTTTCTTCTCGCGCAAATTCTTTCCAATAACAACATTTATCTTCTTTTTAAAGAATTTTGGAAGCTGCAAAAGCATGTCGGTTGTTTCACCTGTTTTTTTGAATTTTAAATAATCAAAAAGAGCAAAACCCGCCAAAGCAAAACACAATAGTGAAACCAAATAATAAAATGCTTTTATTAAAACGTAGAATCCGCTCATCGCATAAATAAACTTAAAAAATCCAAGACCAATCAAAAGATAGGTTAAAAATACAGCGGTGCAATATGCTGATCCAACATATAGTATCTCGCGCTTCTTGTAACCGTATAAAGCGAGAAAAGACACAAAAAACACTATAACCGCAAAAGCACAAGGGTTAACCCCGTCAATCAACCCGCTAGCAAGTACGGTTAAAACTGAAAGTTTTCTGAAAATTGAAATAATGTTAAGTGGGCTCGCGCTAAACAAGGATGTTTTCTTGCCAAATGAATCATTGATCGCGGCTTCTAGGTTAGCTTCGACCTCTTTTCGTCCAGATAAAAAAGTATCCCCCACAAGAACCGATGGCGTAGTCGCCCCCTTATTTTTATATCGTGTGGTGAGCGAAATAAGCATGCTTAAATTTTTAGAGTCAGCAGTATTAAGCTTTTCCCACTCAATGCTGTCGCCATATTTTGCTTCTATCTCAGGAATGAATTCTTTAATCAGCTTGAAACACGCCTTACAGTTAGAAGAATAAAAGACATGGACAACCGGCTTTTCCTGAGCAAAAGAACAAACCGAAAACAATAGAAAAAAG
>JAAEQW010000112.1 GCA_024231025.1 Candidatus Omnitrophota bacterium
AAATGCAACTACCGTATATTATCTAATAGTCCCCAAGGGAGGTATTGGAGACCTGAAAATGGTTGCTTTCATCTTTTCCGATGTAATACTCAGACGAGCATTAGACGTGCGGAGTGTTTGCAGTCGATCGAACGAGTAATCGATTTTCAGGAAGAAATGTGTGGGTCAGCCGTTAACCATTTTACGATTATCCTAGTATGTATGAATCAGTTAGTTCAAAAACCAGAAAGATGCGTCTAGCGACCCGGCAGAAACCGCACGACCCACGTGACTTGGAGGAACTTTGCATTTTCACTATTTATAAGCTCTGCTTTGACGAATTATCTTTCGCCATCAACAAATGGACCACTTTGGCTGATCAACTTCCCTTATCACTGAATTTAATACGAAAACTACGCAACAACTATTTTTTCATCACCGAGGAGACTACATTTCTAATATTTAAATCGAAAGAACTAGACGAGGAGAAAGTGGATCGTTTTCAAGAATTTATCATCAAAAACGACCATTTTTCGCCTAGTATTTCACCTAGAAATCCCAACTGCTGTACTTTCATCGGACCCGAACGCACAACAGTTAATATATTTTTGAGAAACTTTTTCATCAAGACACCCGCCGACGAATCGAATTGGAAGGACAACTGCCCCAAAATTATTCTTCCTCTGGATTTTATTGATTTTGAGCAAAGTTTTCAGAAGCGAGTCTATTATTTTCCTATTCCCTGGCTTAATTTTCAGTTGGAAACGTTTGGACGTATTCTTAGTGTG
>JAAEQW010000113.1 GCA_024231025.1 Candidatus Omnitrophota bacterium
GGTTTGGACAGTAAGGGAATGTGCTTGGGCGGCCAGTAGTCGATGTTGGGTGGCGGAATACAGGTGATCAGTGGGATGATCATTTTGTAACAACATCTGTTACCATAGAGTTTACATTTTGAGTCAATGCTTTTAAAAAGAAAACAGCAAAATAAAAAGATTTGAAGCATACACATTTTTGCTCTTTTTGCCTTGCTAGCAAAATGAGCAATGAGTCGAGTTGGATTGGCCGCTAACGCTGGAGCTGCGGCGAGCTCAAGTTTTTTTGAGGAGCAGCAAAGATTTCGTCTAGCATCGCCAATCGAAAATGAAGGTATAGGCAATGTAGGCGGGGCAGCTAATGATGAAATTGAAGATTATTTGTCTCAATTTTCTGACGTAGTTCATCATTACATTATAAAACGGGACAAAATTTATGAATTCAATTATCCAATTGACGTGTTGAATATCAAAAATATCAAAAAAATTCTAGCAGATATTTTTGAACAGCTTCCTCAGAAAAAACAAGCGGTAATTTCACTAGAAGTGGGCTATATACTTAGCCATTCTGTAACTGGGGAATTAAGGTATTTCTTTGGTTCTTGGAATACCACATTAGGTGATGTTAGAGTAATGTTGAATCCTTCCGATACGGAATCTCTCAAAAAGGCTATCGAATATTATAGTTCGCTTGATCTAAATTTGTATCTAAACAATAACCACATCCCTAGCCTCTGGCAGTTAGAGCGAGTGGTAAATCTTCATTGTATAGTTCAATTTTTCAGGCCAGAGGTGACGCAGAATCAAATTAGCTAAATTGCCAAGTTTATTGCAACGAGAGCAAACATTCATCATGTTTGACACAAAAGATAGTGCTGTTTTGTCGTTTTTCAAATGTTTAGCAATGTTTATTATTTGTCAGGAAAAAGGCTATCCAAAATTGAAGAGCGTTGTCTACTGTGTGCATAGGGCTAAAAGCGTGTATAGGGAAGCCGTTAGAATTTACTCTCCTACCCCTCTGTTAGACTGTATCAGTTTAGTTAGAGATTTCATGTTGTACAAGCTGAGCGCCTATTTTTCTGTCCATTTTGTAATTTGGGGAAGCAACGACAAAGGTTGCAATCGTTATCCAATTTATCAATCTAATCAATCATTTTTTCAGACAAAAATGCTCCCTTCCATCCACATTTTTCTCTGGCAAAAGGAACAATATTGCTTGATTGTGAATATTGATTCCTTTCGAAATCAATGGGGGTGCTATTCCTGCAGAATCACATATCATTCTAGAAATGCATTCAATTTACATTTAAAATGCTATCATTTGGATGCTAATGAGAAATTTCCTGAGTTAGCAGAATACAGAGGCTATAAATGTCATTTTCCAGGCAGAATTTACAGACCAAACACATCGATAATTGAAGATCTGGAATTAATTAACATTTTTCTCCCCAATCCTTCTTTGGTTCTTAATCCATACATGCTAATTTTCGATATCAAAAGTTTGCTCCCTCATTTAACCATTCTGGGAGGTGAGGATGTCGACGAAATTGCCCAATGGGAAGATTTTTATGGAATGATTCTTGGCGAAATATTCCGATGTCTATGGCAAGTAATATTTCCAGTTTTA
>JAAEQW010000114.1 GCA_024231025.1 Candidatus Omnitrophota bacterium
TGTATGCCCTACTGTGATAACTTGGATAACTTGAAGAAGAAAAGGTTCGACTGCTTACCAAACGGCTGCATCATCACATGGCAGAAATCGATCAGGTTTCCGAAACCGTTACCCACAAGTTGTGTGCGTCCTTGAACGTAGTCATGCAGATCGTAGTCGGCTTTTCCATTACTCATCTACGCATTTTTAGGACAAAGCGATTATGGGCTTTCAAATATCCGATGGTTTGTCTGAGGACATTCGACTTGTCCAATTTTCGGTCTCCATTTGTCACCATTCCTCTCAGTTCCGAAATGAGCATATTGAACGAATCTCTGCGCCTTTTTTTACTCGCATTTCGCGACTTTCGCATTTTTTGAATAGATTCTAGATAAATTATTGTAGGAAATGAAACCATACCTAAGGCAAGCTGATTTTACCATTGTTTTCATCATTTTGAATTGAATTCAATATAATCTTTGATGTCAGAATAAGACGGAGAAATTCTTTTTACCATAGAATGTGATTATATTGAAAAAATGCTGTTATTTTTGCCAAAATCCTCAAAAAATGATGATGCACAGGTAGGCATGTATACAAAATTGGGCACATAAGATTTTCATTTGGCACATAGCCATGGAGGCTTGTGTGCCAAATTGGCACATAGGTCTCGGACGAAAAAAAATGCAGTTCCCTGGCAATAGTGAAGACACATCATGGCTCGAAAATCCCTTTTTTTAAGCACCATCGCTGCAAGTGGGAGATGCTAA
>JAAEQW010000115.1 GCA_024231025.1 Candidatus Omnitrophota bacterium
AATAAAACCCGCAGATTGTGGGCAAATATAAAGTAATAGACTAACAGAAAGCCTAGCTCTGCCTTTTTTCATAACACGCATGCATAGGCCTATCATCATCGGCCGCCGGCGGCGTAGAATAAGATAAGAAGTGAATCAGCTACCTTATTTGTTTATTTTTCTGTTCTTTCCGTGTTTGGTCATTTGATTGCTTACAGTTTTTCACTGACATGTTCACAACATCTGGTACAGGTAGGTATACCTACCTACCTATTTGTTGTTGAACACAAGATATTTATGCACTGGTTCCAGTGCGTGTGGTACCCCTCCCCTCCATCACAATATCAGTGTCTCAACTTGAGCCAGAAAATGTGAAATTTCAATTTCCAACCAAAGTATCAAAGATTGTGCATGTTTTAAAATCAGCACTAGCAGCCCATTCGATTGATATCCAACACATGTAAATCTCACAATTCATTCAGCCTTATTCACCCTTAAAAATTTGAAACTTTTCCTACGATTTCTGACTAAGCCAACAAAAATTGAGGGTAAGCTAAGCTTATTGAGCTATTTTATTATTTTTCCTAACTCGTCAAGACGAATCGATTGGTGTCAAAATCGTCGCTCTATCTCAAAAATGAATTTCTTATGTACTGGCGCTCCTCTTCGGAAAAAACGGTTTTTTTTTGAATTCACAGCCAAACGGTCAAGAGTGGAGCAAAACTACAAGCAGATATTAATTCAGCTCGCCGAGGCCAATCGAATGATATTAAA
>JAAEQW010000116.1 GCA_024231025.1 Candidatus Omnitrophota bacterium
AAAACGGCAGGCCATTTGCCCCAAGTACAATAACCAGCGAACGCCGTCAACTTGGTAAAAATTATCTGGAGATACTTACTGACGGTGAGTGGGTTAGTTCACCCGATCGCGGACGGGAACAGGCATATCGCTTAAGTGATGATTATCGCAAGCTTAAACGCGATAACTTAAAGAGAGCTCTTTCAGGAGATCTGGCAGCGATTGAACATATGGATTCTGCAATGATTCCCCCGATGGAATTTGCTAACGTGAAAAGAGCAGTGAAAGGGCTATTCAAACTGAAGCCATCTACAAAAGAAGGTTCTGACGCAGTTGCGGCCGCAAAAGCAAGAAACGCGAAAGTTTTAAGTGTTTTTGTAAAAGGTTCACGGAATGAGGATAAGAACGTTCGAGAGAGGTGCGTAAGGTCATTAGGAACCGCTCTAGAAAGAGGCATCGACATCGGAGAAGATGGCGAAAAAGCTTTAGAAGAAGCTTTGAGTGATGATGACCACTTTGTTCGAGAAGTAGCCGCAGCTGCAATAGCAAAAGGTTTGAATAGCGCGGGCGCCAATACTCGAGTCAATACCCGAGTGAGACGGGTAACAATGTTAGGAAGCGCTTTTGATTTAGAAGGAGAAATACATATTGGAGAGGACGTTTTAGCAGTCTTAGGAAGAGCGTTAAAGGATCCGGATGAAGATGTCCGAGAAGCAGCCGTAGCTGTAATAGCAAAAGGCTTGAATGGTGCAAATAAGACTGTTCTAGTAAGATGCATAACGATGTTAGGGGATGCCATAGAAGAAGGAATCGACATCGGAGATGCCAATTTTCAGACTTTAGAAGAAGCCCTGGATAGTGTATATGACAATGTTTTAGAAGCAATTGCAATCGCAATAGCAAAAGGCTTGGATAGTAGGAATCCCAACATTCGAGCAAATTGCATAATAATAGCAGCAAACGCTATAGAAAGAAAGAACGATATCGGAGGGTATGGAATAGCCGCCACACAGAAGGCTTTGTTTGCCAAAGACGAAAAGGTTCAAAAAGCAGCTATGCAGGCATTAAGGGTTGGCTTAAGCAGTACACATGAAGATCTTCAATCAGCATATGTGACAATATTAGTGGAGGCTTTAGAAAATGGAATTAAGATCGAAGACGATATCTTAGATGTCTTAACGAAAATTGTGGATAAAAAAGATTCACCCGTGAGAGAACGTGTAATGGAAATCTTAGAAAAAGAACTGACAGCAGTGGACGAGGCAGGTGCATCAAGCGATAAACAAAAAAAACCATCTCTCAAGGGGCAGGAGGGTTATTGGCCTGTGTTTAGCAATATGACTAACGGTCTTGCAGATATTTTGGAGAGAATTTTTAGCAAAGAAGAGAAAACCCCGGTAGTTAATCCGCTTTTAAAACCGGAAGAACGCTTTGATGCTCGGGTTGCGCGGGTGATGAAGAGTTTTGAAGATAAGTTTTTCTACACCGAGGATGAAGCTCAAAGTATTGATCTTGGTTCTTTAGATTACTCAATGTATGAAAACGGCGAAATCGTTAATCGTTTTGGTGTGGCAACGCGTGCAATTAAGAAGTTAGTATCCGGTGATAAAGGTCAGGTTATGATTAAGGTAAGGTATCTTAATGGAGTATTTTTTACTACAGAAGATGTTAGGTTAAGTATTTTTGAAGGCAAAGTCATTGCTTATTTTAAACCATACACTCCGAATCCTATTTACGTTGATGTGAGCGATCAGGAAATTTTGGTAGGTCGAGACTGGGATCTTTTGGATCATAAAGTCGAGGAAATTTTTGGTTCAAAGGATAGTGTTCGTAGCGAGGGGTTTGTTCAATCGCTTTATACTACTTTAGTTCGTCCACCTATTGCTGTTGCGTCTGGCGATTCATATCTAATGAAACTAAGGCTTCGTTCTTCTGTATTACAGGGAAGTGCCACAATGGAAATAGAATCGTCAATAATGCCGAGTTCTCAATTGGTGGATGATAAGCACTTCACAAAGAAACGTTTGTTTTGGAAGAAGAAGATTGGGGATATTTCACGTGATGATGTTGAGAGAGCTTTAAATGAATTTATTGTTCGACGTTTGCTGGTAGACCGAGATCCAGCAAGGGAGCTAGAGGAAAAAAGAACAGAAGTGTTTATAGACAATGTTGATAATACGAATCTTTCGGGGTTGTTGCGTTTGGAGATTATTCATAAGATTATTTCTGATGTTGACAATCAGGAAGTTGTAAGTGCTTTAGGCAGAGCCATTGATGCCCTTGATTTAGGAGAGGATGGAGTTGCGGAGAGGCTTGTTGGGGTTCGTGACGCAATTAGAGGGTTGTCTGTGTCTGGTGAAGATCGCTTTAAATCAACATACACTTCTTTGCAGCTCTTGATTAGTGGCAAATTTGTTCGTGTTTTAAAAGATAAAAATGCTGATCGTGATTCATCTGTTAATAAAGATGAGCCTGTCGTAGCGGATAAAGATCGCGAAGAAGAAACGGTACCAGCTGTTGAGGATAATCCATCTGCTAACAAAGGCAGGGTTAAGGTTTTTCAAACTTCTCCCCACCCACATTATGGTCAATCTACAGTTGAATTTTACGAAAACGACAGTGCCGAAGAATTACTTGAAAAACTCGCTCATGCAATTTCGACATTAGCTAAGCTATTGCCAGAGAAAGGCGATATGGGCATTTTGAGGCATGATCCCGTTCTTCTAAGATTTTTAGATGTTACTGTGAGCGAAAGAGATAGCGATCAAGACATTTACAATAAAGTAATAAAAGCTATATCTGTTAAGACGTTTATCGCGACGCAGTTAGTAGGTTACGAAGCTAGTGATACTAGCCTTGAATGGTTTGATGGTGCTATGCGTTATATCTTGGATGGTGCACCGTCGCTAACGCATTTGCAAACGGGAGGAAAAATTAATAAGGATAACTTTGGCAGCGTAGGCGGATGGAGTGACGACCGCGACCCCAACGGCTCGCCTTGGCAGCTTTTAGGTGAAATGGCAGCAGTTGCTCACGCGATAGGGTGGCTAGCAAGTGAAGATGGCCTTACCCTTGGGGGGATAATGTATTACATGATTTATTCGCGTTCTCCAAGCATAGTACGTGAAGAACTTGAGATCTTAATTAATTTAGGGGTTATCGAAATCGCCGAAGTAGTTGATGGCACTAACCATTATCGGTTTGTACCAACCATAAGAGGTTTAGCTGGCAATTCAGATATGACAGGCGTATCAAGGATAGCCCACTTACTTAGCAGAATCAGAGAGATTGATTTAGGTTATCGCGCTTACCGTCGCAAAGGTACTAAGCCTTTGTATTGGGGTAGTATTCCCGGTGCTGCACTTGATGAAGCTGCTGAATTAGCGCAAGTAGAAATTCTCCATGCCTATGTAGAAGACATCGAGCACAGCAAAGATGTTTTGCACTTTTTAGAAAGTGATGACTCAGATAGAGCAGGCAGGCTGTTTGAAGTTGCAAAGCTAGATCCGGCTAATGATGCAATAAAAGAAATAGCAACGAAACTAATTAATCAGCGGGTTATGCAAGAAAAGGCAGTAATTAAATCTTGGGTGGACAGAATTTTAGAGCAAGGAAATAACAGCGTTCCCTTTTCTGCTCCACCGGTTATTATTGAAGCGCTAAACCAGAATATTTTTACTCCAAAAGAGATAGTCGATTGGATGAATCAGTTGTTGGATCGAGGAGATGTCTGGAGAATGCTTACGGCAGCTCTTACGATTACTGAGGCAATGAAGTCGGATTCTTTTAGGGAAAGTGAGGGTATTTCGGGAGAGATAATTGCAACTTTTGCCTCGCGAATGATTGGTAGGTTTGATGTGCCAGTTGAAGGTTTAGGGCTAGGTTCACATATGGCCGATAGCATTTTTACTGGAGAGACCGATGAGAGTTTTTTTACTCAAAGAACCATTCAAAAACTTATTGATAAGCTAATGAAGCAAGGAGCGATTAACGAGGCAAAGATGATTGCCGATAAATTTTCAGAAGTTAACCATCCAAATTCAGTTGATATGGAAATCATTAATGGCGACGAAGCGAAAGAGTCTGATGATGTTGCAAAGGCACAGAAGTATCTTGATGAAGCAATACGTCTACTAGCTAAGGTTGATTCTAGAAAACTTGACGGTCTTTCTTTTCCCGTGGCAGATACAATAAGTATTCCTTATGTTTCGCTTGCGATTGATCTGGTTAATTGGTTAGAAGGTCAAGGGAAAGCTAGCAAGGTGCACCTAGAATTTAGGCAGTACTTGAAGGAAGGCAAGCGTGGAATGAGATTAAAACAGGCTGTGGGCTATGACAATGAGGTTGACCGGGCGGTTTTAGAGGCTTGGCGAGCGATGAAAGGTAGGAACGTGGATGGGGCAATGCATGGTGTAAGTAAGGTTATACATCTTTTAGGTAACGCAGAACATGATGAAGCCGGAGAAACAGATTCGCTGGAAAATGTAAGCATACTTCTTGGGGTTACTCGCTGGCTAAATAGCGAATTAGCAATGGAACCAAAGCACCTATATCTTGAGCAATTAGTGAAGGCCAAGAAAACCGGAATGGAACTTAGAGAGGCGCTAGGTTATCCTAGTGGGCTTATTGATGCTAGCAAGTTAACCCATGTAAAGGTTCGTTTTCTTTGTGGCAACGGTTTCGAACCTCTGCCGTTTTTTGATTTTGTCAAAGAAATGGTGAGAATGGGTTTTAAGTTGGAAAAAGCTTCTTCCGTTAGCGATAAGTCTGATTCTGTGTCTTACAAAAGGCTTTCTGCGATGATGAAAAGGGGTGATTTCGATCCCGCTGATTTTTATTTAGAGGATGTTTTTTTTGCCAAGAAAAGCGATGATTTGTGGTATGCGGTAGTCGATAAAGAGCATGGTTCTGTTTCTTATAAGGAGTTTTTTAATGCAATAAAAGCAAGTGGTCTTAGCCTTGACGATGTTGAAGTTGGCATGAATCAAGAAAAGACTGAAGCATTCTTGGTGGAAAAAAGCTCTCTTCCTAATGTAGCCGATAGCGCTGAAACGATGATCAACGGAGATGCAGGTCCATTTAACTATCTTTTTGGGTTGAGCGCAACATCGCCAATGATTGCAAGTGCAGTAGCGCAGTTGAACCGAGCGGGAAAAACAGATGACGCAAGACATTTAGAAGAGATGTCTATTGAAGAAGGTGTCACTGCAGAGGTGATCTTAGAAGATGACGACGACCCCACCTCTAAAGGTTCACCCGCGGGGCTTTTGGTTTTTGTCGCAAATAACGATGAATTGTTAGATGAATTATTGAAGGACCGTGGAGTTACCGATGGTGAAATGGCGGCAATTATGATTCGCCATGACAGAAGAAACCGCCAAAACGGCAAGCCATTTGCCCCAAGCACAATAACCGGCGAACGCCGTCAAGCTGGTCAGGATCAGTTGGAAATATTTGTTGAAGGGGAAAAAGTTTCTCGGAGTGAAAGCCGTGGTCAGTGGAGCCAAGCCTATCGGCTAAACGATCAATTGCGTGATCTTTCAAGAAATAGGTTAATTCATACCCTTAAAACCTTAGCGGCTATTGAGTTTATGGCGAGAGCAAGTATTCCAGAAAACGAATTTGAAGGAGTAAAAACAAAAGCGAAGCGAATAATCAAGGAGGCTTTTGATCAAGAAGCTTTAGCCGTTGCAACTAGGGATGGCTTGATACAACAGGTAGTAGGTCTTTTAAATGAAAGGGCTTCTTACCAAGAGTCGGTTAGTGATAGAGATTGGGAAGCAAATACCAAAGCGATAGTCAAATTACTTAGAGAATTGGGTTATAAATCAGACAGCCAAGCCAAGGGTATTTTCCTGAGTTTAGCATTGTCGCCAAGGAGCGGTCCAAAAGATGTAATTATTCGAGAGCTAAAAGAATTAGAAGCGCTTGCTAATGCTGAAAAAAGAGTTTACCCCATAATGCATCCACCGTCTCAAGAAGGTGGCCGGGTGGTATTGGATGTTCGTCTAGATCCAGTAGCACGGCGTGCATTTCCAGTTGGTTCAAGGGAGCTTACCATAAGAGAAGATCTTGAGCCTGAATTACCTCCTCGCAAAGCTCGTCTTTCTCCCATGGTTACGATTGAGCCGATGGAGCCAACAAAGCCAACAAAGGCAAGTGATTGGCAGCGTGAAGGTACAGAAGACTTAAACCTTGAGGGCCATATAAAGCGCCGCAAGCGAAGGGCAAACTCGTTGGAATGGTTGAAAGATGAAGAGGTCATCGACGAGATACTTTCTAGTGTTGCGGATAAAGATGACGACGATTCGGCTCCCGATGGTGCACCGGCGAATGTGTTTAAAATTGTTTTTGATGTTAGTGCTGCGGATGATGCTTATGATGAATTAGAGGAAGCGATTTTAGAGGAAGAGATTTCAGAGGAAGAGATTTTAGACGAAGATGAAATGGATGTTGATGGGATAGATAATGCCGCAATAGAAATAGACGCAGGTATGTTGCTTGATCCTGTTGATGAACCTGATTCTGAGGAAATAGTTCAAAGGAACATGATAAATGAAAACATAGGGATTAATGGTAATGACGTTACACTATCTTGGCTGATGAGTATGGTTAATCAAAAGAGGAAAGGTGCCCTAGGAAAGAGAAGCATTAGTCAGGCAACTATCAAGCGAGACACTAATCGCCTTGAAACAGCAGGTCTGGTTGAGAAAAAAATAGAATCAGATGGTATCGTATTAATAATACCTACAGTAGAGCTAGATGACGAACAGGCAGGAGCTATTTATGCGGCGCTAACTAATGTTCCAAGGCGCTGGGATCCAAGTGTAAAAGACGTTCAGGAAATCGTGCTTGGAGCTGTGGCGCAATGGCCAGTATTATATGGGAAAATAGAAGCAAATCAAAAACCAATTGCCTCTCCTTATCCGGGCGGCATTAAGGGTGGTATCGACTACGGCACGATGGATGCCACGGTAGATGTGCAAAACGAAGGCATCTATAAGATGACAATGCAGGAACTACCATTTAAGGTTGAAAGTGTTGCCGGACTTCGGGCTAATGTTTTAATGGTATCAAAAATTGACGATCCTAACCAGGTCTTTGTTTCAAGAAGAAACAGGGAATTTGCCTCTTCAAAGGCACCGGTTAGGCCCAATCGTAAGCCTGTTCCAATGCCGCAGCCACTTTGCTTAGCTGCAGTAGCGATGATTAGAGAGAGGTCAAATAAAGTAGCTAAAAGCTAAAATCATGTAAGAATTCACCTCGTTACCTTTCCGGGTTTGGTAACGGGGTATAGAACCCACAAAAACAATAGGCAAGATCAGCCGCAGGTAAAATCTATTTTTGCGAAGGCTTGATGTCCGGTTCGTCTCCACGCGCGGAGCCGTGGAGTTCTTTGTTGCGGGCATTTTGCTTATCGACTTTTCACCGATTACGTTCAAAGGACTCATGTGCGAAGCAACAAATAGCTATTTTACCGGAGGCACCAGCTTACTTCGCTCAGAATACCATGCTTTTAAGGCCTCAGGGCCTGCCTGCCCGCCGGCAGGCGGGCGGTACATGTCCCCGAGCAACAGACTTTCCGAATTTAATCCTTAATCCTTTTTTTCTTGCGAAATCCATATACTCTAGTAAAATGCATATTCTGTACAAGATCCTATAAGAATGTGGCCTAATCCGATATGTTGGAAAAATATAAACAATACTTTAAAGAGAGCGAAAAGGAGTGGGAAGACCGCTGTATCCGTTGTGGCGGGTGTTGTGGTGCTTTTGATGATCCTTGCTTGCAATTAAGAAAAGATAATCAAGGGAAATATTATTGCGTATCGTATCAGGATAGATTTGGAGAACAGCTAACAAAAGAAGGAGAAAAGTTTGATTGCGTTCCGATATGGAAGATATATAACTCATATTGGAAGAACGATCATCTTTGCGCTTACAAGAGAACGCGTAAGCTGCCTTGGAAAAAGTAGTTGATTTTTACTTAAAATTGACTATACTCGCCTTATGGGATTGATGTAAAATGCAAAACCATAGCGCAAAAGTTAAAACCATGTAAGAATTAAGAATTTCCCGTTTACGGGATCCTATTAAATAAAGCAATAATCAAGTTACAAGTTACAATGACCAAACAATAACCAATGATCAAATTTAAATAACCAAACGGTTTGATGATTGAATATTGAAATTTGAAATTTGTTTGCCTGCCCGCCTGCCGGCGGGTATCTTGTAACTTGTATCTTGTTTTTTGTATTGAGAATGATCAACTTACTACTCATGACTATACTAAAAAAAATATGATTGTACCAGCTTTGCTGACCGACAAAAAAGAAAATTTAGAGAAGATGCTTGATCTGTGTTCTGGATTTACTGATTTTGTCCAGATTGATGTTATGGATGGGGAGTTTGTGCCATCAACAAGCATTGGTCCCAAAGATTTAGATGGATTAGGCGGAAAAATCAGAAGTGAAGCTCACATTATGGCCCAGGATCCATTATCTTGGCTGGATGCTTTTAAGGGGATTGGCTCTGAGCGAATAATTTATCATTTTGAAGCCAATTGTGATCATGCAAAAACTATTGAGACCATCAAGGCGTGCGGTTGTGAGGTGGGAATTGCTATAAATCCGCCAACTACCATTGAACAAGTTGAGCCTTGGATAGATAAGGTCGATTCGGTGCTATTTATGTCAGTTATTCCAGGATTCTATGGTGCTCCTTTTATACCGGAAGTTTTAAATAAAATACGTGAATTTAAAAAGATTTTTCCGGATAAGGTTGTTGGTATCGATGGCGGAGTAAAACTCAACAACGTAAAGGAAATAGCTGATAGCGGAGTAGATTATATATGTGTGGGTAGCGCCTTGTTAAAGGCCGGCAATCCCAAAGAGGCTTATGAGCGGTTTTTAGGCGAGTTAGGAATAGTTTAATAATGAGTAAAACTTTAAAAGCAATTATTTTTGTCGTTTTAATTCTTGTTCCGATATTTTTTTACAGGGGTTTATCTAGGCAAAAAGCAACTACCAAGGTTGAAACTGCCACAGTTAAAAACGATGTAGTTACCACTAAACCCAAAATGGCAATTATTTTTGATGACTTAGGTGAAAGCTTAAGTGAAGTGAAAGAAGTTTATTCGCTAGACATTCCGGTTACTATTTCTGTAATACCGGGTTTAAAATTTTCAAAAAATATTGCCCATATTGGGGACCGTTGTGGATTTTCAGTTATGGTGCACATGCCGATGGAGCCCAAAAACGAAAAGCAATATAGAACTAATAAGTATAAGTTTATACGCGCTGCGATGAAAAGAAGGGAAATAAAATCTTTACTGCGCTACTATTTAAATTCAATTAAGATTGCCATTGGTGTGAATAATCACATGGGTTCGGCTGCTACTGAAGATTTTGCGCTTATGTCTACGGTTATGGAGGCGATAAAAGAGAAAAAACTTATTTTTATTGATAGCCGTACGTCACTGGAATCAGTTGCCTATGACGCTGCTATTAAAACGGGTTTAGTTGCGGGCTTTGCTGAAGGATTTATTGATGCAATTGATGATACAGCTTTTATTGAAAAAAGGATCGATCAGCTTGCCGAAAGAGCAAGGCATAAGGGGAAAATTATTGTTATTGGTCACCCTAAAAGTAAGACCTTCAAAGCGCTAAAAAAGAAATTACCTGCTTTAAAAAAAGAAATAGACTTCGTTACAATAGAGGATTTGTTTAGCTTATAACTCGCCTTTTATGAAAAAAGTTTTACTGCATATTTGTTGTGGCGTATGCGCTTTGCATGCGATTGATCGGCTTAAAGAGGATGGATTTCTTGTTTGGGGTTTGTTTTTTAATCCCAATATTTATCCTCACCAAGAATATCAAAAAAGGCTAGATAGCTGCCGTTGCCTAAAAGATTTAAAATCAATTGAGTTGATCGAAGAGCAATATTTAGCGCAGGATTGGTTGGATCTCTGCCAAGGGTTTGAAAAAGAGCCTGAAAATGGCCGCCGTTGCCTGCTTTGCTACGCAATGCGTCTCGAGCGAACATACGAGCTTGCAAAAGCAAGCAAATTTGATTGCTTTACAACTACCTTAACAATTAGCCCGCATAAAAACAGCAGAATTATAAATGAAATGGGTAATAAAATCGGTGGTGATTATTTTTTAGCTTGCGATTTTAAAAAAGAAGATGGATTCAAAAAAACAATTGAACTAGCCAAGCAAAATAATTTTTACCGACAGAACTATTGCGGATGTGTATATAGCTTAACCCCATAATTATTTATGGAAAGATATTATTCGTTTAATAGGTATTTAAAAAGCATCTTTGGTTCTCGCGTGCATCGCATTGGTATTAATGCGGGATTTAGTTGCCCTAATATCGATGGTACTTTATCTGATGATGGATGCAGCTATTGCAACAATAAGGCATTTGGGGTGTATGTTCGTTGTGACGCTGAAATAAAGAAGCAGATAGAAGAGTCGATTAGCTTTTATAAGCAACGCATGGGGGTCAACCAATTTATTGCTTATTTTCAATCTTTTAGTAACACTTATGCTGATCTTGACAGGTTGAAACAAGCCTATAATGTAGTGAGGAGTTTTCCTGAGATTGCTGGAATCTGTATATCTACAAGACCGGATTGTGTTGATGAAGATAAGATAAGGATGATTTCGCAGTATAAGAAAGATTATCTTGTCTGGATCGAATACGGATTGCAAACGACAAGCAACAAAATGCTACGAGCTATAAATCGCAACCATACCTATGAAGATTTCCTTTTTTCATTAAACTTAACTAGAAAGTATAAAATTAATGCTGGCGTGCATATGATTTTAGGCTTACCTAAAGCAACTCATCAAGATATGATGACAGACTGCCATAATTTAGCCAAGCTTGATTTGCAAGGCATAAAATTTCATGTTCTACATGTTTCGAAAAATACCTCCCTCGAGAAGGCCTACAATAAAGGCGAGGTAAGGCTTATGACCGAGGCTGAGTATATAAGCGTTGTGTGTGATTTTCTGGAGTGCTTACCGCCGACGATTGCGATATTGAGACTTGCGTCAACCGCCTTTAAGGATTATTTAATTGCGCCTAGTTGGACTAGCAATAAGTCGGTAGTTATCGAAGGCATAAGAAGAGAACTAGTTAAGAGAAATACTCATCAGGGGTGTAAGTTATAAGTTATAAGTTGTAGGTCATAAGTTAGCGTAAAACTAAAAACGAAAAACGTAAAGCCATAGCGTAAAATTTAAAACCAAATGGATTCTTTATTCCGGAAAGAAATTTTGAATTTTGAATTATGGTTTTTCGCTTTTAGCTTTTCGTTTTTAGTTGATTTTTTATGACTTACGACTTCACAAGGAACTTGTGAATAAGCCTTGATAGCATGGCGAAATAGCGTATAATATTTTTTTACCATGAACCCTGTTCGGTCTTTAGACTTTAATGGGGAATAATAAGAAGAAAGGACTAAATAGAGTGAAAGTTGCTTTAGCTCAAATTAATTGTTGCGTGGGCGATCTTGACGGCAATACCAAAAAAATCATTTCCGCTATTAAAAAAGCTAAGCTTAAGGGTGTTGACCTTCTGGCTTTTCCAGAACTAGCCGTTACGGGGTATCCACCGGAGGATCTTCTTTTAAGAGAGAGCTTTGTTGCTAAGAATTTGCAGTGCCTTAAGCGTATTGAAAAAGTAACAAAAGGTATCGCGGTGGTAGTTGGTTTTGTTAGTCGGGATAAAGAAGGGCTATATAATTCTTGCGCAATTGTTTGCGATGGTAAGATTAAAAACATATACAATAAAATCAACCTGCCGAATTATGGCGTGTTTGATGAAAAGCGTTATTTCGCACACGGTGATGAATTATGCATATACGAGTTTGAGGGTAGGAGATTTTGTATAAATATTTGTGAAGACATCTGGGAAGAAAATTTTGCCGACTATCTAAAGGGTCAGAATCTTGATTTTATCTTAAATATCTCAGCATCTCCGTTTTATGTGGGAAAAGTTTTTCTACGTGATCAAGTTTTATCCAGAGTTGCAAAAAAAACAAAAACAACGCTTTTTTATTGTAATCTTGTGGGTGGACAAGATGAGATTGTTTTTGACGGCACGAGTAAAATTTTCTCAAAAGATGGAAAATTAATTGCTTGTGCAAAAAGATTCAAAGAAGACCTAATAGTTTTTGATTTTAATGGTAAGAAAAAATATCCGCTAAAAACAATAAAAATCAATAAAGAGGAAGAAGTGTGTTCGGCTGTTTCACTTGGCCTGCATGATTACATACAAAAGAATGGCTTTAAAAGTGTTGCGGTTGGTGTTAGCGGAGGCATTGATTCGGCGTTGACTCTTGCTTTGGCGGTGCGTGTTCTTGGTAAAGAAAACGTTTATGGTTTGATTATGCCATCACAATATACATCAAAAGGCACTTTAGCCGATGCTAAAAAAATCTGCAAAAATTTAGGCATAAAAAATCACATCATTAATATCGAAAGCATTTATACAAGTTATGAAAAAGCACTGAAGCCTGTTTTTAAAGGAAAGAGAGCTGATGTAACCGAAGAGAACATCCAAGCAAGAATTCGCGGCAATCTTTTAATGGCATTTTCTAATAAATTTGGCGCCCTTGTGCTGAATACAGGAAATAAGAGCGAGGGTTCTTGCGGGTATTGCACCCTTTATGGTGATATGATAGGTGGATATGCGCCGCTGAAGGATTTAACCAAAAACATGGTTTATAAGCTTGCACGCTATATAAATAAAACTTCCAAAGGAGATGTTATCCCGAAAACAACAATTACCAGGGCTCCTTCGGCAGAGTTACGCCTTAATCAAAAAGATGCCGACAGTCTTGGGCCGTATAATTTATTGGATCCAATATTGGAATACTACATTGAGAAAGATTTATCTTTAGAGCAGATAGTAAATGAGGGATTTAAGAGGAGTGTGGTTGAAAAAGTGATAAAAATGGTTGATTCTAACGAATACAAGCGTCGCCAGGCGCCGTTGGGTGTAAAAATTACACAACGTGCTTTCGGAAAAGACAGACGCATGCCGATAACTAATAAGTATAGAATTGCTACGTAATTCTTGTACAGTCGTAAGCAACAAGTTATAAGTACTAAGTGATAAACTATGAGTTGTAACTCGGTTATTTTCAATACAAGATACAAGAAACAAGATACAAGATGCAAACAAATTACAATACCCAATTATCAAACCGTTTGGTTATTTGAATTTGGTCATTGGTTATTGTTTGGTCATTGTAACTTGGTTATTGTTTTATTTAGCAAGATCCCGTCACATGACGGGAATTATTTATGACTGAATTGTGGAGGTAAAAATGAGAATAATATCATTTCTTTTGATTTTTGTTTTTTGCGCAATGAATGTTTTTGCTTTAGAAATTCGTAGTTCGGCTTTTGAAAACGGAGGCTATTTACCGGCGAAATATACTTGCGATTCTGTAAACGTTTCACCGTCTTTTTTCTGGAGCGATATTCCGTCCAAAACAAAAAGTTTTGTTCTTATTTGCGATGATCCGGATGCGCCGTATGGGAATTGGACACATTGGGTAGTTTTTAATATTTCAGCCGATACAGTTCAGCTTCCGGAGGGTATCGCAAAAGATACAACTTTGCCTTTGATGGCAAAACAAGGGATGAATGATTTTGGTGAGGTCGGTTATGGAGGCGCTTGCCCACCGGCTGGTAATGTGCATCGTTATTTTTTCAAACTATATGCTTTAAATACAACTCTTGATTTAGACGATGATGCCAATAAAGATGATGTAGTCGAGGCAATGAAAGGGTATATCATTGCTGAAGCAAAAATAAAAGGACTATATAGAAGATAAGTTGCAAGAGACTATAGACCATAGACCATAGACAAGAAACAAAATATCCGCCTGCCAATACGGCGGGTAATTTGTTTTTTGGAGCTTAGAATTTTTTACAATACATACAGCTGAACAAAGGAGGATACATGGCAAAAATTAAGGAAATTAAAGCTAGGGAAGTTCTTGATTCAAGGGGTAATCCTACCATCGAGGTGGATGTAATTCTGTCCAATGGAGTTATGGGTCGAGCCATAGTTCCGTCGGGCGCATCTACTGGTGAACATGAAGCGATTGAGCTTCGTGATGGCGACAAAAAGCGTTTCTTGGGGAAAGGTGTTCGAAAGGCAGTTGCTAATGTTACTAAAAAAATTGCACCGAAAATAAAAGGTAAAGACGCTGATTTTCGAAAGATTGATAAAGTGCTTCTTCAGCTAGATGGAACAGATAATAAATCAAAATTAGGAGCTAATGCAATTTTAGGAGTGTCAATGGCAATTGCTAAGGCGGCCGCTGCTTCCAAAAAAGAATCGCTATATAAGTATTTAGGGAAAGCAAAAGGGAATCTTTTGCCAGTTCCGCTTATGAATATTTTAAATGGCGGCGTTCACGCTGATAATAATCTTGATATCCAAGAATTTATGATCGCCCCAATTGGTTTTTCAACATTTTCACGGGCTTTGCAAGCAGCAGTTGAAGTCTTCCACAGCCTTAAGTCGATTTTGAAGAAGAAAGGGCTTTCAACGTCGGTAGGTGATGAAGGAGGATTTGCCCCAAATTTAGAAAAGAACGAAGAGGCTTTCAAGTTGATAATGCAAGCAATCCAAAAAGCGGGCTACGTGCCAGGTAAGCAAATTGCTTTGGCGATTGATTCAGCGGCTAGTTCGTTTTATTGCGACGGAAAATATTCTTTTGACGGAAAGAAAGTTGACGCCAAGCATATGGTCAATTTTTATACGGCAATGGCTAAAAAATATCCGATCATATCAATTGAAGATGGGCTTTACGAAGATGATTGGAACGGATGGAGCTATTTAACGGAAAAATTGGGCAAGAGACTTCAGCTAGTTGGAGATGATCTTTTTGTTACTAACACAAAGCGCTTGCAGCGTGGAATCGATGAAAAGATTGCCAACTCTATTCTTATTAAAGTAAATCAGATCGGCTCACTTTCTGAAACATTGGATGCAATTAATTTAGCGACGAAGAATAAGTACACATCAGTTATTTCACATCGCTCTGGGGAAACCGAAGATGTAACTATTGCGCAAATTGCGGTGGGATCTGCTTGTGGACAGATAAAAACAGGTTCACTATCGCGTACTGATAGGGTCGCAAAGTACAATGAGTTATTAAGAATCGAAGAGGAGCTAGGCGCAAAGGCAAGGTATGCTGGGAAAATTCTCAAGTTTAAAATTAGTTAATTCGCGCAAAGTTGTAATAATTGTTTTTGCTTTGCTTTTAGCAGTAATGGTGATTTATTTTCCTAATTTTGCTAAGCTGCATAGTTTAAGGCAGGCCAACAATGATTTACGTCGGGACATTAATGTTTTAGAAGAAGAGATCGAGGAATTAAGAGAAAAAATAATAAATGTAAATAGTGACCCGCTTGTTTATGAGCGGATTGCTCGGGAAGAGCTTGGAGCCGCTCGTCAGGACGAAATAGTTATTGACATCAAAGAATAAGTTGATAGTATAAATAGGCAAAAGATGGTTGACGAAGGCCGGTGAAGGTTTTCGATTTCGCGGGGTGGAGCAGTCAGGCAGCTCGCAAGGCTCATAACCTTGAGGTCAGAGGTTCAATTCCTCTCCCCGCAACCATCTTTATAGTAGGGGCACAGCGGGCTGTGCCCTTTTTTTATTTTTGGTGAGGTCAACATTGGATCCAGTAAGCCTTTTAAAATCAAGCATAATTAGAGCTCTTAAAGTGCTTGACTCAGAATATCAAATATGATAATCTAATTTTACGAAAAGCACCCATGAGGGTGTTTTCTTTTATGTTAAGTAGTAATTATAAAGTTTGTATCACTAAAGGAGGTAGTATGAGGAAGAAAATTCTCTTCTATGTTTTGGTACCTTTTCTTATTTTCACTTTGAATGGCTGCGCGCTTATTTTGCAAAAAGGAAGGCGCTCTGATATGGAAAAAATTGAGTCGCTCGAAAAAGAGCTTGCCGAATTAAGACGCACAAGAGGCGTTTTAGAACAACGCTTAGCTCAAGAAATCGAGAATGATCAAGTAAGCGTAAGAATGGGCAAGCGAGGCTTAGTTATTACTTTTGTTGCTGAAGTTCTTTTTGATTCAGGAAAGGCTAAGCTAAGAGATCAAGCTAAGTTTACCCTTGAGAAGATTGCCGGTATTCTTGGAGAAGAAGTTCCCGAAAATCATATTGCTGTAGAGGGTCACACCGATAACGTACCGATAAAACATTCTCGCTGGAAGTCAAATTGGGAATTGTCAGCACATCGCGCTTTAAGTGTTTTGAGTTTTCTGGAAAGTGTAGGCATTGATTCGTCTAAGCTCTCTGCAACTGGCTATGGAGAATTCCAACCAGTAGGCTCTAATGATGATGCCGGAGGAAAGCAACTAAATAGAAGAGTTGAGATTATTATCGTGCCGAATTCCACCTATGCTACACAAACGGATCTTGATGTGGAGGATCTGAAATGACCGATAAACCGCTAGTCTTAAGTCTTTTAATCGGACTTGTTGTTGTTTTGCTTATTGCTGGTGTTTCTATTTTGGTTAAGATGAATTCCCTGTCAGATGTTTATAAGCAGGAATTAGCAAAAAGCATTACATTGCAAAAAAATATTGAAGATTTAAAATCGGAAAATGAGTCGTTGGAAAAAGACAATAAAGAGCTGCAGGCTAGAAAAGATGCAATTGAAGATGAAAACGCAAGTTTGAAAGATTCCGTTACGACATTGCAAATTGAAAATAAAAAGCTTGAGAAGCTTAAGGAAAAATTAGAAGATAATCTTACCGAAGAGCTGATAAAGAAGAACCCAAAGGGGAACTAACCGTAAACAACAAGTTGCACTTTGCAAGGGGGCCGATACGCCCCCTTTTTTAATTGATTATGAAGTCAAAAACTCCAAAACATATTGCAATAATCATGGATGGAAATGGCCGTTGGGCTAAGGCAAGAGGCCTATCTCGAACGTTGGGTCATAAAGAAGGCGTTAAACGAGTTGTTGAAATGCTAAGGGAAGCTAAGAAATTAGGAATAAAAATAGTTACTGTTTTTGCTTTTTCGTCTGAGAATTGGTCGCGTTCGGGTAAGGAAGTGAACAAGATTTTTTCGTATATGCGAATATTCTTAGATCTCTATAAGCAAGAATTGCTAAAACAGGGTGTTAGGCTTAATATGATTGGGCGCAGAGATAGAATAGATGAAGGTTCGATGAAGAAATTACAAGAAATTGAAGTTGCCACCGCAAATAATGAGGCACTTTTATTTAATGTTGCTTTAGATTATGGGGGACGATGGGATATCGTTCAAGCAGCAAAAAAAATTGCTAAAGATTACAAGACCAAAAAGATATCTACTGATGGCATAAATGAAGCTGTTTTTAGTAATTATCTTTCTTTGCGAGACCTGCCGGATCCTGATTTAATGATTAGAACTTCCGGCGAGGAAAGAGTGAGTAATTTTTTGATATGGAACCTAGCCTACAGTGAGCTTTATTTTTGTCCTAAGCATTGGCCTGATTTCGACAAGAAGGAATTAGCAAAAGCAATAGACGTTTACTCTAAAAGAAAAAGAAGGTTCGGTAAAGTATGATGAAGCGTGTAGTAAGTTCAACTTTTTTAATTATTCTTACAATAATTGGAATAGCTTTTAAAGAGCTGTGCGCGGTTATTGTATGTGTAGTTACCTTTATCGCTCTTTATGAGTTTTTTTATATGGTTGAGAAAAAAGGTGTGCGCTTATTCAAACCGTTGGGGCTTATCGTTGGTGTATTCATTCCGATAACGATTTATTTTCGTTTTCCGATAAAAGAAGGGTGGCAGTTTTCGTTTGTTGTTTTGGGCTTATTCCTTTTATTTTTACTTGAGTTGCGTAAGAAAAGAGCTCATCAGCCGGTTTTTTCGATTTCAGCGACAGTATTTGGCATACTTTACATTTCGTGGTGTTTTAGTTTTATTATTCGCATTCGACAACTTCCGGAAGGTGCGCTTTTGGCCGGATTTTTGATTTTGGTTACTAAATCATCGGATATGGGTGCGTATTTTTGGGGGAAGGCATTCGGTAAAACGGCGCTTCTTGAGCGAGTAAGCCCTAAAAAGTCTTTGGAGGGCTCAATCGGCGGATTTTTTACAAGTTTGGTAGTTGGAATTATTTTTTCGTTATTCATTGGTAGTATTACCTTTTGGGAAAAATTCTTTTTAATTATAATTTTGGCAATAATTGCTCAATTAGGAGATCTTTTTGAGTCCTTAATTAAAAGAGATTGTCAGGTTAAGGATTCTGGAAAAATTTTCCCCGGAATGGGGGGAGTGCTAGATGTTATCGACAGTATCATTTTTACTGCGCCAACATTTTATTTATATGTTACGATGATGCGTTAAATTTATGAAAAAAGTATTAATTTTTGGTTCAACCGGCTCTATAGGAAAAAACGCGTTAAGCGTTATGAAAACGGCTACTAGAAAGTTTAAGGTTTTGGGTCTTTGCGCTAATAGTGATATAAAGACGCTTCTTTTCCAGATAAAAGAATATTGTCCGCGTTATGTTTGCGTTGTTGATGAAAAACAAGCAAGCATACTAGCTAAAAGTTTAGACAAGCGTATTACGCTTTTTAGGGGGCAAGTTGGTTTGGAGGAGTTTTCAACTATTAACAGTGATATTTCAATTATGGGAATTTCGGGGATAGCGGCGCTTAAATCGCTGATGATAAACTTAAAACATACAAAAAAAATTGCCTTGGCTAATAAGGAATCAATAGTTGTTGGTGGATCATTTGTTCTTAATAAAGCTAAACGATGCAAAACTGAGATTATTCCGGTAGATAGTGAGATAAATTCGTTATTTCAACTTTTTTCAATAAATGATAAGCATTTAAACAAAGTTTATCTTACTGCATCTGGAGGGTCACTTATAAATTATAAAAAGAAGGAATTGGCAAAAGTTAGCGCTAAAGAGGTGCTGGCGCATCCAACCTGGAAGATGGGGCCGCGCGTAACCGTTGATAGCGCGACACTGGTGAATAAAGGGTTTGAGGTTATTGAAACCCATTGTTTTTTTGATATTCCATATGAAGATATTGATATTATAATTCATCGTCAATCGACAGTGCATGCGATGATTGAGTTTAAAGACAGTGCTTTGTTCGCCTGCATTTATCCACCGGACATGAAGATGCCGATTGCTTATGCACTCTATCATCCTGCCAGGAGCCCACATGCTGGTGGCACTGGCCTTGGGCTTAAGTTTTCTTTGAGCTTTGAGCCACTTGACTATAAGCAGTTTCCTTCAATTAAGATTATTCTTGAAGCGGCAAAACGAGGCGGCAATTCTTTGGCAGTATTAAATGCCTGTGATGAGGTGGCAGTTGAGTATTTTTTACGAGATAAAATTAAATTTACTCATATACATAAAATTTTAGAACGTATGTTTAGTAAAATGCCGCAAGCTTCATTGAAAAGTGTAGATGACGTTTTCTTTTGGGATAAGTGGGCAAGACAAAAAACAAATGAATATATAAAATCGGGACTAACCAACTAGGAGTAAAACATGTTTAATTTATTAATTTTTATAGTTATCTTGAGTATTTTGATAGTTGTGCATGAATTTGGGCATTTTTTGGCCGCGAGAAGATATGGCGTAGGGGTTGAAAAGTTTGCGATTGGTTTTGGTCCGGTTATCTTTCAGATAAAAGGTAAGGCTACTGATTTTTTAGTTTGCCTTTTTCCGTTAGGTGGATATGTTAAATTGGCCGGTGAAACGCGTCAAGATTGCCAAGGCCAGCGGGATGAATTTTATTCAAAGCCGGTAGGCGTAAAAACACGAATTGTTTTGGCGGGGCCGATGTTTAATTTTCTTTTAGCTTTTGTTCTTTTTTGGGCAATTGCGGTTATTGGTTTTCCCCGACCGGATTATGCGAATACTGTTGTTGGAGAAGTTTTGCAAGGGTACCCAGCCGCTAGCGCGGGTTTAGAGGAAGGCGATCGCATTGTTATTGTTAACGGTAAAAAGGTAAATGATTGGCTCGCGATGAAAGCAGCAATTACTAAAAGTGATGAAGAGGTTTCTCTTTTAGTGGATCGTTCTGGTAACGCTTTAGCATTAACTCTTGGGCTAAAGGACAGTGAATATGCGGACGATTTTGGTCAGAAAAAAAGTCAAAGAATCATTGGAATTGTGCCGCCGACAATTAACGCAAAATATAATATTTTTGTTGGTTTTTTTAAAGCATTTCAGATGTTGTTTTCAATGACATATTTTATGGCGAAAGGGTTTCTATTTATTATTTTAGGTATTTTGCCTTTTAAGGAAGCCGTGGCTGGACCGATCGGTATTTTTTACATTACATCTGAGGCGGTAAAAATTGGTATAGTTGCCATTTTGCATTTAATGGCAGTGCTGAACGTAAGTTTGACAATTGTGAATTTAATGCCGTTACCTTTGATGGATGGTGGACATGCATTCTTATTCTTAATAGAAAGGATCAGAAAAAAGAGATTAAGCGAAAAAATCGAAGAGATCATAGCTAGGGTGGGTTTTGCGATGCTTGGGCTTTTGATTGTATTTGTTTTTTATAATGATGTTATAAAGTTTGGATCTAAAATCTGGCCCTCTAAAAATGCCCAGCAGGTTGAAGAGGTTGTCGAGGAACAAGAGTGAGTAAAACGGCGAAAATAGGAAAATTAAAGATAGGAGCTAAGTATCCGATTAGGATAAAGGGAATGCTCAAAACACCGATTGCTAAAACTAAACAATTAATCGGTGAAGCGAAGAGCCTTGAGGCCGAAGGAGTTGAGGCGATCAGACTTGCTGTTTTAAATGAAGAGGGCGCAAGAGCGGCAACTATTTTGCGAAAGCATGTGTCTGTTCCTTTGGTTGCCGATATTCACTTTCAATATAAGACGGCACTTATGGCGATTGATTCAGGGTTTGAGGGTATTAGATTAAATCCGTCTAATATTTATAAAAAAAATGAAGTAATCAGCGTTGTCAAAAGTGCCAAGAGAAATAAAATCTCAATACGAGTGGGGGTAAATTCCGGAGGATTTAAGAAAAATTTTTCTTCGCGGCGAATGATGGCAAAGCAAATGGTAAAATCTGCAGTAGATTATATTAAAATTTTAGAAAAGCAGAATTTTTTTGATACGATGGTTTCATTTAAGGGTGCCGATGTGTTGACTACCCTAGAGGCTAACAGGATGTTTGCTAAAAAATCAGATTACCCGTTGCACTTAGGCGTTACCGCGACCGGCCCTTTTGTTGATGCGGTAGTTAAATCGTCAATTGGAATCGGTACACTTTTGTCAGAAGGCATTGGCAACGTGATAAGAGTGTCCTTATCAGCGCCATCAGTGCTAGAAGTGCAAGTTGCTAAGGCAATTTGCCAAGCGCTTGATTTAAGAAGGTTTGGTCCGGAAATTATATCTTGTCCAACATGTTCTCGTTGCGAAGTCGATTTAATAAAAATCGTTGATGAGTTTAAAAGAAAAATTGAAAAAGATAAAATTGATAAATATTGTAAAGTTGCACTTATGGGGTGTGTTGTTAATGGGCCGGGCGAAGCTTATCAGGCAGATATTGGTGCTGCTTTTGGCAAAAAAAAGGCAGCCATTTTTAAAAAAGATAAAATTATAGGCTGGAGTAATGAAAAAGATATTATTGGTGATTTACTTAAAGAAGTGAGGAAAAAATGAATGTAAAAGATATCAAAAAAGAGATCCAGCGTGAAATAAGCATGTGGGTTGGCCAAAAACAAAATCTAACTGAGGAGTTTATTCGTCAACAAGCAGAAAAAGTATTTGAGAATTTATCCAAAAAATTTGATATGAGCGGCATTAATAAAGACAAGGTTATAAAATCACTTTCGGCTGATTTTTTGGGTCTTGGTCCGTTGCAAAAGCTCATGGATGATAAAGACATTACTGAAATTATGGTTAACGGTCCGGATAAAATTTTTATAGAAAAAAATGGTAAGAAAATTCTTTCCGATATTAAGTTTGAAGATCTCGATCAGTTGCGTTACATCGTAGAAAAAATGCTTACCCCATCGGGTCGGCGCGTGGATGAGAGCTCTCCGTTTGTTGATTTTTCTTTAGATGACGGTTCTCGTGTTAATGTAATAATTCCACCTTTAGCGGTTGGAGGTGCGGTAATAACGATTAGAAAATTCTTACGTACCATAAATAATCTGGATGACTTAGTAAAATTAGGAACTCTTGACCCTCGAATGGCCGAATTTTTGGTTGCTTGTCTTAAGGCGAAGCGCAATATTCTTTTTTCTGGTGCGACTGGATCCGGAAAAACGACAACCATGTCTGCCTTGTCATCCTATATCGATGAGCAAGAACGGATTGTAACTATTGAAGATGCCCTTGAGCTTGATTTGCGCCAAGAGCACATTGTTAGGCTTCTCACAAAAGCCGCTAATATCGAAGGTAAGGGTGAAATCACATTGCGACATTTGTTCTCTAATACTCTTCGAATGCGTCCAACTCGAATAATTCTTGGCGAGATCAGAGGTGCCGAAGCCGTTGATTATCTGCAGGCATTAAATAGTGGACATGGAGGATGCCTGGCAGTTATTCATTCTTCAACGCCTGCTGATGCTGTTGGTAGGCTTGAGACGATGTTTTTATATGCTGGTTTGAGTCTTCCAACCTCAACAATCAGAAAGCAAATTGGTTCTGGTCTTGATTTGATTTTACAGCATGAGCAATATGGTGATGGTTCAAGAAAGATCAATCACATTACTGAAGTTGAAAAAGGGCCTGATGGCGCGGTTCTTCGTGATATTTTTAAATATGAAGCTGAAGATGTTGACGAAAAAGGAGCTGTGCGTGGCCATTATAAAGCGATTAACAAACCCAATTTTTTTGATGTATTCAAAAAAAGAGGCATCAAAATAAACGAAGATATATTCAAACCCGATTAAAAAGGAAAAGAGCATGTTATTTTCTGAAAGTTTCATTTTCACTGCAAGAGAGGATCCAAAGACTGCTGATTGCACTAGCCATAAGCTTTTGCTGAAAGGGTGTTTTTTGTATATGGTATCGTCTGGGATCTACTCTTATTTACCTTTAGGACACAGGGTTCTTGAAAATGTGAGCAATATTATAAGAAAACATATGAATGCTTGTGGTGCGCAGGAAATTTTGATGAGTGCGCTACAGCCGATTGAAATGTGGCAAAAAACAGGAAGAGACAAAGACTTAGAAGAAGTTATGTTTAAATTCAAAGACAGAAAGAATCGCGATCTCTGCCTTGGACCGACACATGAAGAAGAGATCACTGAAATAGTAGCTAAATTTCTTACATCGTACAAGCAGTTGCCATTTACTCTTTATCAGATTCAGGCAAAGTTTAGAGATGAGCCAAGGCCGCGTTTTGGCCTGATGCGTAGTGCCGAATTTATTATGAAGGATGCTTATAGTTTTGATATTGATGAGGAAGGGCTGGCGTTGAATTATGAAAAAATGCTTGGTGCTTATAAAAAAATATTTACCGAGTGTGGATTAGAATTTGTGGAAGTAAAAGCCGATAGTGGTGTAATGGGCGGTGACGTATCTCATGAGTTTATGGTGGCAGCTGCGATTGGTGAAGATGAACTGTTTTATTGCGACAAATGCAAACAGTACTTTAAAGAAAGTGGAAAGTGCTGCAATTGTAAATTAGATTTAAAAGAAGTCAAAACCGTTGAAATCGGACACGTCTTTAAGCTAGGAGCGAAATATTCTAAAGTGGGAGGGGCGATGTTCTTAGATAATAAAGGAAAATCTCAGCCGGTGATAATGGGCTGTTATGGAATAGGTGTTAGTCGAATCCTGCCGGCGATTGTCCAGACTAATCACGATGATAAAGGTATAATTTGGCCAAAAGGAATTAGTCCATTTGATGTGAGTATTCTTATTTTAAGCGATGGAGCAAAGGAAAATGCAATTGAGATATCAGGTACTTTGGAGGATCTAGGCATAAGCACGTTGGTTGATGACCGTCCTTTAAGTGCAGGGGTAAAATTCAATGATGCTTATTTAATTGGCAATCCTTTTGTTGTTGTTGTTGGTAAAAATTTCATTAATTCTGGAAAATTGGATATTGAAGTGCGCAAAACAAAAGAAAAACTATGCTTTACTAAAGATGAAGCAATTGATTTTTTAAAAAAAGAGTATGGTAAATAATCAAGATAAAATAAAAATAGCGGTTCAAAATATATTAAACGATTGCGATGTGGAATTAATAGAGTTTAAGTCGTTTTTTGGTCAGGGCCAATATATTGTTCGTTGTGTTGTTGATTGCCCTGGAGGCGGAATTTTAATCGATGATTGTTCGCGCGTAAATAAAAAGGTGACCAATTTTTTGAATGAGAGCGGGCTTTTGGGTGAAAAGTTTTGCGTTGAAGTTAATTCGCCGGGTTTAGATAGGAAATTAAAAGGATATGATGACTTCAAAAGAGCTTTGCGTAGGCAAATGGGCTTATGGCTTGAAACGGCAGTTGATGGTAAGGAATATGTCGAGGGAGAAATTATTGCTGTGAATAAAGAGTTTTTATCGATAAAAATTAAAGAGAAGACGGTTGATATTAATTTTTCAGAGATTAAAGTGGGTAAGGAAAAAATAAAATGAGCTCTGCTGGATCTTCGGATCACATCAGGGCTGAGACTGTAACATAAATATGTTAAAAAAACGACAATAGCTAGGAGGTCTAACAGAGTGAATAAAGAATTTTTAAATGTGGTTGAACAGCTAGAGAGAGAAAAAGGTTTAGATAAGGGGGTGCTCATTGAGGCGGTAAAGTATGCCTTAGAAGTTGCTGCTCGAAAAATAGCCAAGATCAATCAGCCAGACTTTGAAGGGGATGTTCGTGTTGAGATTGATGAGTCTAAGGGAGATATCTGTGTTTACGTTGGTGATGAGGAAATGGTTTCAAAAGAGTTCGGCAGGATTGCAGCCCAAACCGCGCGCCAAGTTATAATACAAAAGATACGTGAAGCTGAAAAAGAAAACGTCTATAACGAATTTAAAGGTAAAGAAGGTGATATCGTTGGCGGTTTGGTGTATCGCCTTGAGAAGCGGGCAATTATTCTTGATCTTATGGGCAAGGCGGAGGGGATAATTCCACATTCGTTTATGTCGCCGTTAGATAAATTTAGGATGGGCGAAAGGGTAAGAGCCTTCATCTATGAAGTAAAAAAAGAAAAAGGTACCCAAATTATTCTTTCTCGTAAGCATGAAAATTTAGTTAAAAAATTATTTGAACTTGAAGTTCCTGAGATTTACGAAGGGATAGTTGAGGTAAAATCAATTTCCAGAGAGGCAGGCGAACGAACAAAAATTGCGATGTTTTCTAAGGATGACAAGGTTGATTGCGTTGGTGCCTGTGTTGGTATTCGTGGATCAAGAGTGAAGAGCGTTATTGATGAATTACGCGGGGAAAAAATAGATATTGTTCGCTGGCATGATGACATAAAGGAGTTTATAAAAGCTGCGCTTGCTCCGGCGGTTATATGGAGAATTGAGCTCGATCGGGAAAGTAAAAGAGCGAGGGTACTTTTACCCAATGATCAGTTGTCTTTGGCGATTGGCAAAAAAGGGCAGAATGTTCGCCTTGCTTCTAAGCTTGTTGGCTGGGAGATAGACGTTCGTTCTCGTGAGGCAATGGAAGAAGAAATTAAAGAAATAGCATTGCTTAAGAGCGTTGGCAAGAAAGTTGCAACGGTAGTAGTGGAGGCTGGTTTTGGCGGTGTAGCTGCTTTGGCCAGGACTGATGTTGGTAAGTTGTCTGAACTTAAAGGTATCGGAAAGAAGAAAGCCGCGCAGATTATTGATGAAGCGAAAAAAGCGATCAAGAAAGTAGTGAAAAAGGAAAACAAAAAAGAAGAAAAAAAGAAGAAAAAAAGGAAGAAAAAAATGAGAATTCATGAATTAGCTAAGATTTTAAATATGGATAGTAAAGAATTGCTGGTTAAACTTAAGAAGCTTAATTTTCCGGTGAAAAGTCATATGTCTAGCATTGATGAAGAAACAGCAGAAGTTATTAAGCAGGAATTAAGCGCTCTTAATGAAAAAGAGATAGCCGACAATGTAATTGAAGTTGATTTTCCAATTAGCATAAAAGACTTATCAATCCGTCTTAATATGAAACCATCAGAGCTTTTGACCGATTTAATGCGTAAAGGTAAACTTTATACCATTAATCATTCACTTGATGAAAAAACTGCTTGCAGTATTGCCTATGGTTATAAGGTTAATTTGTCTGCGAAACCTTCTCAGGAAGAAACTATCCTAAAGACAGAATCAAAAAATTTAAAACCCAGGGCTCCAATTGTAACATTTATGGGCCATATCGATCATGGAAAAACTTCTCTTTTGGATCACATAAGAAAAAGTACGATTACCGCAAAAGAAACTGGCGGTATAACGCAACATATCGGAGCATACCTTGTAAATCATCATAAAGGGGAAATTACTTTTCTGGATACGCCGGGCCATGAAACTTTTACAGCGATGCGCGCTCGTGGTGCGAACATAACTGATATTGTAGTTTTAGTTGTTGCTGCCGATGAAGGAGTTAAGCCTCAAACGATTGAAGCACTCGATCATGCTAAAGCAGCGAAGGTCCCGATAATTGTGGCAATTAATAAGATTGATCGGCCTAATGCTGACATTGATATGGTGAAGCAAGAGCTTTCTAAAGCTGGGCTTGCTCCCGAAGATTGGGGCGGTGAAACTATTACTGCGCCGGTTTCGGCCAAAACTGGTAAAGGAATGGATGATTTGCTTGACTTAATTCTTCTTCAGGCAGAGATACTAGAATTAAAAGCTGATTACGATAGAGCAGCGGTTGGGATGGTAGTTGAAGCAAGGCTTTCCAAGGGGAAAGGACCTTTAATAACTGCGCTTGTAACCGGTGGAAAATTAAATGTTGGCGATTGGTGCGTTTGTGGTCTTTATTGCGGTAAGATAAGAGCGATGCATAATGATCATGGTCAAGTGGTTAAAGAGGCACTGCCATCACATCCGGCAGAAATATTAGGATTAGGGGGTGTGCCGAATCCTGGTGACCAGTTGTTTGTTGTTCCAAATGAGAAGGCAGCGAAGGAAATTGCAACCAAAAGAAAAGAAGAAGAGGCAAGAAAAAAATTAATTGCCCCAACCCATCTTAAATTAGAGGATTTATATCAGAAAATGCAAGAAGGGGCCCTCAAGCAGCTCAAAGTAATACTAAAGGCTGATGTTGGTGGAACTCTGGAAGCGGTTGAAGGAGCGTTACAAAAGATTCCTTCGCAAGAAGTGGCATTAGTCGTAGCCCATAAGGGAGTTGGCGCAATAAACTCTTCCGACATTTTATTGGCAGATGTTACTGATGCGATTGTTGTTGGTTTCAAATCTGGTATGGATTCAAAGGCTCGAGAACTATCGAAAGCAAAAGGGATTGAAGTACGAACTTATCAGATAGTTTATGAGTTGATTGATGACATAAGGGCGGCTTTGGAAGGACTGCTTACTCCTCAAATTAAGCGGACATTTTTGGGTCGAGCAAAGGTTAAAACTGTATTTAAGTTATCAAAATCAGGAATAATTGCCGGGTGTATGATTGATAAAGGAAAAATAGTTCGTGGCGCGGTTTGCCATGTGTTTAGAGGAAATGAAGTTGTTTTTGAAGGTAAAATTCAATCATTAAAAAGGTTCAAAGAGGATGTTCGTGAAGTTGGACAAGGTTATGAATGTGGAATTAGCGTTGGGCTTGACAGTATTGCGCCCGACGATGTTATTGATGTTTTTAATGAGGAAATGGTAGCGCAACGCCTTAAATCATAGAATTCGGAGACATTTATGGAAAAAAAGATAGTTTTAAGCGGTATGCGTCCAACAGGGCGTTTGCACATTGGTCATTGGGTGGGAGCTCTTTCTAATTGGGTCAGCCTACAGAATGAATATAACTGTTTTTTTATGGTTGCTGATTGGCACGCAATTATGAGTGAGTACAAGGATCCTTCCTTGATCAAGGAATACTCTCTAGACAATGTTGCTGATTGGTTGAGTTGGGGGGTAAACCCCAAGCAGGCAGTGGTTTTTGTTCAATCTGAAGTGAAAGAGCACATTGAGCTTTTTATGCTTTTATCGTTTATTACGCCCTTAGGGTGGCTTTCTCGATGCCCGACTTTTAAGGAACAAGTTCAGCAACTTAAGGAAAAAGAAGTTAACACATACGCTTTTTTAGGTTATCCGACTTTGCAGTCTGCTGATATTACACTTTATAAGGCTGATTGCGTTCCGGTTGGAGAAGATCAGCTTCCTCATCTTGAAATGTGTCGTGAAGTTGTGCGGCGTTTTAATTTTCTTTATAAAAATAAAGTTTTGGTTGAGCCACAACCATTATTGACCAAAGAATCCCGTCTTTTGGGCCTTGATTGCAGAAAAATGAGCAAGAGTTACGGCAACTTTATTGCTTTAGATGAAGATGTAGATTCTATAAGGCGTAAGGTGCTGTCGATGATTACTGATCCGGCTCGAATTAAAAAAGATGACCCAGGACATCCAGATATCTGTAATGTTTTTACTTACCACAGTGTTTTTAATCCTGCCATAAAGGATGAAGTATGCGATTGGTGTGTTAATGCGAAAAAAGGCTGCAAAGACTGTAAAGTTCTTTTGGCTGATACGCTTAATGATTTCATTGCGCCAAAAAGAGAAGAGAAGACAAAGCTTCTAAAAGATAAAAAATATTTAACAGAAGTGCTTGATTCTGGTAAAGAAAAAGCGTCAAGCGTTGCCGGTGCAACTTTAAAGCAGGTAAAAGAGGCAATGAAATTGCGGTAATGGTTTTATGAAGATAAGATTAGATATTTTCGAGGGGCCGTTGGATTTGCTGATTTATCTTATTAAGAAAAGTCACCTTAATATTCATGATATCCCAATGGTTTTGGTGGTTGATCAGTATTTACAATTTTTAGAACTCATGAAGATGCTTGACATTAATCTTGCGTCTGAATATTTGGTTATGGCAGCAACTTTAATTAGCATAAAATCAAAAATGCTTCTGCCTCAAGAGAAAAAGGAAGACGAACCAGAAGATGACCCTCGTGAAGAATTGATTAAGCGACTTCTTGAATATGAAAAGTTTAAAGAAGCGGCCGATTTTCTTAAAGGCAAAGAGCGTGAACGTCTTAAATATGTTGCTCGCCCATCTGCCGAATTGCCTAAAAAGGAAGTTTACCTTGAAGCATCTATTTTTGATTTGATTAATGCCTTTAAAACCGCTCTTAAAGAAGTACCCAGAGATATATTTTTTGAAGTTATAAAAGACGAGTTTACTGTTGAAGACAAAATCCATGATCTTTTGCATGTGCTTTTAATTAAGGAAAAAATTGCTTTGGCGGACCTTTTTATTAGCGCTAAAAATAAACTGGAGATTGTTGTAACATTCTTAGCAATACTTGAATTAATAAAATTACGTGAAATAATTGCTTATCAGGAAGAGTTGTTTGGATCAATTTTAATTGCCCGTCGAGAAAGCATGGTGATGCAACCGTGAGTGAGGATAAAGCCGTAAATTATTGGAATGAGAATGAAGACGAAAGAATTATAAATCTTTCGCTTCGCCCTACAAAGCTTGACGATTTCATCGGTCAGGGTAATGTAATCTCTTCTTTAAAAATCGCGATCGAAGCTGCTAAAAAAAGAGAGGAGCCGCTTGAGCATGTGCTTTTGTCGGGTCCGCCGGGGCTGGGTAAAACATCACTTGCCTACTGCATTGCCAAGGAAATGGGTGCAAAACTTACCACTACTAGTGGTCCGGCAATTGAACGAGCCGGAGACCTTGTTGGTATCTTAACAAATCTAGAGTGCGGTGATATCCTTTTTATTGACGAGATCCATCGCATATCGCGTGTAGTTGAGGAGTTTATCTATCCGGCAATGGAGAATTTTCAAATTGACTTTGTAATTGATAAGGGTCCTTATGCCAAAAGCGTTAAGTTTAACTTACAACCATTTACCTTAATTGGAGCAACTACTCGCAAAGGACTGTTGAGTGCACCGTTGCGTGGGCGGTTTGGTCTTTTTTATGATTTTGACTTTTATACTCCCGAGGATCTATCACATGTTGTTGCAAGAAGTGCTCAGCTTCTCGCTATCGAAGTTGATAAGGAAAGCTGTCTTGAAATTGCTGCTCGTTCGCGCGGCACTCCTAGACTTTGTAACCGATTGCTTAAACGCGTACGCGATTATGCACAAGTTGTTGGTGAAGGCAAAATCGATACCAATATTACACATAAAGCTTTAGAAGCTGTAGGAGTTGATACTCAGGGATTTGATGATTTAGATAGAAAATATCTTTATTCGTTAATTACTCTTCATGGCGGAGGTCCTGCTGGCATTGAGGCGATTGCTGCATCGTTAGGTGAAGATAAAGGAACACTAGAAGACGTAGTCGAGCCATATCTTTTGAAAAAGGGATTCATTATGCGCACTCCCCGCGGCCGTGTGGCTAATGAAAGCTCCTATAACCATCTCAATATCTCCCGCAAGTCTTAGAAATAAGAATTAAAAAATCAACTAAAAACGAAAAGCTAAAAGCGAAAAACCATAATTAAAAATTCAAAATTTCTTTCCGGAATAAAGAGTTTATTTATTTTTAAATTTTACGCTATGGCTTTGCGCTTTGCGTTTTTAGGTTTGCGTTAATTTGATACTTATAACTTATAACTATCAATAATGTTTTCTGGAATTTTTGAAATATAGAAAAGCTCCAGCAATAATACTAAAGATGGAAAAAATTTGCGAGGTAGATAAAAATTCAACATAACCGCGCGGATCTTGGCGAAAAAATTCAATGATAAAGCGAAACAGGCCATAAGTAATTAAATAAGCAAACACAAGCGCTCCGTCGAACTTTTTTCTTCTTCTTAAGATCCAAAAAGTAACAAAAATTACAAAAAGTCCGCATGCTGAGATTAATTGAATGGGGAATACCGCTTCTAATTTACCGTAGCAACAGCCATAAAAAAAGCATCCTATTCTGCCAAAAGCATGCCCTAAGGGTACGCCTAAAATGATGATATCGCTGTATTTTAAAAAGTTTATGTTTTTTCTGCGGGTCAAAAGGTAAATTGTCGTAAGACCTCCAACTACTCCGCCAAAAAATACAAATCCTGCCCGGGCAAAAATCATATTCAGTGGGTTGGTTAGAAAATCTTTAAATTCAACTAAAATGTAAAGTAGTCTTGCTCCGAGGAAAGAGAAAATTAGCGACCAGAAAAATATGTCAGAAAAATCATCATACTTTATTCCGACGCGTTTAGCTTCTTTTGAGGCGATGGCATATCCGGCTAATACCCCTAAAAAAACGCAAAACCCATAAGTGTAAATTGTAAATGGCCCGATTTTACATAATATTGGATGCATTTCGCCTCCTTTCTATATCCAAGTATAAGGTATTGTATGCAAAAAATCAAGCAATCTAAATTTATCTCAAGAGAATTTTAAAACTTTCCTAAATATTTTCAGGCAGTTAACAAATTTCTTAGTAAGTAGGCTTGCAGATAGTTTCAGATTCCCTTCATTTCTAAATAATTTGTGGTATAATCATCTTTAATGTAAGGGGTATTTTTTGAACATTTTGGGCAAATTCCCTTTGTTTTAAGGGTTTCTGCCACTTTTTACTTGTTTATCAGACAATGAATATATTTAAATTATTAAAACAAGACAGCGCTACTAAAGCAAGAATTGGAGTTTTTAACACTCTTCACGGTAAGATTGAAACCCCAGCATTTTTTCCAGTAGCAACTCAGGCAGCAGTCAAGGGGCTGGGAACAAAAGAGTTAAATGAGATTGAAATAAATGGCCTACTGTGCAATGCTTATCACCTTTATTTGCGGCCCGGAACCGATGTTATAAAAAATGCCGGTGGTTTGCATAAATTTATGGGTTTTGACGGAGCGATTATTACTGATAGTGGTGGGTATCAGATTTTTAGCTTAGAGGGGTTGCGTAAAATTAGCGATGAGGGAGTGAAATTTCAGTCACATGTTGATGGGGCGACCTTCTTTTTAACTCCTGAAGATGTTATTCAAATTCAGCTTGATTTAAAGCCGGATATAGTTGTTCCTTTAGATGAATGTGTAAAATATCCGATAAAAGAGAATGATGCAAAAGATGCAGCACTTCGAACTACCCAATGGCTTAAGCGTAGCAGGGAGTATTTCGATAAACATAATAAAGATGGGCTTTTATTCTTTGGAATTGTCCAGGGCTCAGTATACCCAGATCTTCGAAAATACTGCCTCAGGGAGGTTCAAAAGGTAAAAATTGATGGTATTTGTGTGGGTGGTTTAAGTGTTGGCGAAGGCGAAGATTTAAGGTATAATATGCTCTCTTTAATAGCCTCTGAGGCCGACCAAAAATATCTGAGATATTTCATGGGATATGGTCGTCCCCGGGATATTATTGAAGCGGTAAGCAGAGGAGTTGATCTTTTTGATTGTGTAGTTCCTACTCGTTATGCGCGTACCGGAACAGCTTATACAAATGAGGGCAAGATTGTTATTAGAAATGCACCATATATTTCTGATAATAGCCCGATTGATTCAGAATGCGCTTGCTATGTTTGCAAAAACTTTTCTCGTGCATACATAAGGCATCTTATCAACGTAAAAGAGATGCTTGGTGTGAGATTGCTTACTTATCACAATGTATTCTGGTACAAGAATTTCATGGACAGGATCAGATCAGCAATCAGTGAAAATAAATTTGTTGATTTCAAAAAGAGTTTTTTATCCAAATTCAAGGAAGAATAAGGATGGTTTTAAGTTGTAAGAATTAAGTTAGCGCAAAACTAAAAATGCAAAGCGCAAAGCCATAGCGTAAAATTTAAAAATAAATAAACTCTTTATTCCGGAAAGAAATTTTGAATTTTTAATTATGGTTTTTCGCTTTTAGTTTTTCGTTTTTAGCTGATTTCTTACGACTTACGACTTATCACTTATGACTGACATATGATTATTGATATTGTTACTATATTCCCTAAGATGTTTCTTTCGATAGTTGGGGAGTCGATCATTAAAAGAGGTATTGATAAGGGGTTGGTTAAAATCAACCTGCATGATTTGCGTGATTACGCTAAAGAGCCGCACAAAAAAGTAGATGCCCCATCTTATGGAGGTGGGGGAATGGTGTTTCGTGTTGAACCGGTCTTTGAAGCAATAGAAGGTATTTTAGGATGTAGTATTTACCCTGAGAATAAAAAAAATTCCCAGACGAAAGTTGTTTTAATGAGCCCAAAGGGTAGGCAGTTAAATCAAAAAATGTCGCGATGTTTCTTGAAATATGAGAGATTAATTGTGTTGGCACCCAGATATGAGGGTGTTGATGAGCGCATTAGATATATTGTTGATGAAGAAATATCAATTGGTGACTACGTTTTAAGCGGTGGCGAGTTGCCGGCAATGGTTTTTGTTGATTCTTTGGTCAGATTAATTCCGGGTGTTGTTTCAGATCAGGAATCAATCAAGTGCGAAAGTTTTGAGAAAAATGCTTTGGATTTCCCACATTATACCCGACCAGAAGAGTTTCGGGGGATAAAGGTGCCTGAAGTGCTGCTTTCGGGGGATCACGCGAAGATAAATAAATGGCGAGAAGATAAATCTTTAGAAATAACTAAAGAAAAACGACCAGATCTACTACGTAAATGAGACTTAGACTTTTTCTTCCTTTGTTGAAAAAGTCTAAGTCTCATTTAGAATGAATATGAATAATAATGGTTCGTCCGGCTGCCTAAATACTGGTGAAACTTCTTCGATATTTCCCCAGAGCAGCTCGGACATAAATTCGACTAGAGACTTTTTCTTCCTTTGTTGAAAAAGTCTAAGTCTCATTTAGGAGGTTTAACATGGATAAGTTAGCGCTTACAGAAAAAGAATTAAAGGAAAGCTTAAAGAAGGATTATCCGGAATTTAATCCGGGTGATATTATCAAAGTTTACTACAAAATTAAAGAAAAGGATAAGGAGAGGCTGCACCCTATTGAAGGGATTGTAATCAAGCTCCAAGGAGCAATGCACAGGCGCGCATTTACCTTAAGGAGAATTGCTTACGGCCAGGCGTATGAGGTAACTTTTCCTTACTACACTCCAAACATTGCAAAAATTGAGTTAGTTAAAAAAAGTCGCAGACGTCCGCGTAGAAGCAAGCTTTACTATTTACGCAAAAGAGTTGGCAAGAAAGCAATGCTTGCCTAATGGATGAGACCAAAGACCATAGACTTTGTATTTAATGACTGATGAAATTGATAGATAAAAAAATAAAAAATAGTTTCAAGATGACAATCCAAGAATATTGTTTGGTTTTATTTTAGTTAGGTCTGTTGTCTTTGGTCTATTGTCTATAGTCTAAATTATGATTGTTGGTATAGATGAAGCAGGAAGAGGGCCATTAGCGGGAGCAGTTGTGGGGTGCGCGCTTTATTTGGAGAGCGATGTTCCTTTTGTGGTGCGTGATTCGAAAGAGCTTTCTGCCGGCAAACGTGAAGCGATCTTTGAATGGTTAATGAGTAATGCGATATATTCAGTGAATATTGCAACCGCCCAAGAAATAGATAAAATCAACATTTTAAATGCAACTTTTTTAACTTTTAATCGGGCGATTGGCGATTTGATCGAAAAAGTTCCAAAGTTAAAAGAAGCTGAATTCATCATTGATGGTAATGCGTTTAAGACATCTCTAGATGTTAATTATCGCTGCATGGTAAAAGCAGACAAGAAAGTTAAGGAAGTGTCTTGTGCGTCAATAGTGGCCAAGGTTACTAGAGATTATCTGATGGGGATAGCCGATTTTACTTATCCGGAATATAATTTCTTCAAACATAAAGGCTATCCAACAAAAGAGCATTTTTTAGCTGTGGCTAAACATAGCCTAAGCCCCATTCATCGTAAGAGCTTTAATAGTAAATTATGAAAAACAATCGGGCAAAATTTAAAAGTTATTTTAACGATTTAGGCAAAAAGACTGCTTCACCTGGCGGAGGGAGTGCAGTATGTGTGATATTTTCCTTAGGGGTTGCTTTGATTGAGATGGCAATGCAATATTCATTGAAGAAAAAACGAAACGATATTGATCGCCTAAAGGAGCTACGCGCAAAAGTGTATCCTTTGATTGATTTAGACGGTGAAATCTTTAGCAAGATAATGAAAGCAAAATCGCCTGATCGCGCTGCTTTGATCGGCGAAGGTGAAAAACTAATTATCGATTTAGGAAAAAGCGCACATAAAGCATTCAAAATTAGTGCCCCACGCCATGGCGAAATCAAGAGATGCATTATTAGTGATTTCGATGTTGGTCTTGATTGTTTGAAAATAACTTTGAAGGGGTGTATTGCTAATTTAGAAGGTAATGCTGTAATGTTTGGTAAGAAGAGTAAGTATATAGAAACTTTTAAAAATATTTTAAAACAATGGCGAAAGTATTAAAGGCTGAACATATTCACGGTGATTTAATTAAAGAAATCAAAGAAAGCATTTGTGGTGCTATCTCGCTTGCTTCAGTAAGAATCGGTGACGATTATTCGTCGGGAGTATATTTTTCTCAACAGGAAAAACTTGCCTCAGAACTCGCAGTAGATTATAAGGCGGTAGTTTTACCAAAAAGTATCAGCATGAGTGATTTTGCTGCTAAGATAAGTGAGCTGAATTGCGACGATAGTATCAATGGAATTGTGATTAATAAGCCATTTCCTTCAAATTGGAAAGAAGAAGAAGTGTTCTCTTTAATTGACGCAAAGAAAGACATTGAAGGGATGAATCCTTACAGTTTGGGGTTATTGATCATGGGTCGGCCGATGTTTGTTTCACCTACCGTAAAAAGCATTCTGAAGTTTATCAGTTTAACCGGCGTTGACCTAAAGGGCAAGGAAGTGGTTATTGTGGGTGCATCAATGTTGATCGGACGTCCACTGGCGCCAATTTTAACTAATATGATGGCAACGGTAAGCGTTACGCATATTGAAACATATAATAGTGGTCATTTACCTGATTACCTTAAGCGGGCCGATATCATAGTGAGCTCAGTTGGAAAAGCAGATCTCATAAAAGCGGAATGGGTAAAAGAAGGAGCAGTTGTGATCGATGTTGGCATTTCAAGAAAAGACGGTCACATTGCCGGTGATGTTGAGTTCGACGGAGTTTCTAAAAAAGCATCATTCATTACGCCTGTTCCCGGCGGGGTAGGCAAACTTACTACATTATTTTTATTTGGGAATTTAGTAAAAGCGGCAAAAAATAAATGCAGAAAATAATAGTTGTTGGTGGTGGAGTTTCAGGGCTGTCTTTTATTAGAAAGATTAGAGAAAAGCGCTCCGATGTAAAAATTACCTTAGTTGATAAAGCTTCTCATTCGTTTAATAAGAGTGATTTTTTGAATACCTTTTCATTTAGAAATCGCATTGATCTTGGTCAATTTTGCTCAGAAACAAAGGTAGAATTTATTCAGGATGCATTAGAGCGGATTAACGTTCGCAGAAAAAAAATATATTTTAAAAATAAAGAATCGCGAGATTTCGAAAAATTAGTTATTGCGACCGGATTGAAATCTAAAAAAATTACAGCCAAAGGTGAGCATCGCGAAGGATTTTTTTATCTTTCGTCGTTTGATCTTCTAGCGTTGCGAAATCGAATAAAGATGTTTAATGAAATAACTGTATTTGTTTCGACAATCTTAGGAGTAAAGCTTGCGTTGGGTTTACGTGGATTGGGTAAAGATGTAAGCATCGTAACCGGAGGTTTTGATTTTCTTGGTTTGCACAAAGAGAAATTAGAAAACTATTTTAGAGAAAATGATATTTCTGTTTATCAGGCAGCAATTGAGGAAGCAATTGGAGAAGGAACAGTTAAGGCGGTTAAGATAAAACCGCTAAAGATTTTATCATCGCAGATAGTTTTGGTTGATAGTGGTTTTACGGTGAACCGAGATTTTTTTGAAGAAGACATAAAAATTAGAGATAATTTTTTTACTGATTGTCAGGATCTTTATTTTGTCGGTGATGTAAATAATTCCAATATTGATGGAGAGCTGTTTTTCGGTGCAGACTCTAGTAGCGCAGAATCACAAGGCGAATCACTCGCAGATTATATTTTAGATGGTAAACAGCCTGTGATTGAGATAAGTAATTACGATAAAGAAAAAGCAATTAATAATATTGCATCTAATAGAGTTAATGCAATATTTCGTGAATAACCAATAACCAAGATGCAAGATACAAACAAATCCCAATATCCAATATCTAATAATCAAAAAATTTGGTTATTTGAATTTGGTCATTGGCTATTGTTTGGTTATTGTAACTTGTAACTTGGTTATTCAGTAAGGGGAAACTAAAAGGGAGGTTAATCATGGCTGAATGGTTAGGTATAGGAAGGCGGGCACGCCGTTGTTATGGGTTTGATGAAATTGCATTGGCTCCAGGAAGAATTACAATTGATCCACAAGGTATAGATACTTCTTGGAAATTTGGCGATAAAGAATTTTCTGTGCCGATCCTTGCCGCAGCGATGGATGGAGTGGTTGGAGTAAAATTTGCCATTGAAATGTCGCGATTAGGTGCAATGGCAGTTTTAAACTTGGATGGTGTGCAAACGCGCTATGACAATCCGGATGAAGTTTTAGATGAAATAGCCAAAGCAACGCCACCTGAGGCAACTAATCTTATTCAGAAAGTATATACAACGCCAATTAAGGATAAGCTCATTGCTAAAAGAGTTGACGAGATAAAAAAAGGTAAAGGGTATGCTGCGGTAAGCTGTATTCCTCAAAATGCGGCTAAATTTGCACCAATTGCGGAAAGCGCAGGCGTTGATTGTTTTGTGGTTCAGTCTACAGTAACTACCGCAAGACACGAATCCAATAACTATAAACCATTAGATTTGCATAAATTTTGTAAAGAAAGAAAAGTGCCGGTTATTTTAGGTAATTGTGTAACTTATGAAGTTATACTGGAGTTGTTTGAAACTGGCTGTGCTGGTGTATTAGTTGGTGTTGGTCCGGGAGCAGCTTGCACGACAAGAGGCGTTTTGGGTATTGGAGTGCCTCAGGTTACGTCAACGATTGATTGCGCTAAAGCGCGTGATTTCTATTATCAAAAAACAGGTAAATATATTTCAATTATTACTGATGGCGGCATGCGCAGAGGCGGAGATGTGTGTAAGGCTTTTGCTAGTGGTGCTGATGCAGTAATGGTTGGCTCTGCTTTCGCAAGAGCTAAAGAGTCACCGGGCGGAGGGTTTCATTGGGGTATGGCAACGTCACACGGCAACTTACCGCGTGGAACACGTATTGAAGTTGGTGTAACGGGAACCCTGGAGCAGATTCTTTTTGGTCCGGCAGTGGTTGATGACGGCTCGCAAAATTTGATTGGTGCGTTAACCACTTCAATGGGGTGTTTGGGCGCAAAGAGTATTAGAGAAATGCAATTTGTTGAAATTATTATTGCTCCTTCGATACAAACCGAAGGAAAGATTTTTCAAGCCTCACAAGGCATTGGAATGTGTAAATAATGCGGTTGACGGTTAACAGTTGACAGGATAAAAGGAGAGAGATTGAAGAAGAATACGGTTTTGATTTTGGATTTTGGGTCGCAATATACACAGCTTATTGCTCGACGCGTAAGAGAGCTAAAAGTTTTTAGTGTAATTGAGCCGTGCAATGTATCTTTAGAAAAAATAAGAAAAATTAATCCGCAGGCGCTAATTCTTTCTGGCGGACCCCATAGCGTTTATGAAAAAGGTGCACCAGGTTTGTGCAAGGGGATTTTTAAATTAGGTGTTCCGATTCTTGGAATTTGTTATGGTATGCAGATTTCAGTTCAAACCTTGGGAGGCTTGGTTAAGGAATCTAAAAAGCGTGAATATGGCCGAGCAGTAATGCATATTGACAGTCATGATGACTTATTTTTTTCGCTTCCGAGGAAAATTACTTCATGGATGAGTCATACTGATCAAACTGTAACTTTACCTAAAGGATTTAAAGTTCTTGCTCATACGGCAAATACAAAGTTTGCCGCCATTGGGAATAAGAAGAAAAATCTTTATGGTGTGCAGTTTCATCCGGAAGTTGCACACACTGAAATGGGCTCACAAATTCTTTCTAATTTTATTTTTAGAATTGCTAAATGTCTTGCTACCTGGAAGTTACAAAATTTTATTACCGATCAAATAAAAGAAATCCGTAAAAAAGTAGGCAATAAGAATGTTATTTTGGGTTTAAGTGGAGGGGTTGATTCGTCAACTGCTGCTGTACTTTTACACAAAGCAATCGGCAAAAAATTAAAGTGCATTTTTGTTAATAATGGTGTGCTGCGCAAAAAAGAAGCCGAAAATGTTATTGCTATTTTTCGAGATAAATTTAAGCTTAATTTACATTATGCTGATGCAAGTAAATCTTTTTTAGGTAAGCTTAAGGGTGTGGTTGATCCTGAAAAAAAGCGTAAGATTATTGGCCATGAATTTATTAGAGTTTTTGATGTTGAATCTCGCAAGGTGAAGGATGCGCAATTTTTAGTGCAGGGTACGCTTTATCCGGATGTAATTGAATCAACCTCTTTTTTTGGTGGTCCAACTGCACGAATCAAATCTCATCACAATGTTGGAGGGTTACCCAAGAATATGAAATTGAAGTTGATTGAGCCGTTTCGTCAACTTTTTAAGGATGAAGTTAGAGAGATTGCCAAATTATTAGAATTACCGAATGAAATAATCGGTCGCCATCCTTTTCCTGGTCCGGGGTTGGCGGTGCGCATCATCGGTGAGGTTACAGAAGAGAGGGTAAAGATCTTGCAAGAAGCCGATGCAATAATGGAAAAGATAATTCGAAAGCATGGCCTTTATGATGATATATGGCAATTACTATGCGTGCTGTTGCCGCTTAAGACAGTTGGGGTGATGGGAGATAAACGCACTTATGAAAATGTGGCAGCAATTCGTGCGGTGGATAGCGTTGATGGGATGACTGCCGATTGGTTTAAAATGCCGCATAAAACTTTAGATGAAATTTCTAACGCAATTATTAATAAAGTGCGTGGCATAAATCGTGTTGTTTATGATATAAGCTCTAAACCTCCGGCAACAATCGAATGGGAATAAAGTCGTAAATGCTAAATAACCAAGAAACAAGATACAATAACCAAATAATCACCAAGAACCAAATTTCAATAATCAAACGAAATGTTAACTATTAGTTTTATATTTATATAGTATATCTTGTTTGATTATTGGTCATTGGTTATTACTTGTACCTTGTTTCTCGGTTATTGATTATTTGCTTACAACTAATATGTTACATAGTGATTTTGTACATCTTCATGTTCACACCCAGTACAGCCTTTTAGATGGTGCTTGTCTTTTGCCCCGGTTAGTCGATAAGGCAGCAAAGCTTAAAATGCCGGCGCTTGCGATTACCGATCATGGAAACATATTCGGTGCGATAAAATTCTACAGTCTTTGTGTTAAAAAGGGCATAAAGCCGATTATCGGCTGTGAATGCTATATGGCATCAGCTTCTCGTTTCAATAAAGAGTTTAGAAGTAATGAAGACACAAATTATCACATCGTACTTTTAGCTAAAGATGAAGAAGGCTACCATAACTTGATCAAGCTGGTAAGTCTTGGGCATACCGAAGGTTTTTATTATAAACCACGCATTGATAAGGAAATTCTTACCAAATACAGTAAAGGATTAATTGGGTTAAGTGCTTGTTTAAAGGGTGAAGTTTCGTCGTTGATTCTTTCCGGTAGCATTGATCGGGCGCAAAAAGCTGCCGATCAATACTTAAATATTTTTGGAAAAGGTAATTTTTACCTTGAAATAATGGAAAACGCTTTAGATGAGCAAAAAATAGTTAATAAACAATTGCTTAAGATATCTAAAGATTTGGATATTCCGCTGGTGGCAACTAATGATATCCATTACTTAGACCAAGAAGATGCATTCGCCCATCAGGCTTTATTAAGTATTCAAACTCAAACTACACTTTCTGATCCAAAACGATTTAAATTTACAGGTGACAGTTTTTATTTCAGAACTCCCAAAGAAATGAAGACCATTTTTAACGAAATTCCTGTGGCGATTAAAAATACTTTAGAGGTAATGCAGAAATGCAATTTGATTTTAGACTTCACCAAAACTCACTTACCGCATTTTCCGATACCTGATAATAGCAATGAGAATGATTATTTAAAAAAGTTATGTTTAGAGGGTTTAAAAAAACGTTACGCTATGACAACAGAGGTTATTACAAAGCGTTTGGATTATGAATTGGGCGTAATCGCAAAAACCGGTTTTGCAAGTTACTTTCTTATTATTTGGGATCTGATTAAGTTTTCCAAAGAGAGTAACATTGCAGTTGGACCAGGAAGAGGGAGCGCTGCCGGAAGCATTGTTAGTTATCTCCTAGGTATAACCGATATTGACCCATTGCGTTATGATCTTCTTTTTGAACGATTTTTAAATCCTGCGCGTATTTCAATGCCTGATATTGATATGGATTTTTGTTATGAGAAGAGATCTCAAGTTTTAGATTATGTTGGCCAGCGTTACGGTAGAGAAAATGTTGCTCAAATCATAACTTTTGGAACTATGCTTGCGCGGGCGGTTATACGAGACGTAGGAAGAGTTATGGATTTTAATTACAGTGAAGTTGATAAAATAGCCAAAATGATCCCTGCGATTCCGGGCCGTACCGTAACTTTAAAAGAGGCGCTTAGTTTAAGTCCTGAGCTTACTGAAATTTATAAGACAGATAATCGGATAAAGCAGTTGATTGATGTTGCGGCGCGGTTGGAAGGGCTTTCGCGTCATGCTTCGACTCATGCTGCGGGAGTAGTTATTTCCGATAAACCTTTGATGGATCGAATTCCTTTAATTCGTGGTGCAGAGAGCGAACTAGTTACCGGTTTTGATATGGATTCACTGGAGAAAAGTGGCATGCTTAAGATGGATTTTTTAGGCCTAAAAACTCTTACGGTCATTGAAGAGGCGATAAAGATTATAAAACGAACGAAGAATATTGATCTTGATATTGCAAATATTCCATTGGACGACCAAGTGTCATTTGACCTTCTGCGCGATGCCGGCACGGTTGGCGTGTTTCAGCTTGAAAGTAGGGGGATGCGTGAAATTCTTAGAAAAATTATTCCAACTAGATTTGAAGATTTAATCGCGGTTCTTGCTCTGTATCGCCCGGGTCCTTTAGGCAGTGGCATGGTTGATGATTTTATTATGCGCAAACATGGTAAAAAGAAAGTTGAATATCTTCATCCAAGCTTGGAGGATGTCTTAAAGGGAACATATGGGATAATTCTATATCAAGAGCAGACCATGCAGATTGTGTCTCACTTAGCTGGTTTTGACATGTCTCGAGCAGATTTACTTCGTAAAGCGATTGGTAAAAAGATTCCTGAAATAATGGAGGAGCAGAGAGGTTTGTTTGTTGAAGGGTGCAGGAAGAATAAAATTCCAGCAAATATTGCTAATCAGATATTTGATTTAATTGACTATTTTTCGGGGTACGGATTTAATCGGAGCCACAGCGCTGCTTATGCGATGATTTCATACCGAACAGCTTTTCTTAAGGCTAATTATCCGGTTGAATTTATGGCAGCATTGTTAACCAGTGAGCGCAACAATACCGATAAAGTAGTTGAATACATTAACGAATCGAGTCGAATGGGAATAAAAGTTTTACCGCCGGATATTAATACAAGCTATACGAATTTTACTGTAACTGAAGATGGTAATATTCGTTTTGGTTTAATGGCGATCAAAAATGTTGGCAAAGCTGCTCTTGAGAGCATTATTCAAGTGAGGACGACAGGAGTATTTGATGACTTTTTTTCATTTTGTGATCGAGTTGATTCTCGCACAGTAAACAAAAAGGTAGTTGAAAGCCTTATTAAGAGTGGCGCAATGGATAGTTTTGGTTTAAAGCGTGCGCAAATGGCAGCAGTATTGGATAAAATTTTAGCTAAAAATACGAAAAAAATAGATATTAATCAGATGGTTCTATTTAAGCCGCCAAAAGAAAATATTATCCCCGATGTTGATGAGTGGTCACTGCCTCAGATTTTGGATTTCGAGAAGAGCCTTTTAGGTATATATGTGACTGCCCACCCTTTATGTGCGTATTCCAACACAGTTAAATATTTTAATCGTTCTCAAATTGGTTCTTTTTATGAGTCATCAAAAAGTGGAGACGTTCTAATCTGTGGAATTATTGAAAAAATTAAGGCAATAACTACTCGCAAAAGCGGTAAGCGTATGGCAATTCTTAAACTTGAGGACGAGAGCGGTAATGTAGAGGTAATTATATTTCCAAAGCTGTACGAAGAGGCATCGTTTATGCTAAGGGAGAAAGCGGTTGTGATTATTAACGGCAAGCTTGAATCTAAAGAGAAAATTCCTAAAGTATTAGCCTCGCAAATTACCGTTATCGAGCAAGCATATGGCAAAGTGAAAAAAGTTGATATCTCTATTGAACAGGATAAGTTTCCGTTAGATAAGCTTAAAAAAATATTTGCCATAAACAAAGGCAATATCCCGGTATTTTTTACTTTTAAAAAGTCAAAATTTCATGGAGTTAAGATAAAAACTGCCCAAAGTTTTCACTTGGCTCTAAACGATAGGGTTTTAGGGGAGATTGGTGCTTTAATCGGTGAAGATAATCTATCTTTAACCCTTTAATACGACGAGAGTTATATAAAAACTTGCCCTTGACACGTTAATTTTACAGTGATAGACTAAAAATATGAGAAAACGAGGCATTGTTTTAAAAATCAGCCAAGAGACAGGGATAAAGCAGGTAGTGGTGAAAGACGTTGTGCAGCGTACTTTTAATACCATTTTACAGGCTCTAGTGGATGGTGACCGCATTGAACTTCGAAATTTTGGAGTCTTCCAGGTCAAGAAACGGAAACGCAGAATTGGCCGGAATCCAAAGACCGGAGAAGTCGTTCCTGTTCCAGAGAGGCGTACGGTGGTGTTTAAGCAGGGCCTGGAAATGAAAAAGCTTATAAAGTAATCCCTCTTTAAGGTGAATCCCGTCAATTTTTTCTACCCAATGGGAAAACAATATTAATCAGGGAGATTTTGTAAGGTGAGTAAAAAATACCGTAGTATTCGAGGGACTGCTGATTTTGATTCCCATCAAGCGTATGCTTTTAATCGAGTCGTAGAGATCGCACGCCAATCTTTTAAGAATTATTCCTTTGATGAAATTATTTTACCTTTTCTTGAAGAAGAGGGTTTATTTGTAAGAGGTGTTGGGCAAAATAGTGACATTGCTGAAAAGCAGTTGTTTAGGATTCAAGATAAAGACGGCGTTGTTCTTCGTCCTGAAGGAACTGCCCAAGTTGTAAGATATTTTCTGGAAAATTCATTATTCAATCATGGAGATTTTTTTAAATTTTCTTATATTGGTGCGATGTTTCGCGGCGAGCGTCCGCAAAAAGGGCGGCTTCGTCAGTTTCATCATCTTGGAGCAGAGGCTATTGGTTCAGACAATCCTGCCTTAGATGCGCAAATAATTATTCTAGCGTTAGACATTTTAGATGCAGTTGGTGTTAAAGAGAAAGAGCTTTTAATCAATACATTGGGGTGTGACAAAGATAAAGAAATTTTTTCCAAAGAGCTGGTTAAAAAACTGGATAGTAAAAAAAATAATCTCTGTGAGGACTGTAAGCGTCGGCTCGGCAAAAATCCATTGCGAGTTATTGATTGCAAAAATAAAGAGTGTAAAAAAACGGTAACTTCACTAAACATAGGCGAAGGTAGGCTATGCTCTAATTGCCAGACACATTTTGATGAGGTGCTCGGTGTATTAGATATGCTCAAAATAAAATACACGCATGCACCTTATTTAGTGCGAGGCCTTGATTATTACACAAATACTGTTTTTGAAATTACATCATCGGCTTTAGGCTCGCAAGATGCGATTGGGGCCGGTGGTCGCTATAACAATCTGATTAAAAATCTAGGCGGGCCGGATATTCCTGCGATTGGATTTGCTTTGGGAATAGAGAGAATTCTTATTGCCCTAGGCGAAAGCGGCGAAAAAGAAAGACTAAAAGCGTACGTTGCTGTTGCTGATAATTCTTTAAGAGGTGATGCTTTAAAAATGGTTAATGAGTTAAGAGGTGAGGGCATATCTTGTGATACGGATTATTGTTTGAAGTCTCTAAAAGGGCAATTAAGAGCTGCTGTTAAGAGGCGTGCAAGATTTGTTGTAATATTTGGTGAAGAAGAGCATAAAAAAGGGTGTGTTTTATTGAAAGATATGGATAAATCAATACAGAGTGAAATAAAAACAAAAGACTTAATCAACGAGGTGAAAAATGCTTAGAACGCACACATGTGGAGAACTGAATAAGGATTGTATTGGCAAGGAAGTTACCCTGTGCGGTTGGGTTGATTCTCGCCGTGACCACGGAAAACTGATTTTTATTGATTTAAGAGACCGCTATGGGAAAACCCAAATAGTCTTTTTGCCAAAACCAAAAGAGTTAAATGAGCAAGCCAAAAGATTAAGAAGTGAAACGGTTGTGAAAATTGTTGGCGAAGTTAATGAACGGCCCAAAGGTACGGTTAATGAAAATATATCAACTGGTTATGTTGAATTGTTAGCCAAAGAAATTGAAATATTAAATCAAAGTGAAGAGCTGCCATTTGCAATTGAGGATGACGTAGAAGCTGGCGAAGAGGTAAGGCTTACTCATCGTTATCTTGATTTAAGAAGAAAAATTATGAAGGATAAAATAATTATGCGTCATAATTTCAATCAGGCTTTTCGTTCTTTTTTAAATGGTGTTGGTTTTTTAGAAATTGAAACGCCTTATCTTTCAAAGTCAACTCCAGAAGGTGCGCGTGACTATTTGGTTCCTTCGCGCCTTAATCCAAATAAATTTTATGCACTTCCGCAATCACCACAAATATTGAAACAGCTTCTAATGGTTTCTGGATTCGACAAATATTATCAAATTGTGCGGTGTTTTCGTGATGAAGATTTAAGAAAAGATCGTCAACCCGAATTTACTCAACTTGACTTAGAGATGTCTTTTATTGAGCAGGAAGACATATTTCGTCTTATGGAGGAGATGATCGCCAAGTCTTTTAAGGATGTTTTGGGGGTGGAACTAAAAACACCGTTTCCGAGAATGCTTCATAGCGAGGCTAAAGAAAAATATAATAGCGATAAACCGGATATAAGAGAAGACGGCAATCCTTTTGCATTTTTATGGGTTGTTGATTTTCCTCTATTTGAATATAATGATGATAATCAAAGATGGCAGTCTTGTCACCACCCGTTTACTTGCCCGCATCCAGATGATTTAGAGTTTTTGGAAAAAGGAGAATTGGAAAAAGTTCGGTCTTGTTCTTACGATTTAGTTTTTAACGGTGAAGAAATAGGCAGTGGTTCGATAAGAATCCACTCAACTGAATTACAGTCAAAGATTTTTCAAACTTTAGGTATTTCCGAAAAAGAAGCCCAGGAAAAATTTGGATTTTTATTGCGTGCCTTTAAGTATGGGGCACCCCCTCATGGAGGAATTGCGTTAGGTTTGGATCGGCTGTATACTATAGTGAGCGGTTCAGCAAGCATTAGAGAGGTTATTGCTTTTCCTAAGACTCAAAAAGGCATTTGCCCTTTGAGTGAAGCTCCATCAACCGTTAGCGCTAATCAGCTCAAAGAGCTATTTTTAGACCTAGTAGAAAAGGAAGAGACTTAATAAGGGGAGGGTTGTTATGGAAACGGTACCTCATAAGAAAGTTAAGGTTTTTAAGATGAAGAATCGTAAAGGGTACGGGTGTATTTGTTTGGACAATCTAACCGAAGGTAAAACCCCTTTACAAGCATGCGATAGAATGGTAAAAGCTTTAAGAAGGGGCGGTTACCAACTTAAAGAAATAGATGTAATTATGGCTAAAAAATTAGTAGTAAGTGTATAAGGAGGGAAAAATGAAAAAACTATTATTGTTGCTGGCGGTTGTTTTTTTAAGTGGATGCTTAACAAGAACCTACGTTACCGAACAACCCCGTATTGATTTAGACATTGAAGGAAACCAGGGTTATATTTCCGGAAATCCTCCAGAAATCCAACGCCAATATCGGTTGGGTAAAACTCGCAAAGTGGCGGTGTGGGAAATAGAACTTGGCGGGCATGGTCCGCGCAAAAAGGCAGAAGTAGAAGAACCCGCTATAGATGAATACATCGAAGAGGACAGTTCATATGATGATTATGAGGATGAAGACGTCAGTATTTCAACTTCAGAAAACGAAATAACCGAGTATACTGTGCAGAAAAACGATACATTGCAAAAAATTTCGGATAAATTTTATGGAACAACAAAAAAATGGATGTTTCTTTACGAATCTAACAAGCATGTATTGGCTAGTCCGAATAAAGTGTATCCGGGAATAGTGTTGGAAATTCCTGAGTTAGAGTAATTTTTTTATGAAAATTTTTGCAAAGAAAAAAGAGTATGAAATAATTCCTTTCATTGTTCCGGTATTATTTTTTATTTTTGCCGTAATGATGTTTTTGGTTTTTCATGATACACCAACTAATCTTGCGCCATTGCTTTCGGTGGTGATTCTTTTTATTTACGCTAAAGTTTTCAAAAAAGTCGGTAATCTACCTTCCTATATTGATTTATTGCTCTTGCTTGGCATTGTGATTGTTGTTTTCTTTTTCATATCGTTTATTCCATCAAGAATCATTGGATTCGTTGGTTTTATGCCCAATACGGTTAAGGTTTTTGTTTTCGGCATTTCAACTATTGGTTTTGTAATGCTGATTACCCTTCTTTTTGATAGCCTTGAGTTATCACTACTTTTTTCAATATTTATTGCACAACTTGTAACCGCAATTGAGGGGGCAAGCCTTAATATCGGCACTTCTTTGTTTTGTGTTTCTCTAGCCTCAGCAATGCTTAGTTATCGATTACGTGGCCGTTCGCAAGTTGTAAAAGCAGTTTTTTTCTCGGTTCTTGTATTCTTTTTTGCCTATCTGCTAGAAAGTATGGATGGGCTTTTGATGATGGCTCCGATTAATTTAGAGTTTTTGCAATTTACCTTATTGGCCGGAGTTATCGCATCGCTTATGATGATGATCGCGCTTCCGGTTATAGTTACTGGTCTTCTGTATTTGTTTGAATATATTTTTAAAGTTGTTACTAATATATCGTTGTTGGAGTTGTCTGATTTCAACCACCCTATTTTAAGGAGACTGATATTAGAAGCTCCGGGTACCTATCAGCATTCTTTGGTTGTTGCTAATTTAAGCGAGGCAGCAAGTGAAGCAATTGGAACCAACTCACTATTGGCAAGAGTTGGGGCGTATTATCATGATATTGGTAAACTTGTTAAGCCGGATTATTTTGTTGAAAACCAAATTTTGCATCGTGATGCGCACAAAACCCTTAAGCCGTCAATGAGCAAGCTTATCATTTTAAACCACGTTAAAGAAGGCGTTGAGCTTGCCAAAAAGAAACACCTTAATCCTAGAATAATTGATTTTATTACTCAGCATCATGGTCGAACGCTTATTTATTATTTTTATAAAATGGCAAAAGAGCTAGAGCCTGATGGTGAACATGAAGAAGAATATCGCTACCCCGGCCCTAAGCCTCAAACTAAAGAAATTGCTATTGTGTCTTTGGCTGATACGATTGAGGCTGTATCGCGCACATTAGAAGATCCGACACCGGCTCGCATTGAAGAACTCGTTCGAGAAGTTGTGCGTAAACGTTTTATGGAAGGAGAGCTTGACGAAACTAATCTTACTTTAAAAGAAGTGGAATATATAACGCAAAGTTTTATTCGCGTACTTAATGCAGTTTTTCATACCCGCATCAACTATCCAAAAGATGAACCCCGTAAAAACAATGAGAAAAGGAATGGGTAATTTGTTTTATCGGGGTAAGCTCTGTAAAAACAAATAGAAAAATGACAGTCAAAACACCGATAGTTGAGATAGTTAATGCTCAAAAACTCAAAAAACTTAATCTTAAAAAAATAAAGGGATATTTATCAAAAATTTTTAAGATTCTTGGCATATCTAAGCAAGTATCCATTCTTTTTTGTGATAACCGCCGGATACGTAATTTAAATAGAAAGTATTTTAAAGTTAACTGTGCAACTGATGTTATAGCCTTTCCGTTAGAGGAGGATGATTATCTTGGCGAGGTGATTATATCTGTGGAGAAGGCCGCAAAGAGTTGCGCGAAGTATTCAAATACCTGGGAAAAAGAACTAACGCTGTATCTCGTTCACGGGGTGTTGCACTTGGTGGGATATAACGATATTAAAAATTCTGATAAGGTGAAAATGCAATCCAAAGAGTGTGAAATAATGAAGGTATTGTATGACAGCTAGAGTTGAAAAAGATCTAGGCTTTGTTTTGCGTAAGTATAATCTGCGTGAGACAACGATCATTTCTACAATTTATACCAAAAGATTTGGCAAAATAAAAGGAATTCTAAAGGGATTTCATACTCAAAAAAAAGAATTTGCGACATCAATGGATACGCTTACCCTTAATGAATTTCTTTTTTATCCAAAAAGAAGAGAGATTTGGCTTATTTCTTTTGCTGATCTTATAGAGGGTTATTCTTTTATCAGAAAAGATTTGGCCCGTGCGCAATCTGCGGCTGTTTTTGTTCATTTACTTGATAAGATTTTGCCGATTTGGGATAGTAATGCGGCTGTTTTTGATTTGATTAAGGAGTGTCTTTATTATTTGGAAACTGAAGATGAGAGTAAAGTGCTTTATGTGTTTTTGATAAAGCTGCTAACGTTTTCCGGTTTTAAACCGGAATTTGACCGCTGCTTGCGCTGTCATTCCAATTTAGGAGCAAAGATTTTTTTTAGTGCTTCTCGAGGAGGGCTTTTGTGCAGCAATTGCTGTGTGGCGGTTTCTGATGTTCAGTCAATAAGCAGGGAAGTTTCCTCAACGATCCTTTATATCCAGAATAACGATTTTCCCCATGTTTTAAGGGTAAAACCAACCAAATATTGCGAAAGAAACATTCTGTATATTCTACGGGAGTTTATTTTTTACCATTTGGATTTTGATATCACTCGCAATAATTATCGGGACACAATGCTTAATTATCGAAAGGCAGAGGCAAGGAATTGAGTATTTTTCCCCATAATTATTCACTTGATGTTTTAACAGCAGTCAACTATAATAATCGGATATGATTTATAGTAATCGAGAAATTGACCCCTTAGAGAAAAAAGCCAAAAAAACAACAGGTAAGCTTTATGATCCTTGTGATATTGATCAGGGAATATTGCAGACTATTGCCTATAAATACCCTAAGCGTAAAATTACCGTAGAGTTAAATAGTAATGAGTTTACTTGTGTTTGTCCCTTTTCCGGCTTGCCCGACTTTGCCAATCTTACAATAAGATATACGCCACGAGAAAAACTTATCGAGACAAAATCCCTTAAATACTATCTTTATGCGTTTCGTAATGTGAGAATTTATAATGAGCATGTGGTTAATAAAATTTTAGAGGATTTAGTTAAAGTTTTAAAGCCGCATAACTTTGAGGTAGTTGCTCACTTTACAACACGGGGTGGAGTTGAAAGCAAAGTCACCGCTAATTATAAGAACTCCCAGGAACGCAATGCTTAGTCATAAGTCGTAAGCCTGCCTGCCGCAGGCAGGTATTAAGTTCGGAAAATCCGGCAAATCGAAACAAACTATAATGACCAAAATCCTAATTTCAAAAACAGAAATATTTAATAACAGTTTAGAGTTTTTGTCATTGGGATTTTGATATTGTTTTGAAAAGTTAAAAAGATGATTAAAAAGATAATTGGATTTGTTTTATTATTCTGCATTTGTAACGGCTGTTCGCAGAGTCTGCATAAGAATAAGTTTGTGATTTCTGGAACTTATTTGGAAGTAATTTCTCCATATAGCCAGGCAGCATCAATTGTGCACAAAGAGTTTAAGCGGCTGAATAAAGTGTTTAATATTTACGATATTGATTCGGAAATCTCGCGTCTTAATCGCACCTATAACCAACCAGTCAAAGTATCTAATGAACTCATTGAGCTGATAAAGCTTTCTAAAGAAGTTAATCGTATTTCCGATGGAGCATTTGATATTAGTTGCGGAGTTTTGTTTAATTTTTGGAAGAGCATTATTAAAAATGGCAGCATTGATAAATTCCCCACAACCGAAGAAATTGATAAATTAAAAGAGCTTTGTGGCATGCAATATATTGATATTAACGAAGATAACCAAACAATTACTATCACAAAAGAGGGATTAAAAATTGATTTAGGTGCCATTGCAAAAGGGTATATGGTTGACTCAGCTGTTGAAATTTTAACTCATAATAACATCGACAGCGCTTTAATAAATGCCGGAGGAGATATCTATTGTTTAGGAAAAAACGGCTCACGCTCTTGGCAAGTTGGCTTAAAGGATCCATCAGGTTTAAGCGGGATAATTGAGCAAGAAGCAATAGTGGATGAGGCAGTTGCTACTTCAGGAAATTATGAACAATTTTTTGAATATGAAGGTGTGGAATTCTCACATTTAATTGATCCACGCACAGGATTTCCGGTTAAGCATTCAGCCAGTAGCGTAACAGTTATAAGTAAAAACTGCACAACCGCCGATAGCTTAGCTACCGCGTTTTTTGTTTTAGGGACGGATGGGGTGAGTGAATTTTTATCAAAAAATAGATCTACAATGCGAATATATTTTGTTAGCGGCAAGGGCGAAGATATGCATATTCAAATGTACCGGTAAAAAAAATGAATAAACGAACTGCCAATTCGATTAAAACCAAAAAGAGCAAGGTGGTTATGCTTACATGCTACGACTATGCTTTTGCTCATATTTTAGATGAAGCCGGTGTAGATATTTTGCTTGTTGGTGATTCGATGGCAAATGTTGTTCTGGGTCTTGAGGAGACAAGAAAAATTAGTATTAAAGAAATGCTAAACCATACAAAAGCAGTTGCGTTGGGTAGTAAGGAAGCGATGGTTGTTGGTGATATGCCGTACGCTGCTTATCAAAAGAATCCTAAAAAATGTGTTTATTACGCTAAGAAGTTTATTGAAGCTGGAGCCGACGGGGTTAAAATCGAATGGTTCAAAGAGTGCAAGTACGTTGTTAAAAGGCTAATTAAAAATAAAATACCGGTAATGGGCCATATCGGTCTTACTCCTCAAACAGCGCACCTTTTGGGTGGGTTTAAAGTTCAGGGTAAAACTAAAAAATCAGCCCTGAATTTAATTAAGCAAGCTAAGATCCTTGAAGATTTGGGTGTATTTAGCTTGGTTTTAGAGTGCATTCCGCATCAGCTTGCCTCACATATTACCAAACAGCTAAAAATTCCCACCATAGGCATTGGCGCGGGATCAGGATGCAGAGGGCAAGTGCTTGTTTTATATGATTTTCTCGGTCTTTATAAGCGAATTAGGCCAAAATTTGTAAGGGTTTATAAGGATCTTTCCATTCAAACCAGTGACGCGGTTCGTCAGTTTAGTAATGAAATAAACAACGGTAAATTCCCCAATATTTCCGAAAGCTTCTCTATGGACGCCACCCAATGGCGCCACCTACGCAAAGAACTCTAAAAAAGGGGTCAGGTCTAATCCGTACCAGGTGCCAATTAATTATAGACCAAAGACAATAGACCAAAGACAATAGACCAAAGACAATAGACCAAAGACAATAGACTCCCGCCTTTGGCGGGACAGACGCCGACTAAAGGCCAAAGAGTGGCTTGTTTTGATTTCTAAAAGAACGTCTGAAAACCGTAAGCGGGCATGGTTTTTTGACGATAGTCAAAAAGAGCGAAGGTTTGAAGCCGAGCGAAAGCCAGCCTCGCTGGGGCTGGATAAGCGGTTCTGGAAGAAACAAAACAAGACACGAGCAGGGGGTAGATTAGTCGCAGGTGAAAACTATTTTTACTTCTTGTTTTTATTTATTCTTGCTCAAAAGTATTCTGAACTTACAACTTACGACTTACAACATACGACTGAAATGTAACCGCTTACAAAAAACTCAATAAAATCAAGCATTTCTATGGCATTTATCCCGATGAATATGGTATAAACAAGCGATACCTATTATTATTAATAATAATATTACTATTACTATTAATATATAGGGGCGGGTTTTAAAATCGTCCGTCATAAAAATTATGAGAAAAGGAACAACACATTTTAAAGCGATTGCCAGTTTTTTGGCTACTGCAATATTTCTTTCTAGCTTTGCTGTTTATTTTAGCCAATTGACAACAAAAAGTTATGCGTCAGTCCTTCCTTATATGCCATCGCCAACAAAATTACTTAAAGTAAGCGATCAATTTAATTATCCGGTTTTATGTGGAATAAAGTTTTATCCGCAGGATCCATTCAAATTTGATTTTGTTATTGATAAAAAAGATTCTAATATCGCTGACGGAGAGATTAAAGAAGAAGCCTTAAAGTTGATAAGATACTTTTTGTCTTCAGTGGCAATTCCCGAGGATGACCTTTGGGTTAATCTGTCGCCTCATGAGGAGAATTCAGTTATTCCTCACGAACTTGGTTTAACCGATTTGGGAAAAGATATGTTAGGTGAAGATTATGTTTTAAAACAACTCATGGCGTCATTGGTTTATCCTGAGGAACCGGTTGGTAAGAAATTTTGGGAGAAGGTTTATGCTCGTGCGTATGAATTGTATGGAACCACTAATATTCCAATTGATACTTTTAATAAGGTTTGGATTGTGCCCAAAACAGCAGTGATTTATGAAAATGGTAATAGTGCTTTTGTTGGTAAAGCGCACTTGAAAGTAATGCTTGGGGAGGACTACGTTGCCCTTCGACGAGCTCAGGATTCTACACAGCAACATAGTCAGACTCCCGCCTTTGGCGGGACAAGTGCCGACGATAGATTCCCGCCAAAGACGGGACAGGCGCCGACCAAAGACCAGATAAACAATATTTCATCTCAGATAATGCGCGAAGTGGTTTTACCGGTAATTGAAGAGGAAGTCAATCAGGGCGAGCACTTCGCTATTTTGCGCCAAATTTACCATTCTTTAATTCTTGCAACCTGGTTCAAACGCCGTTTACGGCGTTCAATTGACAGTCTGCGGGGACATGTACCGAAAGCGCAGGCCGAAGGCCGAGAACGGTACGTGTCCCCGGAAGCAAAGACTAACATCCTAGACAAAATATACATTGATCAGAAGAAGATCAAAGGCATCGAAGGCACGGATCCTCAAATAAAAGATAAAATCTACAATCAATACTTAGAAGCTTATAAAAAAGGTGTCTATAACTACATCAAACGCGATTACGACCAGCCTTCAGGCAAGCACGTTAACCGCAGGTATTTTTCTGGTGGTATGGCAATGCGTATTTTATCAAATATGGAAGTTATAGAGATAGATGAAAACTCTACAGAAAGCATGCCAGTGCCTCAGGCTCCAGTCGGAGGCACTTTCAATTTACTTGGCGTGGGATCCGGCGGCATTCTTATGAGCCCACCGCCAATACCTCCTGTGCCACCATCAGGAACTCCGCCTGGTTCGCCTTCTGACGGTCCGCCAAGAGGCGAAGGCGTCATCGCTAGAGTGGAGCGGTTACTTGCAGCTGGTAATTACGAACAAGCAAAAAACATGGCGGTAGATAAAATCAAAACCAAGGAGATTAGGAGCAAAGAAAAAATTGATCAATGGATGTATAAAATGCTAGGAAGTGCTCAGTGGCCTTGTGCTCGAGCAATAGTAGATGAGGCAATAGGGGTGGGAATTTTTACTAAAAATGAGATTATCGAATGGGTGGATGAATTAGTAAGGGAAAAGCACATTGACCACGCTCACGTTGTTATGATTGGAGCAATAGAGAAAAATATTTTGCCTGGCAATGATGCCGATAAAGAGAAAATTAAAAAATGGATTAGTGATTTGACAGCGGCAAGGCATCCCATCGATGTTGGTCTTATTAATCGGGCAATAACGTTAGCAAATGCCTTCAACAAAGATGAAATTATAGTTTGGGTGAATGAATTATTGGCGGAAGGAAGAAAACATGAGGGTACCTCTTGTGATATTATAGTCGCGGCAATCGAGAAAAAGATTCTAACCGTCGAGGATAAATCAATAATCATAAAATGGTTAGATCCATTAATGGATCAAGGATTTATTGGTGCAATTTACTTTATTGTATCTGCTGCAATAGAACATGATGTTTTTGATAACGAAGATGTTTCAGAGGCAATTCCAAAACTTGTAGGCGATGAAGATAGTGCAAAAAAACTCATCACCGAGTATTTCAATAAAAAAGGTTGGCTCCACACCGGTCTTAACCAAGATTGGGCGCAAGTGTTAGCAGGAGAAGACATTGAAGAAAAGCTCAAAAACCATCACGATCAATATGTAGAAGTTATTCTAACCCCTGCCGGTGAAGAGCGCACTAAAGCGGCGATGGCCCTGCGGGAATGGTTGTATTTAGGTGGGAATAATAGCCCAACGCCGCTTACCAAGATTGAACTCGATATTGAGCTTCTTAATATGTACAAACTCCCTTGGGACGATTTCTGCGAAAAAAGAGCGCGCTTTGGTGATCGCATTTATGATGATCCGGCGGAAGTGGTTGCCGAGCTTATAGGGGGGCATGAATTTGGGGCCGAAGAACAAAAGCGGATTAGGTTTGTAGAATCGTATCTAGGCGGCAGAAGTTTTTCAGGAACAGTGGAGAGAATGACGGCAGAATATATTGTTGAGGGAAAGATTAAGAGCAAGGCAAAGATTTTTGAATGGATCGATCGGCTTGGGGATAACACTAGTGTGAAAAGTCTTGTCGATGCGGCCGTAAAAGCTGGAATTATTACATATGCAGATAATGTCCGAGTTAAAGCCTGGGTGAACAGATTCTTAACTGACAGGAGATTTGTGGTTTCCTCATGTGACATTCTCCGCACGGCAATAAGGGCGAAGATTATAACCAAGGAAGATAAATTAAAAGTTGAAGAATGGATCGACGAGTCTATAAGCCCAGGGAATAGTTTTCTGGTAAGTACTGCGATAACTGAGGCAATTGATGGTGAAATTCTAGTTGACCAGGATAAGGAGAAAATTATTAAATGGGCCGATCAGATCGCAGGTTTGGACTACCATAAGGAAAAGGCAGGAGTTGCTCTTATGGCAAAGGTGGGTGTCGAAAAAGAAATATTTAGCAAAAAAGACATTATTGCCTGGTTTGATCGATTGATAGCTGAAGCGCTTTGGGATTATGCCAGTGCAATTTCTCAGGCAGCGCGTAGTTGTGATCTTTACGATCGGCACGATGCCCTGGAAGCGATTGAGAAATTAAGAGGAGACGATCCAAGCCGGGGCGATCCAATTGTTTCTTATTTTTTCAATAAAGACATGTGGATCCATACAGGCATTAATGAAACCTGGGCGCAGGTATTGGGCGATCCGAAATTTGAGGAAATGATCCAAACTCCGCACAAGCAATTTGTTGGGTACCCGCGTGATATGTATAGAAAAGTGATTACTGCCACGGGCGAAGACCGTCTTTTAAAAGCGATGGCTCTAAGGGAGTGGATGTTCCTGGGAGGGCCTTTGAGTCCTAAGTCATTTCATGAGATTAAGATTGATCCAGTTTTGGTTGACCTCTATCGTTTACGCTGGGACGACTTCTGCGAAAAAAGAGCGCGCTTTGGTGATCGGATTTACGATGATCCGGCGGGAGTGGTTGGTGAGCTTATAGCAGGGCACACATTCCCAGATGAGCAAGATGACCAGTCGCCACCACCATCCGCACCATCTTCGTTACCACCATCCTCAGATTCACCTGTAGTGAGCGAAGTCGAACTACCACAAGGAGGTTCTTCTGCGGAGGCTAAGCTTATTGTCGAGGTGGATCGGTTGATTGAGGAAGAGAATTTCGATGATGCAAAAAGATTAACAATAGATGGAATAAAGGATGGAACTATTAAGGGTAAAACAAAAATTCGAAAATGGGTGAATCAATTGATAGAGAAAAATGCAATAACTCCTGCCAAGGCTATTGCAATCATAGCAATAGAGGCAAAGATTTTTACTAAAGATGAGATTACAGAATGGATTGATGGACTATTAGCGAAAGGTGGAGTGGATGTGCGCGTTGTCAGTCCTATTACGTGTACGGCGATAAAAGCAAAAATCTTAACTCGTGACAACGAAGCGAAGATTGTAACATGGGTGGATGGGTTGGTAAATATAGGTGATAGGTATCTTGCTGGCCTTATCGTTGTTGCAGCAATCGAGGCAAATATTTTGACTGGTCAAAATAAACTAAAGGTTGAAGAATGGATAGATGAATTAATAAAGGAACGAATTAGGACCGACATTATAGTCGCGGCAATAAAATCAGAGATCTTAACCCGTGATGACAAACCAAAAATCATAGTATGGATAGATGAATTGGTGAAGAGAGAGGATGACGGAGAAGGTTGGGGTTATGCCTTTGATATCGCCGTCGCAGCAATAGAGTGCAATGTTCTTGACGGGGTTGATGCGTTGAATGTAATTTCAAAGTTTATAGGTAGTGAGTATGAAGAAGAAGTGGGAGGTCTCGTTACTAAATTCCTTGATACTGGCAAATGGTTCCACACTGACGTTCCCCAAGATTGGGCGCGAGTTTTAGATTATCCCGAGATTGAGAACAGGCTCAAAAACCACTGTGACCAATATACCAAAATTATTCTGACCCCTGCCGGTGAAGAGCGCACTAAAGCGGCAATGGCCCTGCGGGAGTGGTTGTTTTTAGGTGGGGATGAAAGCTCCAAACCGATTGCAGATATTAAACTCGACATAGAACTCCTTAATATGTACAAACTCCCTTGGGAAAAGTTCTGCAAACAAAGAGTGCGGTTTAGTGATAATGATATCTATAACCGGCCTAAAGAGGTTGTTGCCCAGCTTGTGGGGGAGAATGCGTTTGAGGGCGGAGACAATCCAGAATTAATCGCTAAGATCGATCGGTTGATTGCGCAGAATAAACATCAAGAAGCAAGAATTTTAGTAGTAGAAAAAATTGTAGATTGGGTTGATAAACTACTAGTAAAAGGAACAATGCACCATAGCGAAGCTATTGCCATTGCAGTAATAAAGCCAGGGGTTTTTACCGATAACGATAAAGGAAAAATTTTAGAGTGGATGGAACAGTGGAAAGAAAACCATATAAGAGGATTTCGTTTGATAAATATATCCCCAGTAATAGAAGCAAAGATTCTAACCCGCGAAAATGTATCAAAGATCATGGAGTGGATAGATTTGTTGATAGAAAAGGGAGATTGTTCTTCTGCTAAGGATGTCGCATTTGCAGCAATAGAAGGGAATATTTTCTATACGGCGGATGCTTTAGGAGTAATTTCAAAATTTACTCATTATAAGAAAGAGTTTGAAGCAAAACAATTTGCCACCGAATTTCTCGATAAGGGTCGATGGCTCCACACCGGTCTTAACCAAGATTGGGCGCAAGTATTAATAGGGGCAAACATCGAAAAGAGACTAAAAGACCACCGCGATGAATATATAGAAGTTATTCTAGCCCCTGCCGGCGAAGAACGCACTAAAGCGGCAATGGCCCTGCGGGAGTGGTTGTTTTTAGGTGGGGACGAGAGATCTAAACTGTTTGCTGAAATTGAACTTGATACAGAGCTTCTTGATCTTTACCGCTTACGCTGGGACGACTTCTATTATCAAAGAGCGCGGTTTAGCAATGACGATATCTATAATAATCCTAAAAAGGTTGTTACCCGGCTTGTGGAGGCGTATGTGTTTGAAAGTGATGAATCGCAGCTTATTATCGGAATTGATCGGTTGATTACACAGAAGAGATATCAAGAGGCAAGAATTTTAGCAGTTAAAAGAATTGCAGCAGGTGAAATTGCAGACAAAGAAAAGATTGTAGATTGGGTTAATAAATTGCTAGTGAAAGGAGCAAGAGCTCACAGCGAAGCCATTGCCGTTGCAGCAATAAAGATAGAGATTTTTACTGAGAACGATAAAGGAAAAATTTTAGAGTGGATGGAACAGTGGAAAGAAAACCACATAGGGGGATTTTGTTTGATGAGTGTACCCCCTGCAATAGAAGCGAAAATTTTAACTCGTGACAATAAAACAAGGATTATAGAATGGGTAGATTCGTTGATAGAAAGAAGAGATTATTGTTCTGCCAAGGATGTCACATTTGCAGCAATAGAGGGGAATATTTTCTATGCGGCCGATGCTTTGGTAATTTTAAAACTTGTTCATTATAAAATAGAGTTTGAAGCAAAACAATTTGCTACCGAATTCCTCGATAAGGGCAAATGGTTCCATACCGATGTTCCCCAAGATTGGGCGCAGGTGTTAACAGGGGCAAATATCGAAGAGATGCTCAAAGACCACCGTGATCAATATATTGAAGTCATCCTAGCCCCTGCCGGCGAGCAACGCACTCTTCGTGCGATGGCCCTGCGCGAGTGGTTGTACCTAGGTGGGAATGAGAGCCCTACAGCACTTAGCGATATCACTCTCGACCCAATCCTCATTGATTTCTACAAACTCCCTTGGGAAAAGTTCTGCAAACAAAGAGCGCGCTTTGGTGATCGGATTTACGATGATCCGGCGGGAGTGGTTGGTGAGCTTATAGCAGGGCACACATTCCCAGATGAGCAAGATGACCAGTCGTCACCACCATCCGCACCACCTTCGTTACCACCTCCTTCAGGCCCACCTGTAGTGAGCGAAGCCGAATTATCTCAAGGAGGTTCTTCTGCGGAGGCTAAGCTGATTACTGAGATTTACAGGTTGGTTGAGACAAGGGAGTATTCAGAAGCAAAAGATTTAGCGGTAAAAGGGATTAAGCGGGGAGATATCAATAATAAAGAGAAGATTCAAGAATTGGGTATTTGGTTAGCAAAAAAGACTCGATCGACTTCCATTTCAGTTGATGATATCTATCCCATTACAGTTGCTGCAGTAGAAGCTAGAATTTTTAATCAAGATGAAATTATGGATTGGGTGGATGAATTTCGAAAAATAGATGATGCAACTGTAGCAAGCAAGACTGCCCTTGCCGCAGTGGAAGCTGGAATTTTCAACACAGATGAAATTGTTAAATGGGTTTACAGGTTAACAGTAGAAAGAAGGGGGCAAGGGGGTGCGATTGTTGCTTGTCATATGGTTGAGATGTTGATAATGGAGCGTAAACCCTTTAATAATAAAGAAATTATAGAATGGGTGGATATATTACTAGACGCAGAAAGTCTTTATATTTCTACTGCCATTGTGGTCAGTGCGATAAAAGCAAAGATTTTAACCAGTTACGACAAGACAAAGGTTATGGAGTGGTCGATGCGGTTTTCGCATGAATCACTCGATGGCAAGATAGTTACTAGCCCTATAGTGGTAGCAGCGATAAATGAGCACATTTTAACTAGCGACGATAAAACAACAGTTCTGGAATTGATCGATAAAATAGCAAACGCAAGTAACGTTTTGGATACATTATCGCCTATAGCGGTAGCAGCGATAAATGAGCACATTTTAACTAGCGACGATAAAGCAACAGTTCTGGAATTGATTGATAAAATAGCAAACGAAAATGACAATTCGGATATATTGTGGCCCATGGTGGCGGCAGCGATTAATAAGCGCATTTTAACTAGCGACGATAAGGCAAAGGTTGTGGAATGGATTAATAAAAGATTGACCAAGAATGCAATTTTGATCGATCTTCCTTCTAACGAATTTGTCCTTGTGGCCAAAAAAGAAGAACTGTTTGATTCCAGTGATGTTTTATGGCTGGTTAATAAATATATTGAACATGGGCAAAGAGATCAAGCCATAGAATTCATCATTGAACTTATTAAAGAGAATCAATGGCTCCACACCGGTCTTAACCAGGATTGGGCGCAGGTGTTGGCAGGAGAAGACATTGAAGAAATGCTCAAGGGTCACCAAGATCAATACGCCGAAGTCATTCTAACCCCTGCTGGTGAAGAGCGCACTAAAGCGGCGATGGTCCTGCGAGAGTGGTTGTACTTAGGTGGGGATGAGAGTTCCAAATCGCTTGCTGAGATTGCACTCGACATTGAACTCCTTGATCTTTATCGTTTGCGTTGGGGTGATTTCTGCGAAAAAAGAGCGCGCTTTGGTGATCGGGTTTATGATGAGCCGGCGGGAGTGGTTGAGGAGTTTGCCGGAGACCATGAGTTTGAGGGTGATGGAGGCAACCCAGAATTAGTTGCCGAAGTAGATCGATTGATTGAGGTAGGGGAATACGAAGAAGCAAAAGATCTCACCACCAAATTACTTGATACTGGCAAATGGCTCCACACCGACGTTTCCCAAAACTGGGCGAAAGTGCTTGATGATCCAGTAGTTGAAGAGATGCTTAAGCATTACCGTGATGATTATGTGGCGATGATTCTTGCTCCGTCTACCGAGCGTCTCTCTCGGGCGATGGCTTTAAAGGAAGCGTGTTACCTTCGGTCAATCGGCCAAGGCGAAAATCCTTCCGACATCAAACTCAGCCGCATCCTTGCACATTTCTACAAACTCCCCTGGGAAGAGTTTCATAAAGAGAGAATGCGCGATAGTAATAGTATTTATCATGATCCAGAAATGTGGTCTCTCGATATCGCGGATAAGTATGAATATGAGAGTAGTCAAGATATTCTAGGAGTAATTGCTGAAATTGACCGGATAGTTGCGAAGGAAAACTATAGAGAGGCGAGGATTTTAGCGGTAGGACATATAAAAGCTGGGAGAATTAATGATAAAACAAAGATTAAATTTTGGGTAGATGAATTGTTGGCTCAAACCGGTAGTTTACATTCTTCAACTAGCGGCAATGCAATCGCGGTTGCGGCAGTACAAGCAGATCTTTTTACTAAACGAGAAATCCAATCCTGGATAGATGAATTATTGGCTCGGAGTGATGTTGAGAGTACGGCAGGGTGTGCTCGTGACATTGTAGTTGATGTAATCGAAAGAGATATTTTTACTCAAGAATACAAAGAAGTCATTCAAGCTTGGGTAGGCATAATGTTAGATCGAAGGGATGCATTTGGTGCACATGGCAGCTGGGGCATTACGAGTGCGGCAATAGAAAAGGAAATCTTCGGCGCGCCAGAAGTATTGCCGATAATCACAAGACTTCTAGATTATTGGGGTGATCATGAGGCAAAAGAACTCATTACTAAATGTTTTGATAAAAACAAATGGCTCCACACTGACGTTCCCCAAGACTGGGCGCAGGTGCTGGATGATTCAGTAGCTGAAGGTATCCTCAAGCATTACCATGATGATTATACGGCAATGATTCTCGCTCCGTTTGCTGAACGTCTCCCTCGAGCGATGGCTTTAAAGGAAGCGTGTTACCTTCGGTCAATCAACCAGGTCAAAGATTCTTCCCAAATTGTTCTCGACCCAATCCTCATTGATTTCTATAAACTCCCTTGGGAAAAGTTTTGCGAACAGAGAGCGCGCTTTGGTGATCGCATTTATGATGAGCCGGCGGGAGTGGTTGGTGAGCTTATAGCAGGGCACACATTCCCAGATGAACAAGATGACCAGTCGCCACCACCATCC
>JAAEQW010000117.1 GCA_024231025.1 Candidatus Omnitrophota bacterium
AGAACAACTTCTAGCGAGGCTAACTTAGACATCACATGGGCAGCCAGAGTGACTTCTTTCAAACGAGCTCGGCAATTTCTTCGCGAATAGCAATACGTCATACATTAGGCATGATCTGGTCTTTGCCGTCGATGCCACGACGTCTCCAAAGCTAGAAATTCCCATGTCTATTGTCCTTTCATATCATCACTATTCACGTGAAAATAGCATACAAAACACGGGATGATAACAAAATGGACAATTTGAATTACCTATAGCTTACAATCTATCGAGAAAGCTAAAAGAGGAAAATTTCACAACTATCTTAACTGAAATTTTTCCTGCAAAGTAAAACATATTGTAAAACATATTGATAAAAGTAAAGTAAATCATGCAATAGGATTTTGAATTAGAAATTTGACTAACTTTTAATATCAGCAGACAAGGCAAAAGACATTCAACCTTTTCTGGTAAATAAAATTTTCAACAGCCTAAATAGGCACTACCTTCTCAAAAGGTAAACGGAAAAATTTGGCCAATTGGGCACACGACAGCGGAAATTTTATATAAGGCCCTTTAGATCATGAGCACGTATC
>JAAEQW010000118.1 GCA_024231025.1 Candidatus Omnitrophota bacterium
AAAGCTTGTTATTAGCTTCGAACCAAAAAGGTAGGAAGTCAGCTGGATAGCTGCTCCAGGGCGCTACATGTTAGCCAAGTTTCGTTCAGAAAGGTTCTTTAGGTTAGGCAAGAGAGCCTCCGGCAGTCTCAAGAAATTTTCTCCCTATCTTAATACATGGGGAAAATGAAGGCTAACTTTAGAAGCTCATAGCTCAGCCTGTAAGCATTCGATTGGAAAGATCTTTGGTATCAGAACTACAAAGTCCTTCTTCTAGGCGTGTGCCGAATTTCAGCTGAATCGGTTCATTAGTAGAGATTTGTCACGCTCTGCCAAATAGGGGTCACAAAAAAAACAGTTCTCATTACTATAAGGGGCCGCCTCGGCCTTCGGCCGGCGGCCCCAATAACTTGTGAACTGCTGCGTAATGTACAATCATACCCTTGTGCGACGCATTATATGTTGGATTAATTTTAGACATTTTTAATCGAGCTCAATCACTTTGCCAATCGATTAATATTGATCAGTGAATAATAAGTAAAACGCATGCAAGATTGCTGTTTTAAAAAGTCTACGAAAGATCATTCTGACAAAAAATCATTATTGATCGATTTCGGACCTTTTATATAAACCGCTTCATAACCTCTCCATTGAT